>NZ_JAWRXU010000019.1:0-117295 GCF_046534895.1 Paraburkholderia sp. SIMBA_053 | reverse complement strand
AACACTACAACCCGGTGTATCAAATCTGAAGTGCCGATGCCGACAGAAACTGTATCAATTCCTGAGTGCCGTTGACATGGATCCCCGGCTCTAGATTCGGTTCACGCTAAATCGTCGACGATATTCGCCCGGTGTGAGCCCTGTAACCCTGTTGAAAATCTTGCGGAACGCCCCCGCATCGCCGTAACCGACCTCCCACGCAATTGTCTCCGCAGGCAAGTTACTGAACTGGAGCATCTCGCGCGCCTTTCCAACGCGCAGTCTCTGACAGTAGTCGATGGCTGTCAGGCCGGTCGCCTTTCGAAATCGCCGCAGGAAGGTCCGTTCTTCCAGTCCGGCTTGCGAGACGAGCGATGCGAGAGCCATATCTTTGGCGCCGGTGGCCTGAAGCCAATGTTGGACTTTCAGCACGGCGGCATCGCCATGGGTCAGGTTCGGAGAAAAAACGCTGTAGTAGCGTTGCTCGCGGCCGGGAGGATCGACCAGTAAAAAGCGCGCAGTATCGGCCATGATGGTCGGCCCTAGAAAACGGTCGACCAGTTTTAAACCAAGGTCAATCCACGCCATCATTCCCCCGGCGCAGATGATATCGCCGTCATCGATGACGAGCTTGTCGGTATCCAGACGTGCATCGGGAAACCGCTGCCGGAATATCTCTGCATGAGCCCAATGTGTCGTCGCCGATCGTCCGGCCAGAAGGCCTGTTTCACCCAGCAGAAACGCGCCTCCGCATATGGAGGCGAGCGTTGCCCCTGCACGATGATGGCTCAGCAGCCAGTCAACGAATGGCACTGCGTCTTCCCGTGACAGCGGTCCGCCAAGGCGCGGCGGCAATATGAGCACGGCGGGTGACCTGTTAGCGTCCCTGGCAATATTGGGGCTTCTAACTGGAGCCTTGCCCGGCGCATCAGGACGCCATCGGCTCACCCTAAGGAAGGCCGTTTGCTCTTTGTGATGCTGCGCGGCGAACCGCTCTGCAACCTCAAATAAATCAATCAAACCATGTATGGCTGCGAGCTGCGCGCCTGGAAATTCGACGATGCCAATTTCGTTTGGAGGATGTGACGCCATATGTCGATATTGCCTTGGTTAATGTCGATTTCGACACTGATGATAATCAGGCGTCAGGCTCATGATGTCCAGACAATTTCTTGGATCAGCCAGAAGGGCAGGCAATGACAGACCAGATATCTGAAAACATCGATGTGATTCCAGAATGGCAGATCGCCGGTGAGTGGTTCGACGTGTGCTCGTGCAATTCGCCGTGTCCTTGCACCTTCGCCCAGCCTCCGACCAATAATCATTGCGAGGTGCTTTGGGCTTACAGGATCAATGAGGGGCACTACGGCGCGACGCCGATGGCGGGCCTGAAGGTTGTCCTGATTGCCGGATTTACCGGGAATCTCTGGGACGGCGCGATGCTGAACCCCGGCGTGTTCTTCGACGCCGCGTCCGACGAGGACCAGCGGCAGGCGCTGGTGGCGATCTTCACCGGCCAGGCCGGGGGGTGGATGAAGCAGTTCGTGCCGACACATGTGAGCGGAATCAAGGGCGTCGAGTTTGCCAACATTTCAGTCGAGGTCGACAGTGCGCTCGAACGGTGGAGCGTGGCGGTCGAGGACAAGGTCGAGGCGAGCGGCAGGGCCATGAGCGGCCCGACCTCCGATCCGACGAAACGTCTCCAGAGCTACAACCCGCCGGGGAGCGAGGTCGGTCCGACCGACGCCCCGGTGACCTGGGGCAAGAGCGTGGCGGGCCGCTGGAAGGCGTTCGGCTTTGATCAGAACATCCCGGCCGGTCAGGCCAGCAAGCATATCCCGTTCAACTGGCATGGACCGGACGCGCCATGAGAGCCGTACTGTCCGCTTCGCGATCTGCAGCGTCCGCTCTGGGACGGGGACAGCCGGCCCTCGGCTGGACGATGGCTGTCCTGGCACTCAGCCTTTCGGCCTGGCTCTGCGCGCTAGTGCTCATGGGCGGCATGGACGAAGGGCCGGGAACGCCGCTGCACAATCTGCCGGTCTTTCTCGCAGGCTGGGTGGTGATGCTGACCGCAATGATGCTACCGTCCGAACTCAACTACATTGCAGCGTTCGCTGCGGTGCTCAGGTCGCGCGACAGGGCATCCGCCGCGCGTCCAAGCGTCATGACCAGCTTTGTCGCCGGCTACGGCATAGCCTGGGTCGCCTACGGCCTTGGGGCCTATCTTCTGGACCTGGCCATTCGGGCAGTCAGCCCAGAGATGATCGCGTGGAATCGCGCGGGACCGTCGCTGGCCGGCTCGGTGCTGATCATTGCGGGTCTCTTTCAGGTCTCGTCCCTGAAGCAGGTTTGCCTGACGGGATGCCGCACGCCTCTCTCGTTTTTCGCGCGCTACTGGCGGGAAGGCAATTTCGGTGCTGTCAGGATGGGCTTCCGGCACGGACTGGTTTGTGTCGGTTGTTGCTGGGCGCTCATGGCAGTGATGTTCGCTGTCGGCGCAATGAGCCTGACCTGGATGGCGTTGCTGACGCTGTTCATGTTCGCCGAAAAAGTCCTGCCGAAGGGCCAGAAGCTGGCAACTCCGATTGCTTCCTTCTTGTGCGTCATGGGGATCTGGATCGCCGTGTCCCCCGGGACGGCACCTCTTCTCAAGGATCCCATGATGTTCGCCAGCATCTGTCGTGGGCTATGACGAAGTGGCGAAAAATTGCAGAAATCTGTTGAGCGAAGAAGGCCGCGGTGTAGACAAGACGCCGGGAGCAGTAGGCAGGAACTGACGCGAAATTGTCATTCAGCCAATGCCGTTAATGCGACGATTGGGGCCTCAGCAGCCCTATCAATACGATCCGATGCCACCACGCTCGATCGCTGGGCGCGGGACAGATGCTGGCGCGCTTCGGCTGGTCGGTAGTGAACGCAACGATTTTGCCGTTTCTTGCGCTTGCCGCGGTAGCGACCTTGACGTTTGCACGGTCGCAAAGGCGCGCGTCGGCTGCGTTGTGCGTGCGATCGAATTGCAGCAAACGCGGAGCATGGAGATTATCGATACACAAGAGGGTACGACTGCCTTCACCACACACTGAGAAGCAGGTAACTGGAGCAAATATATGCCGAACTTCAATGATTTCCAATTCAGGAAGCAGCCTTGGTACGACGCATCCACTATCCGTGACCTGATACCCACGTTCATCCCGATGAAGACGATCGTGGTGTACTGCTTCGATCCTCGGGCAAGCGAAATTCCAAAGAAGGTTGCCGAGCATTTTGGGGAGATTTACCCCGGCGAGAACATCATCGACGAACACGGCAGCCGGGTCGGACATACGGCGACCTTGTTTACCGTATCTAACGCGGGTGGCCGGGCTGTCGCCGCGCTGCAATCGGTTTCGACAATGGAGTTTCTCTTCCGGATGCAGAATGTCGTCGTGGTACACCACTCTTTCTGCGGCGCGACGGCCTTCACCGCGGATGGCATTATCGACGCGTTCCATCACGATCATGGCGCGGATATCTCGAAGTCGTACGATCGCGATAGCCTCTGCATTGAGGATTACGAGAAATCGCTCAAATACGACGTTGAGCTACTTCGCGCTAGCCCAGGTGTGCCGAAACATTTCAATCTCTATGGCTTGTTCTACAACATTGATACCGGCGAGTTGACTGAAGTAGTGCGAGACATTCCAGCCCGGAAGCCAGCATAAACAAGCGGGCGTGACGGTCCGGCAAAGCGCTGCCTGCCGGGCCCATCTATCTTCGCAGGGGTCTGATTCTGGTCACTCAGCGGTTGTCCCGATGGCCGCGAGGCCGGCATTGACGGTGGCATATTTCGCGCCGTGCCCCTAAAACCGTCATTCACTTTCAGCCAAACGAGGCCGAATTGGAGTGAGAGGTACTCGGGCGACTGCGGAAAGCTACTGGCGGGGCTGCATCCGGCTCGTTCTGAGGGCTGGTGACATGTTCGGACGTTGATTCAGAAAGGAAAGATCGATCGAGCTACTGAAGGTGCCAGGCGTTGAGTCATCGTGTGAGGCCTCTTTGAGATCGACCGAGCGGCCGACGCCCTTCAGCGTTCTACTCTGGAGCGCGCCGCTGCCTTTGAGCGGATGCAAGCCGTATCAAAGATACCGACCGAATCAAAAAATCCATCAAACCTCAAGAGTACGCCATGGAGCCACCTAAAACTGACGTAGTCGGAGCAGCAGATATCGAATCCGATGAGTATCTCGCCAACGTAGTCTGGGCGTCTTTGTCGGAAGCGCCGCAGGAGTGTGTCGAACGTTTTAAAGGCGGCGCGAGATACCGGCGAGAATTTGCGCCCTTTGGCGCTGCGCGTGAATATAGTGCAGAGAGCGTCGCCCAAATCGCAGCCATGTTGCCGCCCGGTCAGAGCCTTATCCTCTTTACTGCGATGAAACCAGAGATACCTTCTGGCTACGCTGTGACGCTCGACGCCAACGGCCACCAGATGATTGCAGAAAAAAAATTTCGGCAGTCTTCCGACGCCCGAGTTGTCCGCCTTGGACCCGACGACGTTTCGGATATGTTGCAGCTGGTCGAGATTACTCGACCGGGTCCTTTCAATTCGCGCACGAATGAATTGGGCAACTTCTTCGGTATTCGCGAGAAAGGGCGACTTGTGGCCATGGCGGGAGAGCGCATGGCCGCGGGCAGGCACGTGGAGGTCAGCGCCGTATGTACGCATCCGGATTGGCGTGGTAAGGGGTTGGGACGACTGCTGGTGGAGCATGTATCGGCATCGATTCAGCAACACGACCGCATCCCGTTCTTGCACGTGTTCACGACGAATACTCCTGCTATTCGCCTGTACAGAGAGCTTGGCTTCCGGATTGCGCGAACTCTCCACGTGACAGCGATCGTACACTCGCCGGCTGGCGAAACCTGAACGACGAATTGCTAGAGCATGACCAGATAGCCAAGCGTCGGTGGGTCGGGTGTAGCGGCCCAGATAGTCGAGTACGTGTCGGGTGTCGCATAAGGGAGGCTTCGCATAGGCTATCCACTCGGCTTATGCGGCCGACGTGAGAAAGGCGGCGAACGCCTGCGCGTTGGCGACCGGTTGATCCTCCTGGAAGAAGCTCGCCTTCGATGTCGATGCCCGCTGCTTCTGCCTGTTTGCTGACCGACATTAACCCCGTGAGCGTTTGCATAGCGGAGTTGTCGCGGCAGCACTCGCGTGCTCGCGGGAACGATTACCTGCGGGGTAGCTATCAGATCGGGCCATACAGCAGGATACGAGCGCCGATTCCGCAGTATGCTCTGCGCAGAACTAAGCACCTTCATGCTCAACCGGCCAATGCTAGCCGACCTGAGATAGCTCGCTGCTTGTCGCGAACCGCCGCGCGTAATCTTTTGGGCTTACCCCGAAGCGGCGTGCAAATGCCTTCCTTAGGACGTCGACGCTGTGATACCCGCTCCGACGACAGATCTCTTCCATCGATCGCTCCCCGAGTTCAAGCGAACGACAGACCGATTCGAGCCGGACGCGTTCGACGTATCTCGAGGGAGTGGTCTGCAATTCCCGCTGGAAGATGCGCATCAGCGTCCTGACGCTGGTTGACAGGCGGGTTGCCAGTATCTCGACCGTAAGGTCCATATGCAGATGCTCACCGATCCAGAGGCACAATTCGTCCAGACTTGAATTATGCGTACGCTGTGACTGAAGTGCGACGCTAAACTGCGCCTGTCCTCCGGGACGGCGTAAAAACAGGACCAGATTTTTGGCAATCTCCAAAGCGAAGTCATTTCCCAGGTCTTCGCTCACAAGGGAAAGCGCGAGGTCTATTCCCGACGATATGCCCGCCGACGTGTACACATTGCCGTCTTTCACCCAGATCGGATCCGGATCAACCTGTACCTTGGGATAGCGCTGCGCCAGGCGCCGTGCCATGCCCCAATGAGTCGTCGCCCTGCGTCCATCCAGAACGCCTGCAGCAGCCAGGGCAAACGCTCCGACACATATCGAGCACACGCGCCGTACTGTCTGCGAACGCATTCGGATCCACTCTATGGCTGTCTGATCAAGTTGATCGAATGTTCTGGAGCCCGCAGTCACGAGCAGCGTGTCGATCGGTTTGTTCGCACTACGCTCCTGTTCGAGAGTGCGATGCCCCATGAGCCCAATACCTGTTTCGCTCTCCAGATGCACATTGGCAGCCGCGCAGACCAGTTCGAGTGCATAGGGGGCAGTTTTGCCGCCGTGCAACTGATTCGCCCACGCGAATACTTCCGCTGGGCCGATCACGTCGAGCGCGTCCACCGGAGGCAAGCCCAATATCACAACCCGCTTGGCCGTTGCGCCTGCAGGCGGGTCGAGCGGCTTCGTCCGTTTGCTCATAGAGGCGCATTCGCATGTTCATGCATAGGCAGCAATTGTGGCACGAATCGCCCAGAAACCGTCATTTCCGCCGTCCTCCAACTCTCTAGACTGGACCTGCTATGCAACTTCACATGTCCGGAGGGCATGCCATGCGTGAACCTGTGATTGTCGGAGGAGTTAGTGCTCCGAACTCGGACATCGCCGCCAAAGCCGCTTCGCTCGTCGAAAGGGTCCATTCCACAGCGATGATGCATCACGTGCATCGGACATGGTGGTTCGCCGAATTCCTCGGCAGGAGGCGAGGTCTGAAATACGATCGCGAAGCGGTGTACCTCGCGTCCCTGCTTCACGATCTGGGCCTTACGGATGAATTTGCCGCAGACCAACGCTTTGAAGTGGACGGCGCCGATGCGGCCAGCCGCCTTTTGCTGGCCCATGGCTACCCGGAATCGAAAACCGAACTCGTATGGGACGCAATCGCGCTTCACTCTGCTGGCGGCCTCGCCGACCGCAAGCAGCCAGAAATCGCTCTCGTCTATATGGGCGCCCATCTCGACGTCTTTGGACTCTTTCTGGACGAAGTCACGCCCTCACTCATCGATGACACGCTCGCGCTTTACCCCCGTCTCGGATTTAAAGCGGCGTTTACCGAAGCGTTGGCTGAAGTTGCGAGAAAGAAACCCCATACGACTGTGGGCACTGGCATCGCCGATATCGGGCGTCGCCACGTACATGGTTTCGACGTTCCGAACGTGTGCGATCTGATCAATCATGCTCCGTTTGAAAGCTGACATCACGCGTCGCTAGCGCGCACTCTGCCTGGGACACGACAGATGTGGCGCGCGAAGCGCGTTTCTGCGCTCCTCTCTTTCGCGCTCGGCCACGGTGTCAGTTGATGTTGGAAGGGCGCGCTTATGAACTAAGGCGCTGGCCCTGAACGTTGTGGGAGATCCGCTCGTGGCAGCAGTCCGTCTTCACGGAGCGCAAACAGGCAACAGCCGAAGAGCGGCCTTTGCCCTGGCGGAGGCGGATTTTATCCTCGCCCAGGCAAACGCGATCATGCTGTATGTAGCGAGTCGATCTCGCAAAAGGCTAATACCTGATTCGGGCCCGGCAGCAGGCCTGTTTTTCGAGCGCCTGCTTTATTTCGTCACTGAAGTTATCGCACCCAACCGCAGCGCTTTTTCCCTGACACGAGAAGGTGACGAACACAGCGCCGGATTTTTAGCCGGCCGCTCGCTCGAGGCTCTCGTTCAGGCCGAACGATTCGTCAGTGACGCCCCATACATGGCGGGTGACGGCTTCACACTCGTCGACATCGGGGTCTACACGAGCGCCTTTGCAGTGCGGTATGACATCGACTGGCCTGGATTGCCGTTGCTCAATGCCTGGTTCACGAGGATCAACGCGCGGCCCGGCGTCGTTCGTGGCAGGGGAGCGTCCTAGCGCGGCTCTCATTCAAGAACGGCAAGGTCTTACGATTCCACCCGAAAATTGCCTGCCCAGCCATCAGCGTCAAAAAGAACTTGCAACTAGGAGCATATGCTTCTATATTGACTGCAAGGAGCATATGCTCTTAATTTAAAAGGATCAAGATCATGAACGAAGCGACCATTCTTGTAAGCGGAGCAACCGGCCGTACCGGCGGTGCGGCCATCGACGAACTGCTCCACATGGGCAGGCGTGTACGCGCTTACGTGCGCTCGGACGACGAGCGGGCAGCGGCGCTGAGGGCACGCGGCGTTGAAATCGCCGTCGGAGATTTCTCCAACATCGATGACATCCGTGCGGCTATGGAGGGTGTCAGTTCAGCGTACTTCCTTCACCCGATCGCGCCTGGGATTCTTGGCGCTGCAGCCTATTTCGCGCAGGCCGCGAAGGAAGCTGGTGTCATTGCGATCGTCAACATGTCGCAGATTTCGGCGCGGCGAGAGTCGACCAGCCATGCGGCACAGGACCACTGGATTTCGGAGCAGGTCTTCGACTGGTCGGGTGTGCCTACGACGCATCTGCGGCCCACCTTCTTTGCGGATTGGCTCGTCTACCCGCATTTCGCGAAGGAAATCTGGGCCAGAAAGAAGATCGATTTCCCTTTTGCGAACGGCCGCCATGCCCCGATCAGCACCGACGACCAGGGACGGGTTATTGCCCACATTCTGGCGAGTCCCGCAGGCCATGGCGGCAAGACTTACACTCTCAACGGTCCGGTGGAGATGAACCATACGGAAATCGCTGCAGCCATGAGCGAGGTGCTCGGCGTGGCGATCGAATACGTTCCGACATCGATAGAAGATTTCAAGCGACAGATGGAGCAGGTGTACAAGTTCCCTCCGTTCCTTGTGCAGCACCTTGTCGAAGTCGCGCAGCACTATCGGGAAGGGGTGTTTCAGGGTACTAACGATGCCGTCGAGAAGATCACCGGAACGCCGGCGCTTTCCGTCCCAGCTTTCATTGAGAAGTATCGCAGCGCTTTCGCCTGACGAACGCGCAAAGAGCGTGGGCAATTTAACTAACGTTGAGGAGGAAACGAGATGCCGCCGGAAAACCAACCCATCGGGGTCGATCAATGCAACTGCTTTGCGGTGAGGAAGGCGGCACGTCAGATCTCGCGTCTTTACGACGCCTGTCTCCAGCCATCCGGCCTTCGCATCACGCAATTTCTTATCCTGGCGACCTTGAATGAACAGCGGAGCGCCTCGGTCAATGCCCTGGCCGAACGCCTCGACATCGAACGGACCGCGATGGGAAAGATGATCGGTTTTCTGGAGCGCGATGGTTTTGTGACGATGCGGCCGTCTCCCACGGACGGTCGCATTCGAATCGTCGAACTCACCCCGGAGGGAACGGATCTTTTTGAACGGGCGGCGCCGCTCTGGCGCGAGGCGCAGCATCAGTTCAGCGTCTTGAACGGGCCGAAAAATGTGGCCGTGCTGCGTCGCAGTCTTGCGCAGATGAAGGTCGACAATGGGACGGCATCTTCGCTTGAATGATCGCTTTTCTGGCTGTTTCGTCGACTGTGCGGTTCGAATCGACAGTACCTTGCGTTGCGATCTCAAACGTAGCCCTGCAGCGGGTCAGCTTTGCAAGGGCAGACTGACAGCGGGAACGACTTAACCATACGGAGGACAATCGAATGTCGAAGACATGGTTCATCACAGGTGCAAGTAGCGGTTTTGGACGCGAGCTTGCAGAGCTCCTTCTCCAGCGCGGCGACCGCGTCGCGGCGACGGTTCGCAAACCCAATGCTCTCGAGGACCTTGCCGCGCAATATGGCGAACGTCTTTGGGTCGCGATCCTTGATGTCACGGACAGCTCAGCGGTGCGTAGGGTCATCGACCGCGCGTTTTCGGAGCTGGCGCGTATCGACGTCGTCGTAAGCAACGCGGGCTATGCCTTGTTCGGCGCCGCCGAAGAAGTCGGAGACGCGCAGATCGAGCGACAGCTCGATACGAATCTGCTTGGTTCGATTCAGGTTGCGCGTGCGGCGATCCCCAACCTGCGGCGGCAAGGTGGCGGTCGAATCATCCAGATTTCGTCGTCAGTCGGCCAGGCGGCGTACCCGACCATGGGCGTCTACGCCGCCACCAAGTGGGGCATTGAGGGCTTTTTCGAAGGTACGAGGCCGGAGATCGCCCCGTTTGGCATCGAAGTGACGCTGGTCGAACCTGGCGCATCGCGCACCAGTTTCGCCTCATCGAGCGCGGACATGGCGCAGGCATTGGACGTGTATGACAAGACGCCTGCAGGAGAATTTCGCCGCATGACGGCGACAGCCGGCCTCGCCATGTTTCCGGGCGATCCACGCAAGGTTGCTTCGGCGATCATCGCATCGGCGGACCAGCAGCCGGCGCCGAAGCGGCTGACGTTGGGGAGTGACGCGTACGCACTCGTTCATAAAGCCCTGACTGAGCGTCTCACCATGCTCGAGGCCCAAAAGGAACTGGCGCATTCGACCGATGTAGACGGTTTGCGGCATGGGTAGCCGCTGGGCTCAGGCACTGCATACCAGCCGGCTGATATGCAGTGCGGAGCGGCCGGTTCGGAAGCTGAGGTCATCGTAGATGGACTGTGGCGCAGCCATCGAAGTCGCCGATGTTCTGTGCACCGTCGATAGCTGCGATCCGCTCATGAAGCGCGTTCACAGGCATGACGACGAAAGTGTTCTGCTCAAGTCGTGCCGCTGACGGAATATGCGGACTGGGTGACGTGCAGTAAGCGGTCGACGAAGGACACCCTTCCATCGAGCGGCTGATTCACAGATTAACATCAGCACCCGGTGTAAAGACAAATCAGGATGGCTAACTCGTCAACTTCTTAACGATGGAACTCCGCCCTCGCTTCCAGTGACCTAAGAGCGGCGTTCTTAAAGACCGCATACGACGTGCAATGCAAATCTACACAGTCGAAGCGATGCACGCTGAGGTCTGTCCGCTGCCGTTGCGGGAAACCGTCCAGCCAAAGCCACCGTCAGTGTTGAGAGGATCAATCGCCGAAACAGCCGTCAGTGATCGGCCAGGAAGAGACTTTGGTCCGATCTTGCGCCAGCACATTGAAATGGCCGCTGCGCATCAGCAAGCAGTCAGTGTTCATGGATCAAAGCACTATTTCTAGCCGTTTGTCGTCGTTTCCTTCGCATTTCGCGTGACGTAATGGCGAAACCACGCGTGGCCTGCGTCGTTCTGATAGCGCTCGTGCCAGTAAAGCGAGATTCGGATAGGCGGCACCGCAATAGGTACTGGCCTGAGAACAAATCCCTGTCTGGCGAACTGGAGCGCGACCGACTCAGGCAGGTTCGCGATCAGGTCGGAGCGCGCGACAACCGACGGCGCCGCGAGATAACTCGACATTGTCATGCGCACACTGCGCCGCTTGCCCATCTGCTCCAGCCTGCGATCGAGCAGTTCGCCTGCATTTCGTGTGTGTGCGGCCAGATCGATATGGCCATAGCATAGCCACGCGTCCAGGCTCCAGTCCTTGTCGAGCGACGGGTGCCCTTCGCGCACGATGCAAACGACTTGATCCTCAAATAGCGGACGCATGCGCAGCGTGCTGCCCGGCGTCGGGTAGTAACCCGCGACGAACTCGACGTGATTCGATTCCAGCATGGCCAGCCCGTGATGCGGTTTGGCGGGCACCACGCTCAGCGAAATATTCGGCGCCTCGTCAGTGAGCGTCGCTGCGAGCGCCGGCAGCAGCGCGAACTGGACGTAGTCGCTCGCGTACAGCGTGAAAATGCGGCGCGATTGCGCAGGGTCGAAGTGGCCGCGCTCCAGCGTCACGTCCAGCCATTGTTCGAGAAGCGGTCGAAACTGCGCCGCAAGCGCCGTCGCTCGATCGGTCAGCACGGTGGCATTGGCTTCCCGAACCAGCAGCGGATCGTTGAACACGCGGCGCAAGCGCGACAGCGCTGCACTCATCGCCGATTGCGTGATGCCCAGATGCTCGGCTGCCCGCGAGACGTTGGCGCAGCGGACCAGCGCGTCGAGATGAAGCAGAAGATTGAGGTCGGGAATTTTTTCCATTGTCTACAAATGCTGTCGATACCAGTATTTATGGCGTTGCTGCTGACCGCGTTTGCCGCGCCTTACCATCATTTCATCGTTTCAGCGGTGTGACAGCTTAGCGTAATCGCCAGTTGTGACGTCTCTGACTATCCGCATGAACGACTCATTCCACGGCAAGGGCATCAAACATCATGTATCGAATCGGCATTGACGTCGGCGGCACCTTCACCGACTTTGTGATCACCGACGAACGCAGCGGAGACACCTTTTTCCACAAGGTTCCATCGACGCCGTCCGACCCGTCCGAGGCGATCGGCAATGGCATCGACGAGCTTCTGGTGATGCGCGGACTGTCGGCCGCAGATGTCTCGCACGTCGGCCACGGCACGACGGTCGCGACCAATCTGATCATTGAGCGCAAGGGCGCGCTGACTGGACTCATCACGACGGCGGGCTTTCGCGACGTGCTGGAAATCGGCCGCCAGACGCGTCCGCATCTTTACGACTACAGCGTCGGCAAGGCGCCCGCGCTGGTGGCGCGCGAGCATCGCATCGAAGTGGCGGGACGGATGGACGCGCAAGGCAACGTGCTCGTGCCGCTGGACGAGAACGCGGTACGTGAAGCCGCCAGCCGTCTGCGCGATGCCGACGTGAAGGCAGTGACCATCTGCTTTCTGCACGCGTACCGCAATCCGACGCACGAGCGTCGCGCACGTGAAATCGTCGCCGCGGAGTTTCCCGACGCCTATATCAGCGTGTCGAGCGACGTGCTGCCCGAATTCCGCGAGTATGAGCGGCTGTCCACGACGGCGCTCAACGCGACCGTCGGCCCTAAGATGGCGCTCTACCTCGAACGCTTCCTGCGCCGCGTGAGAGAACTGGGCGTGGCCCGGGCGCCGTCGACGGTGCATTCCAACGGCGGCTTGATGTCGATTGATACGGTGCGGCAGTTCCCGGTACGCACGTGCCTGTCGGGTCCTGCCGCGGGGGTAGTCGGCGCGGCGGCCGTTGGACGCACTATCGGCTTTCGCAACCTCGTCACATTCGATGTCGGCGGCACCAGCACCGATGTTTCGCTGATCCATGACGGCGCGCCGCTTTTCACGTCGACGCGTGCAGTCGCGGGTTATCCCGTCAAGACGCCGATGGTCGATATCCACGTGATTGGCGCGGGCGGCGGCAGCATCGCGATGATCGACGATGCCGGTTCGCTGAAAGTCGGTCCGCACAGCGCGGGCGCGGTGCCGGGCCCCGTCGCTTACATGCGCGGCGGCGAACAGCCGACGATCACCGATGCCGAAGTCGCATTGCAACGCCTGAATCCCGTGGCGTTGCTCAAGGGCCGCATGCCTGTCGACGCCGAAGGCGCGCGCCGCGTGATCGGCCAGCGCGTCGCCGCGCCGCTCAACCTGCCCGTCGAAGACGCGGCGGAAGGCATCATCCGCATCGCCAACGCGAACATGGCGCGCGCGATCCGTTCCGTTTCGACCGAGCGCGGCTACGACCTTGGCGAATTCGCGCTGTACGCGTTCGGCGGCGCGGGTCCGCTGCACGCGTTGGAAGTAGCCGAGGAGTGCGGTATTTCGACCGTGATCGTGCCGCAGGAACCGGGGACGATGTGCGCGCGCGGCATTCTGCTGTCGGACGTGTCGTTCGACTTCGTGAAAAGCCAGATCGCGCTGATCGACGAAGCCGGCTGGCCCGCGATCGTCGATGCGTTCGCGGGCTTGCGCGAACAGGCCGACGCGTGGCTCGAACAGGAAGGCGTGCCACAGCCGCAGCGCAGCTACGTGATGGCAATCGATGCGCGCTACGTCGGTCAGAACTTCGAAGTACAGGTGGCGATGCATTCCGTCAATTTCGGCGATTACGCTGCATTCGAGATGGGCTTCCGCGACGCGCACACGCGCGAATATGGTTACGACGTGCCGGATCGCGCAATCGAAATCATCAACTGCCGGTTGAAGGCCGTGGGCGCGGTGCCGAAAGCGCCGCTGTCGCCCGCAGCCGAAGGCGCCGATGCGTCGGTCGCGCTCGACGGCGAGCGTCGCGTCTATCACGGCAAGCAGCACGGCTGGCTGATGACGCGCGTCTATGACCGCGAGCGGCTCACGGCCGGCGTCACGTTGCAGGGTCCCGCCGTCGTCGAGGAGATGAGTTCGACGACCGTGCTTGCGCCGACGCACTCACTGCGCGTCGATACCCACGGCAATCTGATCGTGCGGGTCGCCTGAGCAGGTTTGAACATTCAAGAAATACGAGGAACAACCATGAATGCCGCTTCCCACGCAATGCCTTCCGAAGACGCGCTCGCCGATCCGATCGAAATGGAAGTGTTCGCGAACCGGCTGCTGTCGATCAGCGAAGACATGAACAACACGCTGGTGCGCTCGTCGTTCTCCACCAACATCAAGGAGCGCAAGGACTGCTCGGTTGCGCTGTTCGATGCGGGTGGACGTCTCGTCGTGCAGGGCACGCAGATTCCGCTGCATCTCGGCTCGCTGAACGGCGCTGTCGAATCGGTGCTCGCGCAGTATCCCGGCAAATCCATCGCACCCGGCGACGTTTTCATCTGCAACGATCCGTATCTGTCTAACGGCAGCCATCTGCCCGACATCAACATCGTTACGCCGGTGTTCTCCGACGGCGAACTGGTGTTCTTCGCAGCGAACGTCGGCCATCACGCGGACGTCGGCGGCGCGGTGCCGGGTTCGATCGCAGGGGGGCTTCGCTCGATTTTCGAGGAAGGCATCCGGATTCCCGCCGTCCGCATCTCGCGCGGCGGCGCGCTCGACGAAGACATGCTGCGTCTGCTGTGCAACAACACGCGCGATCCCGAAGAGCGCGCGCTCGATTTGCGCGTGCAGATCGCGACCAATGCGCGCGGCGCACAGGCCGTCGAGCAGCTGATCGCGCAAATGGGCCTCGACGCCGTGCGCCGCTCCGTCGACGATGTGATCGGCTATACGCGCCGCCGTCTGCGTAACCGCATCGCAGAATTGCAGCAAGGCGTCTATCGCTTCGAGAGCTTTCTCGACGACGACGGCTTGGGCGGCGGCGAACCGGTGGCGATCGCGGTCAGCATCGAAGTGAAGGGCAGCACGCTGCATTTCGACTTCACGGGCTCGGGCAAGCAGGCGCGCGGCGCGATGAACCTGCCGTACAACGCGCTCAAGGCGTGCGTCTACTATGCGGTGAAGGCGCTGCTCGATCCCGAGTTGCCCGCTAATGCGGGCCTGTTCGAGCCGATCACAATTCATGCGCCGATCGGCACGATTACCAATCCTGCGCCGCCTGCAGCCGTCGGCGCGCGCTCGATCACCGCACAGAAAGTGGCCGGCGCGATCTTCGGCGCGTTTCGTGGCGTGCTGCCCGAGGAACGCATCATGGCGTCGTCGAACGACTGCTGTCCCGCGATCGTATTTTCGGGTCCGTTGCGGTCGCGTCCGGGCTCGTTCGTATATCTGGAGACGCTTGGCGGCGGCAGTGGCGCGCGTTACGAAGTGGACGGCATGGACGCCGTGCACGTGCATATGACGAATACATCCAATCTGCCAGTCGAGGCGCTGGAAAACGAATATCCGCTGCGTGTCGACGAATATGCCCTGATCGCCGATTCGGGCGGCGCGGGACGCACGCGCGGCGGCCTCGCCATCGCGAAGCAGATTTCGGCGCTCGGCGAAGGCATCGTGTTCTCGGCGCGTTCGGACAGTCACGTGACGGGTGTCGCGGCGGGCGTAGCCGGCGGACTCGACGGACGCCGTGCGCGGCTCGTGAAGGAGACGGGCGGCAGCAGCGTGGAACTGTCGTCGAAGACGGCAAACATCGCGCTCGCCGACGGCGAAAGCGTGCGTCTTGAAACGTCGGGCGGCGGCGGCTACGGCGCGCCGCTCGAGCGCCCGCGCGCGGCCGTCGAGCGCGATCTGCGCGACGGTAAGGTTTCGGCGGCAGTGGCACACCAGGCGTACGCGTTTTCGCCTGCGGCGGGGGCACGGTGAGCACGCCGAAGAGTACGCCGACGAGTGCGCAACACGCCGCTCACACGCGCTTCGCCGTGATCGGCGGCGGACTCGTCGGCTCGGCGATCGCATACGGGCTTGCGCGGCAAGACGAAGAGGTCACCGTGTTCGACGAAGGTGATCTCGCGTTTCGCGCATCGCGTGCCAACTTCGGGCTCGTGTGGGTGCAAAGCAAGGGGCTCGGTATGCCCGAGTACGCCGCATGGACGCTGCGTTCCGCAATGCTATGGGTGCAACTCGCGAGCGAGCTGATGGAAATGACGGGCGTCGATCCGCAACTCGCGCAGCCGGGCGGCCTGCACATCCTTCTGTCCGATGACGAATGGGCGCGCCGCAAGACGTTCCTCGAAAAGCTCCACGCGCAGCCGGGTTTTCCGAAGTATCCGTGGCGCCTGCTCGATCGCGCGGAGCTGAAGTCGATGTATCCGGGTATCGGGCCGGAAGTGGTCGGCGCGAGTTACACGCAGTACGACGGCCATGCCAATCCGCTGCGTCTGCTGCGCGCGCTGCATACGGCGTTTGCGCAGAAGCGCGTCGTGTATCGGCCGCATCATGCGGTCGACCAGATTGAACCGCTTGCAAACGGCGGCTTTGCGATTCGCGCGGCAGGCAAGCGCTACACGTGCGAGCGCGTGATCGTGGCAGCGGGTCTCGCCAACGCGCGGCTCGCGCCGATGGTCGGGCTGAATGTACCAGTGCGTCCGCAGCGCGGCGAGATCATCGTGCTCGAACGGATAAAGCCGTTCTTGCGCCATCCCATTCTCACGTTGCGTCAGACCGCCGAAGGCACGGTGATGATTGCCGAAGCGAAAGTCGAAGCCGGTTTCGACAAGAGCACCGACATGGGCGTGCTCGGCGCGCTCGCGCGTCGCGCGGTGAAGACGTTCCCGGCACTTGAAGAAGCGCGCGCGGTGCGTATGTGGGGCGCGTTGCGGGTTCTTTCCCCGGATGGTTTTCCGATCTATGCGCAGTCGACGCAATATCCCGGCGCGTTTGCCGCGACCTGTCACAGCGGCGTGACGCTGGCAGGCGCCCATGCGCTCGACCTCGCGCCGCAACTCGCGGCGGGTGAACTCGATACGAGCATGGAGCCGTTCTCGCCGACGCGCTTCGCAGAAGGAGTCAGCTATGTTCCGCATTAGCGCGAAGGCGGTAGTGCCGTGCGAGCGTCGAGCCGTGACCTTCGTATTCGAAGATACGACCGTCAACGCGTTCGAAGGACAGACCGTCGCACAGGCGCTCGTGGCCGCGAACGTTGGGGCATGCCGCACGACGCCCGTCAGCGGCAGCGCTCGTGCTCCGTATTGCCTGATGGGCGTGTGCTTCGACTGTCTGGTCGAAGTCGACGGAAAACAGAATCAGCAGGGCTGCCTCATACCTGTATGCGACGGCATGCGCGTCAAGATGCAGCACGGCGAGCGGCTCCTGTCGGTTGATGGCGATGCGAACACGGAGGCCGCGCATGAAGACTGAAGCGCTTATCGATGCAAATATCGATGCACGTTACGACGCGCTCGTCGTCGGCGCGGGTCCGGCGGGCCTGAGTGCGGCGTCACGGCTTGCAGAGAAAGGTCTGCGCGTTGCGGTGATCGACGAGCAGTCCGCGCCCGGCGGCCAGATCTATCGCGCGATCGGCGCGAGTCCGCTGCCCTCGCGTGAGATTCTCGGCGACGATTACTGGCACGGCGAAACGTTGCTCGAGCGCTTTATCGCGAGCAAGGCCGAACATCTCGCGCAGACGACGGTATGGCAGATCGACCGCACTGGCGAGCACTGGCGAATGGCCGTGTCCACGGCGGGCAAATCGCGCCTGTTGTCGGCGGCGTACGTAGTGCTCGCGACGGGCGCGCAGGAACGGCCGGTGCCGGTGCCAGGCTGGACGCTGCCGGGCGTGATGACGGTCGGCGCCGCGCAGGTGCTGCTGAAGACGACGGGCGCGGTGCCGCAAGGCTCGACCGTGCTCGCGGGCTGCGGACCATTGGTGTGGCTGTACGCCGCACAGGTATTGCGCGCGGGCGGCCGGATCGATGCGTTGCTGGACACCACGCCGCGCACGCAACGGCGTTCGGCAATGAAGCATCTGTTCGATTTCCTGCGCAGCGACTATCTGAAGAAGGGCGTCTCGCTGCTGCTCGAAGTGAAGCGCCGCGTCGAGGTGGTCGGCAACGTGGCGACGTTTCGCGCGACGGGTGTCGAGGCGGTGAACGCCGTCGAGTACACGCTCGATGACGGATCGCATGGCAGCGTGGCCGTCGATACGCTGCTGATCCATCAGGGCGTGGTGCCGAACGTGAATCTATCGAATGCGCTTGGTTGCGAGCACGAATGGAACGACGCGCAATGCTGCTGGCAACCGAAGCTCGATGCGTGGCTGCATTCGACGCGCCCGGGCATCTTCATCGCGGGAGACGGCAGCGGCATCGGCGGTGCGCGCGCAGCCGAGGCGCAAGGCGAACTGGCTGCGTTGCAGATTGCGCATCTCGCGGGTGTGCTCGATGCGACGTCGCGCGATGCGGGCGCAAACGAAGTACGCACGGACATTGCGCGTGCAGTGCGAGGCCGCACGTTCTTCGAGACGTTGTACCGGCCCGCCGACGCGATGCGTATCCCGCGCGGCGAAACGCTCGTGTGCCGCTGCGAGGAAGTGACAGCACAACAGGTGGTCGATGCCGCTCGGATCGGCTGTAGCGGGCCCAACCAGTTGAAGGCATTCCTGCGCTGCGGGATGGGACCTTGCCAGGGACGCATGTGCGGGCTGACCGTCGGCGAGCTGTTGTCGAAGGAAACAGATACGCCGATGCCCAAACTCGGCTACTACACGCTGCGTTTCCCGACCAAGCCGCTGACGCTTGCGGAAATCGCCGCATTGCCCGCAACCGAGGGTGGCGAGAAGTCGATCGTCACCGCCTGAGTTCCGCGCTGAAAATTTTGTTGTCTGCTTCAAACGGGCGCCCGTTGCAACGACGCCTGATCTCATCAACCTGGTCGTCTCGACGCGAATTGTTCCGGAGGTGCAGATGCACGCAGCAGTGAATTTATGGCCATTGGTGGGCGTGGCCGTCATCGTGATCGGATTTGCGTTGCGTATCAATCCCATGCTTGTCGTCGTGGGCGCGACGGTCGTGACGGGTGTGCTCGCGTCGATGCCGGTCGTCGCGATTCTCACGCAGATCGGCAACGGCTTCGTCAAGACGCGCAATCTTCCGTTGATCATCATTCTGCCGCTCGCGGTGATCGGCTTGCTCGAACGATACGGGCTGCGCGAACAGGCGCAGCACTGGATATCCAATGTGCGCGCCGCGACGGCAGGGCGTCTGCTGATCTGTTATCTCGCCGTGCGCGAGTTGTCGGCCGCGCTGGGACTGGTGAGTCTTGGCGGCCACGCGCAGATGGTGCGTCCGCTGATCGCGCCGATGGCCGAGGGCGCGGCGGTGAACCGTCACGGTCCGCTGCCCGACGAAATCCGCAATCGGATCCGTGCGTTCGCTGCCGCCACCGACAATGTCGGCCTGTTCTTCGGCGAGGACATCTTTGTCGCATTCGGCGGAATCATGCTGATGCACACGCTTCTCGCGGAGATGAAGGTCGATGTGTCGCCCGTCGCAATCGCGTTCTGGGGTATTCCAACGGCGCTCGCGGCGTTCCTGATTCACGCGGTGCGGCTGTACCGGCTTGACGGACAGATTGCTCGGGCGGTTGCGCCGCACGGCTTCACAACACCGCCCGCCACGGTGCACCGCAGTGCGCCGGTCGCCGCCACGACTTCCGAATCGGAGGGACATTGAAATGATCCTGCGCACCGAATACTTCTACTGGCTGGCGGGCATCATTCTCGCAATCACAGGCGTGCTGATCCTGCTTGATCACACGCATAACCGGCGACTCGGCAGCAGCGCGTTCTGGCTGATCTTTTCCGCGCTGTTTCTGTTCAGCGATCGCTTGCCGGCCGTGGTCGTCGGCGCGGCCGTTGTCGCGGCCGCGCTGATCGCTGGCTTCGGCGGACTCGGGCGCGGCAAGCCTGCATCGCTGTCCGCAGCCGAGCGCAACGCGAGCGTGAAGCGTCTCGGCAACTGGCTATTCGTGCCTGCGCTGCTCGTGCCGATCGGTACACTGATCGGCTCGGTCGCGCTGCCTAAGTTCAAGCTCGGCGGGCTGTTTCTGTTCGATCAGGCGAATCCGACACTTGCGGCATTGGGCCTCAGCGTGATCGTCGCGGTGCTGGTCGCGTGCCGCATCACGCGGGGCACACAGGTCGAATCGATGCGGCAATCGCGGCATCTGACGGAATCGCTCGGCTGGGCGTTGCTGTTGCCCCAGATGCTCGCAGTGCTCGGATTGATGTTCGGCCGCGCGGGAGTCGGCGAAGCGGCGGCATGGCTGACGCATACCTACATCAACACTGACTTCAGACTGCTCGCCGTGATTGTCTACACGTTCGGCGCAGCCATCATGACGGCAATCATGGGCGGCGCGTTCGCGGCCTTCCCGGTTGCGATGATGGCCGTGGGACTACCGGTGCTGATCCATACGTACCACGGCAATCCTGCGGTGGTCGCGGCTATCGGCATGTTCTCCGGCTACTGCGGCACGCTCGTCACGCCGATGGCCGCGCACTTCAACATCGTGCCCGCGGCGCTGCTCGAACTGCCGGACCGTTACGGCGTGATCCGCGTACAAATGATGACCGCGTTCCCGCTCTTGCTTGCCAACGTCGTTCTGCTCTATCTGCTGATGTAAGGGCGCGCTCGCGCTATCCGAAGCCTGTTCCTGCGTTATCCGGCTGACTGGTTCGCCTGATTAGCCCGCTTCACTTCCTGCGCTTATCGAATCTGTCACACGGACGGCTTGCCGTCGCGTGGCGGGGTTTGTCGCGCTCGATTTTCGATGTCCACACAACACTTCTGTACGGGGTCTACTGATGAAAAAGCATGTGTATGCGCAGTCTGTCGCATTGACGTTCCTGCTTGCCGGTTCGGGTCTTGCGCACGCGCAGAGCAGTGTCACGATGTACGGGATCATTGATGAGGGGCTGAATTACATCAGTAACAGCGGCGCCGGCAAGGTGTTCAGCAATACGAGCGGCGTCATTCAGGGCAGCCGCTGGGGCTTGCGCGGCACGGAGGATCTGGGCGGCGGACTGAAGGCCGTCTTCGTGCTCGAGAACGGCTTCGACGCGTCGACGGGCAAGCTCGGGCAGGGCGGTCTGGAGTTCGGCCGGCAGGCGTGGGTCGGTCTGTCGAGCGCACAGCTCGGCACGGTGACGCTCGGTCGTCAGTACGATTCGCGCGTCGACTTCGTCGGGCCGTTCGTTTCCGCGACGCGCTGGAGCGGCGCGTTCGGCACGCATCCGGCCGACGTCGACAACCTGAACAACTCCTTCCGCATCAACAATTCGGTGAAATACAAGAGCCCGTCGTTCGGCGGCTTTGCGTTCAGCGCGTTGTACTCGATGGGCGGCGTGGCGGGTTCGACGGGCCGCAGCCAGATTTACAGCGTCGGTGGCGGCTACACGTATGGGCCGTTCGCACTCGGCGCGGCGTATCTGAATGCGCGCAATCCGAACGTGTCGTACTTCGGCGCGACGGGCACGGTCGCCGCGACGAACAACGGCGTGCCGGGCTCAAACTTCGGCACAGCGCCGTCGATCTCGGGATTCGCATCGGCCTCGATGTATCAGTCGATCGTGGCCGGCGGCGGATTCCAGTTCGGCGCGGCGCACGTCGGCTTCACCTATTCGAACACGGCGTTCAAGGGGTTGGGCGATACGACGTCGGGTCCAAATTCGCTCGGCTACAGGGGCAGCATGCATTACAACAACGCGGAAATCAACGGCGAGTATCGCGTGGGTTCGGCGCTGCTGCTGGGTGTCGCGTACGATTATATGAAGGGCAGCAACATCAGCTCGGCGCGCGGGAAGGTAGGTGGGGCGACCTACCACCAGGTGTCGCTCGGCGCGGACTACTCGCTGTCCAAGCGCACCGATGTGTACGTGATGGGTATGTATCAGCACGCGTCGGGCACGGACTCTACCGGCGGCGACGCGCATGCCGCGATCTACACGATCACGCCGTCGGACTCGGATCATCAGGGCGTCGTGCGAGTCGGCATTCGCCACCGCTTCTGATTGGTGTTCGACGCTTTCTCGACTAAAGGGCCCCGGGGCGCATTTTGCATAGCTGGGGCGATGCAATAATTGCGCGCGAATTCCCGGTTATGAACGTTCCAGCGTTACCTCGGGCCCCCAGCGCGCCGTCTTGATATGCATGTCTTTCAAAGGGTCGAAGCCGACCTGTCGAAGAGTGTCGTATTCAGAATCAGCTACGTGTCACCCTGTGTCCGGCGGGGCAAATGCGCTCGGTAGATGGCTCCAGTGATGCGACCGGTGGTAACGCAAGCGTGGATGACCGTTTTGCTTCAGAATGTGTTGGTGTTCACAATTGCCGCTAGCCGCATTCACAGGGATGCTAGCGGCCAAAACGTCGAATCGCTTGCTGTGTAAGGGAATGCGCTCGATCAGTGCGATTCGATGCCTGTCGCGACGGTACAACAATCATGAGGAAGTTTGTTCAGTAACTCTGCTAGCGCGGCAGAGGTACCTAGATATCAAATCGCATCCACCACGCGATCGAAAAGGCGCTTTTCATAAGCGTTGTTCTATGTCGATGACCGAGCGCATGTTGTCAGCGGCCGCTTCAGCTTTCTATGGTTGCTTTAAAAAACGGTAACTTTAGCGCTTGAATGAAGGGTTATTCTGGTTATCACGCGTCGTAGTGTTCAGCGACAGGCCAGCTGTGCGGACACCCATTATGTGCAAATGAGGCGCTATAGCTGCAAGGCCAAGCGCTATGCTCGCACTGAATTCTCGGGCGTGTGCAACGTACGCTAGCATTATTAGTGATCATGCTAGCGCCGCTATGAACACGGCTAGCAGCAAATCTGAATCCAACATTTTATGTGGCGATCTCGCGCGCAACAAGATCCCTAACCATCGCGTCATCCGCAAACACGGTGCGGTTCGAACCGCCGACGCTGTAACGCTCATAGGGGGCTTGAGGGAATTTTTGACCCATCGAGTTTCAGTAACCGCCTGTGGACGAGTCGAGAGGACGGCAATCTGTTTATACGAAGCGGCGAGATTGGTAGCCGCCTTACTGAGCAAACGGATATCCGTGCCGACTGCGACGAACGTCGCATGTGCGCCGCGGTAGTCCATCGCAATCTCGCGATCCGGCGACAGCACGCCGGCGGCTTTCCCCGCAGCGCGCAGCGTCCGGCTACCCGTTGGGGATCGCGTCGCGGACGCCTGCTGGCCGTCGCAGGTAGTCTGGGACACGGTTCCAGCGCGACGCCCGCGCCAGTGCACTCCCAACGCCCCGAATGCAAACCTCTCAAAACGTCCCATCCGATGACGCGATTTACTGATGTCAGTGAGAAGCACCAATTGCTGCGATCGCTGTCTTCACCGAATCGTCAACGAGTCACCGGTTATGGGAGGTTCCAGCTCAGAAGCGATGCCGCAGACCCAGCGTGGCTGAAGCACTGTCGTCATTGCCGGCGAACGGTCCGTTGAACGTACCACTCACCTTGCTGTACGCACCGGCAAGATAGACGTCGGTTCTTTTCGAGAGAGAATAGTCGCCGGTCAAGAATGCGGAAAACTTATTGCCGCCTTCGCCGTTCGCGTTGACATGGTGCGCAAGGTCGTAGATCGCCGCCGCCTTGATCTGAACTGTCGGCGTCGCCTGCCATGTCGTACCAAGCTGGAAGACATTATCGGTGCGCGGCTCGGTGCTCGATCCGACATTGGTATTGCCGGGATTCGTATATAGTTGGGTGTAAGTGCCGTACGTGGGCGAGAAGTCCTGACCGACGGTCGGCGTGAAAGCGCCGTCGCGACGAGTGTAAAGATAATAGCCGTACCAAATGAGCGACCCGGTCACCAATCCTGCGCCCGCACCGAGATTTGACTGCTTGTTGCCGGCGAAATCCTTCGCCTGCTGCGCGGTCAGTCCACCGGAGAACATGCTTCCTTGATAGTTGACGCCGGCTGCATAAGTCGATCCATGTGACACGTTGCCTGCTTGGCCGCCGAAAGAGTACGCGGCGCTAAACTTCCACCGGCCGATGTTGAGCACGTACTTCGCGGTGTTATCGAGCCGCGAACCCGCGAGCAACTGAACCCACACATCACTTGCCGCTGAATTGCCCCAACCGATGGTATCGAAAGGCAGCAGCGTGTCGAACGGAACGCTGTATTGCCGGCCAAACGTCAACTGCCCGAAATTCCCCTTGAGGCCCACGTAAGCCTGCCGTCCGAACTCCCGGTTGCCTTGCAACGACACGCCGGTCGTCGGATTGAAGCCCGCCTCAATGCGAAAAATCGCGGCCGTTCCGCCGCCCAGGTCTTCTGACCCAAGCAGGCCCCAGCGAGACCCATTGAAGAAACCGGGCCCGAGCGCCACTGAACTGCCGCTGGAGATGGCGCGTCCGTTGGCTGCCGTGGATCCGACCTGATTCGTCTGCCACGATAACGCCGTATCGACCAAGCCGTAGAGCGTGACGCTGCTTTGCGCGTGAGCTGCGCACGTGAAGGCGAATGTAACGGCCAACACACATGTGTTCTTCATTTTTAAAGTCTCCATTATTTGATTAGGCATACGAAGTAAACGTCGTAGAGCGGTTCGAACGACGCGAACGCCTCCGAGTAATCGAAGCCGGAGCGGCGTTGAGCAGCTTCTGTGTTAATCAGCCGATGAGCCGCCCCACGGCCTCCCGATACTCGTCGACGAGGCGTGCCACGACTTCAGCAGCACCCGGCAGATCTTTGATTAGACCCGCCGATTGGCCTAGCTCCACCTTGCCGCGTTCAATATCACCATCGAGCGCCGCCTGCCTGAGCGTGCTGCTCTTGAAAAGCGCATCGTAGGCCTGGTCATCAGCTTCATGCTTGTCGGCGTGCAGCACGTCGTTTGCGAAGCGGTTTCTCGTCATACGTACGGGGAGGTTGCGCATGCCAACGAGCACGGTGCCGTCGATTTCAGTGTCCAGCACGGCGTGCTTGTAGTTTTCGTGAACGCCCGACTCACGCGTCGCGATGAAGCGCGTGCCGAGCTGCACCGCATCCGCGCCGAGCGCGAGCAGCGCGGCGACGCCATAGCCGTCGGCGACACCCCCACCCGCCACGATCGGCACGGAGAACTCCAGCACGGCACGCCGCACGGCAATCAGCGTACTCACGCCGTTTGCGGGCGGATGGCCGCCCGCTTCTGCACCCACGACGACGAGCGCATCGACACCCGCGGCGGCGGCCTTGCGCGCGTGCTCGAGCGTCGAAACCACATGAATCCAACGCGTGCCGATGCGCCGAAAGCGTTCGAGATGCGCCTTCGGACCGCCTTGCGACGCAAACACGACGGGCACGCGCTCCTCTTCGATCACGTCCAGAAAGAGCTCAGCCTGCGGACGATAAAGTGGCAGATTGACGCCGAATACGCCGCCGTTCGTGGCGGCCTTGACTTCACGTACGGCGTCGCGAAACGCGTCGAGATACATCGGACCCGCGGCAATCACGCCAAGTCCGCCCGCGTTGCTCACGGCGGCTGGCAGCGCCGCATTTGATGATGCCCAGCTCATCCCCGCCTGGATAATCGGATAGCGGATGTTCAGCATCCGGGTGAGTCGGGTTTGGATCATGGTTGGTTCCTTTGTCTCGGAGCGCCCATATGAGGGCGGGATACGCGCACCGAATCGCTTTTCAATGCACTGTAAGAATTCGGCGAGTTACATGTTCAAAAGTGGTCGGGACACGATCGCTACGCCTTGCCGTTCGCAAGGAGTCGAGCCGGAATCCCGATCAGCAGCACGATGCTGCCCACGAGAACCACGCAGCCCGCGATCTGAATCCCGAGCGTCAGACTGCTGGACACGGACTTGACGTAACCGATCATGCTCGGCCCCGCGAGTCCGCCGAGCGAGCCGATGCTGCTCACGAGCGCGATGCCTGCCGCCGCGCTCCTGGAAGAGAGATAACTCGACGGGATTGTCCAGAATACCGACAGGCTCGACAGATGGCCCGCCGTCGCCACCGCGAGCAGTGCGACGGAGAGTGTGAGATCGCCGCGCACGAAGGGCAGCGCGATCAGGCCGCCCGCAGCGAGCATCAGCGGGACAGCCGCATGCCAGCGCCGCTCGCGCACGTGGTCCGAATGGCGGCTCACAAGAATCATCGCGACGATGCCGGCGACGGCGGGAATCGCGGCGAGCTGACCGACGATGAGCGCATCGTGGACGCCACTGGCCTGTATGACCATCGGCGCGAAGAAGGCGATGGTACTCGCGAGCACATACGCGCAGAACGACACCAGCCCCGCGATATACACGCGCCAGTCGCCCAACGCGAAGAGCATGCCGCCGTGTTCCTGTCCGTGCCCGGCACGCTCGCGGCGCTCGGCCGCGAGCAGGGCGACGAGGCTCGCTTTCTCGGCAGCCGTTAGCCACGCTGCATCTTCAGGCCGGTCTTCCAGCCGGAAGTAGACGACGATGCCGAGCACGATCGCGGGCAGGCCTTCCAGCAGGAACATCCACTGCCAGCCAGCGAGGCCGTGGGTCATGTGAAAGCTGTGCATGATCCAGCCGGACAGCGGCGCGCCGATCATCGTCGCGACCGGAATGGAGATGAACGACAGCGCGGTCACGCGTGCGCGACGCTCGACCGGAAACCAGTAGCTGAGGTAGAGGATGATACCGGGGAAGAAGCCCGCTTCGGCCACGCCCAGCAGCATGCGCGCGATGTAGAACTCAGTGGGCGTCCGCACGAACATCGTCGCGCTTGACACCGCGCCCCACGTCACCATGATGCGCAGCAGCGTCTTGCGCGCGCCGAGCTTCGCGAGCAGCAGGTTGCTCGGCACTTCGAAGACCAGAAAGCCGACAAAGAACAGTCCCGCGCCGATGCCATAGACCAGATCGCTGAAATGCAGGTCCGCCTTGAACTGGATCTGCGCGATGCCGATGTTCACCCGGTCGATGTAGTTGATGATGTAGCACAAGAAGAGCAGCGGCAGAATGCGGCGGCTGATGGTGCGGTAAGTCGATTCAGCGACGGTAGCGTCGGGGCGCACATCCCCAACGGCGTCCGATACGTACGTCGTCATGTCTCCTCCTGGTGAACGCGTCTCACGCAGTACAATGCTGCGTGAGAGTACTAAGCGTCCGTACTTCGATGAAAGGCCGTTCCCTGGGATGCTTAAGCAAGTCCGAATTCGCGGATGGCATACTCGCGCAGTTTATTTTTCTGGACCTTCGAGCTTCCGGTCATACCGATGTCGTCAAACGAATGGACGATCTGCAGATAACGCGGCACCTTGAAATTGGCGCAGCGGCTCTTGCACCACGCGACAAGTTCCTCGGTCGTCGCCCCGCTTCCCGGGCGCAGTACAACAAACGCCGCCGCCACTTCGCCGAGCCGCGCATCGGGCACACCGACCACTTGCGCGAGTTGTACCGCGGGATGCGAAAACAGCGTCTCCTCGACTTCGGCGGGCGCAACATTCTCGCCGCCTACACGGAACACGTCCTTCAGGCGTCCGAGCATGCGCATGCGGCCATCAGCATCGATCACACCGAGGTCGCCCGTGCGTAGCCAGCCGTCCTCGCTAAACGCCTTTGCCGTTTCCAGTGGTTTGTTGTAATACCCCTTCATCACGCTCCAGCCACGCACCTGGATCTCGCCGGGCGCGTTAGCGGGCTGTACTTCGCCTGTTTCCGTCGATACCGTGCGGATCTCGATGCCCGGATGCGGCGCGGCCCACCCCGCGACGCGCATCTCAAGCGGATCTCGCCAATCGTTAAGCACCACGTTCGGCGACGCCTCGGACTGGCCATATGCGCCAACCATGTACTTCACGCCCATCACATCGTGGATCTTCTGCATGATCTCCGGCCCCGCCGCGGCCCAGCCACCACGCAAGTGGATCCGCTCGCGCCTGAATTCAGGGTGGTTCATCATCATCAGGAAGATCGTGTCGTTTCCGGATGTGAGGGTGCAACGTTCCTCGTCGAGAATGGTGAGCACGGTAGCGACGTCGAATGACGGCACCGACAGCAGGCATGCGCCGGTCACGAGCGCGACGAGCAACGACATGGTCGTGCCCGCGACGTGAAAGAACGGCCGCACGCTGAAATAACGGTCGTCCGCCCGCACGCCGATGCGCTGCGCTGACGCCGCCGCGTTCATCAGCATGTTGTGATGGCGAAGCAGGACGCCCTTCGGAAACGATGTCGTGCCCGAGGTGTACTGGATCAGCAGAGTGTCTTCGGGCGTGACACGATGCGCGCGCGCAGCGGCTTCCGCGCGGGCTTCGGGCGTGTCGGGCAGGGCGTCGAAACGTTCGACGCCTGCGGGAATCGCACGCTCCGTCTCACCGACGAGCACCGCGCGACGCAGGAGCGGCAGCACTTCGCCAGGCAGCGCTGAATCGAAGGCGGGCTCCACGTCGCGCAGTAACTGCGAGTAGTCGATACCGAGGAACGTATCGACATAGAACAGTACGCGTGCGTCACCTTGCTTCAGACAATAGTTCAGCTCGTCGAGCTTGAAGCGAGTGTTGACAGGAACCGTGACCGCGCCGATGGACGCCGCCGCGTAGAAGAGGACAACCCAGTCGACGGAATTGCCCATCAGGATGCCAACATGTTCGCCGTGTTCGACGCCTGCCGAGATCATGCGTGCGGCGGCGCTTTGGACGCGCTCGTAGAGAGTGTGGTAGTCGATCCGCACACCGTCGATGACGAGTGCTTCCGCATCCGGTGTAGCCGCCGCGCGCGCCGCGAGGGTCGAGGGCAGCGTGACCTGCCCGGTGAGGCCGAAGCGTTCGGCGTAGTTAGCGTAGGCGTCATGCATGGCGGGCTTCCTTGTCCTGTTCGGCGCTATCGTTGCTCTGGCCGAATGTCGAAATCGACTGGTTCCAGTCCGACTCTTGCAGCAACGTGTCGATCGCGAGCATCTCGATTGCGAGCGCGCCCGCCGGATCGGTTTCGACACCGCGATCGATGCAATCGCGCGTGAGTCGCATAGCGAGCGCCGGCGCCGCCGC
Organism: Paraburkholderia sp. SIMBA_053; assembly: GCF_046534895.1. NCBI lineage: Bacteria > Pseudomonadati > Pseudomonadota > Betaproteobacteria > Burkholderiales > Burkholderiaceae > Paraburkholderia > Paraburkholderia sp. SIMBA_053. Next base: position 88,359 of record NZ_JAWRXU010000019.1, on the reverse strand, counting down.
GACGTCGCGCGCCATCTCGCGCACGATGCTCACCGCTTCGCTGGCGGGCACAATTCGCGATACGAGCCCCGCCTGTTGCGCTTCCTTCACGGACAGCGTGCGGCCGGTGTAGGCCATATCCTTGGCGAGCCGCTTGCCGACGATGCGCGGCAGGCGCTGCGTCGCGCCGACCGTGCCCCACAACGCCTCAGGTGTGCGAAAGATCGCATTGTCCGTGGCGATGATGAAATCGCACGCCATCGCGATCTCACCACCTGAGCCGACCGCCGCGCCCTCTACCAGCGCGATACACGGCTTGCCGATCTTCTCGATGGCGTCGTAGGCGGCGAATGCTTTGAGGCGCCGCGCGCGCACGTCGTCGATCGTCATGCCTTTGCGTTCTTTTAGATCGGCGCCCGCGCAGAACACCGGGCCGTTCGCGCGCACGATCACGCAATGGATCGCATCATCGGCGCGCAGTTCGATGGCGGCGGTACGCAACTCGTCGCACATTGCCGCGTTGAGCGCGTTGCGCTGCTCGGGTCGGTTCAGGACGATCTCGGCCACGCCTTCATGGCGTTCGACGATCAGTGTTTCGTTGACTGTCATGGGGTTCCCTTCCAGTATTTGTTTGCCGTGCTTCAGATTGCGCCGTCACGGCGCAGGGCGGCGACGTGCGCAGCGTCGTAGCCGAGCCGCTCGCGCAGAACCTGCTCCGTGTGCTCGCCAAGCAGCGGTGGACGCACAACTTGCGGATCGGCAAAACCATCGAACTTGAACGGCAGCGGCAGCGCGCCGAAGGTGCCTATGGTCGGATGCTCGAACTCACTCACCATGCCGCGCGCCTTCACGTGCGGATCGGCAAGCACTTCGGCTACGTCGTTGATCGGACCGGCCGGTACACCCACGGCGTCGCAGGCTTCGCACAACCCGGCGCGCGTGCAGCCGGATATGGCCTCGGTGAGCGCGCTCATCACGCGCTCGCGATGCTCAACGCGCCCTGCGTTGGTCGCGAGTTGCGGATCGGCGGCGAGCGTGGCGAGCTTAAGCACTTTGCAGAGCGGCGCCCAGTGCTGGTCGCTGCAGGTGATGTGCACGAACGCACCATCGCTGCACGCAAAGGTGGCTGACGGGACACGCCCCGGATGCTCGGTGCCGAGTCGCGGGGGCACCTCGCCGAGCGCGAAATATCGGCCCGCCGCGAGCGTGAGCAGGCTCACCTGACCGTCGAGCATCGAGAAGTCGATATGACAACCCTTGCCGGTCAGCGCGCGGCCGTTCAACGCGGACAGCAGCCCGATGGCGATCCACATGCCCGAGGTCAGATCGGCGATCGGCAAGCCCGGTTTCACCGGTCCGCCGCCGCGCTCGCCCGTCAGACTCATCAGGCCGCCCATCGCCTGGAAGACGGTGTCGTAGCCCTTGCGCCTCGCATACGGGCCGGTTTGCCCGAAGCCCGTGCATGACACATAGATGAGCCGCTCGTTCTGCGCGCGCAGCGGGGTGTGATCCAGGCCGTAGCGCTGCAGCGTGCCCACCGGAAAATTTTCGATCAGGATGTCCGCGCCTGCGGCCAACTCGCGCACGATACGCCGCCCGGCGTCGGTCTTGAGATTGGCCGTGACCGACTGTTTTCCGCGATTGCACGCGAAGTAGTACGCAGATTCGTCGCCGACCTGGGGCTCGAAAGTGCGAGTCTCGTCGCCCGTGCCGGGTTGCTCGATCTTGATGACGGTTGCCCCCAACTCGGCGAGGATCATGTCCGCGAACGGGCATGCAAGCACGCGCGCAAGCTCGATCACGGTGACGTTGTTCAGGGGTTTGATCAGCGTGGAGTTCATTTGTCGTTTGCCCGGTCTTGACGGAAGCTGCGCATCATCATGTTGGTGTCGAGCGATGCATCCAGCGCCTGTTGCAAAGGCAGATCCGCCACGCGATGGAACAGCCGCTTGGTAGCGGTCATCGCTGGCGCGTCGCACGCGGCAAGGCGCTCGGCGACGCTGAGCGCAGTTTCAACCAGCGTTTCATCGGAAACGACACAGTTCGCGAGACCGAGCGACAGTGCGCGTGATGCGTCGACTGCCTCGCCTAGCGAAACGAGTTCAAACGCGGTCTTGCGCCCCACCTGGCGCACTAGATTCGCCATCACGATCGCAGCCACAATGCCGTGTTTCAGCTCAGGGTAGCCGAGCCTCAGACTTTCACCCGCCACCAGCATGTCGCATGCAATCGCCAGCCCTGCGCCGCCGCCCATCGCATAGCCGTGCGCTGCGCCTATTACCGGCTTGCCGATCTGGGAGAAGGCGCGATGCAGGTTGGTGGTGAGATGTGCGCGGTCGAGCGCGGCTTGCGCGGCACTGCCGGAATCGCCGGCATTAACGAAGCCGCCGAATTCTTTGGTGTCGGCGCCGGCACAGAACGCCTTCCCGGCGCCTGCCAGCACGATGGCCCTGACGGACGGGTCGCGGTCGGCGGCCTGCAGCGCGTCGAACAGCGCGCGGGTGAGTTCGTTGTTGAGCGCGTTGCGCTTCTCGGGTCGGTTCATCGTCAACAGGCGCACGGCGGCTCGGTCTTCGATGAGGAGGCTGTCGGTTGAGGTCATGGGTCGTCGGTTCGGAGCTTGGATGGGAACGCCACTGTGCGGCGCTTGAACTAAGATTAGAATTGATGCGTGATAAAGTCAAATAAAAATGAGTGATTTCGGCAAGCAAAAATTGCTTTTTCGGTCAGTGTTAACCCGTTGCATAGTGATGGGAAGAGAGAACACCGGCGCGCGGGCGGTTCGCGTTTAACGCTTAGTGGCAGGCCCTTTGCGCCGCTTTATGGGCTCGTTTGACGAATCGTCTGAACGTCCGCCCAAACCTGTAGGTAGTTGACAATGACGCGTATAGATGGTTCTATCATTCCAACAGTCACCACATTTCGACGGAACTTGACGAATCATGCCAGACCTGACTCTTTGTGAATGCTTTGCCCGCGACGGGCTCCAGCACGAAACCGAATTCGTCCCGACGGCACAAAAAGTTGCGCTGATCGACCGCTTCGCACGGGCGGGTTTCGCACGAGTCGAAGCCACTTCATATTCCAATCCGCAAGTCGTGCCGCAGTTCGCGGATGCGAGCGACGTGCTGGGGGCACTGCCGCGCGTCGACGGCGTGTACTACAAGGGCACATGCGCGAACCTGCGCGCGGTCGAACGCGCGCTCGATGACCTGGAAGCGGGGATCGGGGCAAACGAGGTCAGTTTGCTCATCTCAGCCAGCGAAGCGCATTCGCAGCGCAATCTGAAGCAAAGCCGCGCGGATCAATGGAAGCGAATCGAGGCGATGGCCGCCGCGGCGCAGGGCCGCTTTCGGCTGATCGGCACCATCTCCGTCGCGTTCGGCTGTCCGTTTGAAGGCGTGGTCGATGAAACAAGCGTGCTCGCCGATGTGGAGCGCTTCGCTTCGCTCGGCGTGCACCATGTCACGCTGGGGGACACCATCGGTGTCGCCACGCAGGCGGGCACGCAGCGCCTCTTCGGCGCGATGCTGAACGCGTTTCCCGATGTCGACGCCATCGCGCATTTCCACGACACCCGGGGTACCGGCATCGTCAATTATCTTGCCGCGCTCGAAGCGGGCGTGCGGCACTTCGACGTCGCTTTCGGCGGCGTGGGCGGACATCCGGCAAAGGTGAAGTATGGCGGCGGCGTGACCGGCAACGTGTGCACCGAGGACTTCGTGAACGTGCTCGAGACGATGGGAGTCGCGACCGGCATCGATCTTGCCGCGATGATGGACGCATCGCTTGTCTGCGAAGCCACGCTCGGTCGTACGCTCGCGAGCCGCGTCGCCCGGACCGGCCTGAACCCGATGCTAGCGCGTGCATCGACGCACACGAGGGTGGCATGAATACCGAGGTGGCACGGCCGCTCAGGATTGAATCGAGCTTCTGCATTGAGCAGGGCTTTGAACTCATCGACTACGGCGACGGCTGGACGATCCTCGCCTGCGACGTACAACCACGCCACGTCAACCGACACGGCAACGCCCATGGCGGCTTGCTCGCCGCGCTGCTCGACACGTCGATGGGACTTGCCGCACGTACCAACGGCCGCGTCGAGATCCTCGGCACCGCGAGTCTCACCGTGAATTACCTGAAACCCGCATCCGGGCGCATTGCCGCGCACGCGCACTTGCGTCGCTGCGGCCGCACGCTGGCGTTTTGCGACGCCGAGGTCCGCAACAGCATTAATGAAGTGGTGGCAACCGCGAGCGCGGTGTTCGCTGTCGCGCCTGTCGACCACCGATGACACCCCGCATATTGAACTAGGAGATTCAGCCCCATGTACGAAGATATCCAGCTTTTTATCGACGGCGAATGGAGATCGGGCGCGTCCGCGCGCACCATCGGCGTCGTGAATCCGGCGACGGAAGAAGTCATCGGCCGCGTGGCGCATGCCGAACGTGCCGACCTCGATGCGGCCGTCGCCGCTGCGCAGACGGGCTTTGACGTATGGAAGCGCATGAGTGCCTACGAGCGCGCAAATATCATGCGTCGCGCAGCCAACCTGCTGCGCGAGCGCGCCGATTCGATCGCGCGGATGATGACGCTGGAACAAGGTAAACCGCTCGCTGAAGCGAAAAACGAAGCGCTGTCGGCGGCCGATCTCATCGATTGGTTCGCGGACGAAGGACGCCGCGCATATGGACGCATGGTTCCGTCACGCATTCCTGGCTCATATCAGCTCGTGATGAAGGAGCCGGTCGGCCCGGCTGTCGCATTCTCGCCTTGGAATTTCCCGATCAATCAGGTCGTCCGCAAGCTGTCGGCAGCGCTGGCGGCGGGGTGCTCGATCATCGTGAAAGCGCCAGAAGAAACGCCAGCCGCGCCGGCCGCACTGATCCGTGCATTCGCGGACGCGGGCGTGCCGCGCGGCGTCGTCAATCTGGTGTACGGCGTGCCCGCCGAGATCTCGGAGTACCTGGTGCCGCATCCCGCGGTCCGCAAGATATCGTTCACCGGATCGACGCCAGTCGGCAAGCATCTCGCTGCGCTGGCGGGCCGGCACATGAAGAAGGCAACGATGGAACTTGGTGGTCACGGCCCTGCACTCGTCTGTGACGACGCAGACATCGACACCGCCGCTGCCCAACTTGGCGCATTCAAGCTGCGCAATGCAGGCCAGGTGTGTACATCACCGACGCGCTTCCTCGTGGAGCGCAAGATATTCGAGCCGTTCGTCGACAAGCTGGTTGCGGCAATGTCGAAGGTTCGGGTAGGCGATGGCCTGACCGAAGGCGTGACGATGGGCCCGCTCGCCAACGAGCGGCGCTTGCGTGCGTTGCAGGGCCTGGTCGACGACGCGCTTTCGAACGGCGGCGAACTGCGCACGGGCGGCAAGCGCATTGGGGAACGGGGTTATTTCTTCGAACCGACCGTCCTTGTGAACGTAGCCCGAAGTGCGCGAATCATGCAGGAAGAGCCGTTCGGGCCGATCGCAGTGGTCAACGCTTTCGAGTCGCTCGACGCAATGATCGACGAAGCTAACCGCTTGCCATACGGGCTTTGCGCCTTCGCCTACACGCGCTCAGCAAAGCAGGCGCATCGCATCGCAGCCGAAGTCGAGACTGGAATGATCACCGTCAACCAGATCGCGATCGCGTTTCCCGAAGTACCGTTTGGTGGTGTGAAGGACAGTGGCTACGGCACCGAGGGAGGCGCGGAAGCCATCGACGCCTATCTCAATCTCAAGTACGTATCGCAGCTCGACATCTAACTCGCGAGCGGTGCAGCGGGCGACCGCCGCACCGCTCGCGAGGAACTCATGCGCACGCAAAAGTCATAAACTGGAGACGAAGCAATGGACCTCGAACAACAGGTCATGAAACGGGTCATGTATCGCTTGATGCCCGTCCTGATCTTCTGCTACCTGATTTCGTACATCGACCGCAGCAATCTGGCGGTAGCCGCCATCGCGATGAACCGGGCACTCGGCCTTTCGCCAGCCGACTATGGGTTTGCCGCCGGGATCTTCTTTCTCGGCTACGTGATCTGTGAGATTCCGTCAAACATCTTTCTTTCGAAACTTGGCGCGCGCCTGTGGATCTCGCGCATCATGCTCACGTGGGGACTGCTTTCCGGCGCGATGGCTTTCGCAGTTGGTCCAAAGTCGCTCTACGTGCTTCGCATTCTGCTCGGCATTGCGGAGGCTGGGCTGTTCCCGGGACTCATATTTTACATTTCGTTCTGGTTCCCCTCGACGTATCGCGCGCGTGCCTTCGGCTACTTTCTCATCGCTATTCCGCTGTCTATCGTAATCGGTGCGCCGCTCTCCGCGTCGATCCTGTATATGGACGGCGTCGCCGGGCTCGCGGGCTGGCAGTGGGTATTCCTTATCGAAGCCACGCCCCCAGTGCTCTTCTCCTTCTTCTGCTTCTTTTTCCTGACGGACTCACCTGACAAGGCGAAGTGGCTCAGCGATCCCGAGCGCAAGTGGCTCATCGGGCGCCTCGCACGCGATGTCGAGCATGTCGACTCGCACAGCCGCGGCGAGATCATGTCGGCTTTCGCGCATCCGCGTGTGTGGCTCCTCAGCCTGATCAACGTAGCGCTGATCGCCTGCAGTTATGGTTGCGTGTTCTTCCTGCCGCTTATCGTCTCGGACTTTGGCTTCAGCAAGATGCAGACGGGCCTTATCACCGCGTTGCCGTTCCTTGCGGGCGCCATCTCGATGATTGTCTGGGGCCGAAAGTCCGACCGCTCAGGCGAACGAAAGCTGCATCTGATTCTTCCGTTGCTGGTGGCCGTGATTGGCTTCGGCATTGCCGCTGAAATGGACACGGTCACCGCGAAGATGATCGGCCTCGGGCTTGCCGCATGCGGTACCTTCGCGTCGTTGCCGCCGTTCTGGTCGTTGCCGCCGATGTTTCTCAAGGGCACCGGCGCTGCGGCAGGCATCGCCATGATTAACACAATCGGGAGTCTGGCGGGCTTCGGAGCGCCGTATCTGATGGGATATGTCAAGCAGCATACGGGCAGCTATGGACTGGGTCTTCTCATCATCGGAGCGAGCGCGCTGATCGCGGCAGTGCTCGCGCTCCGTATCCGGTCTAACGAAATGCCGGTCAGCCGCACCGCTTAAAACGCTCATCGAGGACAGACACGCTATGGATGCTTTCGACTATGTCATCGTGGGCGGCGGATCGGCCGGATGCGCGCTCACCGCAAGACTTGTGCAGGCTGGCAAACGCGTCGCATTGATTGAATCGGGACCGCCCGACAATCATCCGTTCATCCACATTCCCGCTACCTTCTTCAAGGTGCATGGTACACATCGCATGTGGATGTACAGGACGCTGCGTCAGCCAAACGTCAATAATCGGGAGCTCTATATTCCGCAGGGCCGCACGCTCGGTGGCGGCAGTTCGGTAAACGGGATGATCTACATTCGCGGCCAGCATCAGGATTTCGACGACTGGGAAGCGCTCGGCGCGCGCGGATGGGCTTGGCGCGACGTTCTGCCGTATTTTGTGAAAAGCGAAGGCAATGCTCGGATCGGCGGACCACTGCACGGTACGTCAGGGCCGCTGAAAGTCAACGATGCGCGTCATGTGCATCCGTTTTCGCGTGCGTTCGTGGAGGCCGCAACGCAAGCGGGCGTGCCGTTTACCGATGACTTCAACGGCGAACGCCAGGAAGGCGCGGGTCTGTTTCAGACGACCACCTTCGACGGACGCCGCGGTAGCAGCGCGGCGACTTATCTCAAGCTCGTGAAGCATGATCCACGTTTGCGGATCGTCACCGGGGCCGACGTGCTCAGGGTGCTGTGCGATGGTCGCCGAGCCACGGGCGTGCTGGTGCGTCACGCCAATGGCGAGGAGGAGAGGCTCGCATCCCGCGAGGAGGTTATCGTTTGTGCGGGAGGAGCCGCGAGCCCGAAGCTTTTGATGCTCTCAGGCGTCGGGCCAGCCGGCCATTTGCGAGATCTCGACATTCCCCTAATCCACGACCTGCCCGGCGTCGGAGAAAACTTCCAGGACCATCTGACTGCGCCGGTCTATGGCCGCGCCCGGCATCGGCATAGTTTGCTCGGGCACGACAGGGGGCTGCGTGCGGTGATGCACGGGTTGCAGTACGTATTCGCGCGCTCAGGCCTCCTGAGCTCGAATGTGATCGAAAGCGGCGCATTCATCGATACAGCAAACACTGGTCGTCCAGACGTCCAGATTCACACGACGCCGACGCTTGTTGGAGACGTTGACCGCAAGCCGCTAGAGGGGCACGGCATCACCATCGGACCATGTGTAGTGCGTCCCAAGTCGCGCGGCACGGTGCGGCTCGCATCAAAGGACCCGCTCGCGCCCGCGTTGCTCGATCCCCGCTTCTACAGCGATCCGTACGATATTGAAACAATGATCCGCGGCGTGAGGATCAGCCGCAACATTTTGCGTGCGCCCGCGCTGCGCGAATTGATTTCCGAAGAATTGATGCCCAGCGCGCAGGAGGACATCAGCGACGCGCAAATCGAGGAGCATATCCGCACGGTATCGAAGACGGTGTTTCATCCGGCCGGAAGCTGCCGCATGGGCGTCGATGTTTTAGCCGTGGTCGATCCGCAACTGCGTGTGCACGGCATGACCAATCTGCGCGTCGCCGATGCCTCCGTCATGCCCACGCTCGTGAGTGGCAACACCAATGCGACTGCCATCATGATCGGCGAGCGGTGCGCGGATTTCATTCTTAATCCGTCGGAAAAAAAACAGGAGAGCACAGCGCTGGCTAGCGAATCCCGATTCCATGCGAAAACCTCTCAGGCTGGGAAGCTTTGAGGAAGCTGCCCGGAAGCGGGGCCCGGCGGACTTGGGAAGTACCGCCGACTCTGCTAAGATATGTGACGTTGTCATGTATATTGGGCAGAATCAAGTGCCCTGATCGCGGGAGGCAAAACGTGGGAACGACGGTGCGGAAGGGTAAAAATTCGGCGGACGAGCGGGCTGTTCCGAATCGGGAGGACGCGCCCGCACTGGGCGATTTACGCGATCTGGTCTCGTTTCAGTTACGCCAGTTGACCAACATTTACACCAAGGGTTCGTCGAGCGCATACGAACGCCGCTTCGGTCTGACAATGAACGAATGGCGCTGCATGGCGCTTCTGCACGGCAAGCGCGGCATGTCCATGAACCGGCTTGCCGAGCATGCCCAGTTCGATCGGGGCCTCGCGAGCCGCACGGTCCGCGGCCTCGAGGAGCGGGGCCTGCTCGCCCGAGAAGCAGACCTCACTGATGGCCGAGGAGTGGTTATCACTCTGACTGCGCAGGGCAAGGCGCTGGTGTCGCAGGTATTTCCAATCGCCGAAGAACGAAATGCGCGCTTACTTTCGTGTCTCACCCGTGCCGAGCGCGAGATGCTCCCGGGGGTTTTACAGAAACTTACAAATCAGGCGCGCGCCATGCTGGACCAGGAGCGCGAGGAAGCGGAGTCCGGGGACCTAGCTTCCGACTCTCACGGCTCGGGGCAGGTTGAGGGAAGAGTGCGTCTACAACTGTAGGGAAAGCAGCTCATAGGGAAACGCCGACAAAGCCGCCCGCGTGAGCTTGCGGAAGCGCGTCGTGACCTACCGCAATTCCAACCAGGGAAGGACGTTGCCGCGCAAGTGCTGCATGGACGGTTGCGGACACATACTAGTCCAGTGTTCGAGTCGTTGCGACATCGCGCTCCCGGCCTCTCGATGAAGAGACCGCGGTGGCTGGTCTGGCCGTGTCGCGGCACGCAACGGAAGACCGTGTGGTTTTTATTAGTTGAGACTGTCGTCTTGCCGCGTGCCTGGGCCGTCCGCGCACTGGCTGTCATAGATGAACGGCACCGACCCGGACTTCGCGTGGCGCGGCCAAGGGATTGCTCTCTGTCGTGCTGGTGATGTGCTGCGCTACATTCAGCAACTGACCACGAAGCCGGATGTCCTGTGACGACGCGCCAACAAATATTGCAAACGGAGCCGCGTCCGACACCCAGGCGTTGCGCGCGGTGTCGTAATAGGCCAGTGACCGCTGATTGAGGTACACCCGCACGCGCTGCGTTTCCCCCGGCTGAAGGAACACTTTGGCAAAGCCCTTGAGCTCCTTGACAGGACGGGGCACGGGCGCGCTCTGTTCACCGACATACACCTGAGCCGCCTCCGATCCGGCAACCTGGCCCGTGTTAGTAACGTTGAAGGACACCGCGATGCGGCCGTCGCCGGTTGCGACTTGCGGCGAAATGCTCAGGCCACTGTAGGCGAAGGCCGTGTATGACAGCCCGAACCCGAACGGGAACAGTGGTGTGCGGTTCGTCTTCTCGAACCCGCGATACCCAACGAAGATGTCCTCGGTATAGGTCATCGCATTGAAATCGAGAGAATTCGAGTACTGCGGGTAATTAGCGAACGTCGGGTTGTCGCTGACGCTGCGTTCGATGGTGATCGGCAACTTGCCGGAAGGATTGACATCCCCGAACAAAATCTCCGCCAAGGCCTGTCCACCGTTCTCGCCTGGGTACCATGCATGAAGCGCGGCACCCACCTGTCCTATCCACGAATGCATGTCGAGTCCCGTGCCGCCATGCACTACTGCGATGGTCTTCGGGTTGGCCGCGGACACGTTGGAAATCAGTTCGTCCTGGAACTCCGGCAGCGTGAACGGATGGTCAAAGCCTTCGCCTTCATACTCGTAGCTGTTACCAACAGCGACAACAACCGCATCGTAGCTGCCCACGCCAGGAGGCGGAACAAGCGACGCCCAGCTAAGCTGTGCTCCGAGAAATCCTCCAAACAGTCCGACGTAGCCGGGGCGGGGGGAATAGTCGAACTGCACGGTGTACCGCTGGCCGGCCTGTAGCACGATTCGGGCGCTGGTCGGGATGGTGGGCGGGATAACGTTGCCAGCCAGCGGGCTGCCCTCGCCGTTTGTGAGAACTAGCTGGCCGTTGATGTAAAGGCGGACAGCGCCATCGGCTCTCGCCTTGAAGACATGCGCTCCAGTAGCTGTGGGCGTGACGACGCCTGTCCAGCGGACGGAACCCGGGGTCGACGAACCTCCTCCGTTACCGTATGTGGTGCCCGTCCCGGTGGCGGTTCCCGTGGTCCCCGTGACCACGCTTCCCCCGCCCGTTCCACTTCCAGGCCCCGTGACGCTTCCATTTCCCGTGGATGCGCCAGCCGTTACCAGGTTGATATTGGATTCGATGCGAGTGAGGACGGGCGTTCCACTCCACGTCGCATTGTTGAAATACTGAGCCTGAACGCCGGCTGTTCCGCTAGTCGTCGTCCAGACACTGCGCGACGGGTCAAGCGTCATTGCATCGATCAGGTCGACTCGCGCTCCGCCCGCGATCTGTTGCAGGCCGCTAATCTCGCTGATAAAAACCGGCGAAATTATGTTTGCACTGCCGTAGCCGGTAGGCGGCTGACCGGTCGCGAGTTCGCCGATTACGGCGATACTTTTTACGCTGCTGTGGCTAAGCGGGAGCACGTTGCCCGCGTTCTTGAGCAACACGATTCCCTCGCGCGCCACATCGAGTGCGGCGCGCTCCGCGAAGGCAGGATGCGAGCCGTTTGTCGCGGCCGGCACGCCGTTATTGAATCCATATGCAACGACGCGGCCCAGAATGCGGCTTACCTTGTCGTCAATGAGGCTTTGCGGAATCTGTCCGCTGGATATGAACGGACTGAGCGCGTCGGGCGAGAAGATCGATGCAGACGGACGTTCCATATCCACGCCAGCGAGCGCCGCGGGCAATGGGTGCTTCAAGGCAGCGTAGTCGGACTCGACGAAACCTGCGAAGCCCCATTCGTTTTTGAGCACCTGCTGGATCACGTGACCATTTTCACAGACCGGATCGGCACCGTTCAAGCCCTGGAAAGCGCACATGACGACTGCAACATTCGCGTTCTTGACCGACGACTCGAAGGGCACCATGTAAATTTCGCGCAGCGCTCGCTCACTTACGGATTCCATAAGATTGAAGCGGTTGGCTTCCTGTTCGTTGGCGATGTAATGCTTTGCGTCCGCCCACACACCTTGCGACTGAATACCGTTGATCTCCGCCGCGGCCATCACTGCGCCGAGATACGGATCTTCTCCGGATACGTATTCAAACGAACGGCCTGAGTAGGGCGTGCGATACATGTTCATCCCAGGACCGGCTATCTGCTGAAAGCCGCTCGAGCGTGTCTCCAGTCCAAGTGCGACACCCATTTCCTTTGCGCGGTCCGCGTTGAACGTAGCTGCGAGCGCGGGGCCTGCGGGGTAGGCCACGCCTGGCGGCGTCGCGAGTCGAACCCCCAGGCCTGCGTCGCTAGCTTTTATTTGCGGTAATCCCAGGCTTGGCACCGGCTTGACATCCCACGCACCTGTACCGCTGATGTAGTCCAGTTTCTGCACGGACGACATCTGATTCAGAAGCGATTGAGCGATAGCCTTGACCTGTGCCTGAGTCGATGGAAAAGGCGGGGGAGCAGAGTAAGCGGCCACGACACACACGCCCAGAATCGCTGTGACAGCATGTCGAACATTCATCGCGGCACCCGCTTCGTTACGGCCGTAGGAGACCCCCATCGCTGGTCTTAACGGCCAATGTCAATCGACAATAGTCCGTAACGGCGAAATGAAAAGCGCGGTAACATTCGGTTACACAGGGGAACTTCATTCCTCGATTTTTATGTACCACTCTGAACTCATGATGCGCACGCAGGTCGCTCTAGTGCCCTGAGGAGGAAGACCGATGCTGCGCATGTCGGAAGACCGGACTCCGAAATAGTTTGGCGAAACAAGGTGGCGGACATGAATTCCAGTCGTCTCATATTCGAATCACACCGCATTTCATTAACGTCTGCGCTAATAATAGGGGTTGCAGCGATCGGCGCAGGATGCGATGGAAGCGGTAGCCCAAGAGCGCAGCCCGTAGCAAACGCGAGTACGCAGACTGCCCAGCCGTCAACTGAAGATAGAGATTCAGCGGTGCCCTCGTTCGCTCAGTTAGTTTCTCCAGTCAGCCAGGCTCCCGTCGCGCGGCAAACGCAGGTCCAAGTCAAGGCGCAAAACCAGATGCCGGCCAGGCGGCAAACAGAAAACCAGTGACGAATACGCTTGGCACGCGGTTGTCTTTCGACCTGTACCATAGGGGGACTCGGGAGGCGCCGAAGCCTCCGAGGCGCGACTGGCAAGCCGATGCTGTCCTTTGGCGCAGAGGCGGATTCGCCTAAGGGCACAGCGCGGGAAATAATGCTCGCCATGTCATAGGGGCCCGTCGTCGGCCGCAGCAGACCCCGCCTCGGTCCAACATCACAGCGCAGGGGACGCACCGAGCAGTGACGTTTTTGCTGTCGCGACGGTGATGAAACTAGTGCCGGTTACGCGACTGGACTGTCAACCCCGTAATGAAGGGCCATCTACGCGGGGGCTGAAATAATGATCGTCACCGGTCGGCGATACAAGGACCATCTCATGCTTCTCGCCAGGGAACTTCGGTGTCTATTCGGTATCGTCGTAGTCGCCATCGCGTCGATAGCCGGTCGCGGAAAACACGAACTGCAGCGCGTGTTCATGTCCAATTGCTTCAGTGCATCGATGTATTGAGTCAAATCGATGTCATGCATCTCGTGTTGCTTCGGTGTATTGCGAGGATCAGGAACCGCAGGGAAGGCTCACCGTTGAGTTCCGTCAACGCTTGGATGACGGCCGCATGGGTACGCAAGTACCAAACGGTCTTTTGTACTGCCTTTAAGCTGCTTAGCGATTCGGATCCAGACGTCGGTTTGTCCCTGAGGGTAACGGCCTATCTCTTTACTCCGGCCTTCCAATGGGTGACGACTTTACGTTGTTTTTTTGGTGACGACTTTTCGTCGCTCTACGCATTGCCCGGCTCAGCGCCGGCATCATATATTTCCAGCCCAGCCACCGCACGAGAAAAGCGGTGCTCGCGCGCAAATGCCGTAAAAATCGCGAGCTGGTGTGCGCCGGTCGATTTATACGATTCGGTTATGAACCCTTTCCGATTGGGCCATCTAGTGTTGCCAATTGTTCGGGTCTAAAGTTGTGCGAACTGGAGGGCATCATGAAGACGCGCAAGCTCGGCAACAGTCAACTTGAAGTATCAGCCATCGGCTTCGGCTGCATGGGCCTGAGCCACGGTTACGGGCCAGCGACGGACAGGCAGGCAGCGATTGCACTGATCCGTGCCGCCGTGGACCGGGGCGTCACCTTTTTCGATACAGCAGAGGTCTACGGCCCCTATCTCAACGAAGAGGTGGTCGGTGAGGCGCTCGCTCCCATGCGCGCGAAGGTGGTTATCGCCACCAAGTTTGGCTTCACTTTCGGCGACGATAACCGGCAGCAGATCCTCAACAGCCGGCCCGAGCATATCCGCTGGGCCGTCGAAGGTTCGCTCAAGCGTTTGCGCACCGATGTGATCGACCTGCTATACCAGCACCGCGTCGACCCGGACGTGCCAATCGAGGATGTGGCCGGCACGGTCAGAGATTTGATCGCAGAAGGAAAGGTCAAGCACTTCGGCTTATCCGAGGCAGGCGCGCAAACCATGCGCCGCGCCCACGCCGTACAGCCCGTCACCGCATTGCAAAGCGAGTATTCGCTGTGGTGGCGCGAGCCCGAGACGGAGATCCTGCCAACCCTTGAAGAGCTTGGGATTGGCTTCGTGCCGTTCAGCCCGCTGGGCAAGGGGTTTCTGACGGGCGCCATCAAGGAGGGCACGACCTTCGGCAGTGATGACTTCCGCAGTGTCGTGCCCCGGTTCTCGCAGGAAGCGCTACAGGCGAATCAGGTGCTGGTGGATCGGCTCGGTCAGATAGCCAGTGCGCACGGTGCCACACCTGCCCAGATCGCGCTGGCCTGGCTGCTCGCCCAGAAGCCCTGGATCGTGCCAATTCCTGGTACCACCAAATTGCACCGACTGGAAGAAAACCTCGGCGCCGCGGCGGTGAAGCTGTCGGACGACGACTTGCGCACGATCGCCAACGTTCTTGAACAGGTCAGGATCCAGGGTGACCGCTACCCGGCTGCGCTGCAGGCGCGCGTGGGACGATAGGTCCGGAGACACTCAATGTCGTTGCCTCCTGATTATTTACGCCGAACGATCATGACGGCGCTTGCAACGCTTCCTCTCAGTGTCGTGGCAGCAACGTCAGGTTCGAGCGGCGAAGTGCGACGAAACGGATCGCGGACGCTTGTGGCCTATTTTTCCCGCTCCGGCAACACGCGAGTGGTCGCCGGCCTGATCCATCGCTCGCTCCGCACAGACCTGTTCGAGATCCGGCCTGCGACGCCTTATCCCGAAGATTATCTGGCCACAGTCGAGCAGGCGCGGCTGGAGCGCGACAGTGGACGAGAGCGCGCTCTGGAGGCGAGGGTCTCCAACATCGGGGACTACGACACGGTGTTCCTGGGCTTCCCCATCTGGGGGGAGACGACGCCGCCGGTCATGCGCGCCTTCCTCTCAGCACACGATCTGTCCGGCAAGGCGGTGATTCCCTTCGTTACGCACGGCGGCTATGGATCGGGAAACAGTCAGACCGTATTGGTCAGTCACGCGCCGAGAGCGCGGCTGCTTCCGGGTTTTGTGATGGAGGCCGATCAGGAACGGCGAACCATGAATCAGGTAAACGACTGGCTCAGCGGAATTAGGGTCAACGGGTAATTGATTAAATCATTTGGGAGTAGATCACATGACGACATGGATGATTACCGGGTGTTCGAGCGGCCTCGGCCGTGACCTTGCACATGCGGTATTGCAGGCGGGCTTCAATGCAGTCGTGACAGCCCGTGACCCGCAGTCAGTTCAGGACATCGTTGCGGCCTATCCCGACACGGCCGTCGCAGCCGCACTGGATGTGACAAACCGTGCAGAGGTCGATGCAGCGGTCATGCTTGCGCAGGCGCGGTTCGGTGGCGTGGATGTGCTGGTCAACAACGCAGGTCATGGTTACCGCGCAGCTGTCGAGGAGGCCGATGAACATGAAGTCGAAGCCCTGTTCGCCAGCAATTTTTTTGGCGCGGTCGCCGTAATCAAAGCGGTCCTCCCTGGCATGCGGGCCCGTCGCACCGGCACTATCGTGAACGTCTCTTCCATCGCCGTATGGCTTGGAATGCCGGGCTCGGCTTACTACTCGGCGACGAAGTTCGCGTTGGAAGGCCTGTCAGATGCGCTGCGCAAAGAAGTCGAGCCCCTCGGGATCAAGGTGATGGTAGTCGAGCCCGGCGCCTTCCGCACGGATTTTGCCGGCAGGTCGCTCCAGCAGGCAAAAGCGTCCATTCCTGACTATGCCGCCACCGCGGGTCCCAGGCGAAAAGAGAACGACAGGACCCATGGTACCCAGCCAGGCGATCCGGTGCGCGCAGCGGCGGCTATCGTCAAAGCAGTGACCGGTGAGCGCCTTCCATCGCGCCTGCTGTTGGGACGCGATGCGATCAAGACCGTAACAGCCGAGCTTGGCGCACGGCTCCGCGAAATCGAAGACTGGAAGGAACTAAGTGCAAGCACGGACTTTCCTGATGAGCGCTAGAAACGCTCATCTATGAGCGCCTCATAGCTACCGTCTTTAGCAAGGCTTGCGTCAGCCGTCCGGCACGAGTCACCTTCAACGAATACGAGCAGACCATGAAAACCCGCAAACTCGGAAACAACCTGGAAGTCTCCGCCCTTGGCCTCGGCTGCATGGGCATGACCGCCGTGTACGGCCCGCCTGCGGACAGGCAGGAGATGATCAAACTCATCCATGCCGCGCATGATCGCGGCGTGACACTGTTCGACACCGCCGAAGCGTACGGCCCGTTCGCCAACGAAGAACTCGTCGGCGAAGCCCTGCAACCGATCCGCGACGAGGTAGTCATCGCCACCAAGTTCGGCTTCGACATCGACCAGACCACAGGCGAACGCCGCGGAGGCACGAATAGCCGGCCTGAACACATCAAGCTCGTGGTCGAGAACATGCTGCGGCGCCTGCGCACCGACCGTATCGACCTGCTGTACCAGCACCGCGTAGACCCGGTCGTGCCGATCGAGGACGTGGCCGGAGCGGTCAAGGACCTGATTGCCGAGGGCAAGGTGAAGCACTTCGGCCTGTCCGAGGCGGGCGTGAAGACGATCCGCCGTGCTCATGCTGTTCAGCCGGTGACGGCAGTACAGAGCGAGTATTCGCTATTCTGGCGCGGGCCGGAGCTGGAACTGCTGCCGGCCCTGGACGAACTGGGCATCGGTTTCGTGCCATTCAGCCCGTTGGGCGCCGGCTTTCTCACCGGCAAGATCGACGAGAACACCACATTCGATCCGACGGATTTCCGTAACAATGTGCCGCGCTTCTCGCCCGAAGCGCGCAGGGCCAACATGGCGCTCGTCGAGGTCATCAGGTCCGTTGCTGATCGCAAGGGCACGACGCCCGCACAGGTCGCCCTCGCGTGGCTCCTCGCCCAGAAGCCCTGGATCGTGCCGATTCCCGGTACCACCAAGCTGCACCGCCTGGAAGAGAACCTGGGCTCCGTCGATCTCGAACTGACAACGGAAGATCTTGCCGTGATTGACCTCGAGGTATCGAAAATCCAGGTCCTCGGCGAGCGCTTACCGGAGGCCGCGCTGAAGATGACCGGCCACTGAGACTTTGAGGGCGAGCCGGTCATTACGGAAGCAACTTGTACCGTACCTGATGGTCAGGCATGCCAACGTGACAGAACAGATCTCGACCACGCCCGACGATTTGTAAGTGCGCCATGCGAATGAGTTTGTTTGTCCTTGATGTCGGGTCATTACGTCCTGGACGCGGACGAGGCGATCGGAGCGCACCCGCTGACGTTAGCGCCATGGCCGTTCATGCGCGGGGAGAGTTGGGGCTGTTCTGCCGGCTGACCACCGTCTTCATGCCCTCCGTATCCGTCTGATCGCTCCAATCGCTTCGCGCCGTCCAAATGGACGGCCGATCTTCTCGCCTTTCCCTACTTACACGCCGCTGTCGCAGAA
Organism: Paraburkholderia sp. SIMBA_053; assembly: GCF_046534895.1. Taxonomy (NCBI): domain Bacteria; kingdom Pseudomonadati; phylum Pseudomonadota; class Betaproteobacteria; order Burkholderiales; family Burkholderiaceae; genus Paraburkholderia; species Paraburkholderia sp. SIMBA_053. The sequence continues at coordinate 70,395 of NZ_JAWRXU010000019.1, read as the reverse complement.
GGAGTCGAATATGCAAGACAGAGTTCCCGATTCAGAAAGCACTGACCAGCACGAAGGCTTGAGCGAGGCGGCACATCGGCCGTCCCGGCGTAATTTCCTGAAGATCGGGGTGGCCGGTGCGACGGCCGCGCCCTGGCTGCACCAGGCGGGCGCGATTACGCGCGCCGAGGGGCCGAAGACCGTGACCGACTCAGCCAAGCCGGCGCGCGGCGAGCACCGCATCCAGTTGAACGTCAACGGTCAGATGCACACGCTTAACGTTCCTTCGAACGCGATCTTGCTGGACGTCCTGCGCGACCGGCTGCAGCTCACCGGGACGAAGAAGGGCTGCGATCACGGTCAGTGCGGCGCGTGCACGGTGCACGTGAACGGCAAATCGGTGAACTCATGCCTTTCGGTGGCGGTTCAGCACGAGGGCGATCGAGTCACCACGATCGAAGGACTGGAGCGCAGCGGCGAGCTTCATCCCGTACAGGAGGCTTTCTGGGAACACGACGCCTATCAGTGCGGCTACTGTACTTCCGGCCAGATGATGAGCGCTGTGGCGATCCTGCGCGACCCGAGCATTCCCGCCGACGACGCCAGCGTGCGCGAGGCAATGAGCGGCAACATCTGCCGCTGTGCGGCCTACAAGAACATTCTGGCGGCAATCCAGTCCGCACGCGCAAAGATGAAGGAGGTGCCCAATGCGTAGCTTCGAGTACGAGCGTGCGAGCTCGGTCGGGCAGGCCCTCAACCATCATGCAGCCGCCCAGCGGCCGTCGTATCTCGCCGGCGGCACCACGCTACTGGACCTCGTCAAGCTAGACGTGATGCGGCCGGATCAACTCGTCGACATCAACCGCCTGCCGCTTCGGCAGATCGAGGCCTTGCCCGATGGCCGTCTGCGGATTGGCGCACTCGTGACGAATTCAGAACTCGCGCGTCATTCGATTGTGCGCACGCACTATCCGGTGCTTTCGCAGGCGCTGCTGGCCGGCGCATCGACCCAATTGCGCAACAAGGCAACAACCGGCGGTAACGTGATGCAGCGCGTACGCTGCAACTACTTCCGCGACGGCGTTTCGCCTTGCAACAAGCGTGAACCGGGCTCGGGGTGCTCAGCCATCGGCGGACACAACCGCAGCGTGCATGCTGTGCTCGGCACGAGCGAGCACTGCATCGCGAGCCACCCGTCGGATATGTGCGTGGCGATGACGGCAATCGGCGCGTGCGTCACCGTGCAGGGGCTACGTGGGTCGCGCGAGATCGACTTCGGCGATTTCCATCTGTTGCCGGGCGACACGCCATGGAAAGAACATGCGCTCCATCCGCATGAGTTGATCACGCACGTCACGCTCGACGCGCCGCTCACCGGTAGCCGCTCGGGCTACCTGAAGCTGCGTGACCGGGCGTCATACCAGTTCGCGCTGGCCTCTAGCGCCGTAATCGTGGTGATGGATGGACCGCGTATTCGGGAGGCGCGCATTGCGATGGGCGGCGTAGGCACCAAACCATGGCGCGCGCGCGAGGCGGAAGCGTCCCTCGCGGGGCAAAGCGCTTCGATGGACCTTTTCGCGCAAGCCGCGAGCATAGCCTTTCGCGACGCACATCCCTACGCCCACAACGCGTTCAAGGTGCCGCTCGGCCAGCAGGCCATCGTCCGCAACCTTCGCAATCTGACAGGCACGGAGGCCGCATGAGCGAGAAAATTATCGGTGTCCCGCATAAACGCATCGATGGGCGCCTGAAGGTGAGCGGCGGTGCGCGCTATGCCGCCGACCATCCAATGAACGGCATGTTGTACGCATACGGCGTTTACAGCACGATAGCCAGCGGAAAAATCCAGGCAATCCACGACAGCGAAGCGCGGGGCATGCCGGGCGTCGTGAGCGTGCTTCACCACGGCAATTTTCTGAACCTGCACCGCACGCCGAATGCGCCGCTGAGTTTTACCGAGATTCTGTCGTCCGGCATGGTTGATGAGCATCGTCTACCCTTCGAAGACGACCAGATTCACTATCCCGGCCAGTTCGTCGCTCTGGTGGTGGCGGATACCTTCGAACATGCACGCGCCGCGGCGTATTGCGTCAGGGTGGACTACGTAACGAGCGAGCCGGTAAAAAGTCTGACGCAGGCGCTCGAAACGCATGGTTCGAAAAAAGGACCGCGCGGGCATTCTCGCGGCGACGTAGAGGCGGGGATGCAAGCAGGCGCGCATCGGTTGGAGCAGACGTACACGACGCCCGTCGAAACGCATAATCCGATGGAGATGCACGCGACCACCGCTTACTGGCAGTCCGGGCGCCTGATCGTGTACGAGTCCAGCCAGGGCGTGCTGAACCATCGCAACGTGCTCGCGAATGTGTTCGATTTGACTGCGGATCAAGTCGAAGTGCGTGCGCCGTTCATCGGCTCGGGATTCGGCAGCAAGCTCTGGCCCTGGCCGCATTCGATCGCGGCCTGCGCGGCGGCGCGGATGACGAACCGGCCGGTGCAACTCGTGGTGCCCCGCGCGCAGATGTTTACGACAGTTGGCCACCGGCCGGAGACGATGCAACGCGTGCGGCTCGCCACGGACGCGAGCGGCAAACTGGTCTCGGTCAGCCACGAGTCGTACAACAGCACGTCGACAATCGACGCCTACACCGAGGCGTGTGGCGGCATGACGAAGAGCCTCTACTCGTGTCCGAACGTGCTCGTCACACACAGCAACAGTGCGGTCAATCGCGGCACGCCGACGTCGATGCGCGCGCCAGGCGCGGCGCCGGGCCTGTTTGCGCTGGAATCCGCGATCGACGAGATGGCGCTCGCGCTTGGCATGGACCCGTTGGCGTTCCGTCAACTCAATCTGTCGACGCGCGACGAAAGCAGCAATCTGCCGTGGTCGAGCAACCATTTGCCGGAAGCCATGAAAACTGCTGCCGACCGCTTTGGTTGGAGCCGTCGCAACGCAGCGGTTGGCTCAATGCGCGAGGGCGACGAGATCATTGGCTACGGCATGGGCGCGTGCAACTGGGAAGCCTACCGCGTGGCGACGGAAGCACGCGTCACATTGCGTGCGGACGGTCGTGCGCTCGCCCAGTGCGGTTTGCAGGACATAGGAACTGGCACGTACACAATCGTCGCGCAAACGGTGGCCGAACTGACCGGTCTGCCGGTGGAGAAAGTCGAAGTCGAACTGGGCAGCTCATCGTTTCCGGCAGGCCCGGTGTCGGGCGGCTCGTGGGCGACGGCGAGCGCAATGTCTGCCATCGCTGGCGCCACCCGTGAGGCGCTCAAGCGCATGAAGCAATATGCGGTTGCGGCGTCGGGACCGTTTGCCGGTTTGCCGGCGGAATCGCTCGTGGTGCAGAACGGCGCACTGTCGTCGGGTTCGAAACGGGTTGCATTCGCCGACATTCTCGCCAGTCAGCAACTCGCTCGCGCAGAAGGCTGGTATCACAGCGATCCCGCCGATATGACTAAATATTCGTTCCGTTCGTTCGGCGTGCATTTCGTCGAAGTGCGCTGGGACCCGGGCATCTCGCGGCTACGCGTAGCCCGCGTAGTGAGCGCAATCGACGTCGGCAAGGTGATCAACCCCCTTGCTGCGCGCAATCAGGTCGAGGGCGGGATCGTGATGGGCATCGGCATGGCGCTTTTCGAAGCGGCGGACTACGACGCGCGCAACGGTTTGCCAGTGAACAACAACTATGCGGAGTACATGGTGCCTGTCCACGCGGATCAGCCGGATATCGACGTCATTCTGCTCGACTATCCTGACTACAAACTCGGCGAGTTCGGCGCGCGCGGGATTGGCGAAATTGGCGTGACAGGGTTGGCCGCCGCGGTGGCGAACGCCGTCTATCATGCGACTGGCAAGCGCGTTCGCAATCTGCCGATCACGCTGGACAAGCTGATGGATAACGTCCCGACCGTGTCGGCCTAGCTTTCACACAGGCGCGCAGTAAGCGACGTATGGGGAAGCGCTAAAAGACAGGCGCTTCACGTTTGGGAAAATACGATTCAGGAATCAGATCGCTTCCCGCGGCGATGTCGAGCGTTTCGACCATGCGTCCACGTGCTTGATCAATAGTTTGCCCAGCTTGTCGGCGCGACTTTGCGCCTTGGAAGCCGGGCCCACCAGTGTAATGGCTGCCACTGGTTCGCCGGAAAGGCTGTGAACCACCGTTGCAATGGCGAATCGTGTGCCGCCACGGCGCAAGTTCGTGGCGATCCGCGTTTTCCTTATGTCGGTCAGTTCCGACAGGAATTCTTCGACGAGTTCCTGTTCCTCGGCGTTCTGCCGACGCAGGAACGATATGCGGTCGGGGTCCGACTTGGCAGCCAGCAATGCCTTGCCGCCAGCGGTTGACAGAAGTTTTCGGCGAATGTTGGAGCGCGCCTCGAATCCCTCGACGGGATCAGTGCCCGCTTCCGCAATGTAAATCAGGTGATCGCCTGCCTGCACGCCAAGAAACACGGCGAGACTGGTTGCTTCGTGCAGCGCGAGCAGATCGGCGTGGGTCACCAGACCGGCCCTGATGTGGCCGCTTGCCAGGGTGAGCCCGTAAACCGCGGGTCCGAGATAGAAGCGGTTCTGTTCCTCGTACAGCCATCCCTTGGCCAGAAGCCCCTGAATGAATCCGTACACCGAGCTTTTCGCGGCGTCCAGGGCGCGCACGAGTTCGGCGAAGGTCATGCCGGGATTGTAGACAACCTCTTCCAGGATCCGGGTGACTCGATCGACGGTCCGGTGTGGCTGGGGATCGCGATCGCGCCTGGAGTTCACGGAAGAATCTTCTCGGTCATTCGTGTCAGCCATCGGTATTTGCTCACGTAAGGTCTTGGTTGTCGCTCATCGACTGTCGTTCGACAGTGTCTACCGTCGCCAGCGCACGCAGTGCCGGACGCACGTCGGCATTTTACGTGGTCCCGGCCCGTTGCCAGTCATCGTGCCCGTTGTGCTGCCTGGCGGAATCCGGAGCGGCCAACGCGTGCGCGACCTTTCCTTTCTTGACATGCTCTAGACGGCACTCCTAAACTAGACGTATAGATGAACTGTAGTTCGTAAATACGAAATAATGGAGGAGATGACCTATATGTCAGCATCAAACTATCCTGTGCCGCAGCTCTTCATCGCCGGAGAATGGCGCAATGGCGGCGGCGGTTCATGCGTCGTCGTGCGCAATCCCGCAACCGGCGACACCCTCGCGGAAGTGCCCCGCGCCAACGCCAGAGATCTCGATGACGCGCTTGCCTCAAGTGCTTCTGTTTTCGACAGTTGGCGGCGTCGTCCGGCGATAGAGCGCGGGGCGATATTGAGGCGCGCTGCTGAATTGATCCGCGAGCGCATCAACGAACTGGCGAGACTCATGACGCTCGAGCAAGGCAAGACGCTCGCGGAGTCGGCGCTGGAGTTTTCGATTGCAGCCGAGACGCTCGACTGGTACGCGGCAGAGGGGCTGCGCGCCTATGGTCGGGTCATCCCGGCACGTTTGCCAGGGGCGCGCCAACTGGTCCTACCCGAGCCGATTGGGCCAGTGGCGGCGCTGACCCCTTGGAATTTTCCAGCGGTCCTGCCTGCGCGCAAGGTGGCCGCGGCACTAGCTGCCGGCTGCACAGTGGTACTCAAGCCATCGGAGGAAACACCGGCATCTTCGATCGGCCTCGCTCAGGCGCTCGCCGACGCGGGCCTGCCTGACGGCGCGTTGAACGTGGTGTTCGGTGTTCCGTCGGAAGTGTCGACGCATCTGATCCGCTCACCGATCATTCGCAAGGTTCACTTCACGGGATCGACTTCCGTCGGGCGGCAGTTGGCGTTGCTTGCTGCGGAAGGCCTCAAACCATGCACGCTGGAGCTCGGCGGGCACGCGCCGGTGCTCGTTTTCGACGATGCGGATCTCGAGCGCACTGTTGCAACCTGCATTCAGGGCAAGACGCGTAACGCCGGCCAGGTATGCACTTCGCCGACACGCTTTCTCGTGCAGGACGGCATCTACGAAGAATTCGTCAGCCGCTTCGGCGAGGCGATGGACCGGGTGCAGGTTGGTCCGGGGCTCGACCCGACGAGCCAGATGGGTGCGCTCGCCAATCAGCGGCGCCTCGACGCCATGGAAGAGTTGACTGCGGACGCAGTCACACGAGGCGCACGTCTCGTCGCGGGCGGCCGCCGTGCTCAGGACAAGGGCTATTTCTGGCGCCCGAGCCTCGTCGCCGATGTGCCCGCATCTGCCAAGGCAATGGAGATCGAGCCGTTCGGCCCGCTGGCGTTTGTGCGGCGCTTCTCGACACTGGACGAAGCGCTCACAGAGGCGAATCGCCTTCCTTATGGACTTGCCGCGTACGCATTTACGCGGTCTGCGGCGACTGCGGTGGCCGTTGGCGATGAACTTCAGGCCGGTGGCGTGGGCATCAACTCCTTCGCGGTTTCTCATACCGAAGCGCCGTTCGGCGGTGTCAAGGACAGCGGCTATGGCGCGGAAGGCGGTCCCGAGGGATTGGCGGCCTTCATGCATCAGAAGTACGTCAATCACGTTACGTGAGAGAGCCTTCCATACCGCGCGTAACGGCCTGAACAGTTGATGGCATCCACGCGGGTCCGCGAACGCGGATCCCGTTTGGCGTTGCATCGCCCGAAGGGGGTTCTGCACCGTTATCGATAAGCGCGATTTTTTTTCAAAGTGAACAAGCGAATAAGTGCGCATAGGAGACTGCATGAAAGCGTTGGTACTGGAAGGTGTTCAAAAACTCGCGGTTAGGGACGTGCCCGATCCGGCTCTCGCGGATCAGGGAGTTTTGATCCGCGTCATGGCTAACGGAGTTTGCCGCAGCGACTGGCACGCGTGGATAGGTGACATTCCGCGCGAGTTTCCGGCCATCATGGGCCATGAGATGACCGGTGTCGTCGAGGAAGTGGCAACCGGTGTGACCCGTTTCAAGCGCGGCGATCGCGTCGTCGTGCCGTTCTCGGGTAGCGAGGGCACTTGTGAGTATTGTCAGAGTGGCCATTCGCATCTTTGCGAAAGCGGCATCATCGCCGGACGCGCCTACTCCGGCGGCTACGCGGAATACGTTAGCGTGCCCCTGGCGGACCGCAACGTCACATTGCTGCCAGACGAAATTGGTTTCAACGATGGTGCGGCACTGGGCTGCCGCTTCATGACCTCATTTCACGGGCTGGTGGATCGGGCGGCCGTGCAGGCGGGCGAATGGGTTGTCGTATTCGGTTGCGGTGGGGTTGGTTTATCGGCCGTCAATATCGCGGCGTCGCTCGGCGCGACGGTTATTGGTGTCGACATCAACGCCCAGAATCTGGAACTGGCAGAGCGCATGGGCGCAGCGTTCACAATCAATGCTCGCGAGACAGATGCAGTAGAAGCTGTTGTCAGCATTACCAAAGGCGGCGCGCATGTGGCCGTCGACGCGCTCGGTATTGCGCAGACCTGTGTGGACGGCATCAGGAGCTTGCGCAAGCGCGGTCGTCACTTGCAGATCGGACTGACCACGAAGAAAGAAGCGGGCTATGTGAGCATACCGATCGACATGATCGTTCTTAAGGAATTACAACTGATCGGCTCGCTCGGCATGGCGTCGCATCGATTTGCCGCGATGATTCCGCTCGTTGCAAGAGGCAGCCTCACGCCCGGAAAAATGGTGACGAAGACGATTTCGCTTTCGGAGGTGGGCGGCGTGTTTCAAGACATGACGACGTTTGCGAATACAGGCACGTTTGTCGTGACGAATTTCAATTGATCGTCGGTGGGTATCGTCCTTGAAGTTATAGACCCATGTACGTAGAAGGGAGGTCATGGAAACATGATCTCCCTTTATTTATTTCGCGAGCCGCCTCGTATGTGACCGGCGGCTGTAAATGTCCCGATATAACTTCCAGGTCGAGACAGTGGACGTAATTGTCTTTATGGCAATAGCTAACTATTCGATATCGTGCGATGCGCAACTGCCGGCGCTTGCGGAACACCACCGTCGACGTCGAGCTTCCGATGACGAGTCTCCCGGATGCATGCGGTACAAACGAGACTGACCAGACAGAGCGCGCCCATTGCCTTGCCAAAGGCAAACGCTCCATAGCTTGCAATGACTGGACCCGCAAAAAGGGGGGGCAGCGCGCCTCCCACTATTCCCGCGGCGTTATAACATACGCCGATGGCCGTATAGCGATAACGGGTGTCGAAAAGCTCGGACATGAATGCGCCGACTGGGCCGAATACAAAGCCTGCAACCAGCATGGTCACAAGAATAGTCAGTGAATAACTGGTCATCGAGCCGTGATGCAAGGTCGGAAACAATGCAAGGGACCACAGTGCAGCGAAGCCATTGCCGGCAATAAGGGTAGGGCGGCGGCCAATCAGATCGGAGAGACTTGAGCCTGCCAACACGCCAACTATCATGATGAGGCCGCTTACGACGGAGACAACGGTGACCGCGGTATATCCGAGATGAAGATTGTTGGCGCCAAAGTTCACGACGTACGTCATTACCAGATACAGCATCGAAAAGGCGGGCACGCTTACCATGCATCCCAGGAGGATATCCAACGGCTGAGTCCTGAAAGCGTCGGCGATTGGAACCCTGGACACGCCGTGCTGGCTCACCTGTTTTGCAAAGACGGGGGTTTCTTCCATCTTCATCCGGATATACAGACCGACGACGAGAAGCACAGTGCTCGCCAGGAATGGAAGGCGCCAACCCCACGTCCGGAATGCGTCGGCGCTCATCGTCATGCTCGTCACTGTGAAAGCGAGCGCTCCGCTGCTGATTGCGACGGCACCTCCAACTGATGGCATTGAACTCCAGAAGCCACGCCTGCCCGGCGGCGCATTCTCGGAGATGAGCAGCGCTGCCCCGGCAAATTCACCGCCGGCGGCAATGCCCTGGATGACGCGAAGCAGTACCAGTAAGATCGGCGCCGCGACGCCGATCTGAGCGCTCGTCGGCAAGAGTCCGACAAGTACCGTTGACAGTCCCATCATGACCAGGCTGATGACCAACGTATGTTTGCGGCCAATACGATCGCCAAAATGACCAAAGATCAGGCTGCCGAGCGGGCGGGCCACGAAAACAACGCCAATCGTGCCAAATGCAGCAACGGTTCCGGCAGCCTTGCCAAGCTGGGGAAAGAACAGGTGTGCGAAGACAATTGCCGCTGCAATCGAATAAACCTGGAGATCAAAGTATTCGATGACAGTTCCAGTAAATCCCGCGGCTGCTATGCGCCTCATTTGTCTGCGGTCATTGTCGAGAAGAGGGAGTTCGTCTTTCGCTATCTGTCTGTCACTCACCATCATTGTCTCCTCCATCTACTATGATTTTTCCGGTCGTATTGCGCTGGCGCCGCGGGCCGAAATCCTGCAAGCAGTCGCAGCGGAATCACGCCAGAAACGGACTCGTGCGCTCGAAGGCCGGCTCGTTCGCAGCGAAGTCGGCAAGCCAGCCGCACAAGCGGGGACAGGATGCTCTCCAGTCCACTATCTGCCGCTTGTCGAGAAACCCGAGGGCGCACGCAAGGCCGATACTCACGGCGTTTGTTTCCTGCGAGGAGGGAGGACATGCCTCAAACGACGACAAGGCACGCCAGATCTTTCCGCGCTGGTAGTGCAGCCATTTTTCTGACATATGCTCCTTTTCGTGGTATCGATGCTCGTAGATCACGAGTGCGCCCGCATCGATGATGCCGTCTGCAAGCCGGGTCTGTACAAGCATCCTGATGCGCTGCGGACCTTGGGCAGGCAGCAAGCGGTCCGTTTGCGCGACTTCCTGCAGGTACTCGAGTATCACGCTGCTGTCAAAAAAACTATTTCCGTCGTTGCACACCAGACATGGATATTTGCCGAGCGGGTTTTGAGTGCGGAGCGAATCATCCTCGTCATAGGGAGCTGCGGGCTGCAGCGTTACCCGGTCTGTCAGCCCCAGGACCTCGACCACCATTCGAATCTTTCGCACGAACGGTGATGTAAGCGAGGACCGCAAGATAAAGGTTGCGTGACCAGTCATGAGTTCTACGCTCCGTCAGTGAAAGGACCTGCCGCCGTCTACCGCTAGCGCAGCACCCGTGACATAGCTTGATTCGTGACTTGTCAGGAAGAGGATCGCTTCGGCGATCTCCTCAGGCCGCGCCATTCGGCCCAAAGCATAGTTGCCCACGTTGCCTTGCACGCCTGATGCCATTGGTGTGTCTACCAGCCCCGGGCATACCGTATTAGCCCGGATCGCAGGTGCCAGTTCGGCGGCCAACGCGCGCGTCAGATTCAGCACGCCTCCTTTGGATGCAGAATAGGCGGTCCGATCCGCGGAATTAGGCAGCAGCGACTGACCTGAGCCAACGTTGACGATGGTCGAACTCGCTGACGTCTTCAACCAGGGAAGGGCGGACCTGGCAAGGATGTAAGCGCCGGTTAGATTGATGTCTATCACTCGCCGCCATTCGGCGACTTCGACATCAAGCACGGACCCACGCAACATGACGCCAACGGTGTTGACAATGCCATCCATTCCGCCCATTGCTTGAGCTGCCTGCTTCATGGCGAGGCTGACTGCTGTTTCGTCTGTCACGTCAGCGCAAAATCCATAGGCGCCAGTCACCTGGGCAATCTCCTCCACGCCATCTCGCTCACGATCAATTAATGCAAGTGTTGCGCCGTGCTCGGCGAACAGCCTGGCAGTCGCCTTGCCGATTCCCGAGGCTGCTCCCGCTATGACGATACGCCGGCCGCAAAGTCGTCGTTGGTTCATCTTGCTGTCTGTCTCCATCTCAGCTTTCTCGCTCAAAGTGGATACTCGTCTATCAGTGGGCCGCTGCCGTATGCACGACGCGGCAGTAAGACATCATCGGGGTTCGGATGCGTTCGCAATGTGAATATATGGCGGTATGTAAAGCTGCCTGCCATCGTTATCGATTCGTGGGGCCGAAGAGCGGCGAGGCAATCGTTCACCGATCAAGGCGATGACACACGAGATAAGCAGGCTCGATTTCGTTTGGGCGTTCAGGAGATGTCAGCGTCCAGCTTTCGCAGGCGTGTTTCCTTGAGAGCAATACAACAGAGGAAGCTGATGAGGCAGACGCCTGAAAGGACCGCGCCGAACGCATAAGTGCCATACGCCGCGATAATGGGTGCCGCGACAAGTGGCGGCAAAGCGCCCCCGATGATCCCCGATGCGTTGTAGCAGACGCCAACCGCCGTGTAACGATAGCGGGTCGGAAACAGCTCGGACATAAATGCGCCAACGGGTCCAAAGATGAACCCAGCTATCAACACGGTCACGAGAACTGCCGCGGTGTAGCCTGCCAGAGTACCGCTATAGAGGATCGGAAACAGAACGAGCGCCCACGCCGCCGCAAGACCGTTAGCAATGAGGAGGACGGGCTTGCGTCCGATACGGTCGGACAACTGTGAGGAAATCACAATGCCGATGAAAGTAACAATGCCGCTCGTGACCGTGACCAGCAGCACTTCGGTGTAACTTAGCCGAAGCGTGTTCACACCGTAGTTCAGCACGAAAGTCACGACCAGGTACAGCATGGAAAAAGCGGGGACCTCGACCAAGCACCCAAGGAGAAGGTCTCGAGGTTGAGACGAGAAAGCATCAAGGATCGGAACGCGGGACGTGCCGTGCTCGCTAACCTGCTTGGCAAAGACGGGGGTCTCTCCCATCTTCATGCGAATCCATAGACCGACAACAAGCAGTACGCCACTGAACAGGAACGGTACGCGCCAACCCCACGCGCGGAAAGTTTCGCTGCTCATGGTAAGGCTTGTGAGGAGCATGGTCAGACCGGCAACAGTGTTGGAAGCAGCTCCGCCAAGGTTCGGTAAGGCTGACCATGCACCGCGCTTGCCCGGCGGCGCGTTCTCGGCCACGAGCAGTGCAGCGCCAGCAAACTCGCCGCCGGCTGCTATACCTTGGATGATCCGCAGGGCGATGAGGGCGATCGGGGCAAAAATGCCGATCTGCTGACTCGTAGGCAGAAGGCCGACAGCCACTGTGGAGAGTCCCATCATCAACAATGTGAGCACCAGCGTTTTTTTTCTTCCCAGCTTGTCACCGAAGTGTCCGAGCAGGATGCTGCCGACCGGTCTCGCGACGAATACAACCCCAATGGTGCCGAACGCAGCAACCGTGCCGGCCGCTGCACCGAGCTGTGGGAAAAAAACATGCGCGAATACTAACGCCGCCGCCGTCGTGTAAATCTGCAGATCATAGAATTCGATTAGCGTTCCGGTAAATCCAGCGGCGCCAATGCGCTTCATGTTCTTTCTATTCGCATCGGCGTCCGCCGCAGAATCCTGAGTCGTCGCCAGCAGATCGTGTCGGTGCACGTGCATGTCTCCTCCGTCCAGAGTGTTAGTTCGCATATACGATCTGTTATGCGTATATACGCAAGTGTAGGGTAACTCTGCTCAATGTCAATCGGTATCCACCACCGCCCGGCAGCGCTGGCGCGACGTACGTGCGACAGCTGATCCTTGCCCGCGCATCCTTCGCTGGCCCAATGGATTTTCTATCTGAAATTACCGATTGACTTTCCGACTGGTTCGACGAAGTATTATGCGTATATACGATTTGGAGGCCGTATATACGAACAACGGGACTGTAAATCTTTTTGCGACATGCAAGAGTTCCGGAGCGCACCCTAAGGAATACGAAATATATATTGGAGACGCGGCAATGAAACAGGCGAGATGGTGTTCGTGCGGGGCGCTTGCAGCTTCGCTTTTCGCAATGCAGTCATCGTCAGCATGGGCGCAGAGCAGCGTGACCCTCTACGGCATCGTTGACGCCGTCATTGACATTTCGAATCAGGGGAAAGGAACGCTGGTCAGGGAGATGAGCGGCGCTCCGCTTGGCTCCCGGTTCGGGCTTAAAGGCTCGGAAGATCTGGGCGGCGGGTACAAGTCGATCTTCACTCTGGAAGACGGTTTTGGCGTGAACAACGGTGCGATCCAGCAGGGCGGGCTTTTCTGGGGACGGCAGGCGTGGCTGGGTATCTCCGGACCGACTGGAACATTGACGTTCGGACGGCAATACTCACCGGAGTTCTGGGCGTTCGCCGGGAACGATCCGTTCGAATTGGGGTTGGCCGGGGGGCTTTCCGACATCTCGCGGACGCTGCCGAATGGTTCCGTCACCGGACTTCTGAATGGCTATATCGCCACCTCGAGAACCAGCAACTCGGCCGTGTACATGTCGCCCGAAATCCATGGTCTAACCGTCCGGCTGATGTATGGCTTTGGTGGCGTTCCCGGCAGCATGCGCGACGGATCGACAGTTTCTGCAGGCGTTTACTACACGACGGCTTCATTCGCCTTCAATGGTGGCTACGTGAGAAACGTGAAAACTGACGGAACAGGGGAGTACATCGCCTATACGATTGGCGGGACGTACACGGTCGGACCTGCTCGAATCTACGTGAACTATGCCAGGGACACTGATACAACCGCGAACACCGCGACGAAGGCCGGTCCTAAAGTGCAGTATGGGCTGGCGAGCGTCGGCCTGCGATACCAGATCAGGCCCGACATTCAGGCCGATGCACAGGTCGAGAAGATTATCGATACGTCTGAAGGACACAGTCCGAGCCAAAATGCGTATGTAGAGTCGCTCGCGCTTATTTATTCCCTATCGAAGCGCACGACGCTCTATACGTCCTACGGCCAGGTTCAAAGCAAGCATGCAGCGGCTTATTCATTGGGCGCAGCGCTCTACTTCGGGGGCGCGGCGACGCCAGGCTCGACGGGCCGGACATTCCAGCTTGGCATCAGAACCCTCTTCTGAATTCATCCGCGATGCGTGGCTTAGACGATCGACTGCCTAACGATCGCGAACCAATTGCGCCGTTCTCTAGCAATAGAAAGCACCTGTTTTGATTTGGTAACTGAAGCCTTTAGAAAAGGAAAGGAGCGTAGCAAATGCAGAACCTGGACCAAGGTCGTCGTGTCATGACGGAACTGCTCGGCGAGCAGTACATGGAAGCAAAGGACAAAGCCCAGAATGCCTTTAACGAGGCGATCAACAGTTACTCGCAGGAGGTCTGCTTCGGACGTACGTGGTCGCGCCCAGGGCTCGAACGAAAGTATCGCAGCATGCTGAATGTTGCAATGCTGACGGCGTTGAACCGACCGAATCAGCTGAGACTGCACGTCGGTGTAGCGATCGACAATGGCTGCACCGTCGATGAAATCAAAGAAATCCTGCTGCAGGCGACGGTCTATTGCGGCTTACCTTCCGGAGGTGAGGCGTTCAAGGTCGCGGAGGAGGTACTTAAATCGCGCGGCCTCGTTGGCTGACAGGCGTCGAACATTTGTTCTGCTCAGTGCGCGACGCGAGCGTTTCGAATGTACGCAATTAATGCGCGGTAGCTAGATACGAATCGTGTCCTTCCGCTTTTATCAATGCTTGGGAGAACCACATGAAGATTGGATTTATAGGACTCGGCAGGATGGGCTCGGGAATGGCTCAGAACCTGCTCAACGCCGGTTACGAGATGACGGTGTTTGATGTCCAGCCTGAAAACTGCAAACCGTTCGTTGCCCGAGGTGCACTGGCCGCGGCGTCCGTGAGCGAGCTGGCGCGCTGTGTCGACGTTGTGTTTACGTCGCTACCCGGGCCGAAAGAGATGCAGGACATTGCCATGCGCGAGGACGGGCTGTTTTGCAACATGCGTGAGGGTACGATCTGGTTCGACCTCACTACCAATTCGCCGACGGTTCTCAAGCAGATCGGCAAGCAGTTTGCCGAGCGGCATATCACGCTGCTCGATGCGCCGGTCAGCGGCGGACCGGGCGGAGCGAAGTCGGGAAAGCTTGCCATTTACGTTGGCGGCGACCGTGTGGCCTTTGAAAAGCATAAACCAGTACTCGACGCTATCGGTGATCAGGTCATGTTCGTTGGTGCACTCGGCACTGCTACTGCCGCCAAACTGGTGCACAACACGGCCAGCTTCGTGATGCGAATGGTCATTGCCGAGGTGTTCGCTCTGGGCGTGAAAGCAGGTGTAGAGCCACTTGAATTGTGGCATGCGATTCGGATGGGCGCGATCGGCCGAGCGCGGACATTCGACGTGATCGGTGACCACTACCTCCAGTCGAAATACGACCCCGCTTCGTTTGCACTACGTCTTGCGCATAAAGACCTGACGCTGGGCCTGGACCTCGCTCGCGATCTCAACGTACCGATGAAGTACACGCAGGCCGCTTTCGAGGACTATGAAGCTGCGCTTGAAAGGGGATGGCACGATCGCGATTCCCGCTCGCCAATGGAAATTGTAAATGAACGAGCCGGGGTTCACATAAAGGAGTCCGCCGAGGATGTCCAGCGGACGCTCGCGCGCGGCTAGACGCGCTTTGATTGCAGCCGGTTTGGCACACTCGGACCGGCGTGCCACTCATCACGCGAGCACGGACTGAATCAGAGGAAGTCTAGTCCACGCTTTCAGGCGAGAGAAGGGGCGAAGTTTGTTGCGACAAGTTCTTGCATAGATCCCCGGTAGAAACAACGGGGCCTCAGAGTCGGCATCCGGATGCGCAACGTTTCGCGCAGCAATCGAAGACCGCGGAGCCTCTTTTGGGATTCATTCATTGTGCGTTGAGTCGATTCGACCGCAAGTGTCGTCGCTGCAAGCGTGGCTAAGAGGGACAACGAAGCACGCCGCCCGACAAAAAAGAGGTTCGAGGGCCGAGCTACTAATTTGAGGGAGCGCTCATTGTGAAGGTAATTGCAGACGATCTCTGGTTCCCTGAGGGTCCCGTGTGGCTTGGAGACGGAAGTCTTCTCGTTGTGGAAATCAGGCGTCAGACGCTGACGCGCGTCTGGCTTGATGGTCGGAAGCAGATCATCGCTCATCTGGGCGGAGGACCAAACGGCGCGGCGCTGGGTCGTGACGGTTATTGCTACGTCGCGAACAATGGGGGCGTTCAGTTTATTCAGCGCGAGGATGGGTGCTGGATATCCGGTGGCGTCCCAGAAAGCTATGCCGGTGGGTCCATTCAGCGCGTAGACATCAGGACAGGAAAGTATGAGGTGCTGTACGACTCCGTCAGCGGCCGGCCTATCCTCGGAGCAAACGACATTGTGTTCGATCGCCACGACGGGTTCTGGTTCACCGATCCCGGAAAGTCGCGCAAGAGGGACAGCGATCACGGTAGCGTCTGTTACGCGAAGGCCGATGGATCTTCTGCCCGCGAAGTTATCTTCCCAATCCACAAGCCGAACGGGGTCGGCCTCTCAGGCGATGGTCGTACGCTTTATGTAGCTGAAACTGACACGGCAAAACTATGGGCCTGGAGTCTTAAAGCCCCAGGCGAACTCTCCGCCCCAGTCAGACCGTCGCCTGATTCGCCACACGGCGGGAGGCTTGTCTATGGCTGGCCGACGTATGCCCGTTTTGACTCTTTGGCGGTCGACGCTAACGGAAACATCAATGTCGCGACTCTCGACCGGGGAGGCATAACAGTCTGCGCGCCGACGGGTGGTTCAGCGAAGTTCGTTGCCGTGCAGGGCGATACTCACGTGACCAATCTTTGCTTTTCCGAACCTTCCCAGGACAAGGCATACGTGACTCAGTCATACGCGGGACGGCTCGTTGAAATAGATTGGCCGCCGTGCCAACTGACCGGCTAGAAAACACAAAGCGTTGTAGGCGGAGCTATTCCCCCACCGGCGCATCAGGAGACAGTGATGGACACGACTCAGCAAGTCGAACTGAAAGACCTTATCAATCAGCAAACCTTTGGGCGTTTCCTGTTCACGTTGGTCGCGCTCTGTTTCACCGGAATTATTCTCGACGGATTCGACATTTCGGTGATGGGGCTGGTCGCGCCGGCACTGCGTCAGGAATGGAACCTCTCGCACGAAACGCTCGGCTGGATTCTCAGCACTGCGTTGATTGGGCAAACAATCGGAGCCCTTATCGGTGGAATTCTCTCAGACCGATTTGGAAGAAAGCCGGTCATGGTCGCAAGCGTCTTTTGCATTGGAATCTGGACGCTGGCCACGGGGATGGCGGATCATGTTCCTTTCATGATTGCGAGCAGGTTTTTCACCGGCCTCGGGTTAGGGGCGATCATTCCCAGCACGACAGCGCTGGTCGCCGAGTACGCGCCTCGCAGGATGAAGGCTCTTCTGGTGACACTCACCTTGTGCGGCTTTACAGTGGGTGCGGCTGGTGGGGGGTTCCTCTCAGCGTTCATGCTTCCTGCACACGGCTGGCGCCCTATCCTGGTGATCGGTGGGGTAGTGCCCGTGTTACTCGGGATCGTGCTCATGAAGGCGCTACCGGAGTCGCTCAGTTACCTCCTGTCTCGCGGCAAGGCGAAGCAGTCTGTGACTGATATCGTTGAACGTATGTCCCGAGGGCATTCATCCGGGTTTCGTGAAGTGATCATCCGGCAAGACGAGGTGCGTCATAAAAGCGCTGTGAAGATTGTTCTCGCCTCGCAATACCGGACCGGTACGATGTTGTTGTGTCTGGCTGATTTTTGCGTGCTGTTCCTTATCTTTCTCTTCAATAGCTGGTTACCCACTCTCGTGAAGGAGAACGGTGGATACAGCCTGTCCCAGAGTGCAATTGCTACATCGATGTTCCAGCTTGGCGGCCCGGTAGGATCCTTAATCATCGGATGGGCGATGGATCGATGGCGGCCGAACGCAATTTTGACGCTAAATTTTATGTTGGCCGCGTTCAGCGTGGGCGCTATTGGGCAGGTGGCAAGTCATTACGCGATTATTTGTAGCCTTACGTTTGTCGCGGGCTTCTGTCTCGGCGGTGGAAGTGTAGGCCTCGCGGCGTTCGCAGCTGAGTTCTTTCCGACCGAAGCGCGGGCAACCGGTACAAGCTGGATGCTCGGTCTAGGACGGCTTGGGGCAATATTAAGTGCACTGACGGGCGCCGCGATGCTGACACTCGGTTGGAGTCTGTCGCAGATTTTTCTTGCGCTCGTCATTCCAGCGTTGATCGTTTCGCTCATCATGCTCGCGTTGAGATTGCCGCGACACCTGCAAGGCACCGGTGCGGCACCCGTGGTGGCGTCCAATGAGGCTAGGATCAAGTCAGCCAACTGACACCTCTTGGCTGACCTCAACACTTTGTCATCAGCCAAGGGTGAATTGCCCAACGAGTGAAGCAGGGCGCTCTTTCACGCGCAGCAGGGTTTTCCCGTATATTGACTCCTTTGCAAGCTGTCTTTGGCGTTCAAAACGCCAAAGACATGGTCAACAATCAGGAAAATCCCGTGAAATCGCTTATCTCTATGCTTCTCGTTGCCGCCAGCGTATCGGCGCCGAGTGCTTCGTTTGCTGACGCTCCACAGTCCATTAGTCGAGCTCGCGTGCGCGCTGAATTGGCGCAACTGGAAGGGGCCGGATACGACCCTGCGCATCCGTCTCCGGATTATCCGGCTGATCTACAGGCAGCAAATGCTCGCATTGCCGCTGGTCACGGTGCCGGAGCGGGCAGCGCGCGTGGGTCGTTCACGGCCGACCCAGCCCACGAATAGGCTGGCGACGCACCTAGGTTCGGAGCGTGCCGTTTCTCTGCACGCCCATCAAGGTAACCAACCTTGACAGTAGCACTGTCACAAGATTAGAGTTGGTCGTATATAGAATTAAATGTTCGTATATAGGAACAACACGGAGGAGACAATGAGCCTTGAGGCGTTCGGTGCGACTGCCTGTTTCACTGACTATACGGGCAATTTGCCAAGAAGTAACAAGGAGCTTGCCGACTGGCATCGTGGCGTGCCGCAGGACGCGGTGCTAGACCCGAGGATGCCAATAGTCGACGCGCATCACCATCTCTTTGGCTCATTACAGGACAGATTATTTTATCGTTTGGAGGATCTTCATCAAGACATAGATTGCGGACACCGCGTCATCGGCTCGGTTTATGTCGAGGCATACGAATCCGGCTGGCGAAGCGCAGGGCCCGAGTCTCTGCGGCCGGTTGGCGAAGTCGAAAAGATCGAACAGATCACTCGTTGGCCGGATGCGCCGTCGGATGACAGTTGTCGCGTTGCTGCGGGCATCGTTTCATATGCGGATCTTACCCTCGGGCATGCTGTAGGAGAGGTGCTGGACCAACAGATCGCGGCCGGTGAAGGGCGCCTGCGTGGTGTTCGCTACCGCACGGCTACCGACACCGGTACGGTAGGTAAACTGATTGATCACCCGCCGCGCCCGCGTCTTTTAGGAGAAACAGCTTTCAGGCAGGGCTTTTCCGAACTCGCTCCGCGAGGGCTCAGTTTCGATGCGTGGGTTTATCACACGCAGCTACGTGAGTTGCTTGAGCTTGCAGACACGTTCCCGCAGACAACGATCGTGCTGAACCATGTTGGTGGACCGATCGGCGTCGCCGAATACAGATCGAAACGCGACGAAGTACTTGGGCAGTGGACGCGAGGTATGCGCGATCTGGCGGCTCGGCCGAATATCCGCGTGAAAATAGGCGGTATGGGCATGGCTGTTTTCGGATTCGGATTCGAACGAAAAGATCGTCCCGCGAAGTCAAGTGAGCTTGTCGCGGCCTGGAGACCGAGTATCGAAACCTGTATTGGCCTCTTTGGAACCGAACGTTGTATGTTCGAGAGCAATTTCCCGGTTGATAAGCAGACCTGCAGTTACGCCGAATTATGGAATGCGTTCAAAGCTTGCACGCAGGGCCTCGCATTTGAGCACCGGCAGAACCTGTTTTATCGAACAGCCTGTCAAACCTACAGACTGACGGAGTTGGAGCAGCTAGGCAACAGGCTTTGCACCTGAATAAACCGCTGCTGCGGGCGATGCCGCGACTGCCGTGCGGTCTTGACGCATGACAGTCGTGAGAGGCACACCGTTGTGGAGTCAAACCTGCACCGCCTCATTCGATTTTACTGATGCGAAAACAGGCGTACGCCTTCGGCCAACGCTTGCGCCCGGAATATCATCGAGCCGCCGGTCCCGTTCTCGTCACGCGAAACGATCAGTACATCACGCGATCCCGGCACGAAAGCCAGGCTGGTACTTTTCAGGAACTGGTTGTCTTCCCGGCCCGGCAGCAGGATCTGGCCGATCGGCATGCCATACGGATTGAACGCGAGGATCCTTCCCTGCTGGTACATCGCGACATAGACATTGCCGTTCGCGTCCGTGCGCATTGAGTCCGGTGAACGGCCGATGAAATGATAAGGAACCGTCGAGCCGAAATGCCCGATCGTTGTCGGACTTGCCAGATCCATGCGGTGCAGGCGTCCCGCGCAGAACTCGGTGGCCCATAGAACCTTGCCGTCAGGACTCAGCGTCACGCCGTTTGCGGCGCACACATTCGGCAATACGGCGGTGATGGTCTCGAAGTCGGGAGAGACGTAATAAACGCCGCCTTCCGGCCGGGTCGCGCCACCCTTGAAGTCCGTAAAGTAGAACCCGCCGTCTTCATCGAAGACCAGATCATCCGGCACGAAGCCGGCGCTAGCGGGAACGATAGTGTGGCAATGGCTGCCATCCGGATCGATTGCGACTACTTTGCCGGCCGCGAAGTCTCCCACGCCGGCGACAAAAATACGGCCGTCTTTATGAATGGCGATCCCCGCAGGGCCCAAGGTCGTGTCGGTATAAAAGACGCTCAGTGTCTGACCGGTGCTAAGGCGAAGAATACGCCCGCTGTAGACGTCGACAAAGAAGAGATTGCCGTTCCGGTCGAATGCGGGACCTTCCAGCGCAATTGCCTCGTCGGCGACCTTGAAATAAGGCTCGGCGACCGCAGTGGGCAAATGCTGTTCGGCAAGCGGCACTGGAACGAAACTCCGGGTGGCGTCCGTGTACGACAGAACGCCCTCGGGACTGACCTGCAACGCATTCGTCAACATCCTGTATCTCCTTGATGGCAGCTCGCGGGCCTGGAACGGGTGCGGCCGCCAGTGTCTGTTATGGATCGCGCGGTCATGCGTGATGTCAGCAGAACTGCGCGGTTTCAAGCTTGCGTCGCAGGTGCGAATTGCAGCTAGCCGTTCGGCAGCAGCACCTGTCGCAGCACTTCGCCCCGATCTAGCAGATCAAGGTTTGCGTTCAGCTGATCGAATCCCATTGTCCCGCTCATCAGACGGTCGACGGCCATGCGCCCTTCCTGGTAGTAGCGCAAGTAGAGAGGAAGGTCACGCCGGGGCACGCAGCTTCCCATCAACGAGCCGCGGAAGACTTTTTCTTCCGAAACCAGCGCAGTATGCGCGTACTGATAGAGATCGGCGGATGCGCCGAGGCCGACGCAAACGACTTCGCCGCCTTTGCGCGTCACCGCGATCGCGGTCGTCATTGCCGCCTTGCTGCCGGATATCTCGAACGCGAAATCGACGCCGCCATGAGTCAGATCTCTCACCTTTTCGACGAGCGTTGGGTCGAGCGCCGACAGCGCGTGAGTGCACCCCAGTTCTGCCGCCAACGGCAGCTTGCTCTCATTCAGGTCGATGCCAATGATGGTGGACGCCCCAGCGATTTTCGCGGCCATCACCGAGTTGAGTCCGACTCCGCCTAATCCAAAGACGGCGACGCTTTGTCCGGGGCGCACCTGCGCGGCATTGAATACGCTGCCCGCGCCCGTCACCACCGCACAACCGAACATCGATGCGATCTCGAGCGGTACCGAAGGATCGATCTTCACCAGTGTGCCGGGCACCGTCACCGCATACTGCGCGAACGATGACACACCGCTATGGTGGAACAGCGCCTGACCGTTACGCCTCAACTTGCGCGCGCCATTGGTCAACACGCCTTTGCCGCGCGATGCAGCAACCGTATCGCACAGCACCGGGCGGCTGTTCACGCAGAACGAACAGTGTCCACAGCCCGAGCCCACGGTCATCACCACGTGGTCGCCCGCCCGGAATTCGGTCACACCGCGGCCCACTTCGCGCACGATACCCGCGCCCTCGTGACCCATCACAACGGGCACAGTGCGCTTGCGCAGCCCCGCAACCTGCGAAAGGTCGGAGTGACAGAGTCCCGCTGACTTGACCTCAACGAGCACCTCGCCCTCGCCGGGCCCTTCGAGCTCGACCTCTTCGATCTTCAGCGGACTGCTCTCGGCATACGGCGCGGGCAGCCCCTGTTCATACATGACGGCGGCAATCATTCGCATTGTTACGCTCCAGCTATTGCGGTTCAGTTGAGAACGAAGAGCCGCTCTTCGGTCATGTCGCGGATTGAGAACTTCGGCCCTTCGCGTCCGATTCCGCTATCTTTGACGCCACCGTAGGGCATCTGGTCGGAACGCCAGCGCGATGTGCCGTTGACGATCACACCGCCGGTACGCACAGTCCGGATAGTCTTCAACGCGAGATCCAGCGAGTTGGTGAATATGCCGCATTGAAGTCCGTAAGGGCTTTCGCTAATCGATTTGAAGATCGGGTCGATCTCGTCATAGGTCTGAATGGTCATCGCAGGTCCGAAGATTTCCTCGCAGACCACCTGCATATCGGGTTTGACGTTGGTGAGGATCGTGCCGTTCAACTGCGCGCCCTGGCGTTGCCACCCGCGAAGCGGCTGCGCGCCGGCCTCGATCGCTCGCTGGATCATGCCTTCGACGCGCACGGCAGCCTGCTCGTCGATCAGCGTGCCGACTTCGGTGGCCATATCCAGTGGATCGCCGAAGCGAATCACATCCATCTCGCGGCAGACCGCCTCGACAAACGCGTCGTGCGCATCGCGGTGAACGTACACGTTTTGCACCGACACGCAGCTCTGTCCGGCGAGCAATACCGCATTACGCGCGCAGGCCTTAGCGGCAGCCGCGAGGTCCGCATCGCGATGCACGAACGTCGGGCCGACGCCGCCCAGTTCGAGGGCAACCCGCTTCATACCCACCGAATCGCGGATCAGTTTGCCGACCTGGATGGATCCCGTGAAACTGACGAAGTCCACGCGCGGGTCGCGCACCAGTTGTGGCGCCACGTCGTCTCCGTAGATCGTATTGACCGCGCCGTCGGGCACGCCCGCGTCCATGACGGCCTCGATCAGCTTGTGCACGCACAGGGGGGCCTTGGGCGACGGCTTGATCACAAAGGCGTTACCCGCGGCAAGGGCGGGTCCGAGCTTGTGAGCGGTCAGACTGATAGGGCCGTTGAACGGCGTGATAGCCCCGACGACGCCGACCGGAAAACGCATCAGCATGGCGATTTTGCCCGCACCGATGGCGCTTGCGTCCATCGGAATATGTTCGCCCTGGATGCGTACGGCTTCCTCGGCGCAGAGGTGGAGCAGTTCCGCCGCGCGCTGCGTTTCGACCAGCGAGTCGCGCAAAGCTTTCCCGGTTTCGATGGTCATCGCGCGGGCAATCTGTTCGGTGCGAGCCTTGACGTTGTCGGCCGCGCGATGAAGCAGAGCCGCGCGCTCATAGCCTGGCATCGCGGCCATGACGGTCTTCGCCTTGTTCGCGGCGTCGAGCGCGTCGTCGCAATCGCGGCGGGTTGAAACTGGCGCATAGGCGACGATGTCGCCTCGATAGGGATCGCGCACTTCGGTGAACTGTTCAGCGTACCGTGTACTTGCGCCGATGCGCATCGCAATGCGTTCGGGTTCTGTCTGATTGAGTGGCGATTTCATAGTCGATTGATGGTTCGCAAGAGAGAGAAGAAGGTGTTTTCAGAGGCTGTGGGGAAGCAGGATCTGACGGATTGCGTTGCCGCTGGCAAGCAGATCGAAGCCGCGATTCAGTTGCTGAAAGCCGATGTGCTCGCTGCGCAACTTCTCGACGGGGAGTCGTCCGCGTAAATAGAGGTCGACGTACTTTGGGATATCGACTTGCGGCACGGAACTTCCCATAAAAGAGCCGCGTAGAACCCGCTCTTCGCAGACCCATGAGAGTTGCGCAACGTCGAAAACGGCGCTGGATTTGCCAATCCCTACGCCGACGACCTCGCCGCCGCGAACGGTGATCGCCTGTGCCATGATGAGCGCGTTCAGGTTTCCGGAGATTTCGAATGCGTAGTCGACGCCGCCGTAAGTGAGATCGAGTACCTGTTGCACGGCCTGCGGATCGCGGGCGTCGACACAGTCGGTCGCGCCGACGGTTTTAGCGAGATCGAATTTGGCAGGCAGGACGTCGATGCCAATGATTTTCTCCGCGCCCGCTTCGCGCGCGGCCATGATTGCCGTCAGTCCGACGCCGCCCAGTCCGATCACCGCGACAAACGAACCGGGGCGCACCTTTGCACTGTTGAATATGGCGCCGGCGCCCGTGACGACTGCGCAGCCGAATAGCGCTGCAATGTCGAGCGGTACGGCGGGGTCGACCTTCACGAGCGAACTCGGCGCGACCACCGCGTATTGCGCGTACACCGAGATGCCGCTGTAGTGATTGAGCCGGCCGCCGTTGGCGAGGCGCAGGCGGCGAGAACCGGTCGAAAGCATGCCCTCGGCCCGCGAGGCCGTCACAGCCTGGCAGAGGCCAGGGCGGCCCGCGAGGCACGTCCGGCAATGGCCGCAGCCTGCCACGGCGGCCATTGCGACGTGATCTCCGGGGGCGAGCTCGTTCACGCCTGCGCCCACCTCGCGCACGATACCCGCGCCTTCGTGACCGCCGACGATTGGTAACGGGCGCTTGCGCAGTCCCTCGACAACGGAGAGGTCCGAATGGCAGAGTCCGGCGCCACGGACTTCGACGAGCACTTCGCCGGGGCCCGGGCCGTCGAGTTCGACATCCTCGATCCGGAACGGCTGGCTATCCGCGTAGGGCGCGGGAAGCCCCTGTTTGTACATGACAGCGGCAGTCATTTTCATGCGAGGCACCTCACGGATAAGCCGGGAAACAACGAGCCCAAAGCGCCGGATATGCAATCTTGCAGGTTGCTGTATGCAACGCTCGACGTAGCGGTCGTATATAGGAACCTATGATCGTATATAAGACTAAATATTAAGCCGTCGCTTCATAAAGGGTATTGGGGTTTATGCCCAGAGATACCCCGATACGGAAGCCGTCAGACACGCCTGCGAGGCGTATTGAACATATCGCGCGGGGCAAGCAGCACGATGGCACCCGAGGCCAGCATGAACGCGGCGAGAACGTAGGTGCCGTTGCGCACATCGCCGGTCAGGTCGATCGCAAGACTCGATACGTAGGCGCCGACGATTCCCGAGAAGTTGCCCGCCGTATAGATGATTGCAAGGCCCGCTGCGGCGGCGGACTCCGAGAGAAATCCGCTCGGCAACGTCCAGACGACGGTCATCACGCACATCAGGCCACTGACGCCGACCGTCAGAAAGAAGATGGCGACGGGAATCGTGTGGGAGAACACGACACTCAGAATCAGACCGCATCCGCCGACAAAAGCGGGAATCGCGCTATGCAGTCTTCGTTCGCCAGTGGCCCGCGAATGTTTGGCGTGGATCAGCATGGCGATGGATGCGCCGACATACGGAATGGCACTCAGCAGTCCGACATCGAGATTGGTCTTCACGCCCGATGAGTGAATGATCGTGGGAAGCCAGAATCCGACACCGAAGATGCCAGTCACGTACGTGAAGTAGATTGCCGACATGATCCAGGTCCGACGGTCCGTGACAGCCGCCCAGAAATTGTGCTTCTTCGTCTTGTCTTCCTCGCTCAGATTTCTTTTTATCAGGAGCTTTTCTTCGGGGCTCAGCCAGCCCACCTGGTCCGGCCGGTTCTTGAATGTGAGCATGACAGCGATCCCAAGTATGATCGCTGGCGTACCTTCGAAGATGATCATCCACCGCCAACCTTGAACCCCCAGCCAGTTGTTCGTGGAGTCCATGATCCAGCCGGACAGCGAAGCGCCAATCACGGAACTTACCGGAATGGCGAGAAGAAACCCCGAGAGCGCGCGGGTTTGCCGATGTGACGGAAACCAGTAGCTCAGATAAAGCATGACGCCCGGAAAAAACCCGGCTTCGCATACACCGAGCGCGAAGCGAAGAATGTAGAACACGATGCTCTTTTCCATTCCCAGGGCTGAGGCGATCGGAGCGGTGAACGCCACTGCGGTTGACGCTATGCCCCAACTGATCATGATCCGCGAGATCCACGCACGCGCGCCGACCCGCGTCATCATGAAGTTGCTGGGGACCTCGAAGATGATCAACCCCCAGAACAGTACGCTTGCGCCGAAAGCGAAGGCCGCATTGCCGAGTCCGAGATCGTTCAGCATCTGCAGTTTCGCGATGCCGATATTGATCCGATCCAGATACGCCACGATGTAGCAGACAAACAGAAAAGGGATCAGCCTCCATGCGACCTTCCTGTACGTGACGTCGTCACGAACGTCAGCCTCCTGCGGCGTGCTGCTGATTTCGCCTTCTCCCATGATGCTCATGTCTGTCTCCGTACCGTTGTCGTTTATCGGGTTCGTTTTCTCCGGACGCGCCGCTGACGCGCGTGCGGATACGATCCGCGTGCCTGTTCGGCGCACGGTTGATGCACTTGTTCATACGGCGAGGCCGGTCGATGGCCGGCGTCACGCTTCAGGAGGGCGTCATGATCTTCAGCAGTTCTGCGCTATCAGCAAGCGTCTCTAGCCGGTGCGCCGTTTCGATGAGCCGCGCGGCGGTGTCGGCGGATAAGGCGGCCGCGGCAAAGGTGGCGCAGTCAATCGTCTTGGCGGCAAATTCAGCGTCAGACATGGCGTTTCTCGGATGCCCTTTCGGGTAGTCGACGCGCTCCTCGATCGTTTCGCCATCTCGAAACTGCACGATCACTATCGCCGGCGTGACAAAGCGGCTCCACTCCCTGTCGATTTCCTCATCGACATACGGCTGGACCCGGGCGGCCAGGGCGAGCACGTCCGAGCGCTGCAGTCCTTCGTCGGAAAACTGACCCATTCCCAGCGTACCGTCGATCCAGGCCGAAGCGACGGTATAGGGAATGCTGAATTGGGCTTCGACGATGGTGCGCGGCGCGAGTCTCACGGCCTCGGGGACGCACACCATCTGATAGCCCGGCGCGGTGACGCCGACCCGGATCGTTTCAATATCGCTAGCCGGCCTCGGGCAGCGTGCTCGCGCGCGCAACACCGCGTCGACCGCGGCGTGCGTGTCGCGGCAGCACGGATAGGGTTTGTAGCTCAGATTGAGCAGTTCGAAGCGCTGTCCCAGATCGCGGCGCGCCACATCCGTGTCGACACGATCGTGCAGATAGACGCGAAAGAATCCGTCGGCGCCTTCAAAGACATGCTGGGCGCCGCGAATGCCACGCTGCGCGAGTTGCACGGCAACGACCGCCGCCTGTGCGGCGAGCCCCGGTTGCAAGCGCTTCATCAACGAGGCATCGCGCGTTACCTGATGGTTGCCCGCCACCGAACTGTAGACAATGCCGAAAGCGTTCAACATCTGCTCTTCGTTGAGGCCGAGCGCGCGTCCGGCTGCAGCCGTCGCGCCGAAATAGCCGAGCAGCGACGTGTAGATGAAGCCGCTTTCCACGATGTCGACCTGGATGGCCACGCCCAGCCGGCACGTGATTTCAAGGCCGGCCGCGACAGCCGCGATCAGGTCCACGCCCGAAACGCCGCCGCGCAGTTGAGCCGCCGCAATCGCGGCGGGTACGGCGGTGACGCCTGCATGCAGGATCGCGCCGTCGTGCGTGTCGTCGTAATCGCGCGCGTGCGACATGCCGCCATTGATCCAGGCGGCGTGATGCGCGGGAAATTTGCCGCCGAACACGAACATGTCGGCCTGCGGCGCGCCGGCCCATTCGCGCACCATGCCGGAAACTTCCGCGATCGCTTTCGCAGACGAACCGGCCAGAGCGCACGATAAGGTATCGACAATGTTGGTCTTGACGGCCTTGACGACAGTGTCGTCGAGGCCGGTGGCATCGAGGTTCGCTGCGAAGCGTGAGAAATCGACGGCGAGATCGGGCGCTCTTTGCTGGGTGTTCGAATCTGCAGCAGCGGATGTCATCTTCTCTCCATTAAAGCAGGGCGCGCGACTGGCCCGCCCGCGTCAACCGAAACGCGGTGCGCGCTTTTCCAGGAACGCGTCGACAGCCTCGCGATGATCGGCGGTTTTGTGCGAGATGGCCTGATAGACGGCGGACAGTTCGAGCACGCTGTCCAGGCGCGCGTGCAGCGCTTCGCGCATCAGCCGCTTGGTCAGGCGCACCCCGTGCGACGCGTGCTGCGTGATGCGCGATGCCAGTGCCCGGGCGGCCTCCATCAACCCATCGTGCGGCACAACGTGCGAAACCAGATCGAATGCGAGGGCTTGCTGCGCATCAATCATGTCGCCGGTAAATGCCAGTTCGGCCGCCCGCGACATGCCGACCACGCGTGGCAGCAGCCACGCGCCGCCGTCGCCGGGAATGATGCCGAGCTTGATGAAGCTCTCGGCGAATTTCGCGTGTTCGGACGCGATGCGGATATCGCACATGCAGGCGAGATCGAGGCCTGCGCCAATCGCATGACCATTGACGGCCGCGATCACCGGCACTTCGAGATTGAAAAGCCTGAGCGTGAGGCGCTGAACGCCGCACCGGTATTCGTGGCGGATGTCCATTTCCGAAACGGCATCGGTGGATTGACGCTTCATGTCCGCGATATTGCCACCGGCGCAAAATGAAGGGCCGTTGCCAGTCAGGATGACGCAGCGCACCTGCTGGTCGTCGTGGATGCGATCGATCGCGGCAAGCAATTCGGGAATCGCCGTGTTACCGGTCAGCGGGTTGCGCTGTTCGGGCTGGTTCATCGTCAAGGTGACGAGAGGACCGTCTTGTTCGTAGATCAGGAAGTCGGGCATGTGAATGGTCTGTTTGGCAGGCAGGAAAGGAATGTTGAGTACGGTCGCCGCGATGGCGGCGTTCGCGCGCGGTGAACCGCCAGAAGGGTATCGTCCGGCGTCGCGTTATCCGCGGAGGCATTCAGGTCAGCCTCCCAGATAAATCTGTTGAACATGTTCGTTCGACAGCAGTTCGTCGCTTTCGCCATGCAGCGACACGCCGCCATGTTCGAGTACGTATCCACGATGCGCGATCCGAAGCGCAAGCCGTGCGTTCTGCTCGACCAGTATCACGGAGATGCCTTCGCCATTGATTAGCTTGACCAGTCGCGCGACCTCGTGAATCATCTTTGGCGCGAGACCGAGGGTCGGTTCGTCCAGCAGCAGCAACTTCGGCTGGCTCATCATCGCCCGAGCGATTGCCACCATTTGCTGTTCGCCGCCGGACAGGCTGGACGCCAGTTGCCGGGCGCGTTCGGATAATTTCGGAAACATGTCGTAGAGCATCTCGAGGCGGCGCCGGATGGTGCCGGTGTCGCGGCAGCTATAAGCACCGAGCCGGATGTTCTCGGCGACGGTCATGTCGGGAAATAGTCGGCGACCTTCGGGGCATAACGTGACGCCTTCGCGCAATACCTGTTGCGGCTTGAGCGTGGAGATATCCCGCGACCCGAAGCGGATTTTGCCGGCGCGCAGAGGCACGAGTCCGACAATGGTCTTAAGGAGTGTCGATTTCCCCGCGCCATTGGCGCCCAGCACGGCGACCACCTCCGATTCGCGTACCTCCAGATCCACGTCGTGCAGCGCAACGACGTCCTGATAGGCGGCGCTCGCGCCCGTCACGCTAAGCAAACTCATAGTCGGCTCCAAGATAGGCTTCGATCACGGCAGGGTGGGCTTTGACCTCGTCCGGCGTGCCGATGGCGATCATCCTGCCTTGATTGAGCACCATCACGCGATCGCAGATGCCCATGATCAGTCGCATGTCGTGCTCCACGAGCAGAACATCGACGCCTTGCTCATCGCGAATGCGGCGAATCACATCGCCAAGGCGGCGTTTTTCAGTGGGATTGAGACCGGCAGCCGGTTCGTCCATCAACAGGACTTTGGGTGACTGCATCATTGCCATGCCAATGCCCAGCAGCTTTTTCGAACCATAGGGCAGACCGCCTGCCGTGGCGTGCAGCACATCGCTCAGGCCGACGAGTTGCGCAATCGCTTCGCAATCGGCGGCGCGTGAGGCGGGTTGCCGACTCAAGGCGTTGCGCATGTAGCGCAGCGGATCGCAGGCATGAGCGAGCAGGGCGGCGCGCCGCAGGTTGTCGAGCGCGGTGAGATCGCGAAACGCATGCACGCCCTGAAACGTGCGCCCGATGCCGATGCGGGCCACAGCGTCGCTCGGCAGACCCGTGATGTCGCGGCTTTCGAATGCAACGCGTCCGGCCGAAGGTCGGAACAGGCCCGCGATCAGATTGAACAGCGTCGATTTGCCCGCGCCGTTCGGTCCGATGATGCCGAAAATTTCACCGCGCTCGACCGAGAAGGAAACGTCGTCGACCGCGCGCAGGCCGCCAAAGCGCCGGCCGAGACGGGACACTTCAATGCCTGGCATGACGACGACCCTCCACGATGCTGACAAAACAACCCATGATCCCCTGCTTGAAGAAGAGCAGGCAAACCAGCAGCAGTACGCCATACGCGAGCAGTTCGTATTCCTTCACGCCGCGCAGCAATTCGGGCAGCGGAACGACCACGAGTGCCCCGACGATCGGCCCCAGCGTGGACAGCACGCCACCGATGATATTCATCACCAGCAAATCCACGGAAAGGGTGAAGCCGAAGGTCGACGGCGAAAGAAAATTGAGGTGATGCGCGTAGAGGCTTCCGGCGATGGCGGCCATGGCGGCGCTGACACCGAACACGGCAATCCGCCACATCGGGGCGTTGACGCCTAAGGAGCGGGAAAACGGCTCGTCCTGCTCGATCGAACCCAGCACCTCGCCGATCTTCGACGTAACGATCGATCGCACCATCAACCACGCCGCGGCGGCGCATCCGAGTGCGAAGACATAGTAGGTCGCGGGCTGAGTAATGGCATAAGTGAAAACTGAGAACTTCGGGATGCCGTGCATGCCGTTGTTGCCACCGGTCAGTGAGGTCCACTCCTGCAGCGTGAGATTCACGATCTGCCCAAAGGCGTAGGTCAGCAGCACGAAAAACACACCCTTGATGCGCAGGATCACCAGCCCGAGCAAGCTCGCGACTAGGCCGGTACCGAGAGCGCCGACGACCAGCGCGGCACACGGTGAGAAGCCCAGGCGCACGGTGAGCAATCCCGATGCATAGGCGCCCATCGCCATGAACGCGCCATGTGCCATTGAAATCTGGCCGATCCGCAACATCAGGTTCATGCTCAATGCGAGGATTGCCATGATGGCGACCATCGTTGCGACGTGCTGCACGTAGCGGCCACCAATGACAGCTGGCAGGAGTGCGAGGGCGAGCAGCGCGACGAAGGCGAGCCATTGCCAGCGTGCGCGGCGCGACACGGGCCCGGCCTCGTGGACCGGCGTATGCGTGCTCGGCATGTCCGCCGCCGACATACCGGCGACAGGCTCCCGAACCGGGCGAGGATGAAGAGCGTTGTGACTCATTTATAGGCCTTTCCGAGCAAGCCGCGCGGGCGGACGATAATGACGAGAAAGACGATCACGAATGACGCGATCAACGCAGCGGTGGAATCGAACAGGGTGGCGAAAACCGATTCGCTGAGACCGAGGAGGAGGCCCCCTGCCACCGCGCCCGGAACGCTGCCGAGGCCACCGAGAATCACCACCACGAACGATTTGAGCAGCGGCAGTTCGCCCATGTACGGTCCGACCGAATAGATCGGCGCCATCAACGCGCCGGCCACGCCGGCGAGCGCACTGCCGATCGCAAACGAAGCGAGATAGATCGTGTTCGATTCGATCCCCATCAGGCAGGCCGTCTCTCTGTCCTGGGCCACAGCCTGCATCGCCAGACCCATGCGTGTGTAGCGGGTGAAGAGATAAAACGCGACGAGCGCGACGATCGAACAGGCGGACACGGTTGCGCGATCCAGCGAGATGACCGTGCCGGCCAGGTGCCAGACACCTTCGACGGGACGAGGGACGGTTTGATCGTCGGGGCCAAAGATCATCAGCGCGAGCGATTGCAGGATGATCGCGACGGCAAGCGACATGATCATGCCGCCGAGTTCGTTGCCGACGAAGCGGCGAAACAGCAGCCGTTCGAGCAACGCGCCGACGAGAGCGGAACAGGCTACGGCGATGCCCAGCGCGACGAAGTAATTGATTTCGTAGCGGCCGTGGAGCACCAGCATCACGTACGCGCTGATCATGTACAACTCGCCATGCGCAAAATTGACGATACGCATGATGCCGAAAATCAGCGTGAAGCCCAGCGCCATGATCACGTAGACGAACCCGGAGAGCAGGCCGTTGATCAACATCTGTTCGATCATTGCGTTCATACCGTTCCTTTACTGCAAGGCGACTGAAGACGGCGCCGCAAAGCGCCGCGGACAACGGTTACTCCGTCACTGGAGCTTGCCGATCGCAACCGGGGCGCCATTGCGGATCACGCCGATATAGTTGACGGTAATCAACTGCGTGTTAGTGCCGTAGTACTGCATACCGCCGAGACGGATCTGATCGCCCTGAACTGACTTCATCGGCAAAGCCCTCGAAAAGGCGGCGGCCACCTTGCTGGTGTCGTCGATCTGGCCTGACAGGGCGATGGCGTGGAGCAGCACATTGAGGCCGTCGTAATACGGCACCATGATTTCATTGCCGTCCTGGCCTTTCGCCTTCTTGTACGCGGCGGCAAGACGCTGGTATCCCGGATTCGACGGGTCGGCATACAGCACGTTGATGGTGCCTTCGGCGGCCTTGGCGCCGGCTGCCGCGACGATATCGCGTGGCCCGCTTCCCCCCGACTTGGTGAACAGCTTGTCATACCCGAGTTCACGCGCCTGGCGGACGATGAGGCCGGCGACCGCGGGCGGTGTGGAACCGAGGTCGATTATGTCGGGCTTCATTGCGATCACTTTCGTGAGCATGGGCTGGAAATCTTTCTGGCTGCGCTCGAACAACTCCTTGTCGACGACCTGAAAGCCGCTTGATGTCAGCGTGCGGCTACTGACGTCGGCGACATGCCAGCCGGTCTCGTCGTTTGGATTGATCGTCACCACCTTGCGGCCCGGCTGGTTCTTTTTCACCCAGTCCACGAACGGGCCCACGTATTGGTCCGGATCGCTGTAGAAGCGGAACATGTAGTGCGAATTCTTGTCGAGCGTGTTGCCGGTGTACGAACCGGTCAACGCGAGAACCTTGTCGTCTTCCACGTTCTGTTTGAGCGCGGCAGTGGCGGCGCCCGTGAGGATCATCACGTATTTGACGCCGTCCTGGTTGACGAGACGGTTGTAGGCCGATACGGCTTCCGACGTGTTGTATTTGTCGTCATAGCTCACGATTTCGACCTTGTACCGCTTTGGGCCGACTTGCAATCCGCCGGCCGCATTGGTTTCGTCGGCAAGGACGCGGCCCGCTTCTACGGCGGCTTGTCCCCACGCCGCGCCGCCGCCGCTCAGCGGTCCGATGATGCCGATCTTCAGCGTATCGGCCCGCGCGGCGTGCCCCACAAAGATCGGTGCCAGAACTAACGTCATGGCGATTCGCGCGGTGATCTTCACGACTTGGGATTGCATGTTGTCTCCTGGTTTTTTCAACGGTCCCGATCGGTTCGCTTCCTCGACGACGCGGCGACGACGAAAACTTCGCGTCCGGAACGTGTGCGTCCTTCGATTCGTTCTTATATATGAACTCAAGATCGTATATACGATATGTGAAAGATATATCCGCAACTCGGCTACTGTCAAATCGGGTTGTCCCGGATAGGGTTGGGATAATGGTGCCGATGCCACTCGGACGGCCGTTCGCGAGGCGTCTGAAGGACGCTCGCGGTCGAAAATAAGTGTCGGTGGACGGCCATTCAGACCGATATATGATATGAAGTTCTTATATACGAACTCTGAGGCAGCAGAGGTCGGGTTTTGGTGCGTTTCGACGAAGCGGGTTACCGGGAGGGGATTGACTCTGCAGGCCGACCGGATCGGATCCAGGGCGGCGCTACGCCGCTCGAAAGCGGCGTGAAGTAAGGCAGGCGAAGGGCGTTCGGACCGGTATCAGGTTAGATCGCCTCTCTCGGCGACACCGCGCGTTTTGCCCACGCGTCGACATTCTTGATCAGCAGATTTCCGAGTTTGTCGACCCGCGGCTGCAGCTTGGCGGTCGGCCCGACGAGGGTCACCGAGGCGACGGGCTCGCCGGACAGATCGTGAACGAGCGTGGCGATGGCAAAGCGTGCGCCGCCCCGCCTCAAATTCGTAGCGATGCGTGTTTTTCTGATGGTGTCGATATCGGCAAGAAATTCATCGACCAGTTCCCTGCCGGCACTGTCGTGGCGGCGCAAAAAAGCGTTGCGCTCGGGGTCCGTCTTGGCGGCAAGGAGAATCTTTCCGCCCGCAGTTTCCAGAAGCTTGCGGCGAATGTTGGAGCGTGCTTCGAAGCCCTCGACAGAATCTGCGCCAGCTTCGGAAATATAAATAAGGTGATCGCCGGCCTGAACCCCTAGAAAGACCGCAAGGCCGGTGGCTTCGTGCAACGCGACCAGATCGGCATGCGTGACCAGTCCCGCCCGAATGTGCCCGCTCGCCAAGGTCAATCCGTACACCGCTGGACCGAGATAGAAGCGGTTGTGATCTTCGTACAGCCATCCCTTGGCAAGAAGGCCTTGAATGAAACCATAGACGGAACTCTTCGCGGCGCCCAACGCCCGGACGAGCTCGGCGAAAGTCATGCCGGGATTGTAGACAACTTCTTCGAGGATGCTCGTGACACGGTCGACTGTGCGGTGGGGTTGCGGCTCGCGCTTCGCCTTTGCATTCTCGTCGGACTGCAGTTTGCTTTCTTCAATCATCGGTCTTTGCTCGCTTGATTTTGTATCGTGATCGGACTTATCGCCGTCATCCGTATGGCATGGAGTCGTAATCGAGCTAATTTTCGATCGTACCCGCATCAATTTTCGCCGTGCGCCCTTGTCTTCTTGCGGGCGTCATCCCACGCTGGCAACCGGTGCATTTCGTTGTATTTCGCGCTGAATTCCGCATGTCGCCCGGGTGCGACCGGAGGTCTTCGCAGCGGGAACGGTCTCAGCGTTCTTTGCCCGGCGCGCGGTAGAACCGCGGCCATTGGCGCATCACGAGCTCACGCTCCGCGGAATACGCATAACAGCTGTCGATTTTCTTGGGTCGTCCGCTTGCGTCGAGCGCATCCGGCTCGCGGGAGCGCAGCGCGCTCATTGACTGGAGCGCGGTCGTGGCAAGGGGAATCAGCAGTTCCTTCAGGTGCGCGCAGCTGTCGGCGTTGTCAAGACGTGCGCGCACTTCGCGTCCCCAGCCGGCGCCAATACGCAATCCCTTGATCGATTGAAGTGCCTGGCCGCCCTCGGGACAAATCTCGTAAGGCGCCGCTTCAGTAAAGGTATGAACTTCGTGAACGATCATCGCCTGATCGAAGACGAGTCTCACCCCGAGGTTATGCACTGGCTCATGCGCCGGTACCATGAGACCGCCGCTCGCGGGCGTAAAGTCGGTCGGCTTTCTGTCAACCACCCGACCCTCGACCTCGAACAATCCGTCTTTGCGGCGGAATCCCCGCATGTCGATGCGCCGGAAGTGCAACTCTTCGCGATCGGCGCACGAGGACGGTGCGCAGTCCTGCCGGGTGTCATCTGTCAATCCATTTCTCCGTGGCCGCATCGTCAGTGACGCCGGGACGCTGGTTGATCTGCTCGACGTGTCCGTGAGGTGCATTTCCACCATGAAGACACATGGGCGATCAATTACATTGATCGTAAATGCGAACTATGAAACGTATTTACGATATAGCTTGGTTCGGTCCGTGTCAACGTAGGCGTTGGGTTCGCGGAACCAGCCAAGCATGGCAGTCACCGCGATGACGACTTCTATCATTCAGACCGCGCAGCCCGATGCTCCGGGTTACGCCGCCCGATGAAATTGAAGGTCGGGTATTCCGCCTGTGTACGTACATCCGGGCACGTAATCGCTTGGAAGAATGCCAGTCGTACTTGTAAGTGCTGCGGCCCGCCGGTGTGAGCCGGCCTCCACTCGGGCGAGGCGCGAATTGACCGGGACGGCTAACAGGTAGCGTATAGCGTCTCCCCCAGGAAATCCCCATTGACATTAGCCCCCCTGCAGGCCTACAGTGGGCATCAGTCGTATATACGATCATCGGTTCGCATATAGGAATAAATGGAGAGACACCTATGACAGATCCCGTTGCTGTTCCCGCAGGCATCACCAAAGAACTGGCTCTCGGCAAGTTCACCGACAAGATGTTGGATGACATGCGCGCGCTCATCGGCACCGAACTGCGCACCGAGTCCTGCCTGAATAACGAGTACGCCACGCGGTTGGCCGTCATGCGGTTTTGCGAGGGCATCGGCGACGACAACCCGCTGTGGACTGACGCCGAATATGCCAAAACCGGTCCCTTCGGTATGCTGGTGGCGCCCCCCAGCTTCATTTTTGCCTGTCTCGGTTCAGTGCAGGTCGGCTGGCCTGGTCTGGGCGGCTTTCACGCCGAGACCAAGATGACCTTCAATGAGCCGATTCGGGTGGGCGAGAAGATCACCGCCAGGGTGGTTTTCGATGGCTTCGATGGTCCGATTGCGGACAGTAACTTCGGGGGCCGCCGCATCAAGGACTACCTGCGCCAGGAATACCGCAATGATGACGGCGAGCTCAAGGCCACCTTTATCTGTTCGCGGATGCGCTTCGAGCGTGGCGAAATGCAGAAGCGCCGCGAGGGCCGCACGATCGAAGTGCCGCACCCCTGGAAGGATGAGGAGATAGCCGAGATCGAGGCGCAGATTCTGGCCGAGAGACCCCGCGGCGCCGAACCGCGTTACTGGGATGACGTGCAGGTCGGTGACGAGATGGAGGTCATCACCAAGGGACCACTGGGCCTGACCGATTTCATCGCCTTTATCGCTGCGGGGGCGGCGCCGATCCCGCGGGTTGCGGCGCATGCGGTCTCGCTCAAGCGCTACCACAAGCATCCCAAATGGGCCTTCCGCGACCCGCGCACACATGCACTGGAGCCGGTCTACTCGGTTCACTACAACGACTATGCAGCACAGTTGCAGGGCGCGCAGATTGCCTACGACGTGGGCATTCAGCGTACCTGCTGGCAGATCCATTCGCTGACGAACTGGATGGGCGATGACGGCCGGTTGCTCGCGCTCACGGGCCAGTACCGCGCTCACGTCTACCTGGGTGACGTCGTGCGCCTCGGTGGTCGCGTCGAAGGGAAGGAAATCGACGCCGACGGCCGGCACGTAGTCAAGCTCACCACGTGGGCCACGAACCAGCGCGGCCAGCAGGTGATGCCCGGAACAGCGGTGGTGGCGCTGCCCGAGCGCCCTGCTGCTTGAGTGGGCGAGTCCTTTCCATGAACGAAGCAGGAGACGAAATGACCACGGCCACATTCGGCGAAACGTCGACCGCGCAAGCGACGGGCGACGAACGTCATGCGAGCGCATCCGCCGAGTCGGCGCGCGACGATGGTGATCGCGGACAAGAGGACGCATCGCTGCCGCTCAGCGGGGTACGCGTTCTCGACTTGACACGCTACCTCTCTGGGCCATACGCGACGCTGTTGCTCGCAGAGATGGGCGCGGAGGTGATCAAGGTCGAAGTGCCCGAAACCGGAGACGACACCCGACACATTGCGCCCCTCCAAGGCGACGTGAGCTTCTATCACTCCACCGTCAACCGCAGCAAGACTTCGGTGGAAATTGACTTGAAGTCCGAGGAAGGCAAGAAACTCATTCACGCGATGATTGCGGATTGCGACGTCTTTATACAGAACTTCCGCACCGGCGTCGCCGAGCGGCTCGGATTCGGATACGACGTCCTTTCCAAGCTCAATCCGGGGTTGATCTATTGCTCGATCTCTGGCTTCGGGGGAACGGGGCCGGAGAGCCGGCGGGCTGCCTTCGATCTGATCGTGCAGGCCGAATCGGGCGTCATGAGCCTCAATGGCGAAGGCGACAGGCCACCCAGCAAGCTGGGTCTCCCAGTGGCGGACCTGACATCCGGAATGTTCTCGGTTCACGGCATCCTCGCCGCACTGCTGCGGCGCTCGCGGACAGGCAAGGGCGGGCTTGTCGAAGTCAGCATGATGAGTTCCCTGCTGTCGCTTTCCGTCTATAACGCAACCCGGTATTTCGTGACCGGCGAAACACCCAAGCGGATGGGTTCGCGGCATCCGGGCGTGGTGCCATATGGCCAGTACGCGGCGTCGGATGGAAACATCCTCCTTTCCACCTTCAGCGATGGCTCATGGAAGAGGATCGTTGACGCCATGGGCCGCCCCGAACTTGCGGAAGATCCGCGATTCGTGACCGCGGCTTCCCGTGTCGTTCATCGGGACGCGTGCGACGCACTGCTTAGCGAGGTGTTTTCCGGATTCACTTCCGAGGAAATCGTGCGGCGGTTGCACGAGGCGGGGATTCCCTGTGGCGTGGTCCGTAGCCTCGGAGAGGCGCTGGAACTTGAAGCCGCGAGCGGTTCTGGCGGGATCACCGACGTCGAGTATCCGGGCGGGGTCGGCGCAATTCGAAGCGTGCGCATACCGATCAAGTTCGATGGCAAATGGTGTCCTGCCAAACCGGCGCCGGCGCTCGGCCAGGACAACAAGATCCTTGATCGTTACAAGAAGTCCTGAACATTCGTGAGAGGGCGTACGCCTCCTCAGGCCGCGTCGTGATCGCCAGCCTGGAGTGCACCATCACACCGAGAGTGGAGACATTGATGTCAACAACAGCAGCACAGTGGGGCAAGGAAATCGCGACGGAAACGATCGGCGGGATTCCGTTCCGGATGTATATAGAGCGTCCACGCCGGGTTGAAGGGCTGCTCGATTTTGCGGGCCGATGGGGCAATCGGCCTCACATTATCCAGGGCGGGCGGGTCGTCACCTTCGAGGAACTGCACCACGGCGCGGTTGCCAAGGCGGCCCAACTCGCCGCTCTGGATATTCGCCGGGGTGATCGCATCTTCATCCTCGGCTGGAACAGTCCCGAGTGGGTCGTCAACTTCTGGGCCTGCCTTCTCGTGGGAGCGGTGCCTGTCCTTGCGAACGCCTGGTGGAGCGAGGTGGAAGTCGGCAACGCTCTGGCGGCCCTGCAACCCGCCATGACCTTGGCCGACGAGCGCTGCGCAGCGCGTGTGCCAGCAGGATCCTCGCGCCTCGGGCCCTGGGGCATCGATTGGACATGGTCGCAAGGCAGCGATACCCCCGCGAACGCGGAAGGTGCGCGTGACGAGGAGGAGACCGCCCTCATCATCTTCACCTCGGGCACGTCGGGCCAGCCCAAGGCGGTGGTGCTGTCGCATCGTGCGCTGCTGGCGCGCCTGCAGATGACGTTGCACGTCACGCGCAAGTTGCCGCACCAGATTGACGAGACGGCGCACGACGTGACGCTGATCACGGGGCCCCTGTTCCATGTGGGCGGCATGCAGACCCTCATGCGGGCAGTTGTCGTTGGCGACACATTGGCGGTTCTGGAAGGCAAGTACGACCCTGCCGAGGTGCTCGCGTGTATCGAACGCAACAAGGTCAAGCGCTGGAATGCCGTACCGACCATGGTAACGCGGCTGTTGGATCATCCGGACGTGCCACGCAGGAACCTGAGCAGTCTCAAATCCATCAGCATCGGCGGCGCGCCTGTGCATGCGGAGCTGATGCAGCGCATCCGCACTCAATTGCCCAGCGTCAGCCCGAGAATTCCCACGGGCTACGGTCTGACAGAGAACGGCGGACAGGCCACTGCCGCCGCTGGATCGGAGGACATTGAGGAACTGGGATCCGCCGGCAAGCCGCTGCCATGTGTGGAGATCCGCTTTCTTGACCATCCTGGCCTGCCTGACGGGGAGATCCTGTTGCGCTCACCCACACAGATGTCCGGCTTTTATGGGCTGGATGAATCGCCAATCGACGAAGAGGGGTGGCTGCACACCGGCGATCTGGGCAGGCTGGACGACAAGGGTAATCTCTGGATCACGGGACGCAGCAAGGACATGATCATCCGCGGCGGCGAGAACATCGCGCCGGTCGCCATCGAGCGCGCACTGGTCGCGATTCCTGGCGTAGTGGAGGCGGTGGTTTTCGGTGTGCCGCATCCGGACCTCGGCGAGGAGGTCATGGCAATCGTCGTGGTCGAACGCGACTTCACGCCGCAGCAGCTCCAAGGGACACTGCGCTCGAATCTGGCCTCCTTCGCGGTGCCGAGCCGTTGGCGTATCCAGAAGGACCCGCTCACGACCAACCATACCGGCAAAGTCGACAAGCCGGCACTCGCCGCGCAGGCGCGCGCCGAGGTCGCGCAAGAACGCGCTAAAGCCGGCGAACGACAGACGGACGAGGAGTGAAGATGCGATCGTTCCAACACATTACACCGCCGTTGCGTCTGTTTAGCGGCCCCGATAGCTTCGATGCCCTGGGCCGCGAACTTGAGCGACTAGGCAGCCGCCGTGCTGCTGTTATTTGCGGACCATGGGCTGAGGGGCCGCTGTTGAATGCAGTGCTCGCCGGGATCGGAGACCGGTGTGCGGGGGTCTACACGGGGGTCCTTGCGCATAGCCCGGTGGCGTCTGTCGAGGAGGCCGCCGGCGAGCTCCGGCGCTTTGAAGCGGATGCGGTAGTCGCTCTCGGTGGCGGCTCGGCCGTTGTGACCGCACGAGCGGCGAGTATCCTCCTGGCGGAGAATGGCGATCCTCGCAGCCTGTGCACCACGCGAGACGCAAACGGGCAGCTGCGCAGTCCGAAACTGCTCGCGCCAAAGCTGCCGCAATTCATTGTGCCGACGACTCCCACAACGGCGATGGTCAAGGCGGGCAGTGCAGTTTTCGACCCTGCCACCGGCGAGCGCCTCGCGATGTTCGATCCCAAGACGCGCGCCCACGCTATTTTCATCCATCCGGACGCGATTCTGTCGTCTCCGCGCGAGCTTGCTATAAGTGCGAGCCTGAACACTTTCTCGATGGCGATCGAAGGATTGACATCGCGCTCGGGCGATCCGATATCGGACGCGCTACTCATGCATGTTGTACGACTTGCGGCCCAGCATCTGCCCGGTCCGCAGCTCGCCGACGATCCCGACGTGCGTGCGGAATTGATGCTTGCAGCCGTGCTATGTGGCCAGGGCACAGACCATACGGGGGCTGGCATCACAACCGTCCTTGGTCACGCGATCGGCGCGCGCCACCACCTGGACAACGGTATTGCCAATGCCATTGTGCTTCCGCACGTCCTTCGGTTCAACGGCACTGCTGCAGAAAGCGGCTTGCAAAAGGTCGCTATGGCGCTGGGTCTGCCTCAAGCGAATGGCTCGGCATTGATCGAGGCAGTCGTACATGCCGTCGACGCGTTATTTGGCAGGCTCGGCATTCCCCGCCGGTTGCACGAAGTCGGTATTGCGCAGGACGCATTGCCAGAAATTGCCGCTCATGCCATTGGTGACTGGTTCCTGCGCGGCAATCCGCGTCCCGTTCACAATGATTCCGAATTGCAACAGGTCCTGCAAGCGGCCTGGTGAGGAGACCTTCAATGATTGAACGTAAGCAGATTTTCATTGGTGGCAGGTGGATCGATTCCACTGGCACCGGTACGATCACGGTCGTCAACCCGGCGACGGAGGAACCGATCGCCACCGTTCCGAGAGGATCGGTGGAGGATGTCGATCGTGCTGTGCAAGCCGCAGTCAAGGCTTTCGTGAGCTGGTCGCAGTCCACTGTAGAGCAGCGCACAGAAGTGTTTTCCTCGCTTGCTCGTCTGACTGAGGCGCGTGCCGAAGAGATTACGCGCACTATTGTCAGTGAATTGGGGTATCCGAGCGCATGGGTGGCCAAATCGCAGACGGCGGGCGCGGTGGACGAACTCGAAATCATCGCCCAATGTCTGCGCGAAATTTCGTGGGTCGAAGAAGTCGGCACGACACAGGTCCGCCGCGAACCCTCCGGGGTGGTAGGCGCCATCACTGCGTGGAACGCGCCGCTGCGCTCAATCATATCGAAGGCCGGCGCCGCCATCGCTGCGGGATGCACAGTCGTGTGCAAACCTGCCGAAGTCGCGCCGCTTACCGCGTTCATCTTTGCCGAGATTGTGGCCGAAGCCGGTGTCCCCGAGGGCGTCTTCAATCTGGTTTGCGGCACCGGACCCGAGGTGGGCGAAGCTATCGCGTCGCATCCGCTGATCGATATGGTGTCGCTGACCGGCTCAGTGGGAGCCGGCCGCCGTGTCATGCAGCTTGCTTGCGAGTCGATCAAACGGGTCCACCTGGAGCTTGGCGGCAAATCGGCCAACATTATCCTGCCCGACGCCGATCTCGAGCGCGCCGTGAGTGACGGTGTTGGTGACGCGCTCAGGAACGCCGGACAGGTGTGCGGCGGACTCACTCGCATGCTGGTGCCGCGCGAACGGCTGGCGGAAGCCGAGGCCTATGCCGTGCGTAAGGCCGAGAGCTACGTGCTGGGCGACCCCCTGAACCCTGAAACGACGCTTGGACCTGTTGCAACCGCCGCGGCGCGCGAGCGCGTGCGCGGCTACATCCGTTCCGGGCTGGAACAGGGTCTGCGCATGTTGACCGGCGGCCCGGAGGCACCGGACGGGTTGCCGCGCGGTTGGTACGTAAAGCCGACCATCTTTTCCGGCGACAATTCCAGCCGCATCGCTCGGGAAGAAATCTTTGGGCCGGTCGTCGTGATCATTCCTTTCGACGACGAAGCCGAAGCCGTCGCGATCGCCAACGACTCCATCTACGGACTCGCCGCCGGCGTGTGGAGTGCGGACGCGGAACG
Organism: Paraburkholderia sp. SIMBA_053; assembly: GCF_046534895.1. Lineage (NCBI taxonomy): Bacteria > Pseudomonadati > Pseudomonadota > Betaproteobacteria > Burkholderiales > Burkholderiaceae > Paraburkholderia > Paraburkholderia sp. SIMBA_053. Next base: position 27,740 of record NZ_JAWRXU010000019.1, on the reverse strand, counting down.
CGCGAGGGGCGTTGCGAACAGGCTGCGCGTCGGCCGCGTGCGCATCAACGGCGCTCCAATCGATAAACGCGGCACGCATGGCGGCTTCAAGCTATCAGGCGTCGGACGCGAGTGGGGCCGCTTCGGCATTGAAGAGTTCATGGAGTACAAGTCGGTCATTGGCTAAGCGTTGCTTTGCCGGAGATGCTTTCGATTCAAGTCAGTAGGAGACGAACGCCTTGTTTACTGTCAACGCCCGCTGCACCTGCGGTCCCCATGAACCTTTTAAGGCCTTCAAAGTTGAGCGGCGCGACGTGGGCCCTCGCGATGTCGTGATCGATATCGCGTACACGGGAATCTGCCACTCCGACCTCGATCACGCGTATAGCACGCGCGGCAAGACCATTTACCCGCTCGTGCCGGGGCATGAGATCGCCGGCGTCGTCAGCGCAGTTGGATCGGAGGTGACGAAATTCGCGGTGGGCGATCGGGCTGGCGTCGGTTGCATGGTCGATTCCTGCCGGGTCTGCAGTAACTGTCTCGAGGGTCTCGAACAATATTGCAGTGGAAAGCGCGTGATGACTTACGGTTCCATCGACCCGGAAGGGAATCCGACCCGCGGCGGGTACAGCGAAAAGATCGTCGTAGACGAACATTTTGCGTTACGCATTCCGGACAGCATTGCTCTGGAAAATGCCGCGCCGCTATTTTGCGCCGGTATCACGCTCTATTCGCCGTTGCGTCATTGGGAAGCGGGGCCAGGAAAGCGCGTTGCCCTCGTTGGGTTCGGTGGCCTTGGACATGTTGGCGTGCAGATCTCCCATGCAATGGGCGCGCACACGACGGTCCTGGATCTCGATGCCGCGAAAAGAGAAGACGCCCTGCGCATGGGAGCGGACGACTATCGGGTTACCACTGACCGTAAGACGTTCGAAGATCTGGCCAACTCATTCGACCTCATCATATCGACCGTGCCGGGTAACCTCGATCTCGATGCGTTTCTAGGGTTGCTTGCGCGCGATGGCACGTTCGTCAATCTTGGCGTGCCGACCGCGCCGCTGAGCGTGTCGGCGGTTTCATTGCTGGCGAAGCGCCGTTCGATGGCGGGCACGCTGAGTGGTGGGATTCGCGAGACTCAGGAAATGATCGACTTTTGCGCCGAGCATGGCATTTGCGCGCAGGTAGAAATCATCAGTGCGGACCAGATCGACGATGCCTATGCGCGGCTTCACGCGGGCGATGTGAGGTACCGGTTCGTAATCGATGTGAGTACTATGAAGGACAGCTGAACGTTATCCGCTCGCAACCGGGTCACAGACTTCGTGACTGTGCGAACTGTTCACGATTGCCCGCGGATGATTGAGCTGCTCTGAATTGCTGTTTGAGTGACGGGGTTTTCGACATGGCAATGGATAGACAGTCACTGAGACGAGTCGTCGAGAAATGGTTTGGCTCTACTCTGCCTGGAAGTATCCGCGTCGCGCGCGCTGGGGCACGTGCACCTGTGTGCTGCCGCTATGTCCGGGTCGAAACAACGTGCCCGAATCACCCGCTTTCGATCGTTTTTTTCCGTCATGAAGACGGGTCATGGAACGTGTTTCCCCCGAACGGCAGGCGCCCGGAAATATGCGCCGAATGAACTCTCTTGGAAAGTACTAAAAGTCTGTGCAGTTCAACGCCTGTGGACCCTTTGATCTCCCCGTGGCCGTCGCTGTTCAGCGTCTTTCGAAGGTGGTTGGCGTCCGATTCTATCAATCAGGACTCTGACGGAACTCCTCGCCACTTCAGAAACGAACGCACATTTTTCGGCCATTTTCGCTGGACGTCGTTACATCACAGCACACAATATCTGACAGGTATGTCGATCATGAGTTATGTTGCGCCCGTAAAGGAAATGCTGTTCGTACTTAAGGAACTGGCCGCGCTCGAAGAAATTGCCAGTTTGCCAGGCCTCGAAGACGCGGGTATGGAGACGGCGCAGGCCGTACTCGATGAGTCGGCCAAATTTTGCGGTGAAGTACTGGCACCGCTCAACGCAGGAGGTGACCGCTATCCTAGCGCGTTGAGCGATGGGGAGGTCAGGTCGTCGCCCGGGTTCAAGCAGGCGTTCCGTCAATTTTCCGAAGGCGGCTGGCAAGGCGTGCAGCATCCAGTGAAATACGAGGGACAAGGACTGCCGAAGTCGATCGCGACCGCTTGCGCCGAAATGCTGCATGCATCGAATATGGCATTTGCGTTATGTCCCATGTTGACGGACGGCGCGATTGAGGCGCTCCTCGTGGCAGGAAGCGACCAGCAAAAGCAGATTTATGTGCCGAAGCTCATATCGGGCGAATGGACCGGCACCATGAACCTGACCGAGCCTCAAGCCGGCTCGGATCTCTCATTGATCCGGACACGAGCGGAGCCTAACAACGACGGCACTTATCGCATCTTCGGCACGAAGATATTCATCACTTGGGGAGAGCACGATATGGCCGACAACATCGTGCACCTGGTGCTCGCGCGTACGCCTGATGCGCCCGAAGGCGTGAAGGGCATCTCGCTCTTCACTGTTCCGAAGTTCCTCTTGAATGCGGACGGCTCCAAAGGCGTGCGCAATGACGTTCAGTGCGTGTCTCTCGAACACAAGCTCGGTATAAAGGCGAGTCCGACCGCTGTACTCCAGTTCGGCGATAGCGGGGGAGCGATAGGCGAACTGGTGGGAGAAAAGAACCGTGGCCTTCAATACATGTTCGTCATGATGAATGCGGCCCGGTTTGCAGTCGGTTTGCAGGGTGTCGCGATTTCGGATCGCGCCTACCAACTCGCGGCTTCGTACGCAAAAGACCGGGTGCAAAGCCGGCCAGTGGATGGCTCGACTCCAGAAGCTGTCGCAATCATTCATCACCCGGATGTGCGCCGTATGCTCGGAACGATGCGCGCGCTTACTGAAGGAGCGCGGGCGCTTGCATATGTCACGGCGGCTCACTGTGACATGGCGCATCATCATCCCGAAAGCGCAGCACGTGCCCATCATGAGGCGATCTATGAGTTCCTTGTACCGATCGTGAAGGGCTGGAGTACCGAGTTGTCGATAGACGTCGCGAGCCTCGGATTGCAGATCCACGGTGGAATGGGCTTTATCGAGGAGACCGGCGCTGCGCAGCATTACCGTGACGCCCGAATCTTGCCGATCTACGAAGGAACGACTGCCATTCAGGCCAATGACCTGGTGGGACGCAAGACTGTGCGAGACGGCGGTTCCGTTGCAAAAATGCTAGTCCACGAAGTCGGGCTCACGGTAGAGGCGCTGCACGGTAAAGACAACGCGGCCCTTGATTCGATGAGGCTACATCTTGCCCGTGGGCATCGCTCGCTCGAGGCAGCCGTCAATCACGTACTGGCCAACGTAAAGGAAGACCCCAACGGTGTGTTCGCGGCGGGCGTACCTTATCTCAAGTTGACGGGAATCGTGCTATGTGGCTGGCAGATGGCCCGTGCGTTACTTGTCGCGGTTGAGAAACATACTGAGGATCCCGACTTCTACTCGGCGAAGATTGCAACGGCGCAATTCTTTGCGCAGCATGTTCTTCCGCACGCCACAGCTCTCGAGGCCGCGATCACTGGTACCAGCGGTAGCGACGGCATACTCGCGCTCGACGCATCTTTGTTCTGATAAGGACGAACTTCGGATGATCGTCAACTGGCAAATCGATCCATCGCTTCGATGGCTGGAAGAGTACGGCCCGCGCGAGTCGATGGAATACGACGTCGTGATCGTCGGCGGCGGCCCGGCAGGCTTGTCCGCGGCGATCCGCCTGAAGCAGCTCGCGGTCGGCAAGGGCGTCGAGCTTGGCGTCTGCGTGCTGGAAAAAGGCTCGGAGATCGGGGCGCACATCCTCTCCGGCGCGGTGATGGACCCGCGCGCGCTGAATGAACTGATTCCCGACTGGAAGGAAAAAGGCGCGCCGCTGACGGTCGATGTGACCGAAGACCGCTTCCTGTTCCTCACCGAAACGGGTTCGAAAAGCGTGCCGAACTGGGCGCTGCCGGACAATTTCAAGAACCACGGCAACTACGTGATCAGCCTCGCGAACGTCACGCGCTGGCTGGGGCAGCAGGCGGAAGCGCTGGGCGTCGAGATTTTCCCCGGCTTTCCGGCGGCCGAAGTGCTCTATAACGACGACGGTTCCGTCAAGGGCGTCGCGACCGGCAACCTCGGCATCGGCAAGGACGGCCAGCCGACCGAGAACTTCCAGCTCGGCATGGAGCTGCACGCCAAATACACGCTCTTCTGCGAAGGCGCGCGCGGGCATCTCGGGCGCCAGCTGAACGACAAATTCAGGTTGCGCGACGGCGTCGATCCGCAGGTCTATGGTCTCGGCATCAAGGAATTGTGGGAAATCGATCCGTCAAAGCACAACCCGGGACTGGTCATCCACACGGCCGGGTGGCCGCTCGAGACCGACACCTACGGCGGCTCGTTCCTCTATCACATGGACAACAGCCAGGTGGTGGTCGGCTTCGTGGTGGGCCTCGGCTACACGAATCCGTATCTGTCGCCGTTCGAGGAATTCCAGCGTTACAAGACGCATCCCGCGATCCGGCATTTTCTGGAAGGCGGTAAGCGCGTGTCGTATGGCGCGCGCGCGATCACCGCGGGCGGCCTGATGTCGCTGCCGAAGCTCGTATTTCCGGGCGGCGCGCTGGTAGGCGATGACGCGGGCTTTTTGAACGCATCGCGAATCAAGGGCTCGCACGCGGCGATCAAGACCGGCATGCTCGCCGCCGACGCCGCGTTCGAGGCCGTGCAGGCAGGCCGTACCAGTGACGAACTGACGGCTTACCCGGAAAGCTTCAAGACATCGTGGCTGCACACAGAGCTGTACAAGGCCCGCAACTTCAAGCAGTGGATGAGCAAGGGTCTGTACCTGGGCACGCTGATGGTGGGCATCGAGCAGAAGGTGTTCGGCGGCAATGTGCCGTGGACGCTGCATCACCAGCATTGGGATCACAAGATGCTCAAGCCTGCGTCGCAATGCAAGCCGATCGTGTATCCGAAACCGGATGGCAAGCTCACGTTCGACCGGTTGTCGTCGGTGTTCATCTCGAACACGAATCACGAAGAAAACCAGCCTCCGCATCTGACGCTGAAGGACCTCAGCGTGCCGGTGAACGTGAACTGGCAGACGTATGCCGGTCCGGAGTCGCGTTACTGCCCGGCTGCGGTGTATGAGTTCGTGAAGAACGACGACGGCGGCGATCGACTCGTGATCAACGCGCAGAACTGCGTGCACTGCAAGACCTGCGACATCAAGGATCCGACGCAAAACATCGTGTGGATGACGCCGGAAGGCGGCGGCGGTCCGAACTATCCGAACATGTAGTTTGCAGCACACCACGCGGGCCTCGCGCTTCAACAATTGAAAAGGGTGAATTATGAGCAGGGAAGTCGTTGTTGTGGATGGCGTTCGCACCGCAATTGGAAAATTCGGTGGAGGCCTGAAAGATTTTGCGGCGACGGATCTGGGCACGGCGGTCGTCCGTGAGGTGCTTGCGCGGTCCGGAGTGTCTGGTAAAGACGTAAGCCATGTGGTCTTTGGCAATGTTGTGGCCACGGAGCCGAAAGATCTGTACTTGTCCCGAGTCGCGGCACTTAATGCTGGAATCCCCGAAACGACACCGGCCTTCAACGTCAATCGTCTCTGCGGATCAGGCCTGCAAGCGGTTGTTTCCGCCGCACAAAGCATTTTGCTTGGCGACGCGGAAGTCGCGATTGGTGGAGGCGCGGAGTGTATGAGTCGCGCACCGTACATAGCGCCTGACGTGCGCTTTGGCGCGCGAATGGGAGATGCCCGCCTTGTTGATATGCTGCTTGGCGCGCTCACGGATCCCTTTCATTCTGTGGCAATGGGAGTAACCGCGGAAAATGTCGCGCGAGAATTCGGGATCTCCCGCGAACAACAGGATCTCCTTGCCTTAGAGTCGCACCGCCGTGCGGAACGTGCAATAGCAAACGGGTATTTCAAAGACCAGATCGTGCCAATCGTGAGATCGGTTAAGGGGCGAAGCGTCGTATTCGACACTGACGAGCACGTACGCAACGGTGCCACGATCGATGACTTTTCAAAGCTTACCCCCGTTTTTGCGCGGGAAAGCGGCACCGTAACCGCAGGCAATTCTTCTGGAATAAATGATGCCGCCGCGGCGGTCCTTTTGATGTCGGCGCAAACCTCGGCGCAGCGCGGTATCAAACCCATGGCACGTCTTGTCGCATACGCTCACGCCGGCGTAGCGCCCGGACTCATGGGTATCGGGCCAGTGCCGGCGACTCGGCTTGCGCTCCAGCGCGCCGGGCTCAGCGTCGAGGATATGGACGTAGTGGAGTCGAACGAGGCGTTTGCAGCGCAGGCATGCGCGGTCGTGCAAGAACTCGGACTCGATTCGGCCAAGGTCAACCCTAACGGCTCGGGAATCTCGCTTGGTCATCCAATCGGTGCAACCGGTACGCTCATCGCCGTTAAGGCTCTTTACGAACTGCGCAGGATAGGCGGTCGTTACGCGCTGGTGACGATGTGCATCGGAGGCGGCCAAGGCATTGCAGCGATCTTCGAGAACCTTGATTAACAGCACGTAAGCGCGTGGATTGCGACACAAAGGCCAGTCATGAAAATTGAGACATTAGGTGTGGTGGGTGCGGGGACAATGGGCAACGGTATCGCGCAGGTCGCTGCCGTTGCGGGATTCAAGGTGGTGATGATCGATGTCACGGAAACCGCGCTGGAAAAAGGCATCGCCACGCTGACAGCCAGCTTGGAACGTCTCGTGGCGAAGGGGAAGCTGGATGTCGCGGCCCGGCACGCCGCCGTTGCGAATGTCGAAGCGTCTACCGACTACAGCCGGCTTGCTGTTGCTGATCTCGTCATCGAGGCTGCCACCGAGGCTTCCGAACTCAAGCTGCGCATCCTGAGCCAAATTGAGTCGGTTGTTAGCGATGACACGATCATCGCGTCGAATACGTCGTCAATTTCAATCACCGCGCTAGGTGCCGGGCTCAATCACCCCGCTCGCTTCCTGGGGATGCATTTTTTCAATCCAGTCCCACTGATGTCACTGGTGGAAATAATCTGCGGCTTGCATACCGGTGAGGAAACGGCGCGCGCCGTTCATCAATTCTCGCTGGACCTTGGCAAGTCACCAATTACGGTCCGCAATTCCCCCGGTTTTGTCGTCAACCGCATCCTCGTTCCGATGATCAACGAGGCCTTCTTCCTTCTTGCCGAAGGCGTGGCGACTGCCGACGAAATTGACTCTGGCATGAGGTTAGGCGCCAGCCATCCGCTCGGGCCACTAGGCTTGGCTGATCTGATTGGACTGGATGTATGTCTTTCGGTGATGGACGTTTTGACACGCGATCTGGGCGACCAGAAGTATCGCGCGTGTCCGCTCCTGCGGGAATACGTCGCTGCGGGATGGCTGGGCCGCAAGGCGGGGCGAGGCGTGTTCGACTACAGGAAGCAATGAAAACAATCTGCCGCCGGGGAACGGCCCGTCGCCAAGTCAAATTCGTAGTATTTCGAACGATCCGGCTCTAACCACTGATTGGCAAACCGCCGAAGGCAATCTACGGTCGGGCGTGTATACGTTGGTTAAGCGACGTCTGCGTGAGTCTCGACGGGTTGCGCCAGCCAACGACCACGGTCGGCTGCCAATGGTGCGGCAGCAATGCCGGCGTTGTTGGATTGCTAGGTGGCCGACCGCGCGAGGTTGGAGTCCAGACAGACGGGCAATCGTGCCCGGTTTCCTATGCGGAGCCCTGACTTGCGATTGGGCCGGTCTCACTTATGTGATTTCGGTATGGGCGCTATCCGACTAGTGACCTTTATCGATGACTAGCCCGAAGGTAGATTGCTCTCTTGTGATTTTGAGCTAAAAGGTAGTTCATGCACCAGCGCACCTTCCGAAGATTCAAGTCAGCAATCAAGACAGCCCTCGTTTGGCTAGCCGTGAGCACCTGCGCCGTCGCCAGCGCCGGCGACCGGGGTCCAATACTCATCGAGGAGCAAGGGAGCTTCGCGGCGGGCGGCGCCGTGACCACTGCCGACGGAACGTTCGACCCGCGCAAGCCGTTGGACCCGGCCGGCCAGAGCTACCACGGCGATCATGCCTATGCCTTCTACCAGATACCCCTGAATGCACGGAAATATCCGATTGTCATGTGGCATGGAGCGGGACAGTTCTCGAAGTCGTGGGAGACTACGGCCGACGGTCGCGAAGGATTCCAGACCATTTTTCTGCGCCGCAAGTTTGGTGTGTACCTGGTCGATCAGCCTCGTCGCGGCGATGCGGGTCGCGGCATGCTCGGGACGACTATCAAGCCAACGCCCGACGAACAGCTCTGGTTCAATCAGTTCCGCATCGGTCTATGGCCGGACTGTTTCCAGCACGTACAGTTCTCGTGCGATTCGGATGCGCTGAATCAGTTCTTTCGCGCCATGACGCCGAACACTGGCCCGTTCGACATCAATGTCGTCTCGGACGGTGTTGCGGCCGTCTTCAGGAGGATCGGCCCGGGCATTCTGTTCACGCATTCGCAAGGCGGTGGCCCCGGTTGGCTCACGGCCATCAAGAGCGCGAACGTCAAGGCAATCGTGGCCTTCGAGCCTGGCAGCAGCTTCGTCTTCCCGGAGGGCGAAGTACCTCCCGCGATACGGAGTGCGTTCGATACTGTCGAGGGTGCGGCCGTCCCTCTGACCCAATTCATGGCGCTGACGAGGATTCCGATCCTCGTCATCTACGGCGACAACATTCCCGATCATCCAGTAGACCTGCCCGCCCAGGACAGTTGGCGTGCGCGGCTACAGATGGCGCGGTTGTGGCGGGACACCGTCAATAAGCATGGCGGCGATGTAACTCTGGTGCATCTGCCGGAAATCGGTATCCGGGGCAACACACATTTTGCATTCTCTGATTTGAACAACGCTCAAATCGCGGACCTGGTGTCGAAGTTCCTTGCCGAGAAACATTTGGATTAACGCGCCTCTCACGGGGTCGTGCGAGACCATCATTCGCAAGAACGGCATAGGGATTTAAATTGGCGATGAAGTCGTCAAAAAGAATCGGCGCGAGTTTCTCGGAAGGTCCGCGCTTGGTTTCTCATATGCACTTATAGGAGTTCCGGCAATGACCACTGGTGCTGTTGCAGCAGACTACAGGAAGAATCCGTTCACACTGGTCTACGGCGGCGCGATCATGAAGAACGAGCCGGGCAAGGTCAACATCCACCCGGTCAACTACGATCTCAACGGCGTGAACATCGTGGCCAACGTCTATACCCCGGCCAATCTTGATGCCGAGAAGAAGTATGCCGCGATCGTAGTCGCCCACCCCAATGGCGGGGTGAAGGAACAGACTGCCGGCCTGCATGCACAGCGTCTCGCCGAACAGGGCTACGTCACGATCGCCGCGGATGCGGCTTATCAGGGTGGTAGCGGTGGGGCGCCGCGCAGCGTGGACAAGCCCCAGTTCCGCACCGAGGACATCCACGGCATGGCGGACTTCATCACCCGCTATCCGGGTGTCGATCCCGAACGCCTGGGGCTGCTCGGCATCTGCGGTGGTGGCGGCTATTCGTTGCACGCCGCCAAATCCGACAAGCGCTTCAAATCTGTGGCGACGCTGAGCATGTTCAACTCCGGTCGCGTTCGCCGAAATGGCTTCGAGGATTCGCAACTGAACACGATCCAACAGCGTCTCAAACAGGCCACGGACGCACTCGCGCAGGAAAAGGCCGGCGGAAAGATCCTTTACGCCGGCGACGCTGACGTGACCGACGAACAGATCGCCGCGCTACCCTTCGCGATGTACCGGCAGGGCTACGAGTACTACTGGCGCACCCACGCGCATCCCAACTCGACCTTCAAGTACACCATGAGCAGCCTGCTCGACCTGATGCGCTGGGACGCCACCGACCAGCTCGACCTGGTTGAGCAGCCGCTGCTGATAATTGCCGGCAGCAAGGCCGACAGCCCGTACATGAGCGAGGAAGCCTTCGCCAAGGCCACTGGCGCGAAGGATAAGGAACTGTTCAAGATCGACGGCGCGACGCACATCGAAACCTACTGGGTCCCCAAGTACGTGGACGCCACCATCGGCAAGCTAACTCCGTTCTACGCGAAAACCCTGTGATCCAGCCTGCCATGCGTCGATTCGCTTTGCCGCCGCTAACTGGAGAAAGTTGATGACGAAACGTCCTACTAACCCGGACTCCGCCGTGGTCGCCCCGTCAGCCACCGTGCTGGTCGTGGGCGCCACCGGCAGCATCGGCCGCCTGTTGGTTGCCGAGGCCCTTCGACAGGGATACGCGGTTCGAGCGTTGATCCGGGACGAAGCAAAGGCTCGTCGCTTTCTGCCGCGAGGCGCACAACTGATCGTCGGCGAGGTCACATCTCAAGACGATCTGCCAAGGGCGGTCGAGGCCGTTGATGCCATTGTCTTTACGCTCGGCGCAGGAAGTGTGCGTGGTGAGCAAGCCGAGGCGGTCGACTACGGCGGTGTACGCAACGTGTTGACGGCTCTCGGCCATGCCAGGCCCCGAATCGCGCTCATGACGGCCATTGGCGTCACCAAGCGCGAAGATGCCCGCCTGGGTACGCTGGGAGGTCACGACTGGAAACGACGCTCCGAACGGTTAGTGCGCGCCAGTGGTTGCGTCTACACGATTGTCAGGCCGGGCTGGTTCGACTACAACGAACCCGATCAGCAACGGCTGCTATTACTGCAAGGCGATACCCGCTGGGCCAGCGACTCCAGCGATGGGGTTGTCTCGCGCCAGCAAGTCGCCGAGGTGCTGGTGCGCAGCCTGTCAACATCCGCTGCCGCGTTCAAGACCGTCGAACTGGTAGCGGAGCGTGGCCCTGCAACCCAGGACTTTGACGCACTGTTTGCGCCGCTGATAGCCGATCCACCCGGTGCCGTGGATGCCGTGCTGGACGTTGGCAACATGCCACTCGAAAAAGAACCAGCACCAATTCGAGAACAACTGGCCGCGCTGCGCGCGGCGGAGCAGTGAAATCTTTCGCTCCGACGGCCCCACGAGACCTGTTTCAGGTTCCCGAATTTAAACGTCAGCGGACTCGGAGATCAGGTCCAGTAATTCCGCTAGGCAGCGCATCTCGGCTAATCTCTTCATTTCTCGATGGACAATGCCTGCGCAATACGGAGCAACGCAATGAAACTATTTACAGGGAGTCTCACGCTAATGAGCGCAATTCTGGCTCAAGGCGTGAGCACTCCGGTGCATGCTCAGGAAAAGGTGTCCCCTATGTCCGAACAGTCCGCACCGACCAGTAGCCAGCAACCCACCCGGGCTCAGCAGTTGATGGGCGACGTCGACCCCAAGCTCGCGGAGCTTACCGACAATGTGCTTTTCGGGGACGTCTGGGAGCGTAAGCAGCTCTCCAAGCGAGACCGCAGTCTGGTCACCGTCGCGGCACTCATCGCACTCAATCGCCCCGAGCAGCTTCGTTCGCATATGGCGCTGGCCATGCAAAACGGTGTGACCAGAGAGGAACTTGTTGAGACGATCACCCAACTCGCCTTTTATACGGGTTGGCCCAATGCTGTATCGGCGGTGCCGGTCGCGAGAGAGGTGTTCCGGACGTCCGATACTGCGGCGAGCCAGCGTGATCACAGTGCCCAAAAGCCTGAGCAGCAGAAATGAAATCCGCCATTGTCGTAGCCACGCTCTCGCTCTTGTTCGGCGCTTCTGCCGCGTGGGCTCAGGACAATCGGATGGTCACCGTGATGCACGCGGGTTCTCAGCCTTCCTCTGTAGGTTCTGCCGATCGGTTCACCGGTTCTGTACGGGTGGACTCGCGATTCCAGGCAGAGGCACCTGCGCGCGTAGGTGGTGCGACCGTGACGTTCGACGCAGGCGCGCGTACGGCTTGGCACACGCATCCACTGGGACAGACGCTGATTGTAACGGCAGGCGTGGGACTGGTTCAGCAGTGGGGCAGCGCGGTCCAGGTCATGAAAGCTGGCGATGTAGTCTGGATTCCGCCAAGGGTCAAGCACTGGCATGGGGCCACCCGCACGAAGGGCATGACGCATATAGCCATCGCGGAAGCACTTGACGGTAAGTCAGTCGATTGGTTGGAACTGGTGTCTGATGAGCAGTATCTGGAGAGTCAGCCACGGTAACGCAATGAATCTCGCAGCACAGTGAAGGCCGGTGAACTCTGACGCCGGCTCGGGTAGTAGAGGTCGTATCCCGGGATCGGTGGACACCAGTCCGAGAGCACACGTATCAATGCGCCGTCCTTGACATGCGCCTGCACCAGATCCTCGGGCATGTATGTCAAGCCCAGCCCCTTGAGGGCTGCATCCAGACGCATGGCGATATTGTTGAAGACAAGCTGGCCTTCGATGCGCACCTTGAGCTCTTCCCCTCTCTTCTCGAACTCCCAGGGGAAGATGCCGCCGTAAGTCGGCAGGCGGATGGCGATGCAGTTATGCCGGATAAGATCGCGGGGGGTTTTGGGGCGAGGATGCCGGGCGAAGTATGCCGGTGAACCAACTACGGCCATCCGGACGTCGGGACCGATACGCACGGCGATCATGTCTCTCGCGACCTGCTCGCCCAGCCGGACGCCGGCGTCGTAGCCTTCGGCCACGATATCGGTGAGCCCGTAGTCGACTATAACCTCTAGCTGGATATCCGGATGGTCGGGTAGTATTTTGACGAGCGCAGGCTGCAGGATCGTGACCGCCGGATGTTCGCCAGCCGTGATGCGCAACTTGCCCGCAGGCTTGTCCCGGAATTCGCTAAGAAGGGCAAGTTCAGTGTCGATTTCTTCGAACCGGGGAGCAACCACCCGGAGCAAATGTTCGCCGGCCTCCGTGGCCGAAACGCTACGGGTGGTGCGGGCCAGGAGCCGGATTCCCAGCCGGTCTTCCAGTTGCCGCATGGCCCGGCTCAGCGCCGGCTGCGACATGCCTAGCTTGGCCGCGGCGCGGGTAAAGCTGCGCTCGCGCGCGACGACCGAAAAAATCGCGAGTTGCTCATAGCCCTCGATGGACATTAATCCACTCCTGTTATAAACCCTTTCCGATTATGACATCTAGTGTCGTCAATCGTTCGGGTCTAAAGTCGTATCAATACGGTCTATCGACGGCGCGTCAGCTTAGCCGCCGATACGGCGAGTTTGCAGCAAGAGTAGGCTCCTTGGGTATGCCTTGCGCCGCGCCAGGAATGCGCTTCGCTACACCGTCGAGGAGTTGCTGCCTGCTGCTCTCGGCCAACAGCGAAGCCGAACCAGTGGCGGTGGCCGCCTTGCCAGGACGTCGAACGCACCGGCTGCGTGAGAAGCTCAGCGCCGCAACGGTGGAGTCGTGTCCGGCGAGCACCTGCGCACGATCGCCAATGTTCCCCAAACTGGTCGAGGTGTAATGGGACCGGGGCCGGCGGCGCATGTGGCGGTAGGTAAGCAGAGCCTGAGAAGTCTTACTGCGTATGGATGCGGCGTCGGCTTAGCCACCGTGTTCGCTGCTCATGCACTGCGGACAGAAGCCGTATAGCACGCCTAATGGGAGGCCGGTTGAGAGCGCAAGGCGGGATTCCGTCAAAAAGCGACTTGACGAGGCAGGCTCAAACAGTGTATCGAGCGCGTCCTGGACGTCATTTCAGGCCGCCATTGACCTCACCGACAAGGTACGACCATGCAACATGTGACACTGAACAATGGAATCACGATGCCGATCCTTGGCTACGGCGTCTTCCAGATCTCCGACGAGGCGGAATGCGAACGCTGCGTCGTCGAGGCCGTGCAGGCGGGCTACCGCTTGATCGATACGGCAGCGTCGTACAAGAACGAGGAGCCCGTCGGCCGTGGCCTGAAGCGCTGCGGAGTTCCGCGCGACCAACTTTTCGTCACCAGCAAGCTGTGGGTTGAAGACGCGAGCTACGAACGTGCTCGGTTGGCCATCGACAACTCGCTTAAGCGTCTGAGGCTCGACTATCTCGATCTGTTTCTCATCCATCAACCGTTTTCGGACGTTCACGGCGCCTGGCGGGCGATGGAGGAGGCACATCGCGCTGGCAAGCTGCGCGCTATCGGGCTAAGCAACTTCCAGCCCGATCGCCTCATGGACATCAAGGCTTTCAACGAAGTGACGCCGGCCGTCAACCAGATCGAACTCAACCCCTTTCACCAGCAAGCTGAAAGTGTCGATTTCATGCGTGAACTTGGCGTCCAGCCGGAGGCGTGGGCTCCGTTCGCAGAGGGTCGTAATAATCTGTTCGGGAACGAGCAACTGATGACGATCGCACAGCAGAAGGGTAAGACCGTGGGGCAGGTTGTGCTGCGTTGGCTGGTTCAGCGGGGTATCGTCGCGCTCGCAAAGTCGGTACGCAAGGAGCGGATGCTGGAAAATCTGGCCGTCTTCGACTTCGAACTATCCGACGACGACATGCAGGCGGTCGCAATGTTGGAGACCGGCGTTAGCAGCTTCTTCTCGCATCGCGATCCAAAAATAGTTCAGTGGATGAGTGAACGAAAGCTCGGCCTTTGACGAACACTCCGGCAAGAGTACGAAACTATTGTGCACGGACGGAGCCTTGGGCTGACGTCCAGCAAAGGGACTAGCGGAGCGGTGCGCCGCTCCGTCGAGACTTGTCCCGAGAGCGCAGCGACTACCACCCCAGCATCATAGTTGAAGAGATTAAATCATGAGCAAAGATAATCAAACCATCGTTCGCAATGGGGCAAAGCCTTCCATCAAGGGTCCTCAAGATTGGTTCACTGGCTCTGTCCGGATCGACAGCCTTTTTCAAGCCGAGGAACCCGCGCGCCTCGGTGGCGGCATCGTGACGTTTGAGCCCGGCGCGCGTACCAATTGGCATACGCACCCTCTGGGACAGACCCTCGTCGTGCTTAACGGCGTCGGCTGGACCCAATGCGAAGGCGGCCCACGGACGGAAATCCGCCCAGGTGACATCGTCTCGTGCTCGTGCGGAAAGCGACACTGGCATGGAGCGGCCGCGACCACGGCAATGTCCCATCTCGCGCTTACCGAAATGCTTGATGGAAAGGTCGTCGAATGGATGGAGCCAGTGACGGACGAGCAATATCAGGCAGGACCGCTGGTCACCGACTAGGCGGTGCGCTCGGCCAAGAGCTTAAATAGTCGACATGTGCCCCAGCGGCCCACACGATGATCGGCAGCTTGCAGATCACGATGCTACGAGCTGACGGCCACTGCGATGCACAGCGCGTCGTCCGCCACAACCGGTCGGTGGGCAGTTGATATCGGTGACCGGTTTTCGCCCGTTGCCTGCTGTACCAGGCAAGGGATGGGCGAAGTCCCAACGTCCATTAACGGCTTCGATTCAACGTTGCTTGCTGTTTCAGACATCTAAGCAAAGCCGCGGCCGACAGGTAATTTCGCCATCAACTGCCGGCGGCGCTACCCGCAGCCGCTACGGCTTCTGCTGCAAGGACGATAACGCGAATACCGTCGAGGATGTCTGCACAAGGGCTACTTGCGCCGCATCGATAAGCAGCGATTGTCGCTGCCCGCACACCGCCGTCGAGCAACGGGAACGCCGACGCGCGTTCTGAAAGCGACAACAAAACATCAGCTACACGATAAGCGAGGATTGCAGATTCCGCGATTGATCTCGCCGTCGCACCGTCAACACGGAGTCTCCTAATTGTCAGCAACACCGCTCACTACTAACACCGAAACGCACCGCGGCACTGTCCTCACAATAGTGTTGGTCAGTTATCTCATGATCGTACTCGACATCTCGATCGTGATTACTGCGCTGCCCAAAATTGAGACCGGTTTGCGATTTTCGCATACCGGATTGTCATGGGTGTCGAACGCCTATACCCTGGCCTTTGGAGGCATGCTGCTTCTGGGCGCTAGGGCCGGCGACATCTTCGGCCGGCGTCGGATGCTCATGACGGGCTTGACACTGTTCTCCTTTGCCTCGCTCGCCATCGGCGTGGCGCAGTCTCCGGCGTGGCTCATTTCTGCTCGAGCGATTCAGGGCATCGGAGCATCGATACTGGCGCCATCGACGCTAGCCCTCCTGTCGGTTACTTTTCACGACCCGAGGGAACGTACACGTGCACTTTCGTACTACGGGGCTACAGCGGGAGTCGGCTCGACTATCGGACTGGTGCTCGGCGGAGTCTTTGCGGATTGGTTGTCCTGGCGCGTCGGTTTCTTCATCAACCTGCCTATCGGCTTGGCATTGATGCTTGGCGCAAAGCACTATCTTCCCGAGACGGTACGCCATTCGGGCGAACTTGACATTGTCGGCGCAGCATCATCGACAATCGGCATGACACTGCTCGTCTACGGTATCGTTCACTCCGCAACGTACGGTTGGACCGACGCTACTACCACTGCCTCACTAGTTGCATCGGTTGCGCTACTGAGCTTTTTCGTCATCAACGAATGGCGCGCGAAGCAGCCAATCCTTCCTTTACGCCTTTTTGCGAGTCTGGAGCGCAGCGTGGCTTACGGCACGCGGATGCTGTTCGTAGGCGCCTCGGTGGGGTTCTACTTCTTTGCGACGCAGTATCTTCAGGGTGTACTCGACTACACCCCGCTTGAGGCCGGTGTTGCCTTCTTACCAACGACAATCGCCAACTTCGCTGCAGCTATGTCAATTCCTTGGCTGACGCGGCGGCTCGGCAATGGCGGCCTCCTGGCTTTAGCTCTACTTCTCTCGGTGATAGGTATGGTTATGCTCAGCGACGCGTCAGCCCATACTTCGTATTGGTTCCATGTGGCATTACCGATGGCCCTGATCGGTGCGGGACAGGGCGGGACGCTCAGCCCGCTCACCGTGGCTGGTGTCGCGAATGTAGACCCTAAGGATGCAGGCGCTGCTTCGGGATTAGTGAATGTGGCACACCAGCTTGGCGGCTCGCTGGGACTGGGCATTCTCATCGTCGCCTTCGATGCGGCGGGCGCGAGCATACACAGCGACGCTAAAACGCTGCTTGCTGCCCGTGTCAGCGCGGCCTTCACAGCAGCTGCGGTCATGCAGATATTGGCGCTTTTGCTAGTACTGCTTTTGGTCTATCAGTTTCGCAGGGATGCTGTCAGTCGTCGCTTGACGAGTACATCCACCTAGGTCTGTCGGCCATCCACGTGGGTCATCTGGGACGCAAAACAAAGGCTGGTTATCGGCGTATGTTGCGTGAGTTTTCGCGACGGCGATGCGATCGCACGTATGCGATCCGTGGACGTGCCTTGCTTCCTGCCGGTTCTGCGTGCCTGCGTGGAGCGGGCCGCCTAATCGCTGGCACCGCAATTTGGAGCATTAGAGCGGACTGTCAGTCGTGCATCTGGCGCCGACTTCCGAGCCAGATGCGGCGTTCCGCGTTGACCATAATGTTGGTGTCTGGCCAAGTCGAGTCAGCAGATTCCCAGAGGTAATTAAGCCTGTCGCGGTCGATAGGACGACAAGGATTTTTGCTCTTAATGCCTGGGTTGCCCCAGTTACCGTAATGACCGGATGACGATGCATGATCAATGGGAGTCACAGAGACCGCGTGACCGAAGCCGCCCAACGGCTCGTGGGGCGTAGAGTACAAGCGCTGGCTCACTGAACTCAAGCAGAGAGTCGGACAGGCCCGGCATCGCGCAGTGGCCAGTGCGAAGTGCGAACTCATGATGCTCTACTGGCAGGTCGGCTGGGAGATTGTGGGTCGTCAGCAGCGCGAAGGAGGGGGCGCGGCAGTAGTTGATCAGCTTGCGCGAGACTTGCAAGCAGCGTTTGCAGACATGCGCGGGTCTTCGCCGCGCAGCCTGAAATATGTCGACGACGTTGGTTCGTCTAATTTGTTTTCCAGCGCGCAATCTCCTGATGCTAAGTCATTTTACATAATTAAAGTGATCGACGTTTAATTCGCAATCCTTAGTTTACCAAGCCGAAGAGGCTTCAATTTGTGCAGGAGGCTGCCGCACAAATTCTGGATTCGCCCATGCCTTCAGGTTGCGGTGACAATTTGCGCAGGGCGGGGAGGGCTGGCTTGCGCTGGATCAGTGTGGCGACACGCTCTTCAAGTTTCTGATAATCGAAACGTCGAAGGGGAAGATTACCTGTCTCACGAGGCCACGATGAAGCGTCTCGAATTGACGATTGGTGACCTGCCAGGGTGTTGGATGCCGTCGCCATGGAGGCTGGCTGGTCGCTGGAGGAGCCTGAGCAGGCGTCAACTCCGTTACCATCGCCTGGTATGTGAATCCGAAATCAGTAGCTCAAACCCGCCAGTTCTCTTCGGAGCCTGCCGGGTTTTTCTTTGCCTGTGGGGCGCGAGCTACATACGGCGGTGGACTCGCTCAACCGTTCAGTTGCGATTCGACGTTCAGGACGATCCGTGCGACCGGGTTGTTGTCCGCGGATTGCGGCGCGAACTTGATCTGGGCGAAGGTGACGATACCGAGAGCGACGACCAGGAGTGCTCCAGACGCGGCGATGCGGGTAAGGTATTTCACAGGGACCTCATCTTGATGATGTAGACAGAAACTGGACGTAGCTGACAGGCGTGTCGACTCAACTTCAGGGGCATCTCGTCCGCAACCCGGCAACGCTGGACGCGGTCCTCGCATCGCGCTTGCCAATCGGACGAATTTTGTGCAACGCAATATAACACAATTATCAGAGCGCATCTACCGATCACACGGGCTTGTGCAGCGCACTATAAACGGTTTATCCGTGTGCCCGGTGCGACATCCCGTCGCGAGCGGATGCTTATTGCTTGAGCATTTCGTCTATGAAAGATTTCTGTAGGCCGCACCGGGCCGTGATGCTATGTGGGCGATTCTCGCAGGCACGGACGATGTCGAGGAAGCCGTCTCGGCAGTCTCCCCGCTGGCGCCTGCTAGTTAAAGATGGGGTTGCGGACAGTATCAATTGCGCTATGATTGGGTATCAACTGATACTTTAGTCGGGAGTCGCATGTCACTGATTACGCCTGAGGCAGTGGCCGCAGTCATGGAACTGCGGCAGGTCCCGCACACGCTCGCGGAACTCGAAGCACTTGTCCGCGACGGACTGCCCAAGTCCGCGCTGCGCGCAGGCGTCGAACATGCGACGCAGGGTGCTGACGCCCGGCGTGCGCTACTTGCCCGCATCATCCCCGAAGCGACCTATAAGCGGCGTCGCGATCGGCTGACGCCAGACGAATCGGAAAAGACTGAGCGGCTGGCCAGGATCGTCGCGACGACGGCCTACGTCTGGAACGACGAAGAGGACGCGCGGGAATTCCTGTCGACGCCGCACCCGGAGCTCGAGGGGCGGGCGCCACTCGATGTTGCGCTGACCGAGCTCGGCGCGCGCCGGGTCGAAGAGCTGCTCTGGAAACTGTTTTATGGGTTGCCGGCGTGAAGTTGTTTCGAATCGCCGACACTCGACATACGGTCTGGAGCGGCACCGGCGCGATGCTGGTGGGCGGCCGCTTCAATAGCCCGGGGCGACCGGTCATCTACGCCGCGTCGACCTTCGCCGGTGCGATGCTCGAGGTTCTTGTTCATGCCCGCATCGGCAAGGTACCGAAGACACACGGATGGGTCGAAGCAGCGGTTCCCGACGATATTCGCGTCGAACTCCAGTCGGCTGAATCGTTGCCAGGGGGATGGGATGCGCCAGCACTGCAGGCGGCAAGGGAGTTCGGCGACGCCTGGCTGACCGAGTCGCGTACCGCGCTCCTGATGGTACCTTCCGTCGTCGTCCGTGCAGAGTTCAACGTGCTGGTCAATCCCGCACACCCCGACGCGACGCGGATTGTTGTGACCGAGCCGCAACCCGTGGTGTGGGATGAACGCCTCTTTGTGATGCCGACGGTCGGACACTCCTAGATTACGATGGGGGTCGGCTAGCCCCGCCTCGACGCTTTGGTTTCTCCATGTCTGGTTGCCAAAGCCGACACGGCCGTTGGTCTGCATAAATTCGTTCCCGCAAAGGTCCCGTCCGCAGGGGAGGTCCGAACCTTCAGGAACAAATTTACGAGAAATGGACGGAAGCAAAATTGTTCCGACGAGCGGTGGTGCAGGAAATTTTTTATAGTCGCTCCGCACGACAATGAAGCCTTGTGCGGTTCGGGAGAAGGCGTTGCTGATAGCCGCGTCCACCAAACTGACGCCCTCCGAAACGTGCCGCGCACCGAAGTCGTCTATTTTCGATGCTTCCGGTACCGCAGCTTCACGCGCCGATGTGCCATTCGACTGGGCGCAACGACGTTACGCCGCCTGCAAGCCTGGATTACCGTCTGGGGCTAGGGAACAAAATTACTTTGAAAGCGGAAACGATTTTACTTGCACTAACGGCCCCGTATGTACGTTAGAGGTCCTATCCAATTTGACATAAGTAAAGTGATCGATTTTTTGAGTTGTAGAGGCTAAGTTGTAATGTCCGCTTTTAGCCACGTTCAAATGTCCGCTTTTTCGCAGCGTAAGCTGACCAGCCGCCGGCGTCCCGGCGCGGGAGGCTTCAATGGCTGCGACCGAACGGATCACGATGACGATGCGCGAACTGGACAGGTTCAAGGTCATTCAGGACGTCGCCGACGGCAAGCTCAAGCCGTGGCGCGCGGCAGAACGGCTCAGGCTGACGCCGCGGCAGATTCGGCGGCTGGTTGCGCGACTGCGCGAGCATGGACCGGAAGGCCTCGCGTCGCGTCGGCGCTCGAGGCCCAGCAACAACCAGCTGGACGCGGTGACGGCCGATCGGGCACTCTCGATCATTCGTGATCGTTATGTCGATTTCGGGCCCACGCTGGCCTGCGAGAAGCTGTACGAATGTCACGGCATCCGGCTTGCAAAGGAGACGGTCAGGCGTCTGATGACGGATGCAGGTCTCTGGGTGCCTCGCCGGTAGCGCCCGCCGAAGCTCTACCAGCCGCGTGCGCGGCGCGCGTGTCTGGGCGAGCTGATCCAGATAGATGGCAGCGATCACCGGTGGTTCGAGGAACGGGCGCCGGCCTGCTCGCTGCTGGTGTACGTCGACGATGCGACGAGCCGGCTGATGACGCTGCATTTCACAGCCACCGAGTCGACCTTCAGCTACTTCGAGGCGACGCGGGCGTACATTGAACGCCACGGCAACCCTGTCGCGTTCTACAGCGACAAGTACAGCGTGTTTCGCAAGACGGGTGCGAACAAGGATGGCAACAGCGTGACCCATTTCGGCCGGGCGATGTACGAGCTGAACATCGACACGTTCTGTGCGAACAGCAGCTCAGCGAAGGGTCGCGTCGAGCGCGCCCACCTGACGCTGCAGGACCGGCTCGTAAAAGAATTGCGGTTGCGTGGCATCAGCACGGCTGCCGCAGCCAATGCGTATGCGCCGGCCTTCATGGCAAATTACAACGCGCGCTTTGCGAAGCCTTCAAAGAGCGGATTCGATGCTCACCGTCCACTCAGGGCTGACGAGAATCTTGATCTGGTGCTCACGTGGCGCGAGCCGCGCAAGGTGAGCAAGTCGTTGACTGTGCGGTATGACCGCGTCACGTATCTGATGGATGACACGCCCGGGCACCACAAACTGATCGGCCGGTATATCGAGGTCTGGGAGTACCCGGATGGGCGTATCGAACTGCGCGCCGATGGTCAAGCACTGTCATGCAGACAGTACGACCGGCTGACCGAAGTTGACCAGGGCGCGGTCGTTGAGCATAAGCGGCTGGGTCACGTGCTTCAGGTCTCGCAGGTGATCCAGGCTCAACGCGATAACAGTCGGATCGGAAAAGCGCCTTCGCGAACCCACCTGGGCGTTGCAACCAGGGTTCAAAGCCGCTCGCCAGGCAAGAAGAAGCAACGCGAGTTCACGCAGGCCGATATCAATGGTGTGATTCTGGAACAGTCGCAGCAGCGGCAAATGCAACAACCACGCAAACCTGGCCGTCGGTCTGCAAAGGTGATCGACGCAGACGTAAGCGCCCTGCCAGTTCAGGCGTCGTCCTTCAACAATGTGTGAGACAAAGGCGTTAGAAACAAACCCCTTTAACCCGGACATTTCAACTTAGCCGGAAAGCGGACATTTCAACAAAGCCTCGACAATGGATGGACTTTTTAGTTCAAAATGTGCGCTGTCACTTGTAGCCCGCCTGCCGATTGGTTCCGCCACTTGAGCACTTGGGGCCTCCGCCAATGCGCTGCCTTGCCCGTGACGCGCGAGGGGGCGAAGCAGGACAGGGCGGCGCATTCATGGAGACCGACGCCGCAGCGTATTTATCGGCGGGCAAATCGAGCCTCTTGGCGACAGATCACATGGCTGCTGGCTGATTCAGGACTTTGTATAGAACCGAATTTAGTCTATATTTGGCCTGAATGTGGTGACGAACGGAGGATCAGACATGCGCCTAGCAGACCACGTAAAACCAATCAGCTACCTGAAAAGCGACGCAGCGCAGATCGTCAAGGATTTGACGGCTTCTGGCGAGCCGCTGCTTATCACGCAGAATGGCGAAGCGAAGCTCGTCGTTCAGGACGTGCAAAGCTATGAGGACACCCAGCAAACGCTGGCGCTACTCAAAATTCTGGCCTTGGGCCAGAAGGACATCGAGCAGGGGAAATTCAAGGATGCCGACGAGTTTCTCGCCGAACTCGACGACCTTGACCGGAAAGAGCAAATCCGCTGATGGGGCAGACGAAGTTCAAGCTCCTGGTTCTCGAAGAGGCGCAGGAGGATACGAAGGATTTGCGTCGCTACATCCTCAAAAGCTTCGGTGCCCAGACGTGGAAGCAAACGTCCGCGGACTTGGCCGTCACGTTTGGCAATATCAGACAGTTCCCACAGAGCGGTCATGTCCCGGCTGAGCTTTCAGATTTTGGCGGCCTGAATTTCCGGGAAGTGTTGAGCGGCCAGAACCGGGTTATATATGAGGTGCGCGACGACACGATTTACATTCACGTCGTCACCGATACGCGCCGGGATCTACGAACGCTTCTTCAGAAACGACTATTGCGTTCCCGTTGGTAAATTCAGTCCTATCGGTGTTTTCACGCTGTAGTGCCGGACCACTCGTCAGATAGTGGCACGCGGCTGCTCTCGAAGAAGCTCACCATAACGGGGAATGTTGATTTCCAATACGCAACTAACTGTCTATGCCGGCTACGTACACCACAAAAAACAAAACCGCCTCCAACACAACGGCCGCCCGAAAAATAACGAGCACGCACGTCGCCAGGCGATTTTCGATAACGGATACCTGGCGAGACTGAACCGTTGCGTCATTGACGATTGTGCTGCTTTCAACTTCTGGTAGATTTATCGTTGCGCGGCGCAGTACAAATACAAAGACCGCGAACGATATTGTCGAGGTACGTCATGGAAGTTCTTGATCGCGCGCCCGCCGTCTCGCCGGACGGACGCGCCGTGGTTTTCATGCTGTCGATCCGCGGCCGCGAGGTCGAAGGCGCAATTGCGCGTGACGCACTCGAAGAGCATTTCTGGCTACCACATGGCGCCGACGCGACGCGCACGCTCAAAACATTTGAAAACGGCCGCAACCGCATCGTCGCGGTCGCACAAAGAAAGTTACTTGCGCGGCCCGACGAGCTGCTGTGGCTGACCGTCAGCGATTTCCTGGCCCGGTAACCGGACGTTGGCTGGCGATGATTGTCGCGTCGGTGCGCGCCTGAGGGGTACAAAAAGCACGATCGTTCAAGTGTTGATCATAAACATTATGTCAACTTTAGTCCGCTGCATCAGAGTTTGGTCATGCGTCCGCAGGTGGTGCTAGGCGTCGTCGGGCAAATCCGGCCGAAGCTCTGCTTCAATCTGGTCGATCGACGGCAGCTTGGTTTCTAATGATTCTGGTACCTGTCGAAGCAGCTGATACTCGGCTACGCCCATCGGCTTGGCAACGCCGCGCAACGCATATTCCGCGACAAGTCGGTTCTTTTCCTTGCACAGGAGCAAACCTATCGTGGGTTGATCATCCGGCGCCTTCACTTGCGCATCGATCGCAGAAAGGTAGAAGTTAAGCTGGCCCGCGTACTCTGGTCGAAACGGGGTCGTTTTCAGTTCGACGACCACGTAGCAGCGCAGCTTCAGATGGTAGAACAGGAGATCAATAAAAAATTCGTCGCCGCCGACGTCCAGCCGGTATTGCCGCCCTACAAACGCGAATCCCGCGCCCAACTCAAGAAGAAACCGGGTGATATGACGGGTGAGCGCCTGCTCGACGTCACGTTCCTGCGCATCTTCCGTGAGGCCGAGAAAGTCGAAGATGTACGGATCCTTCAGGGCATCCCGCGCAAGATCGGACTGTGGCGGAGGTAATGTTTCTTTGAAATTGGTCACAGCGCTGCCGGCTCGGGCATGGGCGGCTGTTTCGATCTGCATCGTCAGCACCTGACGCGACCAGCCGTGTTCGAGCGTCTTGTCGGCATACCAGCCTCGTTGCTCCTGATCCTTGACCTTGTCCAGCAAGGTACAGAGATGGAACCACGGCAATTGTGCAGCAGGCTGCTGCACAAATTCCACGTCGGGCCAAGCCTGCGCCAGCGCGCGCATGTATTTCAGATTTCGTGGCGAAAATCCGCGCATGTCTGGAAACGCGGCCTTCAGGTCTCGGGCAAGCTGGTCAATTACGCCCGCGCCCCACCCTTCGCGTTGCTGCCGGTCCAGTATCTCCCGGCCAATCTGCCAGTACAGCGTCACGAGCTCGCGGTTCACGCTGGTGGCTGCGCGAACCCGCGCTGCCTCGACCCGCTGTTTGAGTTCAGCGAGCCAGCGCTTGTAGTCTTCGCCCCACGAACCGTGGGGCAGTTTATCGGTCATGCGGTCTCTACGGTTCCCATTGATTACGGTTCATTATCCGGTGATCAACAACCTTGGGCAATCCCGCGCTTCAAGAGCCACAGATCCTCGTCGTCTTACAGAGACGCGATGCGCGTGACAATGACAGAAAGACGCCAAATAAAAAAGGGGCAAATTATGTTATGTCAAATAGAAAGATAGAGAGCAGCGGACTTTTAATCCGTCGTTGGTTTGCATAAATCTGTTCCCGTTTTTTGCAGAATTTTGTTCCCGGCCCCCTGGACGGGAATCAGAGCCGCACCCGCTCGCCGACCCATGACTCATTTGCCTCCGAATGCCTTCCTTAGCTGTTGCGCTCTTGTGTCGTCGTCAGCATGCAGGTAGATGGACGTGGTTGACACCGATGCATGGCGAAGGTTGTCGCGCACGGTTATGAGTTCGGCGCCATTCGCGAGTGCATACGTCGCATGCGTGTGCCGCATCCAGTGCGGACTCGCACGGCGCAGTTTCTCGGCAAGCGGTGGATGCTCGGCGATCAACTCCGCCGCCTGCCGGAAAAAACGTCTCAGCACCGCCCACAGGCGCATGCCACTTATTGCAGCGGCGTCATCGACGTCCAGACTTCCAATGAGTGGTGTCCGCGGGTTCCATTGTGCTGGTGACACCGGTAGTCGCCGCGCGAGCAGATAGTGCGTCATTGCATCCCAGGCAAGGGGTGGCAGAGAGACTTTACCCGCCTTGTGCCCCTTACCTGTCACGCGCAGCCAGTGTTCGCCGCGGGCATCGGTCTGAATGTCGCCGAGCGTGGCGCCGACCAGTTCGCTGGCCCGCAGGCCCGTTGCGAAACCGACATCGAGCAGGAAGCGCAGCCGGTGGGCCGCGGGCGCAGACCAACCATACGACCACTCAAGGCCGTCTGCGATGGTTCTCACAAGCGACCACTCCCCTTCGGTAAAGGCGCGAGAGGTGTCAAGCGCCGTCGCGTGCACGCTGCCACGCACCTTCACGCCCGCAAACGGATTCGCGAGCACATAGCGCTGCTCGATCAGCCAGCGGTACAGCGCACCGAGGATCGATAGCGCATGGGCGGCAGAACGCGCCGACAGGCCGCCCGCGAAAGGGCGCCAGTCCGGCGAACTGCGCGGCCGCAGCGGGCCGACCCAGCGATCGCGTGGCGTGGGGCGGCGCAGGAACGTCCGGTAGGCGACGGCATCTTCCGTTGTCAAGGACGATAGCGCCCTTCCCCGTTCGACAATCGCCCACAGGATCAGCCGCTCGGCCTCCTTGCGGTATGTGCGCTGCGTCGCTGCGGATTCGTGCAGGGAAAGCCATGCCTGCACTGCTTCGTAGTCGTTGCTGGAGTCGAGGGTGCAGGTCGCCGGCGGTGCCCGGAACGTCCCCGCGGAGCCATCCACTTCCTGCGGCAGCCGCAGGCTCTCCCACGGCACGACGCTGCCCTGGTTGCTGATTGCAATCAGTGCCCTCGCCCGTTCTGCCAGCACCGGATGCGCGGCGAAGAACGCCTCGATCTGCTTTGCGCCGGTGGCGCCAAGATCAGGGATCGACTTCCACCATAGCCGCCGGCGCGGAATACGCACGGTCAGATCGGCCAGCGTGACGATGCCGGTCGCGTGCAACGCGCGTGCTGCTCTCGCCGGAAACCACTGCTCAACGGGATCGGCGATCTGCGGTTCCGGTGCTTGTGCGTGCTGCAGCACTTCGATCGCCTGCGCAACGGCTTTCGCGTGTCGCACCCGATCGCCGACCGCATGGTCCAGGAGCGCTATCAGATCGTCGCGATGCGCCCGTCGTGCAGCAGTGACGAGCGCGCGCCGGATCTGGCCCAGCACACCGCGCGCTGAAGGTTGTCGCCCCGCCCGGCCCGGCAGATAGCGCGCGACAGCTTCTCTCGTCGACAGACCGGCGTACCAGGCGCGCAGTGCCGCCAGCGCATCGGCGTCGGGGAACCCGTCGGATCCGAAGGAGGTCGCAAAGGTGAGACGCGTTTTCATGGACGCCAGTTTGACACGAAAATGCGTCTATAAAGATAACAATAGTTATCTTAATAGATCGCTTTTCGGAGCAGGGGCTGGCTGGCGATCAGGCCGAAAGTCGGCATAGAGTGTGTGCGGCAACAGGGGTTTGCGTCGTTAGTTAACTGGCCGCAAGGTTTTGGCGATATACGCCCTATCCTGCTCGGCCTGGGAAAGCGGAAGGATAACTTTTGCTTCTATCGGATAACTGGGCGTCCGCCATGGCGACGATTTTCCTGCGCTCGGACTTCGACAGCAATTGCCAGTGAAGTAGCAATCCGGCAAGGTCGTCGTCTTCACAATAAAAGTAAGCAGCGCGGGGAACTAAATTTCGGACTTTTTGGCTGCAAAAACCCGGAAAATCCGGTGCCGCAGCTTAGTACTGAGTTTAGTTCCAACACGGAATGAAAAGAGGCCCTTTAAGGGTGACTCTGCGACGACCGCCGCAGACATGCATCGAATTTAGTTCCGATCTGACCGCTAGCGGAGCTTTATTGCCCCTCCGTCAAGCAATGAGCCATAAAAATGCTGGAATAGCCAGATAGTTAAAATGATACATGGTATCTGCCATATAATTGAAATTTAAGCGCCGCGCCTGTTCAAGAAACAGAATGTCGCACAAGACTCCACAGCAACTTAGTCGGGTTTTTAGTTCCAAAAAACGCATACAGGTCCGGAATTTACTTCCCAAAGACGCAGATTGGTCAGAAATTTAGTTCCAGACGCGCATACGTCGCGAATTTAGTTCCAACAGACCGGCCCGTTCGCATGACGTGCGCAAAAACCCGATCGCCAAGACGCGCACGGCCCGGCGCCGTCGCTGACTCGTTCGCCGCAATCACGCCCGATGCGCTTCGCCGCGACAGTGGAGTCCCAGGCTGTTGATTTGCGCCGGAAACTGACCCACTTTTTGCATCTAGAATTGACCCACCCTTGATGCTCATAAACATCACTCT
>NZ_JAWRXU010000127.1:0-437 GCF_046534895.1 Paraburkholderia sp. SIMBA_053 | reverse complement strand
ACGGCGGCACGGTGACTACGGGCACGGTTACGACTGTCGGCGCGACGGTTGCCGTGGGCAGCGTACCGGTTGTCGTCGCGCCTCCGCCGGTCGTGGTGGCGCCGGCTCCGGTTGTCGTCGCGCCCGTACCGGTGGTTGCTGCGCCTGCGCCTGTGGTCGTCGCGCCTGCGCCTGTGGTCGTCGCGCCTCCGCCCGCTTATGTGCCCCCGCCGCCGGTCGCCTACGTGCCGCCGCCTGCACCGAAGACTGTCTATGTCGCGCCGCCCGCACCCAAGGTCGTCTACGTTGCGCCCCCGCCGCCGAAGGTCGTCTACGTTGCGCCGCCCCCGCCGCACGTCGTATTCATCGCGCCGCAGGCCCACACGCTGTATGTCGCGCCGCGTCCTGTGTATGTCGCGCCCGCGCCGCATCCCGCGGTGCTGGTTCCGGGCCACTGG
>NZ_JAWRXU010000890.1:0-264 GCF_046534895.1 Paraburkholderia sp. SIMBA_053 | reverse complement strand
GATCAGTGTCACCGGCGAAAAAACGTCTGGCGCGCAGCGTCGTACGGCGGAGAACCGCGCTCAAGATTGGTGCTGGCGACTCGTGTCGTCCGTGCCCGTGAAGCACCCCGTGAAGACCTTTAGCTATCAAGAAATTACGGAAGCGGCCACGATGATCGTAAGCGGTTCCGCAAGCTCTTGGGACTGCCCGGTTAATTCAGTAAGGCGATTATATTATCTGAGCGCCATTCCACTACAAGAAATCGCCGGACTGATGGGCAGGTA
>NZ_JAWRXU010000889.1:0-264 GCF_046534895.1 Paraburkholderia sp. SIMBA_053 | reverse complement strand
GATCGTGATTCCGGGCATCGCGCGCAGCAACTTTTCGACGGTGCGGGAACTGGCGCATCGCGTGCAGGGCGGCGCGTATGCGCTCGGCATTCATCCGCTTTTCACGCCGCAGGCGCAGCCGTCCGATCTCGATGTCCTGCGCATGGAAATCGAGGCGAGTCTCGACGACCCGCTTTTCGTCGGTCTCGGTGAGATTGGGCTCGACTACTTCGTGCCGGGGCTCGACGACGAGACGCAGCAGTTCTATTACAACGAGCAACTCAA
>NZ_JAWRXU010000888.1:0-264 GCF_046534895.1 Paraburkholderia sp. SIMBA_053 | reverse complement strand
CGTCGATCGCGTTCATCATGGGCGTGGTGCCGCTGGTGGTGTCGAGCGGCGCGGGTTCCGAAATGCGTCACGCGATGGGTGTGGCCGTGTTCTTCGGGATGCTGGGTGTGACGCTGTTCGGCCTGATGCTGACGCCGGTGTTCTACGTGGTGCTGCGTACGTTGGCGGGCGGCAAGATTCACGTCGCGCAAAAGGACTCGCCGCATCTCGTCGCGCATACGACGGACGCCTGATGGAGAAAATGACAATGAAAAGCTTTGAACA
>NZ_JAWRXU010000887.1:0-264 GCF_046534895.1 Paraburkholderia sp. SIMBA_053 | reverse complement strand
CCGCCCGCGAACCTGCAACAACTCCGCGCACACCGCGACGGCGATCATCGCAGGCGCCTTATCGACGATGCCGGGCACGCCGATCGGACACGTCATCTGCTCAAGCCGTTCAAGCTCCACGCCACGCTCCAGCAAACGCCGCTCGAACTTCACGCGCTTCGTCTTCGAACCGATCATGCCGAAGTAAGAAAAGTCGGTCCGCCGCATGATGCGTTCGGCGAGCGAAAAATCGAGCGCATGGTTATGCGTCATCACGAGAAACCA
>NZ_JAWRXU010000886.1:0-264 GCF_046534895.1 Paraburkholderia sp. SIMBA_053 | reverse complement strand
CAACGTGGCCGGTCGAGACCGAGGTGCACGTCGCTCCGGGGCCGTCATCGCGACTGATCGCTCCGGTCGCCGGCGAGCTGAAGATCGCCGAGGGTGGGGTGCGCATCACGATCGACGGCGGATGGCGGCTGGAGCTTCGAGGCCCAGACATCGAGCCGAATCGCGGTGGACGCGTCGAGAGGGGCGAGAGCATCGGCAGGCTCGCCGCGTCCTTCGAGAACAGGACGATCGTCATCGGCCTGACCCGAGCGGACGCTCCGTCGC
>NZ_JAWRXU010000885.1:0-264 GCF_046534895.1 Paraburkholderia sp. SIMBA_053 | reverse complement strand
GTCCGTCGCGGTGAACGATATCGAGCATGTCGAATCGACTTCGCTCAACGGTATCGCCGTCGTCAAGATCTTCTTTCAGCCGCACGCGAACATCAACGAAGCGCTCGCACAAGTCACGGCACTGTCGCAAACGCAACTGCGCTCGCTGCCGCCCGGCATCACGCCGCCGAACATACTGCGCTACAACGCATCCACCGTGCCTATCCTGCGGCTGTCGCTGTCGTCGCCGTCGCTCACCGAACAGGAGCTGTTCGACTACGGTAA
>NZ_JAWRXU010000884.1:0-264 GCF_046534895.1 Paraburkholderia sp. SIMBA_053 | reverse complement strand
GATCCGCGAAACAATCAGATCAGCGATGAACGCGACGCCAAGCGCCGCGGCGCCACACATGACGCTCAACGCGTAGTTGTTATGCGAGTGCGAGAACAGATACGAGTCGCCATACCCGCCGAGCGCCTGGAAGAGAGCGAACGCTGTCGTCGCGCGGCTCCATGAGGCACGCTGTTCCGTGTGGTCGTGCGGCACGAGTTCATGAATGCGGCCGAGTGCGAGCGGCACGATGCCGGGCGTGAAGACTCCGAGAATGACAGTCGA
>NZ_JAWRXU010000883.1:0-264 GCF_046534895.1 Paraburkholderia sp. SIMBA_053 | reverse complement strand
AAACCATTCGGGCAGACGGAACACATTCGAGATCAGCAAGCCAAGCGCGAGCGCGACGAGCGGCGGCTCCATGTTGTACTTCGACGCATTGGCCCACGCGCCGACTTCGAAAATCAGCACCGACACGGCGAACAGGATCGCGAACGACGCAAGGAAGTGTGCGATGCGCTGCTTGAGCACGCTCAGGCTGGCGCCGAACAGCACGGCAAACACGGCGAACAGGGCGATGTAGTTCGGCAGATGCTTGACCAGGTCTTGTCCGGC
>NZ_JAWRXU010000882.1:0-264 GCF_046534895.1 Paraburkholderia sp. SIMBA_053 | reverse complement strand
CCATCGCCGCGCCGCTGCGCCAGGTGCTGGTCGCCGTGAAGGCCGCGCTGGAAAACGCGCCGCCCGAACTCGTCACCGATATCGCGGACGCAGGCATCGTGCTGACGGGCGGCGGCGCGCTGCTCGGCAATCTTGCGCGCTATTTCAGCAATGAACTGGGTCTGGACGTGCGCGTCGCCGACGAGCCGCTCACGTGTGCCGTGCGCGGTGCCGGTGCGGCGGCGAGCGCAGGCCTGCTCGATATGGGCGCGTACGACTGACGCA
>NZ_JAWRXU010000881.1:0-264 GCF_046534895.1 Paraburkholderia sp. SIMBA_053 | reverse complement strand
AACTGGGGCTGGTTGCGGAGGTTCATGCTGCAGCGTGGTCCAGCGGACCCTTGACCAATAGTCAATAAGGCGGACGTTTGTAGTATTTATGCATTCTCTGGCCCCAGGATGGGTCTGCCATTGATGGCCAATCATCCGCGTCGAAAGCAGGTGCATCCTTGATTTCCTGGGCGCTCATATCGAGACGGAAACACTCGTTGTCGACATCAAAGGTTAATGCGCTCCACGGAATGGCACGTAACATAAAACCGGCGCCCAAGAATT
>NZ_JAWRXU010000880.1:0-264 GCF_046534895.1 Paraburkholderia sp. SIMBA_053 | reverse complement strand
CGGCTGCGTATGAGCGGCAGAACACGCCGCCGCCGCTTGGCTATGTGAAGCAGGCGGGTATCGGCTTGACGGCTTCGTGGCAGCCGGATGTATTCGGCGGCGAACGCCTTGCGGTGCTCGCGGCGCAGGCGCAGGTGTCGGGGCGTCAATCGGCGCTGAACGAATTGCGGCTCGCGCTGGCTGCGAACGCGGCCGCCGCGTATATCGACTTGCGCTGGGCGCAGTCGCAATTGCAGATCGTCAACGACAACGAGGAAATCCGCG
>NZ_JAWRXU010000879.1:0-264 GCF_046534895.1 Paraburkholderia sp. SIMBA_053 | reverse complement strand
CAAAACAAATAGAAAAAAACAATGACTCGCCGCACCCAATTGGTGAATGTCAAGTCGTCAAGGCCGCTTTCAACAGCTTACGTGTGTAAGGATGGGTCGGTTCCGCAAAGATCCGCTCGACCTCACCCGTCTCCACGATCGCCCCGTTCTGCATGACGGCATCGCGATGCGCCATGGCGCCGATCACGGCCAGATCGTGGCTGATGAACACAAATCCCAAGTTGTATTTGCGTTGCAAACCCGCGAGCAGCTTCAACACCTGTT
>NZ_JAWRXU010000878.1:0-264 GCF_046534895.1 Paraburkholderia sp. SIMBA_053 | reverse complement strand
TCGACGATCGCGCCCAGCAGGTGGCGGCCGACAATCGGATAGTGCTCGGGCCGGATGTTCAGGCTCGCGTGCTTGTTGGCGATTCGCGAGACGGCCGGGCCGAGCGCGCCGAGATTGTCGATGTTGGCCGCGTACGCGTACACGGCGCGGGCGAGCGTCTCGGGCTGATTGCCGCTTTGCTGATGCGTCTGGTTGAAGAGATTCTTCAGTTCCGGGTGATGCGCGAACATGCGCTTGTAGAAATGCTTGGTGATGGTCGTACCA
>NZ_JAWRXU010000877.1:0-264 GCF_046534895.1 Paraburkholderia sp. SIMBA_053 | reverse complement strand
CCTTCTTCGTCGATCAGCGCGTATTTTTTTTTGGTAACGAAGAAACCACGTTTGTAGAAACCTTCGTATTCCAGTTCCAGCAGACCCGGCAGTTTCGCGTTGATGTAGTCAACGAATTCCAGCGCTTTTTTTTTGATTTCTTCAGATTTACCACCCGGGATGGTCGCGTACAGACCGTCGGTGTCGATGTACAGAACTTTGAAACCGAATTTTTCTTCCAGTTCTTTCCAAACGAATTCGATGTATTCACGACCCCACGCGGTA
>NZ_JAWRXU010000876.1:0-264 GCF_046534895.1 Paraburkholderia sp. SIMBA_053 | reverse complement strand
GACCAGTTGGAGATTCCACGCAGCGCCTGCCACCGGCTGCCACCGGCTGCTGGTCGATCTGAAGCAATGCGGGTATGTGCGGCAGCTTCGCGAGCACGGCGACTACGTGCTGACGACGAAAATGGTCGGATTGGGACTCAGCTACCTGGCGACTTCGGGCATCGTCGACATTGCGCAGACCATGCTGGACCGGCTGGCGGAGGGATCGGGCGAACTGGTGCGGCTCGCCATCGTCGACGGCGACAGGCTGACGTGGGTGGCGAA
>NZ_JAWRXU010000875.1:0-264 GCF_046534895.1 Paraburkholderia sp. SIMBA_053 | reverse complement strand
AGAGTGGGGCGTAACATGCGATGCTTTGACGAGATGCGTCAGTTCGATGACGCCGTGCGGCCGCATTATCAGCGGTTCGAACGCTGGCTCGTGCAGCAGGGCAGTGAGGCAATCGAGAGAAAGCGGGCCGAAGCCGATCTGCTGTTTCGCCGCGTCGGCATCACGTTCGCCGTCAACGGCGATCTGTCAGGTACGGAGCGGCTCATCCCGTTCGATCTGATCCCGCGCATCATCCCGCGCGGCGAATGGCAAACGCTCGAAGCC
>NZ_JAWRXU010000126.1:0-439 GCF_046534895.1 Paraburkholderia sp. SIMBA_053 | reverse complement strand
CCGTTCTTTTCAATGAGATCGTGGTCAAGGAAAGCACCGATGAACCGGACACCAGCCGTCATGCGGACCACAATCCCGTCATTGCCCATCTGGAAAGCGAACTGCGTCGCTCGAAGGAACTGCTGCAATCCAATATCGAACAGGCGAGTGTATCGACGGAGGAGCTGAAGGCTTCCAATGAGGAGTTGCAGGCGATCAACGAAGAACTGCGTTCAGCGACGGAAGAACTCGAAACCAGCAAGGAGGAACTGCAGTCCGTCAATGAGGAGCTGGTCACCGTCAACGCGGAATTGCAGTCGAAGGTGGAGGACGAGGCCAAGGCCAAGGACGACCTGCAGAACCTGATCGCTTCGACGGGGATCGCGACCATCTTCGTCGACCGGCAGATGCGCATCAAGCGTTTCACTGAACCTGCGGTTGGCATCTTCAAGCTGATCGC
>NZ_JAWRXU010000874.1:0-264 GCF_046534895.1 Paraburkholderia sp. SIMBA_053 | reverse complement strand
GGTCGGCGCGGAAACCGGCAGCGCGATGCTCACAGACCTGAAGCTCTTCAACGAGGAGCTGAAGAAGAAGCACGGCGGCAGCGGAATCAAGCAGATCGTCGAATACCAGTCGTATCCGGAAGCCTATCAGGACCTGGCCTTGGGACGCGTCGACGCGGTGGCGAATACGCAGATCAGCCTGAACTCGCTCGTCAAGACGCGTCCCGATACGTTTCTGATCGGCCAGCCGATCGGCAAGCCCACCTACATTGCGTGGGCTGTCAA
>NZ_JAWRXU010000873.1:0-264 GCF_046534895.1 Paraburkholderia sp. SIMBA_053 | reverse complement strand
GGGCCCGGATGGCAAGCGTCATCGACATTTCTATGCGCGCGGCGACCGCCGTGCCGAAGTGTTCCGCCGACGTGAGCATTTGCGCGTCGAGATGGCGCATCGTGGCGGGCGTCCGCCCGTGCATGCGGCAATGCCGCCGCGTCGGGACGAGCATCGTCCGCATTCGCATGGCGAGCGTTCCGCGTATGTGCGTGACACGCATCGGCCGGATCGTCACGATGGTGCGCCTGCGCGGCACGCGGAGCATCGTTCGCAGTCGGGACC
>NZ_JAWRXU010000872.1:0-265 GCF_046534895.1 Paraburkholderia sp. SIMBA_053 | reverse complement strand
GCTGAAGGTGCAGCAGCGCAATCGTCGTGTCGCCATTCTGGCCGGATGCGTCGCTCTCGTGGCGACCATTTTGATCGTGGCCGCGGTGGTCGCCATACTCGTCGCGATCAAGCAGCGTCAACATGCGCAGGAGGCAGAGGGTCATACGCGCGAAACGAATCGCCAGATGATGAAAGCGACGGATGCATTGATTAGCGCCACCTCAGAGAGTGATCGGGCAAAACTGAGAAGCGAGCAAGCGGAGGCCGCCAACGCGAAGTCCCTC
>NZ_JAWRXU010000871.1:0-265 GCF_046534895.1 Paraburkholderia sp. SIMBA_053 | reverse complement strand
CCGTGGGTGCTGCTGGGGCTCTGGGTCGTCTACGAGATCGCCTTCGTCTCGGTCGTCCGCATCGACGACGACGGGGCGATGGTGCAGAACATGCTGCGGCGCACGTCTTTCGGCTGGAGCCGGGTGCGCGAGATCGATCTGCGGTGGCAGCTGATCTTCACTCTCGACGACGGCTCCGACCTCTCGAGCTACGGAGGACCGGCGAGAGCGCGTCCCATGCGACGACCCGTGCGTGAGGACGACGAGGCCAAGGCGCCGGCTGGGC
>NZ_JAWRXU010000125.1:0-439 GCF_046534895.1 Paraburkholderia sp. SIMBA_053 | reverse complement strand
GACGCCCGTATGCTTATACATCGTTTTCATCGTAGGATCAAGGCAAGCTAATTCATTATATTCATAGATGGGACTGAGACACGGCCCAGACTCCTACGGGAGGCAGCAGTAGGGAATCTTCCGCAATGGACGAAAGTCTGACGGAGCAACGCCGCGTGAGTGATGAAGGCTTTCGGGTCGTAAAACTCTGTTGTTAGGGAAGAACAAGTGCTAGTTGAATAAGCTGGCACCTTGACGGTACCTAACCAGAAAGCCACGGCTAACTACGTGCCAGCAGCCGCGGTAATACGTAGGTGGCAAGCGTTATCCGGAATTATTGGGCGTAAAGCGCGCGCAGGCGGTTTCTTAAGTCTGATGTGAAAGCCCACGGCTCAACCGTGGAGGGTCATTGGAAACTGGGGAACTTGAGTGCAGAAGAGAAAAGCGGAATTCCACGTGT
>NZ_JAWRXU010000870.1:0-265 GCF_046534895.1 Paraburkholderia sp. SIMBA_053 | reverse complement strand
GCGCGCATGACCTTGTGCAACATGACCGTCGAAGCCGGTGCGCGCGCCGCGCTGATCGCACCGGACGCGATCACGTTCGACTACGTGCGCGCCCACACGCCGTCGCTCGACGAGGCGGCATGGCAAACCGCGCTCGCGGACTGGCGCGGGCTGCATTCCGACGCCGACGCGCGTTTCGATGCCGAGCATCGCTTCGACGCGGGCGACATTGCGCCGTTCGTCACCTGGGGCACGAGCCCCGATGAGGCCGTCGCCATCGATCAGC
>NZ_JAWRXU010000869.1:0-265 GCF_046534895.1 Paraburkholderia sp. SIMBA_053 | reverse complement strand
ATAACGATAATGACGACGGTTTAATGTTGGGGACTGTCCATTTACTTCAAACTTTAGAATTCATTTATTATGCGAAGAAATATAATTATGATGGACTTATTTATTTCGATACATTCCCAATTCGTGAGGATCCTGTAAAAGAATGTGAGCAAAACATTAAAATGTACAAATTATTGGATGCTTTTCTAGAAAATTACGGATTAGATAAAGTAGAAGAAATTATCCAGAAAGAAGATGCTCTACAAGCTCAGCAACTTTTAATGTG
>NZ_JAWRXU010000868.1:0-265 GCF_046534895.1 Paraburkholderia sp. SIMBA_053 | reverse complement strand
CAAGCTCCTGCAACATTTCCAGATCGAAGCGCGTGCGCTGTTCGAGCCGCTGCGCTTCAACGAGCTTGCCCTGGCTATAGAAGAACTCCAGCCGCTCGCGCAACTCCGCCTTGATGGTTTCGACTGCACGCACAACCGTATCGCGCGGCGTCACGTAATGCGACGACGGATACACGGTGAAGCGCGTAATTTTCTGACGCACACGGCCGGTAAGCGGATCGAACAGTTGCAGCGTTTCCACTTCGTCGTCGAACAATTCCACGCG
>NZ_JAWRXU010000867.1:0-265 GCF_046534895.1 Paraburkholderia sp. SIMBA_053 | reverse complement strand
CATGAGACCGATGTGCGGACAGCCGCACAACAGACGCTGGACGACCACCTCGAGGAGTGCACGTCTGCGGACCTCGCCGATGACATCGTTCCGGACAGATGCGGGATCAGTATCCCGTGGGGCACCGAGTTCGCTGCGGTCGCCGACGTCCGCTTCCGTATCGAGCAGTTGCCGGTCCTGGAACTGACAGACAGCGGATTCGTCGCTGACGGCGGCATCCTGGTCGCGACCGTGTCAGGCACAGGTCAGGATGGCAGTCCGAGGA
>NZ_JAWRXU010000866.1:0-265 GCF_046534895.1 Paraburkholderia sp. SIMBA_053 | reverse complement strand
GCACGAGTATCAGGCGGGGCCCATCGTGGTGCCGACCGAACCGCATGCGCTGACAGGCGCGAAAGCGCCTCAGGTGCTTGGCCATGAATTCAGCGCGGAAGTCGTCGAAGTCGGCAAGGACGTGAAGAACGTGCAACGCGGCGACCGCATCTCGGTGATGCCGCTCGCGTCGTGCGGACAGTGCTATTACTGCGCGCGCGGCATGCGCCATCTGTGCTCGAAAATGGGCTGCGTCGGGCTCAGTTGGGACGGCGGCGGAATGGCC
>NZ_JAWRXU010000865.1:0-265 GCF_046534895.1 Paraburkholderia sp. SIMBA_053 | reverse complement strand
CTTATATGTTAAAACACCTAGGATCCCTTGACTCAGAATTAAGAGATAAACTGATATACAGAAACTTTTGTAAGATAATTACAAATAATTATTTAAGTCAAAGTCATCTAAAACAAATGTTGGCAACTATCTTAGATGATAAATATTTATTTAAGGGAATTAGATTAAAAGAAGACGATTCAGTGTTTACTCGTTCATTTAGTACACTTTTGATTGCTTTAATTCTTGATGCAGATAATCGAAAAGATTTTCTATCACAGGACAC
>NZ_JAWRXU010000864.1:0-265 GCF_046534895.1 Paraburkholderia sp. SIMBA_053 | reverse complement strand
CGGGATGACCTTGAGCAGGCCGTCCTCGACCGCACGCACGTCCTTGCCCGGGGCCAGGCCGGTGCGGTTGGCGACGCGGAATATGTGCGTGTCCACCGCCATGGTCGGTTCGCCGAAGGCGGTGTTGAGCACCACGTTGGCGGTCTTGCGGCCCACGCCCGGCAGGGACTCCAGCGCTTCGCGCTGGCGCGGCACCTTGCCGCCGTACTGGTCGACCAGGATCCGGCAGGCGGCAATGACGTTCTTCGCCTTCGCGTTGTACAAG
>NZ_JAWRXU010000863.1:0-265 GCF_046534895.1 Paraburkholderia sp. SIMBA_053 | reverse complement strand
GAACCGGACCTACCTCGAAAACGCGCTGCACGCGTACAAGAAGGGCGACCGCCACTTCGACACGATGCACGCGATCGCTGTGACCCTGACCGACCAGGACATCGCCGACATCGCCGCGTATTACTCGGTGCAGACGGCCTCTTCGAAGAATAATCCCGACAAATGACGGGCGGCGCGCGCCAGCGCGTCATCGGTTCATTCAGTTCGCGGCGCAACCAGTTTGCATGGGACGGCGGTAGGCGCTAAAGCGCAAACGTCCGTCGAC
>NZ_JAWRXU010000862.1:0-265 GCF_046534895.1 Paraburkholderia sp. SIMBA_053 | reverse complement strand
ACGCGAAGCCGCTCGCGAGGACGGTTATGGCGTGGCCGAGAGCCGCGAAGCCTTGTTCGAGCAGAGCGATGTGCTGTCGCTGCATTTGCGGCTGCACGACGACACGCGCGGCATCGTCAAGCAGGAAGATCTGATGCGCATGAAGCCGACCGCACTGCTCGTGAACACGAGCCGCGCCGAGCTGCTCGACGACAACGCGCTCCTCGGCGCGCTGTCGCACAATCGCCCAGGGATGGTCGCCATCGACGTGTATGAAAGCGAGCCG
>NZ_JAWRXU010000861.1:0-265 GCF_046534895.1 Paraburkholderia sp. SIMBA_053 | reverse complement strand
ATGGAACACCCGGTTCCTGCCAAGGCGCTTGGCTTCATACAGTGCCGCGTCGGCTGCGCGGAGCAGGTCAGCTGCATCATTCGTTTCAAGGTCGGTCGTGTGCACAATGCCGATGCTGACCGTGACTTTGCTAAACGGGCTGGAATCGTGACTAATAGAAAGCGCCTCGATTCCGCCGCGAATTCGTTCCGCCGTCCGGGTCGCTACGGCAAGCGAGCACTCCTTGAGGAGGACGACGAACTCTTCGCCGCCGTAACGAGCCGGG
>NZ_JAWRXU010000860.1:0-265 GCF_046534895.1 Paraburkholderia sp. SIMBA_053 | reverse complement strand
CACAGCGGATACGCTTCAACAAAAGGCACAATTCACGGCGGCTTGGGCAACCCGGACCGCCTACTAATCGGAAGGACAGCAGCAATGACCCAGATTGGTTCTGTCGGATCAACAGCTCCGTCTCCGGACGCGCTGCACGGCATGGATGCCGAGACCATCAACCTCGTCCTTGAGCTCTTGGTGGCACCCCTTCAGGCCGCGGTGCCTCAGCCCACGGACTGTGTTAGGGATTCGCTGCAGGTCGTGCAGGACGACCTCCGTGGGC
>NZ_JAWRXU010000859.1:0-265 GCF_046534895.1 Paraburkholderia sp. SIMBA_053 | reverse complement strand
TCGCGGATCCTGCAGGGAATCGGCGGCGCGATGATGGTGCCGGTAGGCCGCCTTGCCGTGCTGCGCAGCACCGAGAAGCGTCACCTGATGCGCTCCATAGCGTATATCACGTGGCCTGGCCTCGCCGCACCGGTATTGGGTCCAGCGCTGGGCGGGTTTATCTCGACCTATTTCGACTGGCGCTGGATCTTTCTGCTCAATGTACCGATCGGTTTGCTGGGTCTGGCGCTAACCGCCCTTTTCATTCCGAACTACCGCGAACCCA
>NZ_JAWRXU010000858.1:0-265 GCF_046534895.1 Paraburkholderia sp. SIMBA_053 | reverse complement strand
AAAGTTTGCTATATCAAACTTTCTACTAATTAATGATTTTTCAAGTAAACTAATACCATTTTTATCAATTGAATCTACAATCTCTTCAATACAGTTTCCCTCAATTTTTAGCTTCTCTAAAAATAATTTAAGATTCCCGAATTTTATAATAGTCCCATAATCAGCTTTATTAATATCCATTTATACTATCACCCTCTCATTCATACTTATGACTTCGGTTAGTACTTGGCAATTCCGGTCGATAGTTTTCAGGGTTTCTATACCA
>NZ_JAWRXU010000857.1:0-265 GCF_046534895.1 Paraburkholderia sp. SIMBA_053 | reverse complement strand
CGGCTGCGAACTGACGAGAATCGTTCCACCATGCCGATTGACGACTATACGGTAGGCAATATCGAGGCCCAGGCCCGTCCCCTGGCCGACCGGCTTGGTGGTGAAGAACGGTTCAAACAGCCGCGAGTGAATCTCCGGCGGGATACCAGGACCGCTGTCAGTGAACTCGACCACCGCGTAGTCGCCCTCACGGCGCGTGGAAATGACAAGGTCGCCACGGCCCTCCATGGCGTCGACCGCATTGTCGACAATATTGGTCCATACC
>NZ_JAWRXU010000856.1:0-265 GCF_046534895.1 Paraburkholderia sp. SIMBA_053 | reverse complement strand
ATCCATGTTTCGCCCCGCGCCGGGCGCACCACTTTCCGGCCGGTCGATCTTTCCGCCAACCTGCAACAGATCGATCAACGAGCGTCCCGCGCGCAACTGGATCAGGCCGATTTCGAGTTGTTCCCTGTCTACCGTGCAGCCGAGCACGTCCTGATAAAAGCGCGTCATCGCGTCGAGGTTAGCAGCGCGGATGACAACGTGATCGATATCGAGAATCTGGAATTTCATGGCGCGGCGTCCCGTCTCTGAGGTTCCGGTGAAGAGC
>NZ_JAWRXU010000855.1:0-265 GCF_046534895.1 Paraburkholderia sp. SIMBA_053 | reverse complement strand
AGTGCTATCGAGACAGGCGAACGTGCAGAAGTTATTGAGAACCGCCTCAAGTCACGTCCGCGTCTTTTCACTAAATTAACCTTGGCTCTATGAGTTAATTCACGCGCTCTTACTGCATATCCAATACATCGCGAATCAAACGTTCAACAAACTGATAGTCACCGTCTCGCCCAGCCTGAATCTCCTTGAAATAGTACTCTTTATGTTCATTCCACAAGCTGTAATCCAGTGGCTGAGCCCCCGCCTTGGTGGCCATCACATCTAG
>NZ_JAWRXU010000854.1:0-265 GCF_046534895.1 Paraburkholderia sp. SIMBA_053 | reverse complement strand
GGCGGATTCGACCGGTCTGGGTGACGTCGTCAATGGCAACAAGCCGGGCCGGGAAACTGCGAAGGAACGGGTAATCTTTATTGCCTGCGGCATGGCTGTTTTCGACATCAGCTGGGGCTTTGAAATGTACAAGAATGCAGTACGACGGGGAATTGGCCAATCGCTGAGTCTTTGGGAGAAACCCAGCGCATTGTGATTTGGTCAAAAAAGTAAGGGCAGCTTCGAAGGGGGCTAGCGGCCCCCTGCCAATTGCGCTGAGACAGCA
>NZ_JAWRXU010000853.1:0-265 GCF_046534895.1 Paraburkholderia sp. SIMBA_053 | reverse complement strand
CTTGCTGGTTAATTTGTACGCTACTGCCACCTGCCTGTGCACCGGCGCCACCCACTAACATGTTGCCTTGAGCGATGGCGTAGGTATCACCGTCAGCACCTTTAAGCGGTGTCATTAATAGCGTGCCACCGCGCAGACTACTGGCATTGGCAATCGAGGAAACAACGATGTCTAAGCGTTGCCCAGGACGAGAAAACGGCGGTAGATCTGCCGTGACCATCACCGCAGCAACATTGCGCAACTGCAGGTTCGTGCCGGGCGGAAC
>NZ_JAWRXU010000852.1:0-265 GCF_046534895.1 Paraburkholderia sp. SIMBA_053 | reverse complement strand
TTCGTTGATAAACGTGTTAAATCACGTTGAAATAGATTCCATGCAGCAAAAGATTCCGTTGTGTGATAAGACTGTAGGCCAGCGCTCACAACTGTAAGAGGTACGTCTCCTAATGATTTAACTTCACTTATTTGTTCAAAGCTTTTTTCAATGTCATCTATAGAACCTTCGATTGAAAACTGGTTAAAATAAATAGACCTCATTTCTTCAGTGAATAATGGGGGCATAAATTTGTTTTGATCTTCATGGCAGGAATCTAAAAGAA
>NZ_JAWRXU010000124.1:0-441 GCF_046534895.1 Paraburkholderia sp. SIMBA_053 | reverse complement strand
CCGTTGGCGCGACCGAGTACCGAGGGCAAATCGCCCTGATAGGCGAAGTCGAGCGCGTTGTTGGCGATCGCTTCGTTGACGGCGGGGCCGGCTCCCTTGAAGAACAGCCATTCGACCTTGATGCCGTCGGCGGCAAATTCTTTTTCGAGCGACTGCTGCAATTGCACGGTGGCCGCCGGTGATCCACCAAATGTAGGCGGGTCGCCATTACCCTGTTGCGCGACGCCGATGCGAATCACCGCCGGCTTGTCGGCATAGGCGTGAACCGCGGCGAGCGACAGCGCCGCCACGGCGAAAAAAGATTTCAGCAGATGGAAATAGCGCATGCGGCAATACCGGTCGATGGAAGGGAAAAGAAGTACGAATGCTCTGGCGGGCAGAGACCTGGCACTACACGTTAGATTCGCGTGCCGTCGAATCCAACCAATCATTGCTGATAAG
>NZ_JAWRXU010000851.1:0-265 GCF_046534895.1 Paraburkholderia sp. SIMBA_053 | reverse complement strand
TCATGGTCGAGAGCTGCGCTCGCCCTACGGCGAGCCAGGTGACCGCCTCTGGGTTCGCGAGAGCCTTGCGGCAACGCGCGACGCGGCAGGGATCATCTTCGATTAGCACTACGTGGCCGACGGCGCCAAGGTACGTCGCATGCACGGCCTGCGCCCCGAGTTCAATGACGCGATGGCGTTCGCACACCTCGTTCGAAAGGCTGTTCCGTCTATCCACATGCCGCGCTGGGCGTCGCGCATCACGCTTGAAGTGGCTGGCGTGCGA
>NZ_JAWRXU010000850.1:0-265 GCF_046534895.1 Paraburkholderia sp. SIMBA_053 | reverse complement strand
GTGCCGAATATCTCCGCACGTGGTGAGGCACTCGGTAGCAACGCATATGCTGCAATCTGGTGTCGATATTACCGTCATCGCGCTATGGCTTGGTCACGAAAGTCCGGTGACAACACATCGTTATGTCGAGGCTGACCTGCAAATGAAGGATCGTGCGTTACAGGCTCTCCAGGCACCTTCGCGAAAGCCGACGCGATATCGTCCGAAGGACGACGTTCTTCGCTTCCTGGAAACCCTGTAGTTATGGAAGCTTCACCTCTGAAAC
>NZ_JAWRXU010000849.1:0-265 GCF_046534895.1 Paraburkholderia sp. SIMBA_053 | reverse complement strand
CGTTCAATGCGAAAGGGTCGGCGGAGGAACAGCGCAAGCACGAGGACTTCGTCAACCGCATGGTCACCAAGGGCTATACGCCGAAGCAGGTGCGGCTCTTGTGCGACTGGTATCTGCGGGTGCGCAAGTCGTCATGAAATGCGTAGCGCAAAGCTCGCTCGAACGGGTTCGCTTCACCCGGTTCGCGCGAGCCTCCTGCGAGGCGCGAGCCGCATGGACATAAGGTTGCATGCGCAACTTGCGCCCCGCGTATTCCAAATCGGAG
>NZ_JAWRXU010000848.1:0-265 GCF_046534895.1 Paraburkholderia sp. SIMBA_053 | reverse complement strand
CGATGATATGTGCGGGATGTCGCCAGGCGCTACGCCCGCCGCAATCGCGACCGTAAGTGAACTGCCACAAGCGGCGCGCGTGCTCGAACGATTGCGCGACGATATCCTGCCGCGTCTCGACGCATGCGGCCCACACGAACTGATGCACCTGAAGCGCGGACTCGAAGGGCGCTTCGTCCCGCCCGGCCCGAGCGGCTCGCCGTCGCGCGGACGTCCCGACGTGCTGCCTACGGGCCGCAACTTCTATTCCGTCGATACCCGCGCC
>NZ_JAWRXU010000847.1:0-265 GCF_046534895.1 Paraburkholderia sp. SIMBA_053 | reverse complement strand
ACAAAAATAATGTGATTTCTCTAATC
The DNA here is from genome assembly GCF_046534895.1 of Paraburkholderia sp. SIMBA_053. Taxonomy (NCBI): domain Bacteria; kingdom Pseudomonadati; phylum Pseudomonadota; class Betaproteobacteria; order Burkholderiales; family Burkholderiaceae; genus Paraburkholderia; species Paraburkholderia sp. SIMBA_053. The sequence continues at coordinate 239 of NZ_JAWRXU010000847.1, read as the reverse complement.
ATAGGAAAGTATGGTGTATGTTTCATTATAAGCACAATTTTGTTTTTCTGGCTTGAAATTTTTAGTTTAGATATTGAAGATATGAGCTATATTCTCTTTTATTTTATCTTTGCACCAGAACCATAAATAAAAATTTAAAAAACTACTTCAAATAAAATACAAGCTAATCTTACGCTTCATCTCCACACATATCCTTTTCCCCATACTGTTTGGAGAAACTGAGGTCCAGAGGGATTAGG
>NZ_JAWRXU010000123.1:0-441 GCF_046534895.1 Paraburkholderia sp. SIMBA_053 | reverse complement strand
CGCTTTGCGGACCGTCGATCACTTCCGCGCTCACTTCTTCGCCGCGATGAGCCGGCAGGCAGTGCATGAAGAGCGCGTCGGCGTGCGCGCGCGACATCATTTCCGCGTCGACGCACCAGTCGGCGAAGGCTTTCTTGCGCGCTTCGTTTTCGGCCTCGAAGCCCATGCTGGTCCACACGTCAGTCGTGACGAGATCGGCGCCCGCGCACGCTTCGTTCGGATCGTCGAATTCCTCGTAGAACGGCGCGCTTTCCGCGGCGACGAAGCCGCGGTCGAGCTTGTAGCCCGGCGGCGTGGAGAGGCGCAGCTTGAAGCCGAGAATCTGCGCGGCTTCGATCCACGTGTAGAGCATGTTGTTCGCGTCGCCGACCCACGCGACCGTCTTGCCGCGAATCGGACCGCGATGCTCGAAATACGTGAAGATGTCGGCCAGCACCTGGC
>NZ_JAWRXU010000846.1:0-265 GCF_046534895.1 Paraburkholderia sp. SIMBA_053 | reverse complement strand
ACGGAGTGGATCTCCTCCCGGACATCGGGTGCCCACCGGTGCTGTGCGACATCATCGCCGATGCGGACGTGGAGCCCGTGTGCGCCGAACCCCGAGGCATCCGCATGATCCACGATCCGGTCGCGGATCTGCTGGGCTCGGGTCACTCCTTCAGGCTAGCGGCTGTGGCCTGGCGCGGCCGACGGGATCCGGTGGGATCGCTGCGGTGCCCCTCGCGGCCCGCGAGCTCCGGATCCCGGAAGAGCCATCGAGGGCGCGGTTCGAC
>NZ_JAWRXU010000845.1:0-265 GCF_046534895.1 Paraburkholderia sp. SIMBA_053 | reverse complement strand
CTCGCGGGCGTCTCCGCGAACGATGTCGATGCCCGGCACCGCGTATTTCGAGAGGTTCGCAACTGGCTCACCAGCGATGGTTACAGTTACCGCATCGGCGCCCGTGCGGCTGTTTGCGTCGCGTCGTATGGCCCCAACGAGCTCCACGTATCCTCTGGTCGCGGGCGAGTGCTGGCTGACTAGATCGAGGATCCGCTGACGCGCTTTACTCGCCGTCGCGACAACCCTCACGAGATCGAAGGCGGCCCCTGAGTCTGCATCGCCA
>NZ_JAWRXU010000018.1:0-119540 GCF_046534895.1 Paraburkholderia sp. SIMBA_053 | reverse complement strand
ATGATAGTGCGGATTGCCCGTGTGAAAGTAGGTAATCGTCAGGCTCCCCAGCAGCATCAGAAACCCCACCCCACAAAGGTGGGGTTTCTGCGTTTACGCGGTGGTAAAACGTGGCGGTAAAACAGCGAGGCCACCTTACAGCCTCACTGCCTGCCGATCCGCAGTGCATCCGCGTAACCGGTCAGCTCCAGATAAGCCCGCCCGAGATCCACGCCATCGCGGCTCACGCGCACCGCGCCCTCCCAGTACACCGCGCCGGTAGACTGTCGCGAGTCCAGTTCCCGGACGTCCATCAGCGGATCTACGAGCACGCCAGCGCAACGTGCCATCCAAACTTCATCGATCTGTCGTATCGTTCCCCGCCAGAAAGCGCTGCGCCAGTCGCACCCAGTACGTGGAGCCGATAGGAAGCAAGTCATCGTTGAAGTCGTAGCTGGCGTTGTGCAGCATGCACGGGCCCGCACCGTGGCCCGCATCACGGTGGCCGCCGTCGCCGTTACCAAGAAACGCGTAACACCCTGGCTTCGCCAGCAACATGAAGGAAAAGTCCTCCGCACCCATCGTGGGCTCCACGGAATCGTCGACGTTCTCTGCACCGACGATTTCCTTCATAACGGCCGCAGCAAATCGCGCTTCGTCACCGCTGTTGATCGTGGGCGGGTAGTTCCGGTGAAAGTGCACTTCAGCCGAGCAATCGTAGGCCTCTGCCGTGCTTTCAACGATTTTGCGCATGCGCGCTTCGATCAAGTCGAGCGTTTCTGTCGTGAACGTGCGCACTGTGCCCGCGAGCCAGGCATCGTTAGGAACGACGTTGACCGCATCGCCGGCGTGAATCTGGGTGATCGAGAGCACGGCCGTATCAAGCGGCTTCTTGTTTCGCGTGATGATGCTCTGCAATCCGTTAGCGATCTGCACGGCGGTAAAGACCGGGTCACGGCCATTGTGCGGTAGCGCTGCGTGCGAGCCGACGCCTTTGATCTCGATACGAAACTCATTGCTGGAGGCCATAATCGGACCTTCAGTCACGCCAAATTTACCAGCAGGCATGCCTGGCCAGTTGTGAATGCCGAACACGGCGTCGACCGGAAATTTCTCGAATAATCCGTCGTCGATCATCGCTTGCGCACCCGCGCCGCCTTCTTCGGCAGGCTGGAAAATGAATACGATGGTGCCGTCGAACTCACCGTGTTTCGCAAGATGTCGCGCCGCGCCGAGCAGCATTGCTGTGTGGCCGTCATGGCCGCACGCGTGCATTTTCCCGTCGTTTTTCGATTTGTGTTCGAAGCTGTTCAGTTCCTGGATTGGCAACGCATCCATGTCGGCGCGCAGACCGACAGAACGTGTACTGTTTCCGCGTTTGAGGATGCCAACTACGCCTGTCTTTCCCAATCCACGGTGAGTTTCTATGCCCCATGACTCAAGCGTCTTGGCGACGAGATCAGCTGTCGCAGTCTCTTCGTAACGCAGTTCAGGGTGAGCATGGATCGTTCGTCGAAGACTCTGTATTTCTCCGTGAGCAGCTTGAATTTCGGGGATCAGTTTCATAATAGAGTGCCGATGCGCTTTAGCTTTTGACTTGCAAGGAATCGCTCGGGCGAGTTGCGCCCGGACGCAGTGCTAACGATTCTACGCCGAAGCCTTTTTGGCGGCAGCATGCAGGCAAGCGCCGACGGACGTAATAAAATCCGGCGTTACGCCACACTTCCCGTCCCCTGAATGGTTACCCCATGAACGCTCCGACTGAATTCGCTCGCGCAGTTTGCCCACACGACTGCCCCGACACCTGCGCGATGCGTGTGACAGTCGAGGCTGGTCGGGCGATTAAAGTGGTCGGCGACCCAGACCATCCGCCAACCCAAGGCGCGTTGTGTACCAAAGTCAGTCGGTATGCAGAGCGAGTTCACCATCCGCATCGTCTGACAACGCCGATGAAGCGCATTGGCCGCAAAGGCGAGGGGCATTTCGAACCCATCAGCTGGAGTGAGGCGTTTGAACTGGGCGCGAAGCATCTGTCGGAGATAGCGCAGCGGGCGCCCGAGGCGATCCTGCCATACAGCTACGCCGGCACCATGGGCCTGGTGCAAGGCGACAGCATCGCTCAACGTTTCTTTCATAAGCTCGGCGCATCGCAGCTGGATCGGACGATCTGCGCAGCGGCCGGTGCCGCGGGCTTGAAATATACGTACGGCGCGGGCATCGGCATGCTCACGGAGTTTTTCGACGAAAGCGAGGTCATCCTGATCTGGGGCTCGAATCCCATCGCGTCGAACCTGCACTTCTGGACGCGTGCGCAGCAGGCCAAGCGCCAAGGCGCCCGGCTCATTGCGATCGACCCGTATCGCTCGCTGACCGCCGAGAAGTGCCATCAACACATTGTGCTGAAACCCGGGACCGACGGCGCACTCGCTCTCGGCATGATGAACGTGCTGATCTCCGAAGATCTGCTCGATCACGCTTACATCGCGGCGCACACACTGGGCTTCGATGAGCTGAAAGCGCGGGCGCTCGGGTATTCGCCGTCACGCGTCGCCGAGATTTGCGGCATCGATGAGCAGGTTATCGTCGACCTGGCGCGCCTTTACGGCAGCACGAAAAAGGCTGCGATTCGCCTGAACTATGGTCTGCAAAGAGTGCGCGGCGGCGGCAATGCCGTGCGCGCGATTGCGTGCCTGCCGTCGCTGACCGGCGCGTGGCGCGAGCGGGCAGGCGGCGCCTTGTTGTCGTCGTCCGGGTGGGCGCCGGTCGACACGCATGCATTGCAGCGTCCCGACCTGATGCCCGGCTGGCCGACCAGGCCCAGCCGCGTAATCAATATGAACGCAATCGGCGACGCGTTGCTGCATCCGGGCGACGCGACATTCGGCCCGAAAATCGAGGCGATCATCGTCTATAACTCGAATCCTGTTGCCGTTGCACCTGATTCTGAACGCGTCGCTGCAGGATTCGCGCGCGAGGACCTCTTCACGATCGTGCTCGAGCACTTCCAGACCGACACCGCCGACTATGCGGATTTGCTCCTGCCGGCCACCACGCAACTGGAGCACCTCGACGTGCACAAGTCGTACGGCCACACGCACGTCATGGTGAACTTGCCGGCAATTCCTCCTGTAGGCGACGCACGTCCCAATACTGAAATCTTTCGCGGCCTCGCCCGGCAGATGGGGCTGGATGAGCCGTCGCTGTTCGAAAGCGACGAAACCGTTGCGCGCAGCGCCTTGCGTTGGCAAGACAAGACGCTCGAAGGCGTCGATTGGGAATCGCTCAAACGGGTCGGTTGGGCAAAGCTGAACCTCCCCGATGCGCCCTTTGCCGAAGGCGGCTTTCGCACGCCCTCGGGCAAGTGCGAGTTCTACAGTGAACGGCTCGCGCAGCAGGGGCTCGATCCGCTTCCGGATTACGTGCCGCCGTATGAATCCGCGGAGTCGGCGCCCGAACTCGCCGCTCGCTACCCGCTTGCGATGATCTCGCCGCCCGCGCGCAACTTCCTGAACAGCACCTTCGTCAACGTTGAAAGCCTGCGGTCTACCGAAGGTGAGCCGCATCTCGACATTCACCCGGCAGACGCGGGATCGCGGGATATCGTCGACGGTGACCAGGTGCGTATCTTCAACGACCGCGGCTCAATGCAGGCGCGCGCCCGTGTCACCGACCGGGCGCGTCAAGGCCTCGTGGTCGGCCTGTCGATCTGGTGGAAGAAACTGGCGCCCGATGGCCGCAACGCAAATCAGGTCACGAGCCAGGCGCTGACCGATCTCGGTGGATCCGCGACCTTCTACGACTGTCTGGTCCAGGTCGAGCGCGTCTGACGATCTTCTTCCACACAGCCAAGCCGCGCCGCCGAAGCCTCGGAAGGTTCGAGGCAGCAGTCTAACCACGCCGTCACTCGCCATTACCGCAGGGGTGCCCATGCTACGATGCGTTTTTAGCACGACCATTCGAAAATAAAGAAGGAGACGCTGCATGGATAAAATCTGGCTGAAATCTTACCCGCCCGGCGTTCCCGCAGAGATTGACCCAACCCGCTATTCGTCCGTTGCGGAACTGCTCGAAGAGGCGTTTCGCGAGCACCGCGACAAGCCTGCATTCGTCTGCATGGGAAAAGAGATCAGCTACGGCGAGCTGGACGCGCTTTCGCGCAAGCTGGCCGCCTGGTTTCAGTCGAAGGGTCTTGCGCGCGGCGCTCGCGTCGCGATCATGATGCCGAACGTGCTCCAGTATCCGGTGGCGATCGCAGCCATCTTGCGCGCGGGTTACGTGGTCGTGAACGTTAACCCGCTCTATACGCCGCGTGAGCTCGAGCATCAGTTGAAGGATAGCGGCGCGGAAGCAATCGTCTCGCTCGAAAACTTCGCGGTAACTTTGCAGGCAGTTGTGCGCAATACCGCGGTGAAGCATATCGTGGTCGCGGCAATGGGCGATCTGATGGGCGTCAAAGGCGCGGTTGTGAACTTCGTCGTGCGTCAGGTGAAGAAAATGGTGCCGGCCTGGAGTTTGCCGGGCCACGTCAAATTCAACACTGCAATTGCGGAAGGCGAGCGGCAGACTTTCAAACCCGTTCAGCAGGGCCCGGACGACGTCGCGTTCCTGCAGTACACCGGCGGCACCACAGGCGTGGCCAAGGGCGCGACACTGCTGCACCGGAATCTGATTGCCAACGTGCTGCAATCGGAAATCTGGCTCAACCCGGTTCGCACGGATCGTACGGACATCGAGCAGTTCATCACCGTTGTGGCGCTGCCGCTTTATCACGTCTTCGCGCTGACGGTGTGTGGGCTGCTGACCATTCGAACGGGCGGTTTGGGCGTTCTGATCCCGAACCCGCGTGATATCTCTGGGATGATCAAAGCCTTGCAAGGCTATGCGATCACGACGATCCCTGCAGTCAACACGCTGTACAACGCGCTGTTGAACAACCCGGACTTCCACAAGCTCGACTTTTCCAAACTGATCGCAGCCAACGGTGGTGGAATGGCGGTTCAGGAAGCGGTCGCGAAACGATGGTTCGAGAACACGCATACGCCCATTATCGAGGGCTATGGTTTGTCGGAGACGTCGCCGTGTGTGACTTGCAACCCGGTGACGATAACGGAATATAGCGGCACGATCGGTTTGCCGCTGCCGTCGACCGAAGTCTCGATTCGGGACGACGAGGGCAACGAGGTCCCACTTGGGCAGCCCGGCGAAATTTGCATTCGCGGCCCGCAGGTCATGGCCGGCTATTGGAACCGGCCAGACGAAACAGCCAAGGTCATGACGTCGGACGGCTTCTTCAGATCGGGCGATGTTGGCTTCATGAACGAGCAGGGCTTTGTGAAGATCGTCGACCGCAAGAAGGACATGATTCTGGTTTCGGGCTTCAACGTTTATCCGAACGAGATCGAGGACGTAGTGGCCAGGCTGCCCGGCGTGTTCGAGGTGGCTGCGGTCGGCGTTCCCGACCAGCATTCAGGTGAGGCCGTTAAGCTGTTCGTTGTCAGGAAGGATGACGCGCTCACCGACGCGGATATCTTCGCCTACTGCAAGCAGCAGCTGACTGGCTACAAGCGGCCGAAGATCGTCGAATTCCGCACCGAGCTACCGAAGAGCAATGTCGGCAAGATCTTGCGCCGCGAGCTACGCGACGGGCGTGCATGAACGTAAGGCACTAATGTAGATCAGGGGCTCTCAATGAGTTCCGGTAGCAAGACCAGAAAGCCCGACAGACGGACAGTCTGCCGGGCTTTTTGTTTGTGCTGTCGCAAACGCAAAGCCGGCAAGCATCGCGGCTCGCCGGACCCATAAAAAAAGGCGCCCGAAGGCGCCTTTGAGGCAAAACTGCGTATTTACGACTTATTAGAACTTGTGGCGGATGCCGACGCGAGCTGCGAGTTGGTTCTGGTTCTGCGAGCCCGACAGGCCGTTGATGCTTGCCGTTGCCCGAGCCACACCACCGGCAGCGGTCAGCGTGTCACCCAGAGCGTGCTGGTACACACCCATCACGTAGACGTCGGTACGCTTGGACAGGAAGTAGTCCACGCCAATCGCGCCTTGGTGGTACTGAGCGCGCGATGCACCTGCGATGTCCGCGCCGCGCGTGTAGTCGTATGCCGCGCCGACCAGCAATGCCGGGGTCAACTGGTACTTGAAGTTGATTTCAGCGTTGTTGAACGTAACCGACTGACCCTTGAACGGCGATGCAAACGAAGCGCCCAGGTTCGCGAAGCGGATGTTCGAGTACGTCAGGCCGACCGTTGCCGCGCCGAACGTGTATGCACCGCCTGCACCGATAACCTGGTACGTGTTAGCCGACGTGTAGCCAGCGTAGACCGGCGAAGCAGTCGCTGCGAAGGCAGCCGCAGTCGTCGTCGTGCCGCCGTTGTTGAACAGGCCGCCCGAAGCTGCCGGCGTACGTGCGTTCAAGTAACCGACGCCCAAGACCAGCGGACCGTTGTTGTAGCCAGCGCCCAACGACCAGATCTGGTTCGAAGTAACGTTGCCAGCAATGCCGCCGAAGCTGTACGTGCCGCCGAACTTCAGGCCGCCGTAATCCACGCTCGTGTACTTGACCGTGTTGTTCGTACGGTATGCGTTGTTGAAGTTGTCGATGTCGCCCGGGTGAGCAGCGATGTAGCCGCCCCACTGGTCGCCGGCTTCCAGCGGACCAACGTAGTCGACGACGGAGTCGTACTGGCGACCCAGCGTGACGGTGCCGAACTGGCTCGACAGACCGACGTATGCTTGACGACCGAACATCAGGCCGCCTTGACCCAGCTTGCCGTTGTTCACGTCAAAGCCGTTTTCCAACACGAACAGCGCCTTCAGACCGCCGCCCAGATCTTCCGTGCCGCGCAGGCCGAAACGCGAGCCTTGCATAACACCGCTGGACAGGTTGTACAGGTGCTTGCCACCAGCGTTGGTGTTGATGTTGAAGCCTTCGTCAATGATACCGTACAGGGTCACGCTGCTCTGAGCATGTGCGACGCCTGCGAATGCGCCCAGTGCTGCGAGAGCGAGAAGCGACTTTTTCATCGAATGATCTCCAAGGATTACGAATCTTTTGTACAAGGCGAATATTTATGTAGCGTTGAGGCCTTGCTTGTCCAACTTCGCGAGAAGTTGCACGTAATGTAACAAAACGGCTACATGGCACAAAGAAAAAGGACGGCGTCCGGAAGGCTCCTGTTTCGTTTACGCAACATGATCTAAAATTGAAATTTTGATGTCTCCGAAGGCCGAATCCGGCCTCGCCGGAGACTGCGTTTTTCTCCGCAAAGGCTTGCTGCATGGGCAGCGCAGAGTGGGGAGCCGGTTGTGAAATCAGGGAGTGCCGAATGTTTCTGGACGAGTTGATTACTGAATTTGATCGGGGTTTACGCTCAATGACTGGCGTCTCGCGCATGAGTCGTCCGTTGCCGGTTCCGCAAGAATCGGCTGCACACGCAGAGGTGCCCGAACTGTCGCCGGCCGAGCGCGCCCACTCCGCAGGTCTCATGCGCGTGAACCACGTGGGCGAAGTCTGCGCACAGGCGCTCTACCAGGCGCAGAAGCTCGCGACGAGGTCGCCATCGCTGCGGACCGTGTTCGATCGGGCCGCCGTCGAAGAAGAAGATCACCTCGCATGGACGGCCAAGCGTCTCGATGCACTGGACTCGCGCCCGAGTCTGCTGAATCCGGTCTGGTATGCAGGCGCCCTCGCTATCGGCCTTGCAGCTGGACGTCTGGGCGACCGCGTCAGTCTCGGCTTCATGGCGGAGACGGAGCGCCAGGTCGAACAGCATCTGGATAGCCACATGGACCGTTTGCCTGCCGCCGACCGTGAGTCGCGCGCCATTGTCGACCAGATGCGGGCCGATGAGGCCGAGCACGGCAAGGCCGCCATGGACGCTGGCGGCATCGAGCTGCCATTCCCGGCGCGCGCGTTGATGCGTGCAATGTCCAAAGTGATGACCCGTACCGCCTACTACATATAAGAGACAGCAGACGTCGGTTTTCTCCCCGCAACCGCCTCAAATTACCGTAAGTGGGACGACGCCCAAGGCGTCGTCCGTGCTCGATCCCCGAATCCCCGCCTCACACCTTCCAGCCGCCTGCCGCGATCGCTTACGGTCCGCGCCTTTCCCTCGTACTTTTCACGTATCACCTTCAGAAGCCGCAGTAGCTCTTTCATTTATAACGATTTTCCGTGTTATGTCTGACATGAACGAGTCGCGCTAAGTCCTTGTTCTAACAAACAAATTTCGCTGAAAAACCGTCCGTCTCCCTTGACCCCCGTTTAGCGTTCCTCTAAAGTGGGAGACAGTGTGAGAAAGTGTATTTTTGTGTGATCTGACACGCGGTTTCGGGTAGATTTTTACGAATCGGGCAGCCGGCGCAAAAGCGCCGGTCAAGAGGGAGAGCTAAGTGTTCCAAGGGGCGTCGGCGCTGACTCTCGATGCGAAAGGACGGATGTCAATTCCGTCCCGCTATCGGGATGCGCTGCAAACACAGGCAGAGGGCCGGGTGACGATCACCAAGCACCCGGACGGCTGCCTGTTGCTCTTTCCGCGCCCGGAATGGGAAATCTTCCGCGACAAAGTCGACAAGCTGCCCATGAACGCCGCCTGGTGGAAGCGCATTTTTCTCGGCAACGCAATGGACGTGGACATGGACGGCGCGGGCCGCGTGCTCGTGTCGCCCGAATTGCGCGCGGCCGGCACGCTGGAAAAAGAAGTGACGCTGCTCGGCATGGGCCGCCACTTCGAGTTGTGGGACGCACAGATTTACGCCGCGAAGGAACAGGCGGCGATCGCCGAGGGCATGCCCGAAGCGTTAAAGAATTTCACGTTCTGATCGCGGCGTACATATATGGCATCTGCGATGAGAAACGAATTGCAGCATCGCACGGTGCTGCTGGAAGAAGCGGTCAACGCGCTGGTCACCCGCGCGGACGGCGTTTATGTGGACGGCACGTTTGGGCGTGGCGGTCACAGCCGGCTGGTGCTGGAAAAGCTGAGCGAGTCGGGGCGTCTGATCGCTTTCGACAAAGACCCGCTCGCGATCACCACGGCGCAGCAGATCGCCGATCCGCGCTTTGGCATCGTGCATGAGAGTTTTGCTTCACTGCGCACCGCGATTGCGGAGCGCGGGATTGAACGGGTGTCGGGCGTTTTGCTGGATCTGGGCGTGTCGTCGCCGCAAGTCGACGATCCGGAGCGGGGTTTCAGTTTCCGCGCCGACGGCCCGCTCGACATGCGGATGGACCCGACGCGCGGCGAATCTGCCGCTGAATGGCTGGCGCGGGCCACGGTGCAGGAACTGACGGAGGTGATACGAGATTATGGGGAAGAACGGTTTGCTTTTCAGATTGCAAAGGCGCTTGTTGCTCGCCGGGCAGAGTCCGACCGTCTTGGGCCTCTCGTCAGCACGGGCGAGCTTGCCCAAATCGTGGCTAACGTCGTCAAAACCCGTGAGAAGGGCAAGGATCCGGCAACCCGCACCTTTCAGGCTATACGGATTCACATCAATCAAGAGCTTGCGGAGCTGCAAGTCGTTTTAGAAGCAGCGTTAGCGCTGCTGGAGCAAGGGGGGCGGCTGGTGGTCATCAGCTTTCATTCGCTCGAGGACCGGATCGTCAAGCGATTCATGCAGGCGCACGCAAGTACGCCTACGGTGGATCGTCGCCTGCCGATTCGCGCCGTCGACCTGCCGAGTCCCCCGCTCAAAATCATCGGCCGTGTGTTTGCAAGCGACGCTGAAGTCGCCGCCAACCCGCGCGCCCGTTCTGCCGTGATGCGCGTGGCGGAGCGAATCGCACCATGAATCGTCTCAACATTTTCCTGCTGATGATCGTGATGGGCTGTGCCTTGTCTGTCGTCAACGCAACCAATCAGCAGCGCCAGATCTTCATCCAGTTGCAGCGTGCGCAATCTCAGGAGCGCCAGCTGCAACAGGACTATTCGCAACTTCAATATCAGCAGAGCGCGCTGTCGAAAACGTCGCGCATCGAGCAGATCGCCACCGCGTCGCTAAAAATGCAATCGGTCACGACCGGCCGCACGCAATATCTGACGCTCGATCCGGGCTCGGCGAAGGCTGAAGACGCGCCGATCCCGACTTCCGGTCCGGCGTCCGCGCCTGCAACGAGCCGCAGCGGAGGCGTGCGATGAAAAAATCGTCGGCTCGCAAGAGCGTCGCCTTCTCGGCGAACCCGATCCTGTCGGTGCGCCTGCCTATGTGGCGCTCCAAGCTCGTCGTGTTCCTGCTTTTCATGGCGTTCGTCGCGCTGACCGCGCGCGCCTTCTGGATTCAGGGCCCCGGTAACGCGTTCTATCTGAAGCAGGGCGAAATCCGTTATCAGCGCCGGCTGGAACTGCCCGCCACGCGCGGCAAGATTCTCGACCGCAACGGTCTCGTGCTGGCTACGAGCCTGCCGGTGCGCGCGATCTGGGCAATTCCGGAATCGGTGCCGGACGATCTCGGCGCGGAAAAGCTGGGCGCGCTCGGCAAACTGCTCGGCATGACCGATAAGGAATTGCGCAGGAAGCTCTCGGAAGACAAGAACTTCGTGTACGTCAAACGTCAGGTGCCTGTCGACATCGCCGAAAAGGTGAAGGCGCTGGACATCCCCGGCATTTACGCGCGCGACGAGTACAAGCGTTTCTATCCGGAAGGCGAGATCACCGCTCACCTGATCGGCTTCACCAACGTCGAAGACGAAGGCCAGGAAGGCGTCGAACTCGGCGATCAGAAGCTGCTGGCGGGCATGTCGGGCAGCCGCCGCGTGATCAAGGACCGCATGGGCCACATCATCGAGGACGTGGACGAGCAGGTCGTGCCGCACAACGGCCAGGACGTGGATCTGTCGATCGACAGCAAGATCCAGTACATCGCGTACACGAACCTGAAAGCGGCCGTCGAAAAATTCAAGGCGAAGGCCGGCGCGGCAATGGTGATCGACGTGCGGACCGGCGAAGTGCTGGCGCTCGTCAATTACCCGACCTACAACCCGAACGACCGGTCGCACATGACCGGCGACCAGTTGCGCAATCGCATCCTGACCGATACGTTCGAGCCGGGCTCGATCATGAAACCGTTCACGGTGTCGCTCGCGCTAGATCTGCACCGCGTCTCGCCGACTACACTGGTTGATACAGGCGGCGGCCGCTTCGTGCTTGACGGTGCGCCGATTACCGACGACAGCGCGTTCGGTGTCCTGACCGTCGGCGGCGTGATCCAGAAGTCGAGCAACATCGGCGCGACGAAGATTGCGATGCAGCTCAAGCCCGAAGAGATGTGGAATATGTACACGAGCATCGGTCTCGGTCAGGCGCCGAAGGTCGGTTTCCCCGGCGCGGCGGCGGGACGTCTGCGTCCGTGGAAAAGCTGGCGCCGTATCGAGCAGGCGACCATGTCGTACGGCTATGGCCTGTCGGTGTCGCTGTTCCAGTTGGGGCGCGCATATTCGGCCATCGCGCACGACGGTCAGATCATGCCGGTGTCGATTTTCCGCACGCCTGGCGACCAGCCGGCAACGGGTCCGCAGATCTTCTCGCCGACCACCGCCCGTGAAGTACGCGCGATGCTCGAAACGGTCGTCTCGCCGGGCGGCACGTCGCCGGATGCGGCGGTGCCGGGTTATCGCGTCGGCGGCAAGAGCGGTACGGCGTATAAACACGGTCCGCATGGTTACGACCACTCGAAATATCGCGCGTCGTTCGTCGGCATGGCGCCCATGCCGAACCCGCGTATCGTCGTCGCGGTATCGGTCGACGAGCCGACCGCGGGTAGCCACTTCGGTGGTCAGGTGTCCGGGCCCGTGTTCTCGGGCATCGTCGGCGATACGTTGCGTTCGCTGAACGTGCCGCCGCAAATGCCGGTCAAGCAGATGGTGGTATCGGACGATTCCGCGTCTGCCGCACCGTCCGCAACGCCAGCGCCGTCTGCTGCGAAAAAGATCTCGACCAGCGCCGGCGCAAAGAAGATGACGATTTCCGCGAACGCGAAGAGCCATCCGGGAGTCGTTCGATGAGCGCGCTGCGCAACAATCATCCGGCGCATCGGGAGATCGCCGAAGCGCTGGGCTGGCTGCGCGCACGCGTGCAGCCGGGCGCGCATCTGCACGCCGACACGCGTTCGCTCGCCGCCGGCGACGCATTCTTCGCCTACGCAGTGGATGGCGCGGACAACCGTCCGTTCATCGACAGTGCAATTGAACGCGGTGCTGCCGCCGTGCTCGTTCAGGCCGAAGGATTCAACGGCGCGATCGATGCATCTACGACGCTTGCGGTGCCGGCGTTGAACGACCTCGCCGGTTCAATCGCGAGTGCCTGGTACAACGATCCGAGCGACAGCATGCTGACGGTCGGCGTGACGGGCACGAACGGCAAGACTTCGTGCAGTCAGTGGATTTCGGCGGCGCTCACCGCGCTCGGCACACGTTGCGCGACTATCGGCACGCTTGGCACTGGTCTGCCGGGACAATTGGTGCACACCGGCTTCACGACACCCGACGCGCCGCAATTGCAGCGCAGCCTTGCGCAATTGCGCGACGCCGGCGCGCGCGCAGTGGCGATGGAAGTGTCGTCGCATGCGCTGCACCAGGGGCGCGTGAACGGCACGGCGTTCGACATCGCCGTGTTCACGAATCTCACGCAAGACCACCTCGACTATCACCGCACTTTCGAAGCGTATGAAGCGGCGAAGGCGCGTCTTTTCGCGTGGCCTGAACTGCGTGCGGCGGTGATTAATCACGACGACGCGGCCGGCCGCCGTCTGCTAGTCAGCACTCGATGTCACGCGCGCACCATCGCTTACGGCCTCGACTCCGCGCAGAACGACGCTTCGCAAAGTGCAGGGCTAAGCGCGCCGCAAGCGGACGCGTGGTTGCTCGCGTCGAACGTGCGCGCCACCGCAACCGGCACCGCGTTCCATCTGAACACGTCCGACTGGGGCAAGGCCGACGTCGAAGTACAAACGCTCGGCGTGTTCAACGTGAGCAATCTGCTCGGCGTGCTCGGCGCATTGCTTGCCGCCGACGTGCCGTTCGACGCCGCGCTTGCCCAACTCGCGAAGCTCGAATCGGTGAACGGCCGCATGGAACGCCTCGGCGGCCGCTTGCAGAACGACGAGCCGCTCGTCGTGATCGACTACGCGCACACGCCAGACGCGCTTGAAAAAACGCTGGAAGCGCTACGCCCGATGGCCACCGCGCGCGGCGGCGAACTGATTTGCATGTTCGGCTGCGGCGGCGACCGTGACGCGACCAAGCGTCCGCTGATGGGCGCAATCGCCGAGAAGATCGCGGACGGCGTCGTAGTCACGAGCGACAACCCGCGCAGCGAAGATCCGCAATCGATCATCGAGCAGATCGCAGCGGGAATGAAAGACGCGTCGAAAGCGCGCCGCATTGAAGACCGCGCGAGCGCGATCCTTCAGGCGATCCGCAGCGCCGCGCGGGAAGACGTCATCGTGCTGGCTGGAAAAGGGCACGAAGCCACACAGGAAATCATGGGCAAGAAGCGCGCTTTCTCCGATCAGGACCACGCCCGTCTCGCGCTCGCAGCGCGGGCGACGCAGGCACGCGGAGGTGGCGAATGAGCGGGCAAGGAAATGCAATGTTCTCGCTGCGTGAAGCCGCGGCGCTGATTCCCGGCGCGACCGTGATCGGCGACGACAGCGTCACCTTCGAACGCGTGTCGACCGATAGCCGCAGCGCGGGTCCGGGCGATCTCTTCGTCGCGATCAAGGGCGAGCGTTTCGACGCGCACGACTTTCTCGGCGACGTTGCAGCGCGCAACGTGACGGCGGCGCTCGTTTCGCGCACGCCGCAAGACTGGAGCGTGCCGGCGCTGCGCGTGACCGATACGCGCGTCGGTTTGGGCGCGCTGGCTCGCGGCTGGCGTCGCAAGTTCGGCATGCCGCTCGTCGCCGTGACGGGCAGCAATGGCAAGACCACGGTCAAAGAAATGATCGCGTCGATCTTCGCCGCCGCCGTCGGCGCGGATGCGCGGCTCGCGACCGCCGGCAACTTCAACAACGATATTGGCCTGCCGCTCACGCTGTTCCGTCTGAATGCGGCGCATCGGCTGGCCGTGGTCGAACTCGGCATGAATCATCCCGGCGAAACGTCGTTGCTCGCGAAGATCGCCGAGCCGACGGTTGCGGTCGTGAACAACGCGCAGCGCGAGCATCAGGAATTCATGGCGACCGTCGAGGCGGTTGCGCTCGAGCATGCCAGCGTGATTCATGCGCTGAATCCGGACGGCGTCGCCGTGTTCCCGGCGGACGACGCTTTCGCCAGCATCTGGCGCGTGGCCGCCACCGGCAACCGGATCGTCGACTTCGCGCTGAACAGCGACGAACGCACGACCGAAGCCGCCGTCACCGGCAGGTTCGACGGCAAGCTGCTCAGCGTCGACACACCGCAAGGCCATGTCGAAATCACGCTGCAAGTGCTCGGCAATCACAACGCGCACAACGCATTGGCCGCGACATCGGCCGCCCTCGCCGCGGGCGTTTCGCTCGATGCGATCAAGCGCGGCCTCGAATCGTTCGGCGCGGTGAAAGGCCGCTTGCAGGTCAAGCATGCCGCGCTCGGCACGCTAGCCGGCGCAACGGTGATCGACGACACGTACAACGCGAATCCCGATTCGATGCGCGCCGCGATCGACGTCCTCGCGTCGCACGCTTCGCCGCGTGTGCTCGTCATGGGCGACATGGGCGAAGTCGGCGACAACGGTCCCGAGTTCCACCGCGAAATCGGCGCATACGCGAAGGAACGCGGTATCGACGCGCTGTACGCAATGGGCGACGCCTCGCGCGACGCCTGCACGGCGTATGGCGCGGGCGCGCATCACGTGGCCGACATCGGCACGCTGGTCGCGCAATTGCAGCAGGCCGGCTTCGGCGCCGCTGCAACGCTTCTCGTGAAAGGCTCGCGCTTCATGCAGATGGAGCGCGTGGTGGACGCCGTTACGAGTCCACAACCCAACGCAGCGGGCAATACGCCCGCCGCACACTGAAATAGAAGGACCGAAGCATGCTACTGGCGCTGGCGCAATGGCTGCAGAATGACGCAAGCTTCTTGCGCGTGTTCAGTTATCTCACTTTCCGCGCGGTGATGGCGACCATCACCGCGCTGCTGATCGGGCTCGTCTGCGGCCCGGCGGTGATTCGCAAGCTGACCGCCATGAAGGTCGGTCAGGCTGTTCGTAAAGACGGTCCGCAAACGCACCTCGTGAAATCCGGCACGCCGACCATGGGCGGTGTGCTGATTCTGCTCGGCATCGCCGTGGCCACGTTGTTGTGGGCGGACCTGACCAATCGCTTCATCTGGATCGTGATTCTGGTTACGTTCGGCTTCGGCGTGATCGGTTGGGTCGACGATTACCGCAAGGTCGTCTACAAGGACCCGCGCGGCATGTCGTCGCGCGAAAAGTATTTCTGGCAGTCGGTGATCGGTCTGTTCGCCGCGGTGTACCTCGCGTTCAGCGTGTCGGAGGCGAGCAACGTGCGCGTGTTCGACCTGTTCATGGCGTGGGTGCGCAGCGGCTTGTCGATGGGTTTGCCCGCGCGTGCCGACCTGATGTTGCCGTTCGTCAAATCGATCAGCTATCCGCTCGGCGTGTGGGGCTTCATCGTCCTGACGTATCTGGTCATCGTCGGCGCGAGTAATGCGGTCAATCTCACTGATGGTCTCGACGGCCTCGTCATCATGCCGGTCGTGTTGGTCGGCGCGTCGCTCGGCGTGTTCGCTTACGTGATGGGCAGCTCGGTCTACTCGAAATACCTGTTGTTTCCGCATATCGCCGGCGCGGGCGAATTACTGATTTTCTGCTCGGCAATGGGCGGCGCGGGGCTCGCGTTCCTGTGGTTCAACACGCATCCGGCGCAAATGTTCATGGGCGATGTGGGCGCGCTCGCGCTCGGCGGCGCCCTCGGCACGGTCGCGGTGATCGTGCGCCAGGAAATCGTGCTTTTCATCATGGGCGGCATTTTCGTCGCGGAAACGCTTTCCGTGATGTTGCAGGTGGCGTGGTTCAAATTCACCAAGCGGCGTTTCGGCGAAGGCCGGCGTCTCTTCAAGATGGCGCCGCTGCATCACCACTTCGAATTGTCGGGTTGGAAGGAGACGCAAGTGGTCGTGCGCTTCTGGATCATCACGTTGATGTTGTGTCTGTTCGGATTGTCCACGCTCAAGTTGCGTTAAGCAGGTATTAGGGGAAGCAGGCGATGTTCGGCGAGAAGTTTCGGGATCGGCAAAAGCCGATGGTGCTCGTGCTGGGACTGGGTGAATCCGGTCTCGCGATGGCGCGCTGGTGCGCGCGGCACGGCTGTCGGCTGCGTGTGGCCGATACGCGCGAAGTACCGCCGAATCTGTCCGCACTGGAAGCGCATGGCGTCGACGCCGCGTTTGTCGGCGGCCCGTTTTCGCCTGTGTTGCTCGAAGGCGTGGAACTCGTTGCGATCAGCCCGGGTTTGTCGCCGCTCGCCGCCGACCTGCTGCCGCTGATCACCGCGGCCCGCGAGCAGGGCATCCCCGTGTGGGGCGAGCTCGAACTGTTTTCCCAGGCGCTGAAAACGCTCGGCGAGAGCGGCTACGCGCCGAAAGTCATCGCGATCACCGGCACCAACGGCAAGACCACGACTACCAGCCTGACGGGCCTGCTGTGCGAACGTGCGGGCAAGAAGGTCGCGGTGGCGGGCAACATCAGCCCCGCGCTGCTCGACAAACTGAGCGAAGCGATCGACAACACCGCGCTGCCCGACGTGTGGGTGCTCGAACTGTCGAGCTTCCAGCTTGAAACAGCGCATACGTTCGAGCCGGACGCCGCGGCAATTCTCAACATCACGCAGGATCACCTCGACTGGCATGGCGGCCTCGACGCGTACGCCGCCGCGAAGGGCCGGATCTTCGGTACACAAACGGTGCGCGTGCTTAATCGCGACGACGCGCGCGTAATGGCGCTCGCGCCTTCCGACGCTAGCGACATCGAAGTCGTGACCTTCGGCGTAACCGAACCGAAGAGCGACGGCGACTACGGTCTGTTGCGCGATAACGGCATGATCTGGCTCGTCGAAGCACACGATCTCGACGCGAGCGACGAACCCGCACCGAAGCGTCGTCGCAGGAACGAAGCGGTTACGCCGCCGAACATTGCGCTGAAGCGCCTGATGCCGGCGGACGCCTTGCGCATTCGCGGCCTGCATAACGCGGCCAACGCACTTGCCGCCTATGCGCTCGCGCGCGCCATCGGCCTGCCCGGCGCGCGTCTTTTGCATGGCTTGCGCGAGTATCACGGCGAGCCGCATCGCGTGGAACTGATTGCATCGATCGACGGCATTGATTATGTCGACGACAGCAAGGGCACTAACGTGGGCGCGACGGTTGCCGCACTCGACGGTCTCGCGCAGCGCGTCGTGCTGATTGCAGGCGGCGACGGCAAGGGCCAGGACTTCGAGCCGCTTGCCGCGCCGGTCATGCGCTGGTGCCGCGCAGTGATGCTGATTGGCCGTGACGCGCCGCAGATTCGCGCGGCGCTCGAAGAGACCGGCATCGCGATGACTGACCACGCCACGCTCGAAGAAGCGACGCGTGCGGCAACGGCGCTCGCGCAACCGGGCGACGCCATCCTGTTGTCACCGGCTTGCGCGAGCTTCGACATGTTCAAGGGTTATGCGCATCGTGCCGCGGTGTTCCGCAGCACGGTAGAAGAAATCGCGGCCGAACGGGGGACGATGATATGAGCTGGTCCGAACGATTCGGTTCACGCGCCACCGCCAATGGCGACCCGGCAAGCGCCACGCGCGCTGCCGGCCGCACGGGCGGCAGCGGTCTCGCGAGCGCCGTCAACGGTGTGCGGCCGTTGCGCTCGCGCATGCTCGACTACGATCATTCGCTGCTGTGGGTGGTCGTCGCGCTGCTCGGCCTTGGCGTGGTGATGGTGTACTCGGCGTCGATCGCGATGCCCGACTCGCCGAAGTACGCGTCGTACCGCGATTACGCGTTCCTCGTTCGCCAGATTATTTTCGTGGTCATGGGCGCGGTGGTCGGCGTCGTGGCGTTCCGCGTTCCGATTTCGACGTGGGACAAATACGCGCCCAAGCTATTCCTGATTTCGCTCGTCGCTCTGGTGATCGTGCTGATTCCGCACGTCGGCAAGGGCGTGAACGGCGCACGCCGCTGGATTCCGCTCGGCATCACGAACATGCAGCCGTCCGAAATCATGAAGCTCGCGGTGACGATCTACGCGGCGAACTACACGGTACGCAAGCAGGAATATATGCACAGCTTCGCCAAAGGCTTTCTGCCGATGGCGATGGCGGTGGGTTTCGTCGGCGCATTGCTGCTGCTCGAGCCGGACATGGGCGCGTTCATGGTGATTGCGGCGATCGCGATGGGCCTGCTGTTTCTCGGCGGCGTGAACGGCAAGCTGTTCGGTGGGCTCGTTGCGACCGCGGTTGGCACGTTCAGTTTGCTGGTGTGGGCATCGCCGTGGCGGCGCGAGCGGATCTTTGCTTACCTGGATCCGTGGGACGACCGTTACGCGCAGGGCAAAGCTTATCAATTGACGCACTCGCTGATCGCGTTCGGCCGCGGCGAGTGGTTCGGCGTGGGTCTCGGCGGCAGCGTCGAGAAGCTCAACTATCTGCCCGAAGCGCATACCGACTTCATTCTCGCGGTGATCGGCGAGGAACTCGGCTTTGTCGGCGTGCTCGTCGTGATCCTGATGTTTTACTGGATCGTGCGCCGCGCGTTCGAGATTGGCCGTCAGGCGCTCGCGCTCGACCGCACGTTCGCGGGTCTGGTCGCGAAGGGCGTCGGCATCTGGTTCGGCGCGCAGACGTTTATCAACATGGGCGTGAACCTCGGCTTGCTGCCGACTAAAGGTCTGACGTTGCCGCTCGTCAGCTATGGCGGTTCCGGCATCTTGCTGAACTGCGTCGCCGTCGCGGTGTTGATGCGCGTCGACTATGAAAATCGTGTGTTGATGCGTGGGGGGAAGGTATGACCCTCACGCAGCAACGCACGATTTCGGCGAAGGCTAACTTCGTGCGCAAGGCGCGCGAAGTTAAGCGAAGCGGCCGCAGCCACAACCGGTTTTCATTCATGTTGATGCGTGGAGGGAAGGTATGACCCCCATGCAGCAACGCACGCTGATGGTGATGGCCGGCGGCACCGGGGGACACGTGTTCCCCGGGCTCGCGGTCGCGCATCTGATGCAGGCGTGGGGCTGGAAAGTCGTATGGCTCGGCAACCCTGCCGGCATGGAAGCCACGCTCGTGCCGAAGCACGGCATTCCCATGGAGTACGTGCGTTTTGGCGGACTGCGCGGCAAGGGCCTGAAGACCAAGTTGATGTTGCCGCTGAATCTGCTGCGCGCATGCACGCAGAGTCTGAGTGTGCTGCGTCGTGTGAAGCCGGATGTCGTGCTCGGCATGGGCGGTTACATCACGTTTCCGGCCGGGCTGATGACCGCATTGAGCGGGCGTCCTCTCGTGCTGCATGAACAGAATTCGATAGCAGGGCTCGCGAACAAGGTCCTCGCGAAGTTTGCCAGGCGCGTGCTGGTTGCATTTCCGAATGCGTTGCCGCACGGCGAATGGACCGGTAATCCGATTCGTGCGGAACTTGCGCGCGCGATTGCGCCCAAAGCACGCTATGCAGAACGCAACGGTCCGCTGAACGTGCTGGTGGTCGGTGGCAGTCTCGGCGCTGCGGCGCTCAACGAAGTGGTGCCGCGCGCGGTCGCGCTGCTCGGTGCGAGCGAACGGCCGCGCATCGTGCATCAGGCCGGCGCCAAGCATATCGACGCGCTGCGCGAGAACTACGCGGCGGCTGGCTTGCAAGCGGGCGCGGACGTGCAACTCGTGCCGTTCATCGACGACATGACGAGCGCCTATGCGAAAGCCGATCTCGTGATTTGCCGCTCGGGCGCAATGACGGTGTCCGAAATTTCAGCAGTAGGTGTGGCCGCGTTGTTCGTGCCGTTCCCGTATGCGGTGGACGATCATCAGACCACTAATGCAGCGTTTCTCGCCGATAACGGCGCAGCGCTGGTCGTGCAGCAACGCGATCTGTCGGCGGAAAAACTCGCCGACTGGTTGCGCAGCCAGACGCGGGAAAGTCTCGCGGAGATGGCAGAGCGTTCGCGCTCGCTCGCGAAACCCGACGCCACGGAACAGGTCGCGAAGATTTGCGCGACTGTGGCGGGTTCGATTTCGGGCGCGAGCCCAGAAGGAAAGCAATGAAACACATCGTCAAACATATTCACTTTGTCGGCATCGGCGGTGTCGGCATGAGCGGCATCGCGGAGGTGCTGGTCAACCTCGGCTATCAGGTGAGCGGCTCGGATCTGTCGAGCAATGCGGTGACCGATCGACTCGCCGCGCTCGGCGCGCGCATTGCGATCGGTCATGCCGCAGAGAACATAGAAGGCGCTAACGCTGTGGTCGTCTCGACCGCGGTACGTAGCGACAACCCGGAAGTGCTGGCGGCGCGTCATCGCCGTATTCCGATCGTGCCGCGCGCGGTGATGCTCGCGGAACTGATGCGCCTGAAACAGGGCATTGCGATTGCCGGCACGCACGGCAAGACCACGACCACGTCGCTGGTGGCAAGCGTGCTCGCCGCGGGCGGGCTCGATCCGACCTTCGTGATTGGCGGCAGGCTGATCAGCGCGGGCGCGAATGCGCGCCTCGGTACGGGCGACTTCATCGTGGCGGAAGCGGACGAGTCGGACGCGTCGTTCCTGAATCTGTTTCCGGTGATCGAAGTCATTACGAACATCGACGCCGATCACATGGACACCTACGGCCACGACTTCGCGCGGCTCAAGCAGGCGTTCATCGAATTCACGCACCGTTTGCCGTTTTACGGCATCGCAGTGCTGTGCGTCGACGATCCGAACGTGAAGGAAATTCTGCCGTTCGTGTCGAAGCCGATCATTCGCTACGGCTTTGCTCCGGATGCACAGGTGCGGGCGGTGAACGTTCAGGCACGCGACGGCAAGATGCATTTCACGGCAATGCGCGAAGACGCGCCGCCAATCGACATCGTGTTGAACCTGCCCGGCGAGCACAACGTGCAGAACGCGTTGGCCGCGATCGCCATCGCGACCGAACTCGAAGTGAAAGATGCCGACATTCAGCGGGCGCTGGCCGATTTCAACGGCGTGGGCCGGCGTTTTCAGCGCTACGGCGAAGTGCCCGTGGTCGGGGAAGGCAACACGTCGGGCGCCTACACGCTGGTCGACGACTACGGCCATCACCCGGTCGAAATGGCGGCAACGGTCGCGGCGGCGCGCGGTGCATTCCCGGGGCGGCGTCTGGTGCTCGCATTCCAGCCTCACCGCTTCACGCGTACGCGCGACTGTTTCGAGGATTTCGTAAAGGTGCTGTCCACGGTGGACGCGCTCGTGCTGACCGAAGTCTATTCGGCGGGCGAAGCGCCGATCGTCGCGGCGGACGGCCGTGCGCTCGCGCGTGCGTTGCGCGTGGCGGGCAAGGTGGAGCCCGTGTTCGTCGATACGGTGGACGAAGTGCCGGACGCGCTTGCAGCACTCGTGCGCGACGGCGATGTAGTGATCACGATGGGCGCGGGTTCGATCGGCAGTGTGCCGGGTCGTCTCGCTCTCGAAACGAAGGTGTGAGATGAGCAGTATCCAGTCAGATCAACTCGCTAAACAATTCGGCAAAGTGGCCGTGCTGCTCGGTGGAAATTCCGCCGAGCGCGAGGTGTCGCTTAATTCCGGGCGCCTCGTGCTGCAGGGACTGCGCGATGCCGGCGTCGACGCACATCCGTTCGATCCGGCCGAGCGTCCGCTTGCCGCGTTGAAGGAAGAAGGCTTCGTGCGCGCGTTCAATGCGTTGCACGGCGGCTATGGCGAAAACGGCCAGATTCAGGGCGCGCTCGACTTTTACGGCATCAAGTACACGGGCAGCGGCGTGCTTGGCTCGGCGCTCGGGCTCGATAAATTCCGCACCAAGCTCGTGTGGCAGCAACTCGGTATTCCGACGCCGCCGTTCGAAGCCGTACTGCGTGGCGACGACTACGAAGCGCGCGCGAAAGACATCGTCGCGAAGCTCGGATTGCCGCTTTTCGTGAAGCCGGCAAGCGAAGGCTCGAGCGTCGCGGTCATCAAGGTGAAAAGCGCCGACGCATTGCCGGCTGCGCTCGTCGAAGCCGTCAAGTACGACAAGATCGTGGTGGTCGAAAAGAGCATTGAAGGCGGCGGCGAATACACGGCGTGCATTGCGGGCGACCTGGATTTGCCGGTGATCCACATCGTGCCGGCCGGCGAGTTTTACGACTATCACGCGAAGTACATCGCGAACGACACGCAGTATCTGATTCCGTGCGGTCTGGCGGCGGACGACGAAGCGCGCCTGAAAGTGCTGGCGCGACGTGCGTTCGACGTTCTGGGCTGCACCGATTGGGGTCGCGCCGACTTCATGCTGGACGCCGACGGCAATCCGTATTTCCTCGAAGTGAACACGGCGCCCGGCATGACCGATCACTCGTTGCCGCCGAAAGCGGCGCGCGCGGTGGGCATCAGCTATCAGGAACTGGTTGTCGGCGTATTGGCGCTGACGCTCAAGGATTAACGGGCAGCACTAACCGAAGCACTAACCGGGGCAACCCGAAAGCAACACCATGTGGAACAACGTTCGCCAGCTCAATTTCGCCGCCAACGCATTGCATGCGTTGCTGGTGCTCGTGCTGCTGGCGGCGGGCGGTTACTGGCTGATCCAGCGCCCGAATTTCGCGCTGCGCGAAATCCAGATCGACGGCGATACCGAGCATATCAATTCGCCGACGGTGCGCGCAGGCGTGGTTGGGCGGCTGAAGGGCAACTTCTTCACGGTCGATCTCGACGTCGCGCGCCAGGCGTTCGAGCAGATGCCGTGGGTGCGTCACGCGAGCGTGCGGCGCGTCTGGCCGAATGCGCTCGCTGTCACGCTCGAAGAGTACAAACCGCTTGGTACGTGGGGCAGCGATCAACTGGTGAGCGTCGACGGCGATCTGTTCACCGCGAACCAGGGCGAGCTGGAGCAGGACCTGCCCGCGTTCGACGGCCCGGACGGTACGGCGAAAGAAGTGGTCGCGCGTTATCACGACTTTCAGAAGTGGTTCGCGCCGCTTGGCGCCACGCCCGAAGAAGTGACGTTGTCGCCGCGTTACGCGTGGACCGTCAAGCTGTCGAACGGCATGCAGGTGGAGTTGGGGCGCGAGCGCAATCAGGACACGCTGCTCGATCGGAGCAAGCGCCTAACCGCGGCCTGGAACGCGGTGACGCAACGTTGGGGAAAGGATATCGAGTATGCGGACTTGCGCTATCCGAACGGTTTCGCGATTCGTGCCGCTGGCATGCGCTTTATCAGCGAACCCGACAAGGGCAAGAAGTAAACGGACATCACACGCAATGAGCACGCTATGAGTAAAGACTATAAAGATCTGCTGGTCGCCCTCGACATCGGGACGTCGAAGGTGGTGGCCATCGTCGCCGAGCTGAAGGGCGAAGGTCACTACGAGGTGATCGGCCTCGGCCAGAGCGAATCGAAGGGGCTCAAGAAAGGCGTGGTGGTGAATATCGAAGCCACCGTGCAGTCCATTCAGCGCGCGCTCGAAGAAGCCGAGCTGATGGCCGACTGCAAGATCACGAACGTCTTCACCGGCATTGCCGGCAGCCATATCCGCAGCTTCAATTCGAGCGGCATGGTGGCGATCAAGGAAAAGGAAGTCACGCAGGCCGATGTGGCGCGCGTGATCGAAACGGCGAAGGCGATCAACATTCCGACCGACCAGCAGGTGCTGCATATCCTCACGCAGGAATTCATCATCGACGGTCAGGAAGATGTGCGCGAGCCGATCGGCATGAGCGGCATTCGCCTCGAAGTGAAGGTGCATATCGTCACGGGCGCGGTGAGCGCGGCGCAGAACATCGTGAAGTGCGTGCGCCGCTGCGGGCTCGAAGTGAACGATCTGATTCTGCAGCCGCTCGCGTCGTCGCTCGCGGTGCTGACGGAAGACGAAAAGGAACTGGGCGTGGTGCTGGTCGACATCGGCGGCGGCACGACGGACATCGCGATTTTCAGCGAAGGCGCGATCCGGCATACGGCGGTGATTCCGATTGCCGGCGACCAGATCACGAGCGACATCGCGATGGCCTTGCGCACGCCGACGCCGGACGCGGAAGACATCAAGGTCGACTACGGCATCGCCAAACAGGCGCTGGCCGATCCGGACGAAATGATCGAAGTGCCGGGTCTCGGCGAGCGCGGCCCGCGCACGCTGTCGCGCCAGGCGCTGGCGGCGGTCGTCGAGCCGCGTGTCGAAGAACTGTTTTCGCTCGTGCAGCAGGTGGTGCGCGAGTCGGGTTACGAGGAACTGCTGAGTTCCGGCGTGGTGCTGACCGGCGGCGCGTCGATGATGCTCGGCATGGTCGAGCTAGGCGAAGACATTTTCCTGAAGCCCGTGCGTATCGGCGTGCCGGAATACGCGGGCGGTCTTGCCGACGTGGTGCGCAACCCACGCTATTCGACGGCGATGGGCCTGCTCGTCGAAGGACGCTCGCAACGCATGCGCGGCCGCAAGGTGGCGGTGCAGTCGGGTTCGATGGGGCAAGTGTTCACGCGCATGAAGGACTGGTTCCTCGGCAACTTTTAAGAATTTGTTTTACCGAGCAGGTTTCAACGGGTTTTCGACAGTTTCAGAAATACGCGCTGGTGCCGGCGGCCGGCGCGCGACAGGGGGTTGCCCGATCTCTTGCCGAATAACGGCCGAGTGGCTGAATTTTTTATCTTGACGGAGGCAACATGGAATTCCAGATGCTGGAAACCGAAACGAACGGCACCATCATCAAGGTGGTCGGAGTAGGTGGCGCTGGCGGCAATGCCGTTCAGCACATGATCAACAAGGGCGTGCAAGGCGTCGACTTCATCGTGATGAACACGGACGCACAGGCTTTGTCGCGTTCGCGCGCCACCGCGGTGATCCAGTTGGGCAACACGGGTTTGGGCGCCGGCGCCAAGCCGGA
Organism: Paraburkholderia sp. SIMBA_053; assembly: GCF_046534895.1. Lineage (NCBI taxonomy): Bacteria > Pseudomonadati > Pseudomonadota > Betaproteobacteria > Burkholderiales > Burkholderiaceae > Paraburkholderia > Paraburkholderia sp. SIMBA_053. Next base: position 94,545 of record NZ_JAWRXU010000018.1, on the reverse strand, counting down.
GATGGGCCACGCCGCCGCGCAGGAAGCACGTGAGCGCATCGCCGACGCATTGCGCGGCGCGCACATGGTCTTCATTACGGCCGGCATGGGCGGCGGCACGGGCACGGGCGCAGCGCCGGTGGTCGCGCAGATCGCGAAGGAAATGGGGATCTTGACCGTAGGCGTGGTCAGCAAGCCGTTCGAATTCGAAGGCGGCAAGCGCATGCGTGTGGCAGAAGCCGGTTCGCAGCAACTGGAGGATCACGTCGACTCGCTGATCGTCGTTCTGAACGACAAGCTGTTCGAGGTGATGGGCGATGACGCCGAGATGGACAAGTGCTTCCAGTGCGCAGACGACGTTCTGAACAACGCAGTTGCCGGCATCGCGGAAATCATCAACGTCGACGGTCTGGTGAACGTCGACTTCGAAGACGTGAAGACGGTGATGGGCGAGCAGGGCAAGGCGATGATGGGCACGGCGACGGTTGCCGGCGTCGATCGCGCGCGTCTCGCTGCCGAGCAGGCTGTGGCCAGCCCGCTGCTGGAAGGCGTGGATCTGTCGGGCGCGCGTGGCGTGCTGGTGAACATCACGTCGAGCCGTTCGCTGCGTCTGTCTGAAACGCGCGAAGTGATGAACACCATCAAGAGCTATGCTGCAGAAGACGCAACCGTGATCTTCGGCGCGGTGTACGACGATGCAATGGGCGACGCGCTGCGCGTGACGGTCGTGGCAACGGGTCTCGGCCGTGCGGCGAAGAAGCAGCAATCGGCACCCATGACGCTGCTGCGCACCGGCACCGACAATCAGCCGATCAGCACGCAACACGCGGCCTACGCAACGCCGTCGCACGCGAGCACGGCCGACTACGGCGCGCTGGACACGCCGGCTGTGTGGCGCACGTCGCGCGACACCGCGGCTTCGCACGTGCAGGCGCTGCAAGAAAAGGGCGTCGACACGTACGACATTCCGGCATTCCTGCGCAAGCAGGCGGACTGAGCGCACGGGCAGGCTTTCGCTGCCGCGCCTGTTCCTGGGCGTTGGCGGACGAATGCACGAGCGTGGCGGGTGAACGGCAAACAAGCCGCGTATCGTCGGATTCGCGGCAAGGACAAGTGCCCTCTTCGGAAAACGAAGCGGTTTGGGCAACTGTCGCCGATTCACTGCGACACGATGACGTGCGAGAGACGCTTCGCATCGATGCAAAGGACTGAGCATGATTCAAGCTGGTGACAAGCTGCCCGACGCAACGCTCTTCGAGTATGTCGAAGACGAGCGCGCGGGCTGCACGATCGGGCCTAATAGCTTCGACGTGCGCGAGCAGACGGCGGGCAAGCGTGTGGTGATCTTCGGATTGCCTGGCGCGTTCACGCCGACCTGTTCTGCCAAGCACGTACCGGGTTATGTCGAATACGCCGAGCAGTTGCACGCGCTCGGGGTCGACGAAATCTGGTGTGTGTCCGTGAACGACGCGTTCGTGATGGGCGCGTGGGGACGCGATCTGCACGCCTCGGGCAAGGTGCGCATGATGGCGGATGGCAGTGCGGCTTTCACACGAGCGCTTGGTCTCGAGCAGGATTTGTCGGCGCGCGGCATGGGAATCCGTTCCCAGCGCTACGCGATGGTTGTCGACAACGGCGTGGTCAAGACGCTGAACGTCGAGGCTGCGGGCAAATTCGAAGTGAGCGATGCAAGGAGTATCCTCGCTACGTTGAGCTAGTTATAGCGGCGTCATCACGCTGACGCGGCACGCGGGAAACCGCGTTGTACCGCGGCAACAGTGAATGCGACGCTTTTGTGACAGGCCGTTACGCGGGCCGACGACCGGAAACGCCTCCGTTCCGGACGTCGGCCCGTCACGCTTTCCCTCACGGGCGCCCAATGAATAATGTGGGTAACGCAGCGAAACAGATTGATACGTTCCGTGCGAAGACGCTTCTTAGGGTTATGGAGTATAATTCGTGCTATGGAACAAAAAGTCCCGATTGGGATTTTCAATCGAATAAAAGATCACCATGTTGAAGCAGCGCACCATCAAATCAATCGTCAAGACGGTCGGCATCGGCTTGCACTCCGGCCGTAAGGTCGACCTGGCGCTTCGCCCGGCAGCGCCGGACACGGGCATCGTGTTTTCGCGCGTGGATTTGCCCACGCCGGTAGACATCCCCGCGTCGGCAATGGCGATCGGCGATACACGTCTCGCTTCCGTGTTGCAGAAAGACGGCGCGCGCGTCTCGACCATCGAGCATTTGATGTCCGCTTGCGCCGGACTGGGCATCGACAACCTGTATGTCGACGTCACCGCTGAAGAAATTCCGATCATGGACGGCAGCGCCGGCTCGTTCGTGTTTCTGATTCAATCTGCGGGAATCGAAGAGCAGAACGCAGCGAAAAAATTCATCAAGGTCACCAAGCCTGTCGAGATTCGCGACGGCGATAAATTCGCCCGGCTCGATCCGTATTTCGGTTTCAAGCTCAAATTCACGATTGATTTCCGTCACCCGGCTGTCGATAAAACCGGCCAGGCGCTGGAAGTCGATTTCGCCAATACGTCGTACGTCCGCGAAATCGCTCGCGCACGCACGTTCGGTTTTGCGCACGAAGTGGAAATGATGCGTGAGTTGGGCCTCGCACGCGGCGGCAGCATGGACAACGCGATCGTGCTCGACGAGTACCGCATTCTGAACAACGACGGTCTGCGTTACGACGACGAGTTCGTCAAACACAAGATGTTGGACGCGATCGGCGACCTGTATGTGGTGGGCCATCCTTTGCTGGCTTCGTACAACGCGTACAAGTCGGGACACGGCTTGAACAACGCACTTCTGCGGGAACTGCTCGCGCATGAAGATTCGTACGAGATCGTCACTTTCGACGACACGCGCAAGGCGCCGCGCGGCTTCGCTTATGAGACGCAGACGGCTTTTGCGTAACGAATTAACTTCACCTCTTCGGTGAAATCTCCGAAGCGAACACACGAAAAATAAGCGGCTCCAACGAGCCGCTTTTTCTTTTGTTCAGCGATTTCTCCGATGCCGCGCTGCCATTTTCGCCAACGCTTCCTGCAGCGGCGAGGGCGCAAGCGATTCGCTGAGCGCGTGTAACGCCTCGGCGCCGACGGGCGTCATGCGCGCCTGCTTGACCGGCGGCGGCTCCTTAGCGGGCTGCGGCCGCACACGGATACGCAACGCGTTGACCGGCCAGCCGCGCTGCTGCAGGTCCGACAGCAACCGCGGCTCCAGATGCCGCAGTCGCGCCGCCAACGCGTTGTGGGCGGCGAAAAGCGCCAGCACGCCTTCCTTGATAAAACTGGGTTCCACGCTCGTCGCCAGGTAATCGGGCAGCAGGTCCCGCAGGTCTTTCTCCAAGGCGGCAATCTGCTCGACGCCCGCCCGCAGCGCGGCAAACGCGTCGGTGCGATTGAGCACTTCGGCTACCGGCTGGGGCCGGCGCACGTTGAACTGCTTTGGCGGCGGCCTTGAAAACGAGGGGAAACGGCTCATGTTTGACAGTGGCGGCGCGTTCGCACCCAATGCGCGAACACGCCCCGATTGTACCGCGCGGGATGCACGCAGACCCGCCCGTGTGTACGCCGTCGAAGGGCGGCGCGGCGGGCTCCGCTGCCTTGCCGGCGTCGCGCTGGCGACATCAGCGCAGGCGGGGGCGCGTGCTAAAATGCCCGATTCGGTGCGACACGCACGCTCGTGTCCGACTGCTCCACGTTACGGAGCATCGACTAGAGGGTTATTGAGGCAACTCACCATGCCCTCCGCAGGCGGCCCCCTTGTGGGCCGCACTTTAGGAAGCAGATGCAACCCTCTGGGAAGCATCCTTGTAGTGAAATTGGAAACCGGAGCAATCAGCCGGGAACCTTGTTGCATGGGCCTGATTACCGTCAGGTCCCGCCCAGTCAGCGGCTTCACCTCCGCCGACAGGGCGGGGTGATGTTTGCAATTCCCTCGCCTTCAAGCAAGGGTTTCGCTAAACGATACGAGCGAAAAGCTCGGTGTGTCATTGTTCGACCTCGTTTGCTGGACGACGAGGGTAGTGAACCTGCTGTACGACCAGCAGTAGCCTAGGAAGACATGCGTCGCTGGCAACGGTGGCGTGTGAAGCTCTTCTGACAATGTAGCCCCCGGACGTTTCGGGCAGATTGGTTCCGCGAGGAGCGGTCTGGATACTCCTAGCAGCAAGGGGGTAAGGCGCTAGGCTGGCTGATAGGGTTAACGGAAGTGAACTGCTGATAAACCTCGTTAGCATTGTGTGCCAAAGCTGCTGATAGGCACTAACCAAAAAGGTATGCGGTTGGATAGCCCGCTCGAATCTCGGGTTACGTCGTTCGTGATACCGCCGGGGAATAGGCAGAACCTAAGTCAGTCGTGTGACATGCCGGGAACGTGGTAAGCCTGTATGGTTGCCAGCGCAGTAAGGCTGGCAGGCGAACCGCAAGGGACGCTGTTGATTGTGCAGGTATGGGAGGACGGAAAAAGCGAAAGCCGGGCTGTAATGGCTCGGATAGGGGTTGGAACATCACCCCACGCGAAAGCGGGCAGACTTCCGTCTGGTCTACCGTCGCAAGACGGCTGACTACCCTCTGTAACTTGGTCAGATGCAGGTGCATGCGCCTGCATTGAGTTTTGTTGTTCCCCAGCGGGGTGTATCTACCCCGCTGGGGGAGATGCGCCTTCTGTCTGGGGACTTTTCCAGGGAGGAGAGCAGCATGAAAGTATCTGGTCGAAAGACCGGATCTGCGCTTTCCCGCGCGCCGGACAACTGGTACGCCGTAGATTGGCGACGGGTTGAGCGGAACGTGAGAGGGATGCAGATTCGAATTGCGAAGGCGACGCGGGAAGGTGACTGGCGTAGGGTGAAAGCCCTGCAACGGATGCTAACTCGCACGTTGTCTGCGAAGCTGTATGCGGTACGACGTGTTACGCAAAACCAGGGTGCGCGAACGGCTGGAGTCGATCGCGAGCTATGGGATTCGCCTGACAGCCGGTGGGAAGCCATCGGCAGGTTGAAGCGGCGCGGATACAAGCCTCTGCCATTACGGAGAGTCTTTATCCCCAAGGCCAATGGGAAGGAACGCCCTCTGGGCATTCCGACCATGCGGGACAGGGCGATGCAAGCTCTGCATCTGCTGGCGTTGGAGCCAGTATCGGAATCGACGAGTGACCTGAATTCCTACGGGTTCAGGCTAAATCGTTCGACAGCTGATGCGATGGCCCAAATCCGCGTTTGTATGTCCCAAAAGGCTTCTGCCAAATGGGTCCTCGAAGCGGATATCAAGGGATGCTTTGACCATATCAGTCATGACTGGTTGGAAAACAATGTCCTGATGGACAGAGTAATCCTCCGGAAATGGTTGAAGGCTGGCCTGATTTATAAGGGGCAGCTACAGGCGACTGAGGCCGGTACGCCGCAGGGAGGAATCATCTCCCCGACATTGGCAAACGTAACGCTGAATGGGCTGGAGCGAGAACTGGAAGTGCACCTCGGTGCAAAACTAGGGATCATGAAAGCTCGAAGGCTCAAAGTGAATGTGGTGCGGTACGCGGACGACTTTGTAATCACCGGCGACTCGCGTGAGTTGCTGGAGTGCGAAGTCCGACCTTGGGTAGAGGCATTCCTTGCGGTTCGGGGGCTGCAGTTATCGGAGGAGAAGACGCGGATCACTCACATTGACGACGGCTTCGATTTCCTTGGGTGGAATTTCCGAAAGTACTCCGGAAAGATGCTCATCAAACCGAGCAAGAAGAACGCGAAAGCGTTCTACAGCAAGGTGGCGGAAACGATTCGCAGCAACAAGACGGTGAAGCAGGAGGAGATGATCCGACTGCTAAATCCAATGTTGCGCGGATGGGCGCAGTATCACCATCCGGTTACGGCCAAAAAGGCGTACACCCACATGGAGCATCTGGTGTTCCGGAGGCTCTGGTGGTGGTCCAAGCGGCGACATCCCCGAAAGAGCAGCAGTTGGGTGCGACAGAAGTACTTCCACTCAATCGACGCTCGACAGTGGGTGTTTGCGGTCCGGACGGTTCGAGACGATGGCAGTTGGGGCCTGATGGAGTTGTACCAACTCAGCGGTACGGCGATCAGGAGACACAAGAAGATCCAAGGAGAATTCAATCCCTTTGATCCGAAGTGGGAGCAATATGGCGAGCAACTGCGGCAGACGCGTCTGTGGGATTCGATGCGCTACCGGAAACAGTGGGCAAAGCTGTACATGTCGCAGAGCGGGCTGTGTGCGCACTGCGGCTGTGCCTTGACGGACGAAACAGGCTGGCACGACCATCATCTGGAATATCGGATGCATGGCGGGTCAGACAAGTTGTCCAACCGGGTCTTGCTTCACCCGCACTGTCACCAGCAGGTACACGTTGGTAAACTTGTAGTAACTAAGCCGGTTCTGTCGTAGACAGAACTTTGTTTGTAGATTTGAGCCGTATGCGGGGAAACTCGCACGTACGGTTCTCGGGGGGCCCGATCTTCGTAAGAAGGTCGGGCTACCCGACAATTCACTCTTGGACTAAGCCGCCGAGGCCACTCCGACCCCGGAGCGCGCGTGCTTTAATCGCACGCCGCAACCCAGCCGAAGCCGCGACGCAGACACCGATCCGATGACCACCGGTTTTCTACAGAAGATTTTTGGCAGCCGCAACCAGCGGCTAGTCAAGCAATATCAAAAGACCGTCGCGGCGATCAATGCGCTCGAACCGCAGATCGAGCAATTGACGGACGATCAACTGCGCGCGAAAACGGACGAGTTCCGCCAACGCGTCGCGAGCGGCGAGTCGCTCGATAAACTGCTGCCGGAAGCGTTCGCGGTCTGCCGCGAGGCGAGCAAGCGCGTGCTGAAAATGCGCCACTTCGACGTGCAGCTGATCGGCGGCATGGTTCTGCACTACGGCAAGATCGGCGAAATGCGCACCGGCGAAGGCAAGACGCTCGTCGCCACGCTGCCGGTGTATCTGAACGCGCTGTCGGGCCGCGGCGTTCACGTCGTCACGGTGAACGACTATCTGGCCCAGCGCGACGCCGAGTGGATGGCGCGCCTCTACAACTTCCTCGGTATGTCCGTCGGCATCAATCTGTCGCAGATGGACCACGAGATGAAGCAGCAGGCATACGCGGCCGACATCACGTACGGTACGAACAACGAGTTCGGCTTCGACTACCTGCGCGACAACATGGTGTACGAGCCGGAAGCCCGCGTGCAGCGAGCGCTGAACTTCGCCGTGGTCGACGAAGTGGACTCGATCCTGATCGACGAGGCGCGTACCCCGCTGATCATCTCCGGTCAGGCAGAAGATCACACCGAACTCTACGTGCGCATGAACGCGCTGCCGCCGCTGCTCGAGCGCCAGATTGGCGAAGAAAAGGCTGACGGCACAGGCGTGGAAAAGCCGGGCGACTACACGCTCGACGAGAAAGGCCGCCAGGTCTTCCTGACCGAATCGGGTCACGAGAAAGCGGAGCGTCTGCTGGCCGAATGGGGCCTGATCGGCGAGGGCGAAAGCCTGTACGCGCCGCAGAACATCACGTTGATGCACCATGTGTACGCCGCGCTGCGCGCGCACACGCTGTTCTACAAGGACCAGCACTACGTCGTGCAGAACGGCGAGGTGATCATCGTCGACGAATTCACCGGCCGTCTGATGGCAGGCCGCCGCTGGTCGGACGGTTTGCACCAGGCTGTCGAGGCGAAGGAGCACGTGAAGATTCAAAGCGAGAACCAGACGCTCGCTTCGATCACGTTCCAGAACTACTTCCGCATGTACGCCAAGCTGTCCGGCATGACCGGCACGGCCGACACCGAAGCGTATGAATTCAACGAGATCTACGGTCTCGAAACGGTCGTGATCCCGACCAACCGTCCGCCCAAGCGGATCGACAAGCAGGATCAGATCTACAAGACCGCCAAGGAACGTTACGACGCGGTGATCCGCGACATCCGTGACTGCTACGAGCGCGGTCAGCCGGTGCTGGTCGGCACCACGTCGATTGAAAATTCGGAACTGCTCTCGCATCTGTTGAAGCAGGCTGGTTTGCCGCACGAAGTGCTCAACGCGAAGCAGCACGCGCGCGAAGCGGAGATCGTGGCGGAAGCGGGCCGTCCGAAGCGCATTACAATCGCCACGAACATGGCCGGTCGCGGCACTGACATCGTGCTCGGCGGCAATGCGGAAAAACAGGCGTCGTTCATTGAACTCGACGAGACGATCCCCGACGACGAAAAGCAGCGCCGCATCCAGAAGCTGCATGACGAATGGCAGGCCTTGCACGATCAGGTGAAGGCCGCGGGCGGTCTGCACATCATCGGCACGGAGCGCCACGAATCGCGGCGGATCGACAACCAGTTGCGCGGCCGTGCGGGCCGTCAGGGCGACCCGGGTTCGTCGCGCTTTTACCTGTCGCTGGAAGATCCGCTGCTGCGCATTTTCGCGGGCGACCGTGTGCGCGCGATCATGGACCGCCTGAAGATGCCGGAAGGCGAGGCGATCGAAGCGGGCATCGTCTCGCGCTCCATCGAATCGGCGCAGCGCAAGGTCGAGGCGCGCAACTTCGACATCCGCAAGCAACTGCTCGAATACGACGACGTCTCGAACGATCAGCGCAAGGTGATCTACCAGCAGCGTAACGAACTGCTCGAGGCGAACGATATTACCGAAACCATCGGCGCGATGCGTCATGGCGTGATCGCGGAGATCGTTCACCAGTTCGTGCCGGCGGGCAGCATTGAAGAACAGTGGGACGTGCCGGAACTGGAGGAAGCGCTGCGCAACGAATGGCAGCTCGACCTCGCGATCCAGGAAATGATCAACGAGTCGAACTCGATCACGTCCGACGAAATTCTCGAAGCGGTGCAAGCCGCCGCAGACGAAGCATACGAAGCCAAGGTTGAACTGGTCGGCCGCGAGTCGTTTAGCGCGTTCGAACGTTCGATCATGCTGCAAACGCTCGACCGCAGCTGGCGCGAACATCTCGCCGCGCTCGACCACTTGCGTCAGGGCATCCATCTGCGTGGCTATGCGCAGAAGAACCCGAAGCAGGAATACAAGCGCGAGGCGTTCGAACTGTTCGCCGCCATGCTCGACGCCGTGAAGCTCGAAGTCACTCGCGTGGTTATGAACGTACAGATCCAGTCGCCCGAGCAGTTGGAGCAGGCGGCCGAACAGATGGAAGAGCAGGGCGGCCACCTCGAGAACGTCGAGTTCCGTCACGCCGAATTTGCCGAAGCTTCGTCCGCGGCACCTGCTGCAGCAGAGGCCGCAACTGCCGCGATGATCGGCGACGCGATGAGCCACGGCTCCTCGCCGCAAACGGCGTCGCCCGTTGGCACGGACAATGTGCCGAAGGTCGGCCGCAATGATCCGTGCCCGTGCGGCAGCGGCAAGAAGTACAAGCAGTGTCACGGCAAGATCGCATAATGCCTTGGGCGGCGCGCTGACAAGCGCGCCGCGTCGCATGGCGCAGTCTTTCCTGACCGTGTTGTGTTGCTGATTTCGCGGTGGTCCGGCATTTGGCCGAGCTACCAGTTCCGTTTCCCTCAATGCCGGCACTCGCCGGCATTTTCTTCGACAGGTCGCGACCATGGCTGTCAATTTCCCCTCGATCGATCCCGCTCAACTGCATCCCGTCGCCGGCGTCACGCTCGGTTGGGCGGAGGCGAACATTCGCAAGCCGAACCGCAAGGACGTGCTCGTCATTTCCGTCGATGAAGGCGCGACGGTAGGCGGCGTCTTCACGCAGAACCGCTTTTGCGCGGCGCCGGTCACGGTGTGCCGCGAGAATCTGGAGCGCGTGCGCGCCGGCGGCAAGCCGATTCGGGCCCTGGTGATCAACACCGGAAACGCGAACGCGGGCACCGGCGAACCGGGTCTCGTCGCGGCGCGCGAAACCTGCGTGGAACTCGCGCGCCTCGCGGACATCGCGCCGGAGCAGGTGCTGCCGTTTTCAACGGGCGTGATTCTGGAGCCGTTGCCGGTCGATCGTCTGAAGGCGGGTTTGCCGGCCGCGCTCGCGAACCGCAAGGAAGCCAACTGGTACGACGCCGCGCAGGCGATCATGACCACCGACACGCTGCCGAAGGCGACCTCGCGCCAGGTCACGATCGAGGGCCACACCGTCACGCTGACCGGCATCAGCAAGGGCGCCGGCATGATCAAACCGAACATGGCGACCATGCTCGGCTTCCTCGCGTTCGACGCGGCGCTTGCTCAGCCGGTGCTCGACGCGCTGGTCAAACACGTTGCAGACCGGTCGTTCAACTGCATCACGATCGACGGCGATACGTCGACGAACGATTCGTTCATCCTGATCGCGTCGGGCAAATCGAGCCTGCCGGCGATCACCTCCACCGACTCGCCCGCTTACGCAGCGTTGCGCGACGCGGTGACCGAAGTCGCACAGACGCTCGCGCAGCTGATCGTGCGCGACGGCGAAGGCGCGACCAAATTCATGACGGTGCACGTAGAAGGCGGTTCGAGCGTCGGTGAATGCCGGCAGATCGCGTATGCGATCGGCCATTCGCCGCTCGTGAAGACAGCCTTTTATGCATCGGACCCGAACCTCGGCCGCATTCTCGCGGCTATCGGCTATGCCGGCATCGACGATCTCGACGTCGGCAAGATCGATCTGTATCTGGACGACGTGCTGGTCGCGACTGCCGGCGGCCGCAATCCGGCGTACCGCGAAGAAGACGGCCAGCGCGTCATGAAAAAGAGCGAGATCGGCATTCGCGTCGTGCTCGGCCGCGGCAATGCGCAAGCCACGATCTGGACTTGCGATCTGTCGCACGACTACGTGAGCATCAACGCCGACTACCGCTCGTAACCAGGTTCATCATGCGGCTTCTGGCTGCTCACTCATTGTTATGGACAAACTCGAACAGTTTCTGACACGGGCCGAAGCCGTGCTCGTCCGCCTGGAAGCGATGCTTCCGCCCGCCGCGCCTGAGATCGACTGGGCGGCGGCGGTTGCTTTCCGCTGGCGCAAACGCCAGGGGCGCGGCTACCTGCAGCCGGTGCCGGCCATCTCCGACATCACGCTCGACGATCTGCAAAACATCGACCGTCAAAAAGCGCTGATCGAGCAGAACACGCGCCAATTTGTCCACAAGCTGCCGGCCAATAACGTGCTGTTGACGGGCGCGCGGGGCACCGGCAAGTCGTCGCTGATCAAGGCGTGCCTGAACGCGTATGCGAAAGACGGCTTGCGCCTGATCGAAGTGGACAAGGACGATTTGCACGATCTGGGCGACATCGTCGATCTGATTGCGAAGCGGCCGGAGCGCTTCGTGGTGTTCTGCGACGACCTCTCGTTCGAAGACGGCGAGTCGGGCTACAAGGCGCTGAAAGTTGCGCTCGACGGCTCGGTTGCCGCGCAATCGGACAACGTGCTCATTTACGCGACGTCGAACCGCCGCCATCTGTTGCCGGAGTACATGAGCGACAACGAGACCTATAAGCACACGTCAGACGGTGAGATTCATCCCGGCGAACTGGTCGAAGAAAAGATCTCACTGTCGGAACGTTTCGGCCTGTGGGTCAGCTTCTATCCGTTCAAGCAGGACGACTACCTGTCGATCATCGGCCACTGGCTGCGGCATTTCGGCTGCAATGACGCTGAAGTCGAAGCGGCGCGCGGCGACGCGCTCGTGTGGGCACTCGAGCGCGGTTCGCGCTCGGGGCGCGTCGCGTGGCAGTTTGCGCGCGACTGGTCAGGCCGGAAATCCGAAGCATGAGCGACGCGCAGACGAACTCGGCCGGTCGTCCGGTGACGGAAGTCGCCGTCGGCGTGCTCGTGCAGCCGGACGGGCGCTATCTGCTCGCGCAGCGTCCGGCGGGCAAGCCGTACGAGGGCTACTGGGAATTCCCGGGCGGTAAGCTGGAGACGGGCGAATCGGTCGAGGCGGCGCTTGCCCGCGAGTTACATGAAGAGCTGGGCATCGAAGTGGAAGCGTGCCACCTTTGGCATACGCTCGAACACGATTATCCGCATGCTTATGTGCGGCTCTTTTTCTGCAAGGTGACGCAGTGGAAGGGCGAGCCGCACGGCCGCGAAGGCCAAGCGTTCGTGTGGCAGGCGCTGCCGGCCGAGGTTGCGCCGCTCCTGCCGGCGACCATTCCCGTGCTGGAGTGGCTCGCGTCGGAGAAACGCTGACAGGTTCAAGCGGACGACGCGCCCCGCGCGCTCAATGCGGGTTGTAGTCGCCGCCAGGCGTCTCGTCTGACGGCGCTTCCTGATCGGTCCCGCCGATTTTGTACTTTTCAGCGGCCCACGCGCCGAGATCGATCTGTTTGCAGCGGTCCGAGCAGAACGGGCGGAAGCGGTTTTCGGGTGTCCAGCGGACGTCCTTTCCGCAGGTGGGGCATTTGACGACGGTTGGCATACGGTCAGGCGGTCAGTACAAATGGAACAAGTAACGAATATAGGGGCTTTTGCTGCCGCTTTAAAGGCGCGGCGAGCAAGCCGACCGCTTTATTGAGTCCGTGCAGCGCTCGCGAAGGGCTTGCTTACAGGCTGCAAAGCGTGAGCTGGAAGGGCACATCCACATCGACGGCACGCGGACGCAAATCGCCGTCCTGCACCGTGAAGCGCACCCAGAGCATGTATTTGTTGGCGCTGGCCTCGGGAATCACGCGCAATTCAGGCGCCACGCGCACCTGCATCAACTGATACGAGCGGCCCGACAGCATTTGCTGATAGCTGCCTGCCATGGCCATAACCTTCGACGCCTGCCCCGACTCCCGTGCAAGCCTCAGCACAATCGTGGCCGCGTCGCGCAAAGGCAGCAGCGGTGTGACCCACTTGGCAATGTCCTGACGCCGCTGATCCGGATGCAGTTGCTGCCACGCGTAATAAGAGGGCAGGTCGAATTTGCAGGTGCCGCCCGGAATGATCGCCCGGCTGCGGATGCTCGCGAGCCATTCGTTCTCCGCAAGATGCTGGCCCGTCTTGCCCTGCATCTGCGAAAGTCCCGCCAACGTGTGCTCGATTTCGCCGAGCACTGCTTCAAGCGCGCTCTGCTCGATTCCCGGATTGCCGCGAAACGGTGCGAGCGTTTGCCGCTGCCGTTCGAGTTCCTTCATCAGATCGGACTTGAGATCCGCGCGACCCGCCACCTCTGTGATTTCGAAGAGCGTGGTGAGTGCGACATGATGTTCCCTGGCGTCTTCTTGCGTCAGAAAAAACGTGAAGCGCTCGAACAGGTCTTCGAGGCGCAATAGCGTCCGGATTCGCTCGTTGAAGGGGTACTCGTAAAGGATCAAGCGGGCTCGCCTCGGGCGTGGTCGGTGACGGGAATGCAGGACATTCTAATGCCGTGGGACTACCCTAGCAATCACGCGCTTTTCCTGCGGGTTTTTGCACATTTTCGGGCGCGTTTTTGATGGTTTTCCGCTGCTTCGGCATACAGCTCAAGCCAAAGTTCAACGTTTCGCGCCAATCGGTCACACAGGCTCTGCGCGAGCCAGCGCCAGGTATGCGCGATGCTGCGCCTCGACTTGCGCTTCGAGCGCACTGAGCGGCGCATTGTCGTTGAAGATCACGTCATCTGCCGCGGCGAGCCGCGCTTCGCGCGTAGCTTGGCGGGCGATGATCGCGAGCACCTGTTCGCGGCTGAAACCATTGCGGTTCATTACGCGCGAGATTTGCGTCTCCATGCTGCAATCCACGGCGAGTACGCGATTCACGCGGGTTTTCCAGCTGCCTGACTCCACCAGCAGCGGGACCACAACGATCACATAGGGGCCGGTGGCCTCGCGTTGCTCGCGTTCCGTTTCTGCACGAATCAGCGGATGGGTGATGTTTTCGAGCCGTTTGCGCGCCGCGTCGTCGCTGAATACAAGCGTGCGCATGCGTGCGCGGTCGAGCGAGCCGTCCGCTGCGACGAACTCGTTGCCGAACTCCGCGGCGATCTGGGGCATCGCCATGCCGTGCGGCGCGGTGATGCGATGCGCGATCAGATCGGTGTCGACGAGCGGCACGCCATGCGCCGCGAACAGATCGGCAACAGTCGATTTGCCGCTGCCGATGCCGCCTGTGAGTCCCACAACGAACATGCTTCAGCCTCCGAGAGCCAGGTAAAGCGGTGTGCCGAAAAACAAGGTGAGAACGCCGCCCGCCGCAAGAAACGGCCCGAAAGGCAGCGGCTCTTCAAAGCGCATGCGGCCGCGCCACGTTGCCGCGAGACCGACGACCGCGCCCGCGACGGCGGCGACCAGCACGATCTGAGGGAGTGCCGCCCAGCCAAGCCACGCGCCGAGCGCCGCGAGCAGTTTGAAGTCGCCATAACCCATGCCGTCGATACCTCGCACGAGCCTGAATAGCCAATGCACGGCCCACAGCACGAGATAGCCGAAAATGGCGCCGAGCACGGCATCCTGGAGACTCGCGAACACGCCGTAGTAGTTGACGATGATGCCTGCCCAAAGCAGGGGCAACGTCATCAAGTCCGGTAGCAGATGCGTGTCGATGTCGATGGCGCTCATCGCGAGCAGGGCGGCGCACAGTCCGAACGCGGCGAGCGCGGCGAGCGTTGGACCGAACAGCGCGAGAGCGCCGGCTGCGAGGGCTGCAGTGCAGAGTTCGAGTAGCGGATAACGCGGGCTCACGCGCGCCCCGCATGAGGAACAGCGCCCGCGCAGCAGCAGATAGCTGATCAACGGCAGGTTCTCCCATGCGTGCAACACATGCCCGCAGTGAGGACAGGCGCTGCGTGGCACCCACAGGTTGTAGCGCGCCGGCAGGCCGTCTTCTTCGAGAGGTTGGTTGGTCGCCTCGCTCACTTCCAGGCGCCATGCGCGTTCGAGCATGATCGGCACTCTATGCACGACGACGTTCAGGAAGCTGCCGATGACGAGCCCGAATACGATCGCAAAAGCAAACTGCAAGGCGGGCGGCAGGCTGCCGAATGCCTGACCGAGACCCGCTGCGAAATGATCCGGCAGCAGGTTCGAAAGCGAGCCCGAAAGCAGGTTGGAGGAGGTTTCTGGCACGAGTGAGTGAGCTGCCTGCATGGACGATACGGTGGATTCGGCTGCGATGCTACACCACGTTGCCGAGTTGAATAATGGGAAGATACATCGCGATGACAAGCCCGCCGACCAGCGCCCCCAGCACAATGATGACGAGCGGTTCGCACAGACTCGACAGCGTGCCGATCTTTTCGTCTACCTGACGATCGGCCAGCGACGCCACGTCGAGAAGCATGGTGTCGAGTGCTCCGGACTCCTCGGCAACGGCGACCGGCTGCACGACATCTTGCGGGAAGCAGCTTGCCGAACGCATGGCCGCTGCAAGCCGTTCGCCGCGCCGCAGGCGCGCCGCGATGTCCACAGTTGCGCGATCGAAAAAGGCGTTGCCCGTGGCGTGAGTCAGCGAATCGAATGCGTCGGCGAGCGGCGTGCCGGCCGACAGCAAGGTGCCGAGCGCGCGGCTCCACCGAGCGGCGCAGAGCGTGGCCAGCAGTGAACCGGCAACCGGTATTTTCAGCGATAAACGCGCGAAGCGGAGGCGCGCCGTTTCGGAACGCCGCAGAAGAAACGTCGCCGCGAAATACGCCGCGACGATGACTGCGATGGCGGGCACACTCCATTGCGCGGCACCCGACGACAGCGCTAGTACGAACTGTGTTGGCGCGGGCAAACGCGCGCCAAATCCGTCGAAGATCTGTTTGAAAGTCGGCACCACCCAGACGAGCAAAGCGGCGGTGATCGCCAGAGCCAGCAGCAGGATTACGACAGGATAGGTCAACGCCGCGCGCACTTTCGCCCGTTGCGCGGCGGCGCGCTCGCGGTCGTCGGCGATACGCGCTAGAACCGCGGGCAGAGCGCCAGCGGCCTCGCCCACTTCGACGAGTTGACAATACAAAGCGTTGAACTGCAAGGGATGCTGTTGCAAGGCAGCCGAAAATCGCAGGCCGGCAGTGATGTCGCGAGCCAATGCGCCGACGATCCGCGGCATGCCCGGACGGCGCGAACTTTGCGCTTGGCCCAATAGGTCCAGTGCGGGAGCGAGCGGCAAGCCGGCGCGCAGCAGGCTTGCTAGCTGGCGTGTGAACAGCGTGACGTCTGCGGTATTCGCTTTCGGGCGCGGCGCCGGTCCGTCGGCTTTCAGATCGACCACGAACAGGTTGTCGCGCTTGAGCAGAGCGCGAGCGGTGCCCGCATCCGGCGCAATGAGCAAGCCCGTTCTATGGTTGCCGTCGGGATCGACACCGTGCCATCGGAAGCGCGTGTCGGTCGATGCAGGGCGACGTGTAACGGTATTATTCACGCGACCTCGGTGGCGGCGAGTGCTTCGGCGAGGCTCGTCGTGCCGTCGCGCACGCGAGCCAACGCGGCGTCGCGAAGCGTGCCGATGCGTTCGCTGCGCGCCTGCCGCGCGAGTTCGTGCGTTCCCGCTCGCGCGACGATCAACTCACGCATCGCATCGGACACGGGCATAACCTGATGGACGCCGACGCGGCCCCGATAGCCAATGCCGTGACAAGCCGCACAACCCTTCGCAGCGTAGGGCTGCCAACCGTCGATCTGTTCTTCGGCAAAGCCCGCTGAACGAAGTGCCGCGGCGGAGTGTGGCGCGGGCGTCCGGCAAGCTTTGCACAGGCGGCGCACCAGCCGCTGCGCCGTCACCATGCGCAGGGCGGCCGCGAGGTTGTACGGCGCCACGCCAATGTCGATCAGACGCGCGGCAGCGGCTGGCGCGTCGTTCGTGTGCAACGTCGACAGCACCAGGTGGCCGGTTTGCGCGGCCTTAAC
The DNA here is from genome assembly GCF_046534895.1 of Paraburkholderia sp. SIMBA_053. NCBI lineage: Bacteria > Pseudomonadati > Pseudomonadota > Betaproteobacteria > Burkholderiales > Burkholderiaceae > Paraburkholderia > Paraburkholderia sp. SIMBA_053. The sequence continues at coordinate 77,799 of NZ_JAWRXU010000018.1, read as the reverse complement.
GGCGACGTCGGCGGTTTCATCGTCGCGTATTTCGCCAACCATGACGACGTCCGGATCCTGGCGTAGAAAGGCACGCAACGCGACGGCGAAAGTGAGCCCGGCCTTTTCACGCACGCTGACCTGATTGATGCCGGCCAACTGGATTTCTGCCGGATCTTCGACCGAGCACACATTGCGCGACTCGCTGTTGAGCAGATTCAGGAAGCAGTACAACGACAGCGTCTTGCCGCTGCCTGTCGGCCCCGTGACGAGCACGAGGCCGTGCGGCGCGCGAATTGCAGAATCGACGGCATCGCGCTGCCGTGCATCGAGCCCGAGCGAGTCGAGCGAAAGATCGGTTGGCAGCGCGTCGAGCCTGCGCAATACGAGCTTTTCCCCGAACAGCGTGGGCAGCGAGTTGACGCGGTAGTCCTCGATTCGTCCCGGCGACGTGGCCAGCCGAAGCCGGCCGTCCTGTGGAACACGCCGCTCGGCGATGTCCATGCGCGCCAGAACCTTCACGCGCGTGATAAAGGCGTCCCGCAGATGGGCGGGCGGCGTCGCTATTTCATGCAGCACGCCGTCGATGCGCAAGCGCACCCGCCAGCCGTTTTCCGCTGGTTCGATGTGCAGATCCGACGCGTTGCGACGTGTCGCTTCCCGCAGCGTGTCAGTGAGCAGACGCACGGCGGGGGCGTTGTCAGGATCGTGGGCCAGTGCGGCAACGCCGTCGGTTTCGCCGGTGCGCGCGTTTGGCTTATTGCGAGGGGCGTTCTCGCTGCCTGCCGGTAGTGGCCGCAGCAAGGCCGCGGGTTGAAAAGAAGCTTGCATGAAGAGCCGGCGACTAGCCGCCTGTAGAACACGACGGCTTCATCTTCGAGCAAGGCGGGCGGGGCCGCCACTCGGCCATTCGGCTAATGGCACCCGGGACGGGCTTGTGCGATGCTGGGGTGTGCGCCCGGCCTCTACCTCGATCTCAACCGGTAGGCTTTAACCCAGCAGCGCCTTGCCGCCCTTCCCGCGCGCTGGCGGCTTGAACAGCTTGACGGTGCGGATCGCCTGGTCGTCGCTGCGCATCACTTCGAGCTTTACGTCGCCGATCTGCACACAGACGTCGCCATCGGGAATGTCTTCGAGAATTTCGAGGATCAGCCCGTTAAGCGTTTTCGGGCCGTCGGTGGGCAGCGAGAGTTGCAACCAGCGGTTCAGTTCACGCAGCGGCATGCTGCCCGCGACGATGCATTCGCCGAGCTCGTTCCAGCCCCCGCGCGAATTGGCGCCGCGCGGGATCGACGTGGTGAACTCGCCGATCAGTTCCTCGATGATGTCTTCCGGCGTCACGAGCCCTTGCAACTCGCCGTATTCGTTGACGACGAGCGCGATGCGATGGCGGCTCTCCTGGAAGTACTGCAATTGCTGGAACACCGGCGTGCCGGTCGGCACGAAGTACGGCTCGGCGAGCAGCTCGCGCAGCGTCTCGCGCTCCAGTTCCTGGTTGTGCAGAGCGGCCAGTGTCTTGCGAACGTGCAGCACGCCGAGCACGCGGTCAATGTCGCCTTGATAGACGACTAGCTTGTTGTGATAGCAGGTTTCGAGCTGATGCAGAATCTGCTCGAACGGCGCGTCGAAGTCGAGCGCCTCGATGCGTCGCCGCGGGATCATCACATCGTCGACGTAAATGTTTTCGAGGTCGAACAGGTTGAGGAGAATGCTGCGGTGCTTGGTCGGCATGAAGCTGCCGGACTCGAGCACGATGGTGCGCAGTTCTTCTGTGGAGAGGCGCTGATCGCGCGCGCCTTGTGTGTTGATGTGCAGCACCCGCAGGATGCCGGTGGCGAACAGATTGACGAACCAGACGAGCGGCCTGGCGATGCGCATCATCGGCGCGATGAGCAGGCTGGCGGGCAGCGCGATCTTTTCGGGAAACGTCGCGCCGACGATTTTCGGCGTGATCTCGGCGAAAACGATAATCAGAAACGCGACGATGCCGGTCGCGATAGACAGCACCACGTTGTTACGACCGAACGTATGCAGCGCGATCGAAGTGGTCAGCACCGGAATGATGGTGTTGAACAGATTGTTGCCGATCAGCACGACGCTCAGCAGTTGATCCGTGTGCGCCAGAAGACCCTGAGTGGTCTTCGCGCCGAGCGCATTCTTGCTGGCAAGGTGCTTCAGGCGATGGCGGTTGAGCGCCATCATCGCCGTTTCGGATATGGAGAAAAAGCTCGAGCAGATAAGCAGCAGAAAGACGGCGCCAATCTGCGCCCATAAGGGAAGTTGTTCCACGCGTCGTGAAGGATAGAAGAGGGGAAAAGGATGGGGAGAATATAGCAGAGGGGGCGGCGCAACCCGCCACCAGGGAAGTTGCGAGCCGGGCGGCTTCAGCTAGAACCGCGTGCGGGCGCGGCGAGCAGGGCGGCAAGATCTGGCCGCAAAAACAAAAAACCGCCGAGCAAGCTGGGCGGTTTTTCGAGCCTTGAACTAACAAGGCGAATCTGGTCGGGGTGAGAGGATTCGAACCTCCGGCCTCTACGTCCCGAACGTAGCGCTCTACCAGGCTAAGCTACACCCCGATGTGTACTGCAGACTCGATTCAGACTAAACCGGCGTTTGAGTCTTGTTTAAGACTGTCTCGCCGTCGAGTAAGAACATAATTCTAGCAGGCTTTCTTTGTAAATGGAATCAGGAAACGAACAAATCGCGGCTGCCGCGGCCTGTGCTTCCTGTTTCGCGCATTCGAGCGTGTGATCCAGCGCGCCGGAACGTGTGATCGCCTCGAAAATCGTGTCGAAACGGTCGGTGCCGCCTTGCTCGATGGCCTCGCGAGCGAGAGCCGACTGCTCGGGCGTGCCGCGCTCTATCAAATAGATGAGCGGCAGCGTGGGCTTGCCCTCGCGCAGATCGTCGCCGGCATTTTTCCCCATCGACTCCGCCGTGCCCGTGTAGTCGAGCCAGTCGTCCATGATCTGGAAAGCCGTACCGATGCGCCGGCCGAATTCCGCCGCCGCTGCTTCGGTTCTGGCATCTGCGCCGGCCAGCACCGCGCCGAGCTGAGCCGCGGCCTCGAAGAGCTTGGCAGTCTTGTAGCGGATCACCTGCATGTAGCGGGCTTGGTCCACGTCGGCGTCGTGCATGTTCAGCAGCTGCAGCACTTCACCTTCGGAGATGATATTGGTGGCTTCCGACAGAATCTCCATGACACGCATCTTGCCCACGCCCACCATCATCTGGAACGAGCGCGAATAGAGAAAGTCGCCGACCAGCACGCTCGCCGCATTGCCGAACAGCGCGTTGGCGGTCTGGCGGCCGCGCCGCAGATCCGATTCGTCGACCACGTCGTCGTGCAGCAGGGTTGCCGTGTGAATGAATTCGACGACCGCCGCCAGTTCGTGCCGGTGCCCCGTGGTTTCGCCGAGCGCGCCGGCCACCAGGAGCAGCAGCGCCGGCCGCAGCCGTTTGCCGCCGGCACTGATGATGTACTCGGAAATCTGGTTGATCAGCATCACCTCGGACGCAAGACGGTGCCGGATGACGCGATTCACCTGCTGCATGTCTTCGGCGATCGGAGCGAGCAGGCTGGCGGCGTTGGAGGAGGTGGTGGCAGTCGACGACATGATGGCTGAATTGGGTAGTGCCGCGAATTATAAGGCGAATCGCGGTTGTTCCGGGTCGCGGACTGCCGCGCGGCGCGCTCGTGGACACCGCCAGGCGCTGGGCTGCGCGTCGCGCGGGCGGAACGCAGGGCCGCTCTGAATGAGTTTTGACCGAGCAGCTAACTCTATGTATAATCACGGGTTTCCGCGCGCGGTGCGTGGAAAAAATGAACACAGAGTGAGGTTCTCAATGTACGCGGTCATAAAAACCGGTGGCAAGCAGTATAAAGTTGCCGTCGGCGAAAAACTTAAAGTAGAACAGATACCGGCAGACATTGACGCTGAAATCACGCTCGACCAGGTTCTCGCAGTGGGCGAAGGCGAATCGATTAAGTTCGGTGCGCCGCTGGTCAGTGGGGCTTCCGTCAAGGCTACCGTCGTGTCGCAAGGTCGTCACAAGAAAGTGACCATCTTCAAGATGCGTCGCCGGAAGCACTACCAGAAGCATGGCGGCCACCGCCAGAACTATACCGAACTGCGCATCGACGCGATCAACGCGTAAGCGCACCGGTTAAGGAGCAAATCAAATGGCACACAAAAAGGCAGGCGGATCGTCCCGGAACGGCCGCGACTCCGAGTCGAAGCGACTTGGCGTGAAAGTGTACGGCGGTCAGGCTATCAACGCTGGCGGCATCATCGTTCGTCAACGTGGCACGCGTATGCACGCTGGCGAGAACGTCGGCATCGGCAAGGATCACACCTTGTTCGCGCTGACGGACGGCCACGTTCAGTTCTCGACGAAAGGCGCCGCGAAGAAGCACATGGTCAACGTCGTCCCGGCAGCAGTCTGAGTTCACTCAGGCACGGGCTTCAGGACCGGAAAAAGGCCCCGCGAAGTTAGCGGGGCTTTTTTTATTGCGGCAAGGGACGTTGGCGCTGCAATTCCGGCGCTGCGCCTATGCCGTTCGGTCGATTGATCATCGCGCGGCGGGCGCGGCAAAATAGCAGCATCCAGTAGTATTCAGCAGCACCATCTGGCAGTACACCACGGGACGGAGTTACGCATGAAGTTCATTGACGAAGCGAGGATTGAAGTCATCGCCGGCGACGGAGGGGATGGCAGCGCGTCGATGCGCCGCGAGAAGTTCGTTCCGTTCGGCGGCCCGGATGGCGGCGACGGCGGCCGGGGCGGCAGCGTCATTGCGGTAGCAGACCGCAACATCAACACGCTGATCGACTACCGCTACGCGAAAAAACATATGGCGCGAAACGGCGAGAACGGCCGCGGCGCAGACTGCTACGGCAAGGGCGGCGACGACATCACGCTGCGCATGCCGGTCGGCACCACCATTACCGACATGGAAACCGGCGAACTGATCGCCGATCTGACCGAGCACAATCAGAGCGTGCAGATCGCGCAGGGCGGTGCGGGCGGTCTCGGCAATCTGCACTTCAAATCCAGCACCAACCGCGCTCCGCGTCAAAAAACCGACGGCAAGCCGGGCGAGCGACGCATGGTGCGCCTCGAGTTGAAGGTGCTGGCCGACGTCGGCTTGCTCGGCATGCCGAACGCGGGCAAGTCCACTTTTATCTCTTCAGTGTCGAACGCGAAGCCGAAGATCGCCGACTATCCGTTCACTACGCTTGCGCCGAATCTCGGCGTGGTTCGCGTTGGTCCGAGCCGCAGCTTTGTGATCGCCGACATTCCAGGTCTGATCGAAGGTGCCGCGGAAGGCGCGGGCCTCGGCCACCAGTTCCTGCGGCATTTGCAGCGCACGGGCTTGCTGCTGCACATCGTCGACCTGGCACCGTTCGACGAAGCGGTCGATCCAGTCGCGGAAGCCAAGGCGATCGTGAACGAACTGCGCAAGTACGACGAGCTGTTGTATCAGAAGCCGCGCTGGCTCGTGCTCAACAAGCTCGATATGGTGCCTGAAGACGAGCGTGAAGCGCGCGTTTCTGCGTTTATCGAGGGCTTCGGCTGGGACGGCCCGGTCTTCGAAATCTCGGCGCTGACCGGTCAGGGTTGCGAGAACCTCTGCTATGCGGTGTTCGACTACATCGCGGCCCATTCGGAAGCGCAGCGCGCGGCCGAAGCCGAAGACCTCGCCGCCGACGTACGCTTTCGCGAGAAGCCGGAAGCACCTGCCGCCGCTGGCGAATCCAGCGCCGACCCGCAGGGCTAAACAATTGGGGCGCCGCGCCTTTGCGGGTTGGCGGCGCGCGTCAGGCGTCATCTTGGGAGCTGCGCACAATGCGTTCCGTCATCGCAGATTCACGGCGATTGGTAGTGAAAGTCGGCTCGAGCCTCGTCACGAATGACGGGCGCGGCCTCGATCATGCTGCGATCGGCCGTTGGGCTGCGCAGATTGCCGCACTGCGCGCGCAGAGCAAGGAAGTGGTGCTAGTCAGTTCCGGCGCCATCGCCGAAGGAATGCAGCGGCTCGGTTGGAGCAAGCGCCCGCGCGAGATCGACGAATTGCAGGCCGCCGCCGCTGTCGGCCAAATGGGCCTCGCGCAGGTCTACGAAAGCCGCTTCGCCGAACATTCGATTCAAACCGCGCAAATCCTGCTGACTCATGCCGACCTTGCAGACCGCGAGCGCTATCTGAACGCGCGTTCCACGTTGCTGACGCTGCTGCGGCTCGGCGTGGTGCCGATCATCAACGAGAACGACACGGTCGTCACCGACGAAATCAAGTTCGGCGACAACGACACGCTGGGCGCACTGGTCGCGAATCTCATTGAGGGTGACGCGCTCATTATCCTCACTGATCAGCAAGGGCTTTTTACCGCCGATCCCCGGAAGGACCCGAACGCTACGCTCGTTCAGCAGGCAGATGCCGGGGCGCCGGACCTGGAAGCCATGGCTGGCGGCGCTGGCTCAAGCCTCGGTCGCGGCGGCATGCTCACCAAGATTCTCGCCGCCAAGCGCGCCGCTCACAGCGGCGCAAACACGGTGATCGCGAGCGGGCGCGAAGCGGACGTCCTGTCGCGGCTCGCGTCTGGCGAGGCGATCGGCACGCAGTTGATCGCTCGCACCGCGCGCATGGCGGCGCGCAAGCAATGGATGGCCGATCACTTGCAGGTGCGCGGCCATGTCGTGATCGACGACGGAGCCGTGGAGAAGCTGACGGCAGGCGGAAAGAGCTTGCTGCCCATCGGCATTGTCGGCGTGCAGGGCGCCTTTGCTCGCGGCGAGGTGATCGCGTGCCTCAACGCAGCCGGCCGGGAAGTGGCGCGCGGCCTCACCAACTACAGCAGTGCAGAGACAAAACTGATCCAGCGGCGTCCGAGCGGCGAGATCGAATCAGTGCTCGGCTATATGCTGGAGCCCGAACTGATTCATCGCGACAACCTGGTGCTGGTTTGAGTAGCTAACCGGCTCACGCGCAACATGTGAAAAAGCCGTTCCAGCGAAGTGCAGGAACGGCTTTTTTTCTGGCGCGTCGGCAAAGAAGCGTCAGTGAATCAACGAAGTCGCCGTGCGCTTATAGCGGATGTTTTCCACAATCGTCTTTGCGCTCCCCGTCGGGATCTTGTTCGCGCACAGATAATCCTGATACAGCGCCGCGTGATACGCGTTCAGCGCGCCATTCTCAATACGCGTGAAGTCGTTCGCGACTGTCCTGTCCCAATCGTCGTGATCCGCGTTCAGGCCGGCATACAGGCGCCATTCATAGGTGTCGCAGCGAATGCCTTCGTAGTTCACGTTGCGGGCGCCGCTCGGGCTCGTCACCACCACGGTATAGCGCACGACGCCGTCGGAGCCGACGGTCAGCGAGTTCTTGTCGATCGCGAAATGTAGCGGCGTATTGCCTGACACCTCGAAAGGCAGCAGGTTCGAGTCCTGCGGCAGCGGCGGCAAAGTCTCGACCTTGTTTTCGACCCAATTGCTCGGCCGGTCCAGCAGATAGGCAAAGGCGCTGTCGTCCTTGTTGGTGGCTTTGCCGGCGCTCGAACAGCCAGTCAGCAGGGCGCCGGTGGCGACGCACGCCACGACGAGAGCAAGTGCTTTCAATATGGTTTCCTCGAAAAAGCGGGCGCGGCTCAAGAAGCCGCGCCCGCATAGACGACATAGGCGACGTAGACGGCTGTGCAGAAGGTCAGTTGCGCACGCCGTGATGACGGAACATCGAACCCGCAGCCTCGCGAGCCGAGTCGTCGTCGAGTTCCGATACGGTGCCGGCCTCGTTCCCCGAGCCGGCAGCTTCGCCGCAATCGGACACGCTTGTCGTGTGAACCGAAGTTTCGATTCTGACGGACGTAACCGTGGTCACCGTCATTACCGTGGAATCCGGCGGACTTTCCATTGACGACGCTATCCGGGGATAACGCGGCCCGTGGTGCCCGCTGGGTTTTTCCGCACGCGGCGCAGTGCGGCGCATGAAACGGGATAGCTCCGTCAGCGCCAACTGATAAACATCCCGCTTGAACTCGATCACACAGTCGAGCGGTACCCAATACTCGTTCCAGCGCCAGGCATCGAACTCCGGGTGGTCTGTGGCGCGCAAGCAGATGTCGCAATCGCGCCCTACCATTCGGAGCAAGAACCAGATTTGTTTCTGGCCGCGGTAGTGACCGCGTACCTCGCGCTTGATGAACTTGTCAGGCACCTCGTAACGCAACCAGTCGCGCGTGCGACCAATCACCTTGACGTGCTCCGGAAGCAGACCGGTTTCTTCGTGTAACTCCCGATACATCGCTTGCACGGGGGTCTCTCCGTACTTGATGCCCCCCTGCGGAAACTGCCAGGAATGTTCACGGAGCCGTTTGCCCCAAAACACCTCGTTGTGCGCGTTCAAGAGGATGATGCCGACGTTCGGGCGAAAGCCTTCACGATCCAGCATACAACCACCTTCGAATCCTTTAAAATTGCTTTGATTATAAACAGATAACGGACCCGACGCACCGATTCGCACCAGATTGGAACGATTCGCCGCAAAAGGCCTGCTTTGCGGTAGCCTGTCCGTCTTTGCGTGCCTGATCCCTTGTGCGAAAGACTTTGCGCGGCGGCTTGTGCGCCCCGGCGGCGGCCCTTGCGCCGGAATGGCAAGCCGGGCGGCCCCGGCCAGGCAGCCGTATCGATTTCCCCGTTTTTACCCTTTCGGGCGGTCCCTCCGGAGCCGCCGCTTTTGGAAAATCTGAATGAAAGCTTCCCGTTTCTTTATCGGCACCCTGAAAGAAGCTCCGGCCGACGCCGAGATCGTCAGTCACAAGCTCATGGTGCGTGCCGGCATGATCCGCCGCGTCGCCGGCGGCATCTATAACTACCTGCCGATCGGCTTGCGCTCGATCCGCAAGGTAGAAGCGATCGTGCGTGAGGAAATGAACCGGGCAGGCGCGATCGAACTGCTGATGCCGGCCGTGCAGCCGGCCGAGCTATGGCAGGAGTCGGGTCGCTGGGAAAAATACGGCCCTGAACTCCTTCGCTTCAAAGACCGCAAGCAATCAGACTTCGTGATCGGACCGACCCACGAAGAAGTGGTGACAGACATCGCGCGTGGGCAGATCAAGAGCTACCGTCAGCTGCCGGTCAACTTCTATCAGATCCAGACGAAGTTCCGCGACGAAATCCGTCCGCGTTTCGGCGTAATGCGCGGCCGCGAGTTCATCATGAAAGACGCGTACTCGTTCGATAAGGACGCGGCAGGCCTGCGCGAGTCATATCGAAAGATGTACGACGCGTACGTGCGCATTTTCACGCGCCTCGGTCTCGATTTCCGCGCGGTCGCGGCGGACAACGGTTCGATCGGCGGCAGCGGCTCGCATGAATTCCACGTGATCGCCGATACGGGTGAGGACGCAATCGCCTACTGCCCGACGTCCGACTTCGCTGCGAACGTCGAAGCGGCCGAAGCTTTGCCGCTCTACGCACAGCGCGCGGCGCCCACCGAGCAGATGAAAAAGACGCCCACGCCGGGCAAGGCAAAGTGCGAGGCCGTCGCCGAGCTGCTGAACATTCCGCTCGAGCGCACCATCAAGTCGATCGTGCTCGCTACCGAAAACGAAGGCGCCGAGCCGACCATCTGGTTGCTGATGCTGCGCGGCGATCACGACCTGAACGAGATCAAGGCAAGCAAGCTGCCGGGCCTCGCCGATTTCCGCATGGCGACCGAGGCCGAGATCATCGAAACGTTCGGCACGCCGCCGGGCTATCTCGGTCCGCTCAACACAAAGAAGCCCGTGAAAGTCGTCGCAGACCGCACGGTCGCGAACATGAGCGACTTCGTGGTGGGATCGAACGAGGTGGACTACCACACCACGGGCGTGAACTGGGGTCGCGATCTGCCGGAACCGGTCGTTGCCGATATTCGCAACGTGAAAAAGGGCGATCCGTCGCCGGACGGCAAAGGCGTGATCGACATTTGCCGCGGCATCGAAGTCGGCCACGTCTTCCAGCTCGGCACCAAGTATTCGGAAGCAATGAACGCAACGTGCCTCGACGAAAACGGCAAGCCGCAGCCTATGGAAATGGGCTGTTACGGCATCGGCGTCACGCGTATTCTTGGCGCCGCGATCGAACAGAATTTCGACGACAAGGGCATCATCTGGCCGGAGTCGATCGCGCCGTTCGAAGTCGTGCTGTGCCCGATGGGCTATGACCGCAGCGAAGCCGTGCGCGAGCAGGCCGATAAGCTCTACGCCGAACTGGTCGAAGCGGGCATCGACGTGATTCTCGACGATCGTGGCGAGCGCCCCGGCGTGATGTTCGCCGACTGGGAGCTGATCGGCGTGCCGCATCGTCTCGTGATCGGCGATCGTGGCCTGAAGGAAGGCAAGCTCGAATATCAGGGCCGCCGCGACGCGGAGGCGACCTTGCTGCCGGTCGATGAAGCCGCGCAAACGGTCATCGGGAAGGTTCGCGCGGCGCTGGCGCGTTAAGCGGGGCGGACGGTGGAGTACACCTTCCTGTCCGCGACCGTGCTGCTGATTCTGATCACTGACCCGCTCGGCAACATTCCGCTCTTCATCAGTTGTCTGCGCGGTGTGTCACCGAAGCGGCGCACCGCGGTGATTCTGCGAGAAGTCGCGATCGCGTTTGCAATCCTGCTGGTGTTCATGGTCGTCGGCGACGCGTTTTTGCGCATGATGAGTCTCACCGACCAGTCGTTGCGCATCGGCGGCGGCATCGTGTTGTTTCTGATTGCGCTGCGTATGGTGTTCCCGCATCCGGACGGCCCTTTTGGCGGCGACGTTCGCGGCGGCGAACCGTTGATCGTGCCGCTTGCAATTCCGGCGCTGGCAGGGCCGTCGGCGCTGGCAACCGTGATGCTGCTGACGTCGCAGGCGCCCGGCAAGATGTTCGAGTGGATTGGCGCGCTGACCGTCACCATGATCGTCTGCGCTGTGGTGCTGATGCTGGCCGAGCGTATTCAGGCCTGGCTCGGCGAGAGAACCATGATGGCATTCGAACGGCTAATGGGACTCGTGCTGGTGGCGATCTCGGTGGAGATGATGCTTGGCGGTATCCGCGCGTTCGTGCATCAACTGTGAGTGACGCGCGCTGTCTGTCGAAGCGGCACTTGGTAACACGTGGACGGATCTCTAGCCGATTTAGCTGAGTGAAACCCGCAAGCAACGTTCGACGCAACAAAAAGCGGCCCAGTGGGCCGCTTTTTTTATCTCGTGATTTGCGCGCCGGGCGACTCAAGCGCCTTCAGTCAACGCGCGAATAGTCGGCAGGTTGCGCCAGTAGCCTTTGGCGTCCATGCCGCAGCCGAAAACATAGCGGTCCGGCACTTCGAAGCCGCAGTAATCGGGGCGCAGCGGCTTGGCTTTCGGAATGATCTTTTCGCACAGCACGGCGCTCAGGAAGCGCTTGGCGCCCATTGCGAGGATGCGGTCGCGGATCGCGGCCATCGTCTCGCCTTCGTCGAGGATGTCGTCGAGCACCAGCACCACGCGATCCTTCACCGACTCAGCCGGCGCCACGCGCCATTGCATCTCGTTGCCGCCCTTTGTGGTGTTGCGATAGCGGGTGAGGTGGATGTAGTCGAATTCGAGCGGGAAATCGAGGTGCGGCAACAGCATGCCGGTGAAGACCGCGGCGCCGCCCATCACCGACAGCACGAGCGGAAAGTCCTCGCTCATTTCGTTGCGGATGGAGGTCGCCATGCCGCTGATCGACGCGTTGACCTCGTCGGCCGAAACGATTTCTTCGGAGTGGCTAAAAATGTGGAGAGCTTCTTCGCGGTTCATGACGTCTGGCGGGCGGTAACTGTATACATAGTGTGAGTGGGAACGCCCTGAAGGAAGTTCCCATGGTGACGGTGGCTGCGGGCCGTGTCGGCAACCCGCGCGCCGCCGTCTTGCTAAAGCTTAGCGCATGCCGGGCAACATGCCCTTCATGCCGCGCATCATCTTTTGCAGATTGCCGCCTTTCAGCTTTTTCATCATGGTGCGCATCTGATCGTACTGGTTCAGCATGCGGTTGACTTCCTGCACCTGCACGCCCGCACCCGCGGCGATGCGGCGCTTGCGCGTGGCCTTGATGAGATCCGGCTTGGCGCGCTCGAGCGGCGTCATGGAATTGATGATGCCTTCCATGCGGCGCATCTGCTTTTCAGCCTGGCTCATGTCGGCGCCGGCGGCGGCCTGCTGGAATTGCGCGGGCAGCTTGTCCATCAGCGAAGAGAGGCCGCCCATGCCCTTCATTTGCGTCAGTTGCGCGCGGAAATCGTTGAGGTCGAAGTCGCCGCCTTTCTTGACCTTATCGGCGAGCTTCTGCGCGGCTTGAACGTCCACGCCGCGTTGCGCTTCCTCGACGAGAGCGAGAATGTCGCCCATGCCGAGAATCCGGTTCGCCATACGATCCGGGTAGAAGACTTCAAGGCCGTCGAGCTTTTCCGCGACGCCGACGAACTTGATCGGCTTGCCCGTGACGTGACGCACCGAGAGTGCGGCGCCACCGCGCGAGTCGCCGTCGAGCTTGGTCAGCACCACGCCGGTGAGCGGCAGCGCGTCGCTAAATGCTTTGGCGGTGTTGACCGCGTCCTGGCCGAGCATTGCATCGACGACGAACAGCGTTTCCGCCGGCTTCAACGTGGTGTGCAGCGCGGTGATTTCCTGCATCATCGCTTCGTCGATACCTAGACGGCCGGCGGTGTCGACCAGCAGCACGTCGTGATAATGACGCCGGGCCCAGTCGACCGCGGCACGCGCGATGTCGACCGGCTTCTGATCCGGTTCCGACGGGAAGAAGTCCGCGCCGACCTGCTCGGTCACCGTCTTCAACTGCGCGATAGCAGCGGGGCGATAGACGTCGCACGAAACAGTCAGAACCTTTTTCTTGTACTTCTCGCGCAGCAGCTTGGCGAGCTTGCCGACCGTGGTCGTTTTACCCGCGCCTTGCAGACCCGCCATCAGAATGACGGCCGGCGGCGTGACGGCGAGATTCAGTTCAGCGGCTTTGCCTTCATAGTCGCCGCCGATCACGGCGGTCAGCTCGCGCTGCACGACGCCGACGAGCGCCTGACCTGGCGACAGGCTGCTAATCACTTCTTCGCCGAGCGCCTTCTCTTTCACCTTGGCGATGAACTCGCGCACGACGGGCAGCGCCACGTCCGCCTCGAGCAGCGCCAGACGCACCTCGCGCAGCATTTCCTGGGTGTTCGCCTCGGTGAGCCGGGCTTCGCCGCGCAGCGTCTTGACGACGCGCGCCATCCGTTGAGTCAGATTGTCGAGCATGGGGAGCGATGAACAGTGCGGCCCCGGGCGAGCGCGAAGTGGAAGACGTCGCGGATCAGGGGCCTAGTGTAAACTTCGAATATGGATATTGTACTGTATGCCCTCACTGCGCTCCTGTACGGCGGACTCGCCGTAGCCGGCTGGCGCTCGCACCGGCACGCCGGGTCGCGCCCCATGCTGGAAAGCGTTCCGCCAATGCCGGCTGCCGCGACCACCGGCGCGAACACGCAGGCACAGTCCGGGTTCGCCGGCTCGGCCGCTTCGGGCATGAGTTCGTCAGGCCGCGCGTTACTGTTCGTCGCGCTGCTCGCGCACGGCGTGCTGCTGCACACCACGATCTTCCCGCAGAACGCCATGGTGTTCGGCTTTGCGTTTGCACTGTCCGCCATGTTCTGGCTCGGCGCGGGCATCTACTGGATAGAAAGCTTCTTTTTTCCGCTCGACGGACTGCGTCTGCTGGTGTTGCCGCTCGCCTGCGTCGCCTCGTTATTGCCGCTCGCGTTCAACGGCGTGCGTGTGCTGCCGTATTCGGCCGCACCCATGTTCAAGCTGCACTTTCTGATCGCCAACATCGCCTATGGTCTGTTCGCGATCGCTGCGCTGCACGCCATTCTGATGCTGCTCGTCGAGCGGCGTCTTCATGCAATGCGCGGCGGAATCGCGCAACGGAACGTGGCTGCGGCAGGCAACGGCTGGCTGTCCAGCTGGCTCGACACGCTGCCGCCGTTGCTCACGCTCGAGAAGCTGCTGTTCCGTCTGATCGGCGCCGGTTTCGTGCTGCTCACGCTGACGCTCGTGTCGGGCATCCTGTTCAGCGAGCAACTGGTCGACCGCGCGCTGCGTCTCGATCACAAGACCGTGTTTGCGATTCTTTCGTGGGTCATGTTCGGCGCGCTTCTGACAGCGCGCAAAGTGTCCGGCTGGCGCGGCCGTGCTGCATTGCGCTGGGTGCTGGCGTCGTTCGTCGCGTTGCTGCTGGCGTACGTCGGAAGCCGTTTTGTTTTCGAGGTGCTGTTGCACCGTGCTGTAGTGTGAGCGTGCCCCATGCGACAAATCTTTCTGCTCATCATATTGTTCTTCGTCGGCCAGTGGCTCGTGAAGGCGCTGCGCCGTCATGACGCGCACTCGGCACAACGCACCGGCGCCGACGGCGCGCGAGGCGCATCGGGCGCCGCCGGCAATGGCAACGGTGCCGCGCGTCCCGCACAACCGCCTCAACTCGCCGAGCCGATGATCCGTTGCGTCGAGTGCGGCGTGCATGCGCCTAAGAGCGACTCGGTGGTCGTCGCCGGGCAGCCGTTCTGCAGCGCCGCTCACGCGCGGCGGCACGGCGCACGACCCACGGGCCGCGACGCCCGATGAGCATCGCGTTCGCCGTCGACGCAGACGGTTGGGTTGCACAAGCGCGCAGGCTGCCATCGCCGAATTTCGAAGCACGGCCGCAAGGCGCGGTGCCGACTCTGATCGTGGTCCACAACATCAGCCTGCCGCCTAACCAGTTTGGCGGCACGGCGATCGCCGAACTGTTTCTCAATACGCTCGATTGTGACGCGCATCCTTATTACGACGCGCATCTGCGCGGCGTGCGGGTGTCCGCGCACTTCGTGATTCATCGCGACGGCGCGCTCGAGCAGTTCGTGTCGTGCAATGAGCGCGCATGGCACGCAGGCCCATCGAACTTCTTCGGCCGTGAGCGTTGCAACGATTTCTCGATCGGCATCGAACTGGAAGGCAGTGACACGACTCCTTTTGAGGCGGCGCAATACTGCACGCTCGGCTCGCTCGTCAGTGCGCTGACGGCTCGTTATCCGATCGAAGCGCTTGCCGGGCACTCCGACATTGCGCCTGGTCGCAAGACTGATCCAGGACCACATTTCGAGTGGGCGCGTCTGCAACGCGATACGTTGCTGGCGGATCGGTATTTCCCCTATCTCAAGTTTTCCAAAACGCCGTAACGGCACTTTGCGCGACGTCGCGCGTGAGCCGCAGAGCGAGGCTCTGCCTGCTTCTGCGGGTGGAGCGCTTCGCGCCGCGCGGTGCAAAAGTCAAGACTTCAAAAGCAAATAAAACCGTTTGACCTGTCTCGAATCTCCACTATACTTGGTGCCACAAATTCAGTTACGCACTAGATATTGTGTGTCCTGTGTATAACTGTGTGAATAACCGAGTGCATAACTACGTGCACAAGTCGCGGCGCCCCGCTCTTTGAGCACGGCGCCGCAAGCATTCCAGGCAGCGAAAAATAATCCTGCAGCGCAGCCGGACCTGACCAGCCGGCGGCAACCAAAAGCATCAGGAAAGGGGCTGAGAGTGATCGCGACGCATACGACGAAGACCGTTTTCAATTCGAATCAGGCTTCATCGCAGTCGCATCCCGCCAGCCGCCCAGGCCGGTCTTTTTCCTGCACCTCCTCGCTTGCGCACGCGGCGGCGCAGCGTTCGTTTTAATCCGCGGCACTCGCCGCAACATTTCCAGGACCAGGAGCTTTGCACATGCAAACCACCGACAACGTGACGACCCGGTATGAGGGATCACCGACTGGCCAGGCGTTCGGCCAGGCACAAGGCACTCAAGCGCTCGCGCCGCAAGCGACGTACGCCGACTACAAGGTGATCCGTCGTAATGGCAGCGTGGTGTCGTTCGAACCGTCGAAGATCGCCATCGCGGTGACGAAGGCATTTCTCGCCGTCAACGGTGGTCAAGGCGCGGCGTCGGCGCGTGTGCGTGAACTGGTCGAGCAACTGACGCAGAACGTGGTGCGCGCGCTGCTGCGCAGCCGTCCGAACGGCGGCACGTTCCATATCGAAGACATTCAGGATCAGGTCGAACTCGCGCTGATGCGCGGCGGCGAGCACAACGTCGCACGTGCGTACGTGCTGTATCGCGAGAAGCGCACGCAGGCGCGCGCTCATGACGATCACGCGGCCGCCGGCACGCCCGGCCTCACGGTCACGGACAACGGCGTCACGCGTCCGCTCGACCTCGCTGCACTGCGCGGCATTATCGAGTCCGCTTGCGCGAACCTGGGTGACGCGGTGAGCGCGGAGCCGATCGTCGCGGAAACGGTGAAGAATCTGTACGACGGCGTGCCGATGAGCCAGGTCTACGACTCGGCGATTCTGGCTGCACGTACGATGATCGAAAAAGATCCGGCCTACAGCCAGGTCACCGCTCGCATCCTGCTGCACACCATCCGCCGCGAGATTCTCGAAGAAGAAGTCACGCAAGCCGAAATGGGCGAGCGTTACGCCGAGTACTTTCCGCAGTTCATCAAGCGCGGCGTGCAAGCCGAGCTGCTCGACGACAAGCTGCTGCAGTTCGACCTGAAGCGCCTGGGTGCCGCGCTCGACAACAACCGCGATCTGCAATTCGGCTATCTCGGTCTGCAGACGCTCTATGACCGTTACTTCCTGCACCACGACGGCGTGCGTATCGAAATGCCTCAGGCATTCTTTATGCGTGTCGCAATGGGCCTGTCGCTGAACGAGATCGACCGCGAAGCGCGCGCGATCGAGTTTTACAACGTGCTGTCGAGCTTCGACTTCATGTCGTCCACGCCGACGCTGTTCAACTCGGGCACGCGCCGCTCGCAACTGTCGTCGTGCTACCTGACCACGGTCGACGACGACCTGGACGGCATCTACGAAGCACTGAAGGAAAACGCGCTGCTCTCGAAGTTTGCCGGCGGTCTCGGCAACGACTGGACGCGTGTGCGTGCGCTCGGCTCGCACATCAAGGGCACCAATGGCAAGTCGCAAGGCGTGGTGCCGTTCCTGAAGGTCGTCAACGACACGGCTGTCGCTGTGAACCAGGGCGGCAAGCGCAAGGGCGCAGTGTGCGCGTACCTGGAAACGTGGCACCTGGACATTGAAGAGTTCCTCGAGCTGCGCAAGAACACCGGCGACGACCGTCGTCGCACGCACGACATGAACACGGCGAACTGGATTCCCGACCTGTTCATGAAGCGCGTGATGGAAGGCGGCGACTGGACGCTGTTCTCGCCGTCCACCTGCCCGGACCTGCACGACAAGTTCGGCGCCGAGTTCGAAGCGGCTTACACGGCTTACGAAGACAAGGTCGCGCGCGGCGAGATCAAGTTGTTCAAGAAGGTGCCCGCGGCGCAACTGTGGCGCAAGATGCTCGGCATGCTGTTCGAAACCGGCCACCCGTGGATCACGTTCAAGGATCCGTGCAATGTGCGCTCGCCGCAACAGCACGTCGGCGTCGTCCACTCGTCGAACCTTTGCACGGAAATCACGCTGAACACGAGCGACTCGGAAATCGCGGTCTGCAACCTGGGCTCGGTGAACCTCGTCGCGCATCTGAAGGAGCAGGCCGACGGCACGCTCGCGCTCGACCACGACAAGCTCAAGCGCACGGTCAGCGTTGCAATGCGCATGCTCGACAACGTGATCGACATCAACTACTACGCAGTTGCCAAGGCGCGCAACTCGAACCTGAAGCACCGTCCGGTCGGCATGGGCATCATGGGCTTCCAGGACTGCCTGCATCTGCTGCGCACGCCGTACGCGTCGGAAGAAGCAGTCAAGTTCGCCGACACGTCGATGGAAGCGGTCTGCTACTACGCTTACTACGCGTCGACCGAACTGGCGCAAGAACGCGGCCGCTACTCCAGCTACCGCGGCTCGCTGTGGGATCGCGGCATCCTCCCGCAAGACTCGGTCAAGCTGCTGGCCGACGCGCGTGGCGGCTATGTCGAAGTCGATTCCAGCGAGTCGATGGACTGGACGGAACTGCGCGAGCGCATCGCCACTTACGGCATGCGCAACTCGAACTGCATCGCGATCGCGCCGACGGCGACGATCTCGAACATCATCGGCGTGTCGGCTTGTATCGAACCGACGTTCCAGAACCTGTATGTGAAGTCGAACCTGTCGGGTGAGTTCACGGTGGTCAACGACTACCTGGTGCGTGACCTGAAGGCGCGCGGCCTGTGGGACGAAGTGATGGTCGCCGACCTGAAGTACTTCGACGGCACGCTCTCGCGCATCGACCGTATCCCGGCCGACCTTCGCGCGATCTACGCGACCGCGTTTGAAGTCGATCCGAAGTGGCTCGTCGAAGCGGCGTCGCGCCGTCAGAAGTGGATCGACCAGGCGCAGTCGCTGAACATCTACATGGGCGGCGCATCCGGTAAGAAGCTCGACGAGATCTACAAGCTTGCATGGGTGCGCGGTCTGAAGACCACGTACTACCTCCGCACGATGGCGGCAACGCACGTCGAGAAGTCGACGGTCGCTCACGGCGCGCTCAACGCAGTGAGTTCGGGCGGCGGTGAAGGCACGGGTGGTGTCGGCGGTGGCGCGGCAGGCGGTTTCGGCGCGAGCGGCGGTGCCGGTGGTGCACTCGGCAATGGCGGCGGCCTTCAGGCAGCAACGGCAGCAACAGCGGCAGCGTCGGCAGTCGCAGTGGAAGCGGCGCCCGAAGCAGACGGTCCCGTCTGCATGATGCGTCCGGGCGACCCTGGCTTCGACGAATGCGAGGCTTGCCAGTAAGCGTCAAGCAGTAAGCGTCGAGCAGCAAGCGGGTTCGTTGCTTGCTGACGGGTTCCAGGTAAAGACCCGCATGCAGCGATCAACGAACCTGATAGAGATGAAGCAGATATAAACCGACGAGCGGCGCGGCAAGCAAGATAGACGAAGTCAGCGAGGCCGCACCGCTCATCGACGCAACGAAGCGAAGCACCACGCAACGAAGCCTAGGCAACGAAGCCAGGCAACGAAGCAACGAGTCGGCACTTCACGAAGCGCGCGAGACAACATCCGAGCGCGCGACCCAACGCTTCGACCGATAGGGCGAACAACGCAGTCGGCCACACGCATCGCCACGCATTGCATTGAACTTCATCTCGCTAGCGCTGACGAACCGGCAACTCGCAGAGAAGTGCAAGACACAGCAAACGCACTCCGCAATACAGATAGATAGAGCAGCGAAACGACGCTTCAACGCGTTGCTCTTCGAACTCGCGAAGCACCTCGACGACACACGTTCAACTCGCTTCATACGAGGCAACGCACACAGTCTGTTGAACAAAGTGTTGTATGAACGTAGCAACGCGAATCGAAAACAGGATTTTTCGCGAGTGGACTCTTTTATCGCTCGTGAAAAGATGGTACAAACCGTTCTAAATTGATGGTGACATTTATGCTCAACTGGGATGACGAGATCACTGCCGTAACTCCCTCGAGCGCTACGCAACCGAACGTGTTGCGCAACGCTGCGGGACCGGCTGTCGGTTCGCAAGTCGGAACGCGTTCCGCTCCTCATGCTCCCTCGGCTCAAGACATCTTCGCGAACGACATCGCTGTCGCTCCCGCTGCTACCGTTGCTCATGCTGCTGGAACTGCTGCAGTTTCAGAAGCGCGAGTGAATGTCGCCGACAAGCGCATCATCAACGGCCAGACTGACGTGAATCAGTTGGTGCCGTTCAAGTACAAGTGGGCTTGGGAAAAGTATCTGGCTGGTTGCGCCAACCACTGGATGCCGCAAGAAGTGAACATGTCGCGCGACATCGCCCTCTGGAAAGACCCGAACGGGCTGACCGAAGACGAGCGCCGCATCGTCAAGCGCAACCTGGGCTTCTTCGTCACGGCCGACTCCCTTGCCGCCAACAACATCGTGCTGGGCACCTACCGCCACATCACGGCTCCCGAATGCCGCCAGTTCCTGCTGCGCCAGGCGTTCGAAGAAGCGATCCACACACACGCCTATCAGTACATCGTCGAATCGCTCGGCCTCGACGAGGGCGAAATCTTCAACGCGTATCACGAGGTCCCCTCGATCCGCGCGAAAGACGAATTCCTCATTCCGTACATCAACGTGCTGACGGATCCGGGTTTCCAGACCGGCACGCTCGAGACTGACCAGACGCTGCTGCGCTCCCTGATCGTGTTCGCCTGCGTGATGGAAGGCTTGTTCTTCTACGTCGGCTTCACGCAAATCCTGGCGCTCGGCCGTCAGAACAAGATGACGGGCGCCGCGGAACAGTACCAGTACATCCTGCGCGACGAGTCGATGCACTGCAACTTCGGCATCGACCTCATCAACCAGATCAAACTTGAGAACCCGCAACTCTGGACGGCTGAGTTCCGCGCGGAAATCCGCGAGATCTTCCAGCAAGCGGTCGAACTTGAATATCGTTACGCAGAAGACACGATGCCGCGCGGGGTGCTCGGCCTCAATGCGTCGATGTTCAAGAGTTATCTGCGCTTCATCTGCAACCGCCGTTGCCAGCAGATCGGTCTCGATCCGCTGTACCCGAACGAGGAAAACCCGTTCCCGTGGATGAGCGAGATGATCGACCTGAAGAAGGAGCGCAACTTCTTCGAGACGCGTGTGATCGAATATCAGACTGGCGGCGCGCTGACCTGGGAGTGATCCGGGTTCGTGTCGTAGATGCATTCATCGATGGGGATGCCGTGGGCCTCGGCCGCGGCAATTATGTTTAGGAGCTGAACCGCCTGATGCAAAGCGTGCCCGGTGCGCCGCGTGCCTTCGCGGCCCACAAACATGACAGGCACTTTGCGAACCCTTCAGTGGGATGGGCAAACTTCCCCCCGGAAAAAGTCGCCGGCGTTATCGCCGGTGGCTCGATCAAGCAATTACCGGTGTTGAAACCCAACACCGATGACATTTGGCGCGCGGTGCCTTCGGGCACGGCGCGCCTTACCGCATTCATTAGCGTAAGCGCGCGGCACCTGCGTACGCCGATGAATAGCCCGCTTCGTAGCGCGCGCCCTGAGAAGCGTCCGCGGGAAGCGGGTTTTGACGAAGGGTGTAGTTTGAACTGACTCTCATCTGAAAACCTGAAGGAGAAAATGATGGCAACTGCAAAGAAAGCCGCCGCTAAGAAGCCTGCAGCAAAGAAGGTCGCAGCAAAGAAGGCAGCTCCGGCGAAGAAGGCAGCACCGGCAAAGAAAGTAGCAGCGAAGAAGGCAGCGCCGGCCAAGAAGGTCGCGGCAAAGAAAGCAGCACCGGCTAAGAAGGTAGCAGCGAAGAAAGCTGCACCGGCTAAGAAGGTTGCAGCCAAGAAAGCCGCACCGGCAAAGAAGGTAGCAGCGAAGAAGGCAGCGCCGGCTAAGAAGGCCGCAGCGAAGAAGGCAGCACCGGCGAAGAAGGCCGCAGCGAAGAAGGCTGCACCGGCTAAGAAGGCCGCAGCCAAGAAGGCCGCGCCTGCGAAGAAGGCTGCTGCGAAGAAAGCCGCGCCTGCTAAGAAGGCTGCCGCCAAGAAGGCTGCGCCTGCGAAAAAGGCTGCTGCTAAAAAGGCTGCGCCTGCCAAGAAGGCTGCTCCTGCGAAGAAGGCCGCTGCTCCTGCGAAGAAGGCTGCCCCTGCGAAGAAGGCTGTCGCCAAGAAGGCTGCGCCTGCACCCGCTGCGACTTCTGTTTCGAGCGCACCGGCGGCGACGGTGAAGACCGCGCTGAACCCGGCAGCGGCATGGCCGTTCCCGACGGGCAGCCGTCCGTAACTCGGGCAGTTAGCAGGTCAGTAAGAAGTAGGAGTGCATGGACGCATCGCACGATGCGTCCAATGATCGAGTGGCGCTCAACGTAGCTTCGCGAGTGCTACTCCGTCAGGGTCCCGTTGCCGGTTTCCGGCGACGGGATTTTTTTCGTCGGTGCATAACGGGGAGCGTCGGCACGCCCGGATGCAATCACTGCGCGCAGGCGAAAAAAAACGCATGCACAGGGGAGGGCATGCGTGTGAGGTCGACGCGGCCGCGTTATGCCTGGCCGTTCGAGAGGGGAACCTTAGTGCGTGACGCGCGTCACGCCGCCGCTGGAAAGAAGCCGAACGCGCTCGCCGGCACGGAAGATCTCGCCGGTTGAGCTTTGCGTGATTGCGCGGATGTCGCCGTTATCGAGTCGCACGGTAACTTCCAGACCGTCGTGCACGGCCACCCGGTTCTCGACCGAGTTGCCGGCCACCGCACCCGCCAGACCGCCAATAATTCCGGTGATGATCGAGCCCGTGCCGCCGCCGATAGTGCTGCCCGCCACTGCACCGAGAGCGCCGCCGCCGATTGCGCCGATGCCGCTCGGCTGACCGTTGTTCGAGCTGATCTTGACTGCGCGCACACTGTCGACCGTGCCCATGCGGACCGTTTCTTCGCGCTGTGCCTGCGACGCCGTGTAAACGTCGGCAGAGCTGCTGTTGTATGCGCACCCCGACATGGCCAGCGAACCGGCGATCAAGGTGGCCACTATCAGGCGACTCCTTATTCTCATTCCCTAACTCCAATAGCTCCGGTATTACGGCAGGTCGTACCCGAACGCCTGCTTGAACCGTTCGTTGATCTGCGCCCGGGTAGGCGCATAATTTTGCGGACCCTGATGCTCGATCTTCAGCGCGCCCATCAGGCTCGCGAGACGGCCGGTGGTCGCCCAGCCGAGCTTGTTCTCGATGCCGTACAGCAAGCCGCCGCGAAACGCGTCGCCGCATCCTGTTGGGTCCAGCACCTGCTGTGCCTTGACGGCCGGAATCTCTTCGACGCCGCCCGCGTGATGAATCTGCGCACCGTGTTCGCCGAGCGTGACGATGAGCGCTTCGACCTTGCCGGCGATCTCTTCGATCGACCAGCCTGTCTTGTTGCTCACAAGTTTGGCTTCGTAATCGTTGACAGCTACGTAAGTCGCAAGTTCAATCATGCGCTGCAGTGCAGCACCGTCGAAGAGGGGCAATCCTTGACCTGGATCGAAGATGAACGGCACGCCCGCCGCGGCCAGGTGCTCCGAATGCTGAACCATGCCGTCGTAGCCGTCGGGCGCGACGATGCCGAGCGTGATGCCTTTCGCTTCGTCCGCGCGGTTCAGGTGCGACTGCATCATCGCGCCCGGATGGAACGCGGTGATCTGATTGTTTTCGAGGTCGGTGGTGATCATGGCCTGCGCCGAATAGGTGCCCGGCACGACCAGCACGTTTTCCGTCGATAGCCCGAGTTGCGCGAACCGGTCCATGTACAACTGGGCGTCGACCGCGCCAAGCGTGCCCATGATGCGCGCGTCGCCGCCCAGCAGGTTCAGCGAATACGCGATGTTGCCTGCGCAGCCGCCGAACTCGCGGCGCATCGTCGGCACGAGAAAGCTCACGTTCAGGATGTGGACCTGCTCCGGCAGGATGTGCTCCCGGAAGCGGCCTTCGAAGGTCATGATGTTGTCGTAGGCGAGCGAGCCGCAAATCAGCGTAGCCAAGGCGAGCGTCCTGTAAAAAATGAAGAATAGGTAGTGAGGACGTGACAGCGCCGCGCGTGAAGCGCGGCGCCGGAGTCTTCGGGTGCTGAGGTTTTACTTCAGCGCGGCAAGTGCTGCGTCGTAGTTCGGTTCGTTCTTGATTTCGTCGACCAGTTCCGCATGAACCACCTTGTCGTTCTCGTCGATCACGACAACCGCGCGCGCCGTGAGACCCGTGAGCGGACCGCTCGTCACGTCGACGCCGTACGCCTGCGCGAATTCGTGGCCGCGGAAGGTCGACGCCGTCACGACGTTTTCAATGCCTTCCGTCGTGCAAAAGCGCGAGGCGGCGAACGGCAGGTCGCCCGACACGACGATCACAGCCGTGTTGCTCAGCTTCGCAGCGGCTTCGTTGAACTTGCGGGTCGACGTCGCGCAGGTCGGCGTGTCGAGGCTCGGGACAATGTTCAACACTTTGCGCTTGCCGGCGAAATCGGCGAGCGACAGCGGCTTGAGATCCTTGCCGACCAGCGAGAAAGCAGGAGCGCTCTGACCCACCGACGGGAAAGTGCCGGCTACATCGATCGGGTTACCACCCAGCGTGACTTGACTCATGTTGTTGTGCTCCGAAAGTTCGTCTGTGATGACGGTGAACGCGCCCGCTCGACGCGAGGCGCGCAGGGATGCGTTACGGATAGAAGATCTGTACGCGGAAATTGGAAGCGACAGCGTTGCCGGTATCGAGGTGCACGATCATGGTTTGCGTCATGTGCGGCGGCAGGCCGGCTGCGATCGGCGTACCCGGAGCAACGTAGTCTTGCGGGAACAGCACGCGGCGCAACGCCACGTTGTTCTGATCGTCGAGAAGCGTGAGTTCGATCGCCGGATAGGCCAGCGCGACGTTGAAGCGGTTGCGCAGCGGCATCCGCAATTCGAGCTTGTGCGGCCCGTCGATTTGCCGCAAATCGGACGGCTCTACCTGCAAGCCGTCGATGTCGTGCGGCGCGGTGAGCTGGCAGCCGAGCGTCGCGCACGCCTTCGCGTACAGCGCCTGGGTACCCGGCAGATAGACGAGTACCGTTTCACGCTGCCACCACGCGAGTTGCGCAAGCAACGCGACGACGAGCAGGACCGCCGCCACCGATCCGCCGACGATCCATGCGAGGCGCCGTGGTTCTGCGGCACGCGTCTCCCGCGTGACCGGAAACGGATCCATGTCGTCGCCGAGCGGCGGCTGTACCGAGAACGGCTCACCGCTCGGCGTCGCAGCCGCGCGGGTCGGCCCACGCAGATCGGGATCGGCGGGATTGGCGGAATAGGGATGCGGATGCGTTGCGCCGAGGCCGGCCGCGCCTACGCCGGTCGTTCCGAAATGCGGTTCGTTGTCGGAGAATCCATGGAACGCAGCCGACTCGTTGAGCACCGGTTCGTCGATCGGAAAATCGGAAGGGCGTTCGGCCTTGTGCCACACGCGCGGCGGTTCTTCGGCGGGCGGCTCTGCTTCATAGGCGAAGGGTTCGAGCGGCGCGTCCGCGAGCAGCGGTTCGTGGTCGGCCGGCGTCGCCGTGCTGGATGCGCCGGGTGGCAACGTGGGCTCCGTCGCGGCATGGCCAGGCGCGGCAGCGGTGCCTGCGCCGGTGTAGCCGGGCTGGGCCGCGACGTTCTGTGCGTTATGACGGAAGCGTTCCTCGAAGAGCGGCGTGGGGCGCGGCGCCCAGGGATCCCAGGCGGCGGGGCTGAAGTCTGCGCCGCTCGGGCGCACGCCGGAGAGCGCTTCGATTGCCGCGGCGGCGGAGACCTGTCTGGCGGTGGAGAAGTCGCCGCCCTCGCTTATGTCGAAGAGGCTGCCGGATGCGTCGAACACTTCATGGCATTGCCCGCAACGCACGAGGCCGCGGCGCAGCGCCAACTGCGTCGGTTGCAGGCGGAAGACGGTTTCACAGAAGGGACAGCGCGTCGCCAGAAGCATATTGAGCCGGTTAGCCGAGGGGCCGTTGGTTGGACAATACGCCTTATTCTAATGGCTTTCGCGGCGTGTTCCCGTCAGACATACCCACCCTTCGTGTTCGCGCCATACGCCGATGTCGATCCACCGCGCGTACACCTGCGCGACTTCATCGGCCTGACGCGCCAGAATGCCCGACAGTGCGATGCGGCCGCCCGGCTTGACCTTCGACGAGAGCATCGAGGCCATCAGCTTGAGCGGATTGGACAGAATATTGGCAACGACGATGTCGAACTCGCCGGCGGGGCATTCGTTGGGCAGACCGTAGGTGACTTCGGCGCGGTTGCGCTCGCTGTTATGACGCGCCGACTCGACCGCTTGCGGATCGATGTCGATGCCGTACACCGGATCGGCGCCGCATTTTTTCGCGAGAATCGCGAGAATGCCCGAGCCGCAACCGTAGTCGAGCACGGATTGTCCAGGCTTCACCGATTGCTCCAGCCACTCCATGCACAGACGCGTGGTGGGATGGCTGCCGGTGCCGAACGCTAGGCCCGGATCGAGTTCGAGCACCAGCGCGTTGGGATCCGGCGCGTCGTGCCACGAAGGCACGACCCAGATGCGCTCGCCGATCGGAATCGGATCGAACTGCGATTGCGTGAGACGCACCCAATCCTGTTCTTCGACGTCACGCACAGTGAACGACGGCGCCGCCGGAAGGCCGACCTCGTTCGCAGCGGCGGCGAGCAGCACCGCCGGTTCATGTTCCGCCGCGAGCAGCGCGATCACGCGCGAACGCTGCCAGGCGGTACGGTCGGGCGTGAGACCGGGCTCGCCGAAAAGCGGTTGCTCGTCGGGCGTATCGGCATCCGCATCTTCCACCGATACGGACAACGCGCCCAACTCGAGCAGCGCGTCGGAAAATTCCTCCGCATGCTCGCGAGCCAATTCGGCGACCAGTTCCCGGTAACTCATGACTTACGCTTCTTCCGGCGCGGCCTGCAGCTTCGCGGCCAACCGGTTTTCGAGGTAGTGAATGCTCGTGCCGCCTTCGACGAACTTCGCGTCCAGCATCAGCTCGCGATGCAACGGAATGTTCGTCTGGATTCCTTCGACGACCATTTCCGACAGCGCGATACGCATCCGCTTGATTGCCTGCTCGCGTGTGGCGCCGTAAGCGATCAGCTTGCCGATCATCGAATCATAGTTCGGCGGCACGAAATAGCCATTGTAGGCATGCGAGTCGACGCGAATGCCGGGGCCGCCCGGCATGTGCCACGACGTGAGACGTCCCGGCGACGGAATGAACTTGAACGGATCTTCAGCGTTGATCCGGCATTCGATCGCATGGCCCTTGAACACGATGTCGCGCTGACGGAACGCGAGCTTTTCGCCGGCCGCAATGCGGATCTGTTCCTGGACGATGTCGACGCCCGTGATCAGTTCGGTCACCGGGTGCTCGACCTGCACACGCGTGTTCATTTCAATGAAGTAGAACTCGCCGTTTTCGTACAGGAATTCGAACGTACCGGCGCCAAGATAGCCCATCTTCTTGCACGCATCCGCGCAACGGTCGCCAATGCGGTCGATCAGACGGCGCGCAATGCCGGGTGCCGGCGCTTCTTCGATCACTTTCTGGTGACGGCGCTGCATCGAGCAATCGCGTTCGCCGAGCCAGACCGCGTTCTTGAACGAATCGGACAGCACCTGAATTTCGATGTGCCGCGGGTTCTCCAGGAATTTTTCCATGTAGACCTGCGGGTTGCCGAACGCACGGCCGGCTTCTTCGCGCGTCATGTTGACCGCGTTGACGAGCGCTGCTTCGGTGTGAACGACGCGCATGCCGCGGCCACCGCCGCCGCCGGCGGCCTTGATGATGACCGGATAGCCGACTTGCCGCGCAATTTTCACGATCTCTTTCGGATCTTCCGGCAATGCGCCTTCAGAACCCGGCACGCACGGCACGCCGGTCTTGATCATGGTCTGCTTGGCAGTCACCTTGTCGCCCATCATCCGGATGGTTTCCGGACGCGGACCGATGAAGGTGAAGCCGGATTGCTCGACACGTTCGGCAAAGTCGGCGTTCTCCGACAGAAAGCCGTAACCGGGGTGAATCGCCTCCGCGTCCGTGACTTCCGCCGCGCTGATCAGCGCCGGCATATTCAGGTAGCTCAGATTGGAAGGTGCCGGGCCGATACAGACGGCTTCGTCGGCGAGCTTGACGTACTTGGCTTCCTTGTCGGCTTCGGAATAGACGACGACCGTCTTGACGCCCAGTTCGCGGCAGGCGCGCTGGATGCGAAGCGCGATCTCGCCACGATTGGCAATAAGGATTTTTTCAAACATAGCGGGTTTTCGACTCATCAATGGGCGCCGGGTTGCTCAGAACACCGGCTGCCTCAGAGGATCGGGCGCGCGCCGAATGCAACGGCGCGCGGGGCGGCATGCGCACAGCGGGGGCGCAATGGGCGCCGCGTTAGCCGACCACGAACAGCGGTTGGCCGTATTCGACCGCCTGACCGTTTTCGACGAGAATTTCCTTTACGACGCCGGACTTGTCCGACTCGATTTCGTTGAGCAACTTCATTGCTTCGATGATGCAGATCGTCTGGCCTTCCTTGACCGTGTCACCGACCTGAACGAACGGATCGGCGCCCGGCGACGGGGCACGGTAGAACGTTCCGACCATCGGCGAGGTCACGACATGACCTTGCGGCGCGGCGGCTGCCGGCGTGGCCGGAGCACCTGCTGCCGTGACGGCGGGCGCTTCGCCGCCTGCCATCGGGGCCGGCTGTGAGTATTGCGGCGCGTACGAAGCGGACGGCTGCACATAAACCGGCGGCGCGTTCTTGACGATGCGAACCTTGCCCTCGCCCTCGGTCACTTCGAGTTCCGAGATGCCGGACTCCGACACGAGATCGATCAGAGTTTTCAGTTTGCGTAGATCCATCAGGAAGCCCCTTTTTTCAATGCGTGGAGTGCCGGCGCGTGTGCGGCCGGCGCAAATTAGACGTGTTTGTATTTCAGCCCCGCGACGAACCGGCGGCCAGCCGGTCGAGCGCGAATTCGAGTGCGTACAGATAACCCTTCCAGCCGAGGCCGCAGATCACGCCCTCAGCCTGGTCGGAAAAATACGAGTGATGCCGGAACGGTTCACGACGATGCACGTTCGACAGATGAATCTCGACGAACGGAATGCCGACGCCTGCCAGAGCGTCCCGGATGGCGACACTCGTGTGCGTGTACGCAGCCGGATTGATCAGGATGAAATCGGTTTTTTCTGTCCGGGCGGATTGGATGCGATCAACCAGAGCGCCTTCATGGTTGCTCTGGAACGACGCGAGTTCTACGCCGGCGTCGGCGGCGCGGTCGGATAGTGCCTGATCGATCTGCGGCAACGTCACGCGGCCATAAACCTCGGGTTCCCGCGTACCGAGAAGGTTGAGGTTGGGGCCGTGCAGTACCAGCAGTCGCGTCATGGTCGCTTCTTTTTCCGTGGAATTGGGCGCACTTTAGCGCTGATTAGAGAAACTTGTCTAGTTTCCTGCACGGACGAAGCGTTCGGGAGCCGATCGGAGTAGGGCGCCGGTCGCCTAATTTCTCGCAATTCCACCGGATTTGCTCCGATTTTTGAGCCTTTCTCCGCAAAACTGCCGTCAAAAGATTGAGAAATTTACAGCGCGTCGAGGGTCTGTTTTAAGGCGACAGGATCGATCTGGCCTAATTTTGTCGAGCGGATGTTGCCCTTTGCGTCAATCACCACGGTGAACGGCAGGCCACCCGCCGTATTGCCGAACGATCGCGCGAGGTCGGCACCGCCGAACCCCGTCACATAGACCGGGTAGGCCACCTTCACTTTTTGCAGGAAAGCCTGCACGTTTTTCTCGGAATCGACGCCAAGTCCGACGAACTGGATGCCTTTCTTCGCGTAATCGCGCTGAAGTTGCGAGAGCGCGGGCATTTCCTCGACACACGGCCCGCACCACGAAGCCCAGAAATTGACGACGATCGGGCGACCTTTCAGCACGGAAAGTGAGCCGGGCTTGCCGTCGGCGGTAGTGACCGGGGCCGCCCAAAGCTGGGCAACAGCGCCTTCCTTCGACGCCGAACCGGCGGCATGAGCGGTCGCGGTCAAACCGTCGTCGCCATTCAGCCAGTAATTGGCGAGGACGCCGCTTCCTGCCGCGACGCCGGCGACGAGCGCCGCCATCAGAATCCGTCTGGTGTTCATGGTGTGTCTAGTTGGGTGAAGGTGCTACGCCGCTCGCGGCGAGCAGCGACTGGACAGTCTGAAGATTCGCCCGCGCCGTGCGCCCACGAGCGTCGGCTTTGACTGCGCCGCGCAGGTCGTCCGCCTCATAAAGCGCGACATGAACGCCTACGGGGTCCGAGTCGCGCCCTTCGCTCGCCGGCCGCCACAGAAAGCTCAGCGTCTCGACGTAGCCGCGGCCCGCAAAGTGGCGCGTTTCCGAGACGTCGTATTGAATGTTCGCGTTGAGGAAGTAGATGGCTACTTCTTTCGGGTTGTCGCAGAACGCCTGAAGATGAATGTCCGAATGCTCGCCGGCCGTGCCGCCGAGCACTGCGCCCGTCAAATAAGGGTTAAAAGGTGCGAGCCGCTCCATCCATTCGACAGCGATGCCGCGCAGGCGCCGCAGCAGCGCCGGCTGGCTGTCGCCCTGAAAGAGCGACTGATATTCGCGGATTTCTTCCTCGATCTGATCGTTATCAGGCAGCCATTCGCCGGCAATCCGGCTTTCTCCAATGACTTGTCGAGCCGCTTTGCGCTTGGCCGTTGCATAGTCGAGACCGTCTTCGGCGATCAGGCGCGCAGCCGCAATGGCGATTTCCTCGCGCACGCGCTGCGGATCAAAATGTGATTTGCGAACCATCCGTCAATCATACTAGAGATTGATGACAGCCCTTTCCGGCGGCGCTGGCCGGCTGCCGGGCGTAGCCTAAGCGGGCGAGTCCGCTTAGGGGTTCGGGAGGCGTCGGTTACAATGACGTCCTTCGCGGACGGCTCTTTTGGCCGCTCGCCGCTCTCCCATCCCTCTCAGGAAAACGCCGGGCCGCCCCACAAGTTTTCTTGCCCCTTCGGGGGCCTGGCACGAACCGCCAGGTAAGGGCCTTTCAGGAAAAAACGCCCGCGCGGCACGACAGGCTTATGCATATCCACATCCTCGGTATCTGCGGCACGTTCATGGGCGGTCTCGCGGTCCTCGCGCGCGGCGCGGGCCACACGGTGACGGGCTGCGACGCCGGCGTCTATCCGCCAATGAGCACGCAGCTCGAGGCGCAAGGCATCCGTCTGATCGAGGGCTACGACGCGGACCAGTTGAACGGTTTGAACGTCGACCTGTTCGTGATCGGCAACGTGGTATCGCGCGGTAACCCGCTAATGGAAGCGATTCTCGACCGTGGCCTGCCGTATGTGTCCGGCCCGCAGTGGCTCGGCGAACACGTGCTGAACGGCAAATGGGTGCTCGCAGTGGCCGGTACGCACGGCAAGACGACCACCAGTTCCATGCTCACATGGCTGCTCGAAGATGCGGGTCTCAATCCCGGTTTTCTGATTGGCGGTGTGCCGCTGAATTTCGGCGTCTCCGCGCGGCTCACCGATTCCAGCTTCTTCGTGATCGAAGCCGACGAGTACGACACGGCCTTTTTCGACAAGCGGTCCAAGTTCGTGCACTACCGGCCCAAGACCGCGGTTCTGAACAACCTCGAATTCGATCACGCCGACATCTTCCCGGATCTGGCGGCTATCGAGACGCAGTTTCATCACCTCATCCGCACGGTGCCTCGCATCGGCCGTGTCGTGACGAACGGCCGGGAAGATCCGCTCGAACGCGTGCTGACGCGCGGCTGCTGGAGCGAAGTGGAGCGTTTCGGCGTGCAGGGCGGCTGGGAAACGCTGCCCGCGGAAGACGGTGTGCCCGTCGACGAACGTTTTGCGGTGTATCACAACGCCGAGCGCGTCGGCGTGGTCGAGTGGCAGGTTCAGGGTGAGCACAACCGTATGAACGCACTCGCGGCGATTGCCGCCGCGCGCCATGTCGGCGTGCCGCCGGCGCAGGCCGCAAAGTCGCTGTCGAGCTTTCGCAACGTGAAGCGGCGCATGGAAGTGCGCGGCAGCGTAGACGGCGTAACGGTGTACGACGACTTCGCTCATCACCCAACCGCGATCGACACCACGGTGGCTGGCCTGCGGGCGCGTGTGGGCCGCGACAATACGCGGATTCTCGCCGTGCTGGAGCCGCGCTCGAACACAATGAAGCTCGGCGTGATGAAGGCGCAACTTCCGGCAAGTCTCGCAGACGCCGATCTCGTGTTCGGCTACGGCGCACCGAGCGGCCGCGACGCGCTGGGCTGGAATTTGGGCGAAGCGCTGGCGCCGCTCGGCGGCAAGGCGCAAGCCTTCGACAATCTCGACGCGCTCGTCAAAGCCGTGGTCCTCGCAGCGCGCCCCGGCGATCAGATTCTGGTGATGAGCAACGGCGGCTTTGGCGGCGTGCATCAGAAACTGCTCGACGCCCTGTCCGCGAGAGGCGCTTCGTGATTCTTTATCTGCACGGTTTTCGTTCTTCGCCAAACTCGTTCAAGGCGCGCGTGCTCGCGGCGCGGCTCGTGGAACTCGGCCGCAGCGACGAATGGTGCTGCCCGATGTTGCCCGTCTCGCCGTTTGAGACGGTCGCGCTCGCGGAGGCGCTCGTGGCCGCCGCCGGTACAAAGCGCGTGACGGTGATCGGCAGTTCGCTCGGCGGCTACTTCGCCACGTATCTGGCGGAAAAGCACGGCTGGCCGGCCGTGCTGCTGAATCCGGCGGTCGTGCCGCAGCGCGACCTGAGCGCCTATCTCGGCGAACAGCCGTTGTGGCACGGAGGCGGCAGCATCGTCGTCGAACCGCATCATCTTGACGAACTGCGCGCGCTCAGTGTGACGTCCATCACGCGCCCCGAACGTTATTATTTGCTGGCTGCGACCGGCGACGAAGTCCTCGACTACCGTGAAATGCTCGCGCACTATCGCGGCGCGCGCACTACGCTGATCGAAGGGAGCGACCACGCGATCAGCGAGTTCGCCGACTATGTCGACGACGTACTGGCGTTTTGCGACGTAGAAGACGTCGAGCCGCCGGCGCCACGCGAGGCTGCTTGACGGTCAGTCGGGCGTGCCGAGCGGGGAGTGAATTTGAGCGCTGAGTGCGGCCGCGAGCGGGCTTGAAAGCTCGCAGAACCGCGCAGAGCCGGCCCGAAACCGAAGCCGCCGACGAAATGGCACCGCCCCATCAGCAGGAGCGCAGCCAACTATTAGATTCATGCCGCCAGCGCGCGCCTCGTGCGCAGCGGATCCATTATCACGAATACGTTGCCGTGCCGTGCACGCCGGCGGATGCAAGTCAGACGAGAGTATTGAGTGAACGTTTTCTTCGAGGAATCGGGAAGTTTCAAGGCAGGCAGCGTGCTGTCGCGCCAAGGCGATGCGTTTCAGGTCGAGTTGCCGGGTGGCCGGCGCGCGAAGGTGCGCGCGAAGGACGTGCTGATCGAATTCGAAAAGCCGGGTGCGGCCGAACTGATGCAGCAGGCCGACGCCGTTGCGCAGGAGATCGACCTGGACTTCCTGTGGGAATGCGCGCCCGACGACGAATTTCCGTTCGCCACGCTTGGCGCGGAATATTTCGGCGAGCGCTTCGGCGCAATCGAACGCGCGGCGCTGGTGCTGCGCATGCACGGTGCGCCGGTGTATTTCCGCCGCAAGGGCCGCGGCATGTATCAACGCGCGCCGCAGGAGCAGCTGAAAATGGCGCTCGCGGGTCTCGAGCGTAAGCGTCAGCAGGCGCTCGTGCAGCAAGGCTACGAAGAGGAACTGAAGGCCGGCCGCTTGCCGGAGGCGTTCACCGGCAAGACGGCGCTCGCGTTGCTCACCAAGCCCGACAAGAACACGATCGAATACAAGGCGCTCGAAGCCGCTGCGGCCGCGCGCGGCATTTCGCAAGCGCGTCTGATGCTCGAATGCGGCGCTATCCCGTCGGCGCGAGCTTTGCACGAGGCCAGATTCCTGTCGGAGTTTTTCCCGCACGGCACCGGCTTTCCGCCTGTCACGCCTGGCAGCGTGCCCGACGATCTGCCCGAAGCGAACGTGCAGGCGTTCTCCATCGACGACATTACGACCACTGAGATCGACGACGCGTTCTCCGTCGAGCATCTCGCGGACGGTCGCGTGCGGATCGGCGTGCACATTGCGGCGCCTGCCCTCGGCATTCAACGCGGCGACGAGGTGGACGCCATCGCGCGCACGCGTTTGTCGACCGTCTACATGCCGGGCGACAAGATCACGATGCTGCCCGATAGCGTGGTGGACGCGTTCACGCTCGCCGAAGGCGGCTTGCGTCCGGCGCTTTCACTGTATGTGATCGTCAATCGCGAGACGCAGGAGATCGTGGCGAGCGAAACGCGTGCGGAGCGCGTGTTCGTGAAGAACAATCTGCGTCACAACACGCTCGACGAACTGGTCACCGAAGAGGCGCTCGCCGCGGGCACGGGCGACTATCCGCACAAGGAAGATATCGCCGTTTTGTGGCCGTTCGCGCAGGCGCTGTTCGAGAAGCGTCAGGCTGCGCGCGCGGGTTATGGTCTGCGTCGCGAGGTGCAGAGGAATACCGACTTCAACTTCTACGTCGAAGGCGAGCACATCACGATCACGCCGCGGCGGCGCGGTTCGCCGCTCGACACGATCGTCGCCGAACTGGCGATCCTGGCGAATTCGTCATGGGGCGCGTTTCTGCATGACCACGGCGTGCCGGGCATCTATCGCACACAGCGCGCGTTCGGCGCGCCCACCGGCCCGAAGCGCACCCGCATGCAGACGAACGCCGCGCCGCATGAAGGGCTCGGCGTCACGCAATATGCGTGGAGCACGTCGCCGCTGCGCCGTTACGTCGACCTTGTGAACCAGTGGCAGTTGCTCGCCTGCGTCCAACACGGCGTAACGGCGAAGCTGGCCGCCCCGTTCAAGCCCAAAGATGCCGACCTGTTCGCCGTCGTTCAAGGATTCGACGACACGTACAGCGCGTACGCCGATCATCAGCGTCGCATGGAATATTTCTGGTGCCTGCGCTGGCTGAAGCAGGAAAACCGCAAGCAGGTGGTGGCGTCCGTCGTAAAGGGCGACCTCGTGCGGCTGGAAGAGATTCCGCTGCTGCTGCATGTGCCGGGGCTCGGCGTGCATGCGCGCGGCACGCGTCTTCAGATGGAGGTGATGTCGATCGACGAGTTGACCGTCGAGGCGTCCGTGCGTCTTCTGCATGTGCTCGACGCGCCGACCGTCACGAGCGGCGCCGAAGCTGATGAGGCGGACGAAGCGGAAGAGGGCGAAGAGGAAATCGTCGAAGCGTCCGATGAAAGCGCCGAAAGCGAAGCCGAGGCGCAAGCGGAAGCCGATGTCGACGGCGCGGAAAGCGGCGCAACCTCGGCGGACAGCGCCGATAACGACAATGGTTCGAGCGATGCCGCCGCCGAGCAGCGCATCACGGAACCGGGTCGATGAGCGGGGTCGAAATGAAAGACCGTTATGCGGTGATCGGTAATCCGGTCGGCCATAGCAAGTCGCCGTTCATTCACAGCCGGTTTGCCGCGCAAACGGGCGAGCCGGTCGAGTACAGCGCGTTGCTCGCGCCGGTGGACGCTTTCGTGCCGCACGTGCGCGCCTTTATCGATGCAGGCGGGCGCGGGCTGAACGTGACCGTGCCGTTCAAGCTCGACGCGCACGCATTCGCCAGCAGTCTGTCGCCGCGCGCGGCCGCCGCGGGCGCGGTGAATACCTTGCGTATCGATCCGAACGGCGTGTATGGCGACAATACCGACGGCTGTGGGCTCGTGCGCGACATCGAGGTGAATCTCGGCGTGTCGTTGAAAGGGGCGCGCATTCTGTTGCTCGGCGCAGGCGGCGCCGCGCGCGGCGTCGTGCTGCCCATGCTGGAGCGCGCGCCGCATACGCTGACCATCGTCAACCGGACGGCCGCGAAGGCCGAGGCGCTGGTCGATCAGTTTGCACAAGCCGCGAGCGGCGTCGCATGCCGTCTGAGCGGAGGCAACGCGCGAGCGATAGAGCCGGGCGCATACGACGTGATCGTGAATGCCACTGCGGGCAGTCTGGAGGCATCGTTGCCGGAATGCGACGACGGCGCGTTCGGCAACGGCACGCTTGCGTACGACATGATGTACGGCGCGCATCCGACGGTGTTCATGGAGCACGCGCAAAAGCTCGGAGCGCGGGGCGCCGACGGCCTCGGCATGCTGGTCGAGCAGGCGGCAGAATCGTTTTACGTGTGGCGCGGCGTGCGGCCTGACAGCGTTCCTGTGCTGGCCGAATTGCGCGCGTTGCTGACGGCGCCGTCGCACGCTTGAGACAGCATTCTTAGACAGCTTTCGTCAGACGCCCCACGAACTCGAGGACCGACACTACGATGACAGCCACGCGACGCACGAGCCGGCCAGGTCCGGCGCGATGGATCGTTTATCTTGTCGCCGTGGTCGTCTTTGCGTGGCTCGCGACGCAGGTCTTTTACTTCGCGCAGATTGCGGTGTGGAACTATGTGAACCCTCGCTCGACGGCTTACATGCGCTCCGACGCGTGGCGCTTGTCGCAGGAGAAGCCTGGTCTTTCGATGCAGCACACGTGGGTGCCGTACGACCAGATTTCGCGCAATCTGAAGCGGGCGATCATTGCCTCCGAAGACGCGAACTTCGTCAACAACAACGGCTACGAAACCGATGCGATCCTGCAGGCGTGGGAGCGCAACAAGGCGAAGGGCAAGATCGTTCGAGGCGGCTCGACGATCACGCAGCAACTTGCGCGCAATCTCTTCCTGTCGCGCGAGAAAAGCTATATACGCAAAGCGCAGGAGCTGATCATCACGTGGATGCTGGACACCTTGATGAACAAGGAGCGCATCTTCGAGATTTACCTGAATTCTGTTGAGTGGGCCAATGGCGTTTATGGCGCCGAGGCGGCGGCGCGTTATTACTACAAGACGCCGGCGAGCGGGTTGACAGCGGCGCAGTCGGCGCGGCTCGCGGTCATGCTGCAGCAGCCGAAGTATTACGACGAGCATCGCGGGTCGGCGTATCTGGCGCAGAGGTCTAGGGTGATTGCCCGGAGGATGGGGGCGGCTGAGTTGCCTGAGTGAGTTTGTTTGTCTGCGGTTGTTGTTTTGAAACCCGTTGGCCTTTCCTTGAATTCGCTGTGGTCTGTTTGCTTTGCCCCTGTGCGGGGCGGCACTTACTTTCTTTGCATGCCGCAAAGAAAGTAAGCAAAGAAAGCGGCTTCACACCGCCAGCTTATAAGTGGGTCCCCCGGCTTGGAGGGGGCAGTGGTGCATCTGGAATCTGTGCTCTCGCGCACTCCGCACCCGTGACAAGGCCGTCATTCTTCCGGCGACGCTTCGCGCGCCGCAGCGGTCGTTCTTAGAACCGCTGCCGTTCAAACTTCTTTCTCCGTTTCCCATCTTGCCGTCCGTCTCGCCACGACGCTGCCTGCGCTCGGCGACTGCGCCAATCGCGAGCCGTTGATGTTAAGCGGACCTATCCGACGAGCACGCAGTGCAAGGCGGGAAGTATGACTGCCTTGTCGCCGAGGCGGAGTGCGCGAGAGCACGGATTCCAGATGCACCACTGCCCCCTCCAAGCCAGGGGACCCACTTATGAGCTAGCGGTTTGAAGCCGCTTTCTTTGCTTACTTTCTTTGCGGCATGCAAAGAAAGTAAGTGCCGCCCCGCACAGGGGCAACGCCAATAGACCGCCGCGAAATCAAGGAAAGGCCAAAGGTCCTCAACACCAGACCCAACACCACCCCACCAGCCCGCGGCAACACCAAATCCCATTATCTGACCACACAAATCACATATTGGAGCTTTCTCAAAAACCCCCCTACAATCCACTCCAACAGCAGAAACCCAAAAATTCTGCGACAGCGAAAAAAACCGGAGACAAGCCAAACCATGCCTACCAAAGCCCTCAGGCAGCACCCCCGCGCCCATGCCGCCGCGCACACCCAAGGCCCGCTCTCCGGCCCCGCGCTGTAAGCGCAGAATCCACCGAAAAGCGAATCGCCATGAACAAAGCGATGCCCAACCACGCCGAAAGCGCAGCGGAAGCCGAACTGGCGCCACACGCCGACCATGACGCGTCTAGCGCCACGCCGCGCACAACGCCCGCAGCCAAAGCGCCACGCGCCACGCCTCAGCCCGCCGCCGTGGTCAATGGAATTGCGTTGCCGAGCACGCTGCTCGACATCACGCCGCAACAAGCCGGCACTCAGACGCTTCTGCGCGGCCTCGCGATTCTCGAAGCCGCCGCCGCCGGTGTGCGCGATCTGCGCACCTTCGGCGCTGCGCTCGGCACGACGCGCAGCACCACGCATCGGCTGGTCAGCAGCCTCGTGCAGGCGCGCTACCTGCGCCAGGTGCAAGGCGGTTATCTGCTCGGCCCCAAGCTGATCGAACTGGGCACCATCGCGCTCGAACAGATGCCGCTCACTGCGGTCGCTCGTCCGCATCTCGAATCGCTCGCGGAACAGAC
Source organism: Paraburkholderia sp. SIMBA_053 (assembly GCF_046534895.1). Taxonomy (NCBI): domain Bacteria; kingdom Pseudomonadati; phylum Pseudomonadota; class Betaproteobacteria; order Burkholderiales; family Burkholderiaceae; genus Paraburkholderia; species Paraburkholderia sp. SIMBA_053. The sequence goes on along the minus strand of NZ_JAWRXU010000018.1, from coordinate 39,819 downwards.
GCTCGACACGATTCACCTCGGCGTGCGCGATGGCGACGACGTGCTTTACATCGACAAGATTCCCGGCACGCGCGGACTCGAGATGCGCTCACGCGTCGGTCACCGGATGCCGCTGGCGTCGACCGGTATCGGCAAGGCCATGATGCTCGATCTCACGCCGGAGCACTGGCAGTCGCTATTCGACGCATCGCGACGCGCGCTCGCCAGCGTTACCTTTAAGCCCGACAACCGTCCCGACGCGCAGACTTTCATGCAGCGCATGACGAACTACGCGGCCGGCGGCTACACGTTCGACCTCGAGGAAAACGAAGCGTCGATTCGCTGCGTCGCGGCCCCGGTGCGCGATGCGTCGGGCGCGATTGTCGCGGCGCTGTCAGTGGCCAGCACGATCCCTTATATGTCGCTGGAGCGCATGGACGAGCTGATTCCGGTCGTGCAGCGCGAAGCGCGCGCGATCTCCGAAGAACTCGGCTGGCGCGCCCCGCAACCCACAACCCGCAGGATCAAGCGATGAAACACGCGGGTTCTCCTACCCCGTCGGACGCGCAGGTGGCGGTCGGCGCCGCCGCGGCCGGCGTGCCAGCGAACGCCGGAATAAACGCAGAAGCAAACGCCGAAGCGAACAGTCACGCAGCGCTGATCGCGCTCGACTGGGGCACCACGTCGCTGCGCGCGTATCTGTACGACGCGTCCGGCAAGGTGCTCGCGACGCGCGCATCGACGGCCGGCATCATGAACCTGCCTCGCAGCGCGGAGCAGGGCGGTTTCGACGCCGCATTCGAGGACGCCTGCGGCGCCTGGCTCAAGGCCGCGCCCGGCGCACCCGTGATTGCTGCGGGCATGGTCGGCAGCGCGCAAGGCTGGCTCGAAGCGCCCTACGTCGATGCGCCAGCGAATGCGGACGCGCTCGCGGCGGGCATCGTCCGCGTGAAGGCGGCTTGCGGCGCGACACTGCATATCATTCCCGGCGTGCTGCAACGCGGCGAGCTGCCCAACGTGATGCGCGGCGAAGAAACGCAGATCTTCGGCGCATTAAGCGAGGATTCCCGCGACGCGGACAGCAACAATCGCGCGCTGATCGGCTTGCCCGGCACGCACGCGAAGTGGGCGGTGGTGCAGGCCGGGCGTATCGAACGTTTCCATACGTTCATGACGGGCGAAGTATTCGGCGCATTGCGCGAACACACGATTCTCGGCCGCACGATGGTCACGCCCGACCGTCCGGATTCCGAGGCGTTTCTGCGCGGCGTGAACATCGCGCGCGACAAGGGACAGGCGGGCGTGCTCGCGACGGTCTTCAGTTCGCGCACGCTCGGTCTCACAGGACAACTTTCGCGCGAGCAGCAGCCTGACTATCTATCGGGTCTGCTGATCGGGCATGAACTGGCCGGCCTGGAAACCGTACTGAAGCAGCAGCAAAGCTCGCTCGCGGGTCAGAGCCTGCGCCTGATCGGCAACGAAGCGTTGTGCGAGCGCTATCGCGTCGCGCTCGCGCGGTTCGGCTGCACGCAGGCCGAACTCGTCAAGCACGCGACCGAGCGCGGCCTGTGGCGCGTCGCGTCGCAGGCGGGGCTCGTCAATCCGGCCGCCCATGCAGCGCAGGCCGGTTAGTCAGCGCGCCGCCATCCACGAAACAAGGAACCGACATGCAACCTCACATCAATCTGCCCGCTCCGTACATGCCGCACGCGGGGTTGATCGCGGCGTTCGAGGCATGTCCGCTGATCGCGATCATGCGCGGCGTGACGCCCGCCGATGCGGCGGAACACGGACAGGCGCTGTACGAAGCCGGCTTTCGCATCGTCGAAGTGCCGCTGAATTCGCCGCAGCCGTTCGACAGCATTGCGGCAATCCGCAAGGCGCTGCCCGCCGATGCGATCGTCGGTGCGGGCACGGTGTTGCATCCGAGTTTCGTCAAGGACGTGAAGTCGGCCGGCGGTGAACTGATCGTGATGCCGCACAGCGACCCGGACGTGGTCGTCGCCGCCAAAGCGCAAGGCATGGCCTGCGCGCCCGGCGTCGCCACGCCGACTGAAGCGTTCATCGCGCTAAAAAACGGCGCGGACGTATTGAAGATGTTCCCGGCCGAACAACTCGGCTGCCATGTGGTGAAGGCCTGGCGCGCGGTGATCGCGGCGCAGGTGCCGCTCGTACCGGTCGGCGGCATCGCACCTGACAACATGGGACCGTTTCTGAGCGCCGGCGCGAACGGCTTCGGTCTCGGCTCTGCGCTCTATAAGCCGGGCCAGAGCGCGGCGGTGACGGCTTCGCACGCGAAGGCCTTCATCAACGGATTGCGCGTTGCGCGCGCGGGTGCGAAGAAATGACACGCCTGGCGGGCAAAGTCGCATTAGTCACCGGCGCAGGTCGCGGCATCGGCGCGGCGATTGCCCTTGCGTTTGCGCGCGAAGGCGCAGCGGTGGCGCTTGCCGAACTCGACATCGACACGGCGCGGCAGACGGCGCAGCAGATCAGTTCGGAAACCGGGGCGCGCGTGTTGGCTGTGCATACGGACGTCACGCAATCGGCTTCGGTCCAGCACGCGGTGAGCGAAGCGGAAAAAACGCTCGGGCCGCTCGACGTGCTGGTGAACAACGCGGGCATCAACGTGTTTTGCGACCCGCTGACCATGACCGACGACGACTGGCGCCGCTGCTTCGCGGTCGATCTCGACGGCGTCTGGAACGGCTGCCGCGCGGTATTGCCGGGTATGGTCGAACGCGGCGCGGGCAGCATCCTGAACATCGCGTCGACGCATGCGTTCAAGATCATTCCGGGCTGTTTTCCGTACCCGGTCGCGAAGCACGGTGTGATTGGCCTCACGCGCGCGCTAGGCATCGAGTACGCGCCGCGCAACGTGCGGGTCAACGCAATCGCGCCTGGCTACATCGAAACCCAGTTGACGCATGACTGGTGGAACGAACAGCCGGACCCGGCCGCCGCGCGGCAGGCGACGATGGATTTGCAGCCGATGAAACGCATCGGCCGCCCGGAAGAAGTAGCGATGACGGCGGTGTTTCTCGCGTCGGATGAAGCGCCGTTCATCAACGCCACGTGTATCACCGTCGACGGCGGCCGCTCCGTGCTTTATCACGATTGAGCCGGCGACCGGGGGCAGCAACCGGCCGACAAACAAGCAGCAAAGCAAAAAAGAAACGCAGTACAAAGCGAACCAGAAAAACGTAGCACCGTTTCACCGGACGACGCGCTGGCCGCGTGTGTCACAACCGGTACAAGAAGACGCGGCCGATACCTTCTCGTTATCAATTAGTCAGGAGACACGCAACATGAAACGTAGAATTTTCCTCACGCTGGCAGCAGCGGCGGCGGGTGTGGTCTTCAACGCGCCGGTCGCGCAAGCCGCCGATCCGGTCAAGATCGGTTTCCTCGTCAAGCAGCCAGAAGAACCGTGGTTCCAGGACGAGTGGAAGTTCGCCGAAATTGCCGCCAAGGAAAAGGGCTTCACGCTGGTGAAGATCGGCGCGCCGTCGGGCGAGAAAGTGATGAGCGCGATCGACAACCTGTCGGCGCAAAAGGCGCAAGGCTTCGTGATCTGCACTCCTGACGTGAAGCTCGGACCGGGCATCGTCGCCAAAGCGAAAGCCGACGGCCTGAAGATGATGACGGTGGACGACCGCCTGGTCGACGGCGCGGGCAAGCCGATCGCGTCGGTGCCGCACATGGGCATCTCGGCGTACAACATCGGCAAGCAGGTCGGCGACGGTCTGGCCGCGGAAATCAAGAAGCGCGGCTGGGACATGAAGGACGTGGGCGCGATCGACGTGACCTACGAACAACTGCCGACCGCGCATGACCGTACGAGCGGCGCAACCGACGCGCTGCTCGCCGCCGGCTTCCCGAAAGCGAACGTGATCGCCGCGCCGCAAGCGAAAACCGACACGGAAAACGCGTTCAACGCCGCCAACATCGCGCTGACGAAGAACCCGCAGTTCAAGCACTGGGTCGCGTACGCGCTGAACGACGAAGGCGTGCTCGGCGCGGTCCGCGCAGCGGAAGGACGCGGCTTCAAAGCCGACAACATGATCGGCATCGGTATCGGCGGTTCGGATTCGGCGTTGAACGAGTTCAAGAAGCCGAACCCGACGGGCTTCTTCGGCACGGTCATCATCAGCCCGAAGCGCCATGGCGAAGAAACAGCGACGCTGATGTACGACTGGATCACGCAAGGCAAGGCGCCGCCCCCGCTCACGCTGACGACCGGCATGCTGGCCACGCGTGAGAACGTCGGTGAAGTGCGCGAGAAGATGGGGCTTGCTTCGAAGTAACGCGCGCTGCAATGAAGGATTGCCGGCGCGTCGCTTACGGTGCGCGCGCCGGCAACTGAAACGGAACATGAGCAACAGGACATAGGCCGTGCGTTGCAGGTGTCGAACTACGACGCCCAGCGAGGCGCGGTCGAGATGAAACAGCGAGGAGGCGAAGTGTCAGCGACGCTACGTTTTGACAATATCGGCAAAGTCTTTCCAGGCGTGCGCGCGCTCGACGGTGTGTCCTTCGACGTCAACGTCGGCCAGGTGCACGGCCTGATGGGCGAAAACGGCGCAGGGAAATCGACCCTGCTGAAGATACTCGGCGGTGAATATCAGCCCGACTCGGGCCGCGTGATGATCGACGGAAAAGAAGTGCGCTTTACGAGCGCGGCTTCGTCGATCGCGGCGGGTATCGCGGTGATTCACCAGGAATTGCAGTACGTGCCCGATCTGACCGTCGCGGAAAATCTGCTGCTCGGCCAGTTGCCGAATTCGTTCGGCTGGGTCAACAAGCGCGATGCGAAACGCTTCGTGCGTGAGCGTCTCGAAGCAATGGGCGTCGCGCTCGATCCGAACGCGAAGTTGCGCAAGCTCTCCATCGCGCAACGGCAGATGGTGGAAATCTGCAAGGCATTGCTGCGCAACGCTCGCGTGATCGCGCTCGACGAACCGACCAGTTCGCTGTCGCATCGCGAAACCGAAGTGCTGTTCAAGCTGGTGCGCGATCTGCGCGCCGACAACCGCGCGATGATCTACATCTCGCATCGCATGGACGAAATTTACGAACTCTGCGACGCGTGCACGATTTTCCGTGACGGTCGCAAGATCGCTTCGCATCCGACGCTCGAAGGCGTGTCGCGCGACACCATCGTCAGCGAAATGGTCGGGCGTGAGATCTCGGACATTTACAACTATTCGGAGCGGCCGCTCGGCGAAGTGCGTTTCGCGGCGAAGGCGATTGAAGGCCATGCGCTTTCGCAGCCGGCCAGCTTCGAAGTGCGGCGCGGCGAAATTGTCGGCTTCTTCGGTCTGGTGGGCGCGGGCCGCAGCGAACTGATGCATCTCGTCTACGGCACGGAGCATAAGAAGGGCGGCGAACTGGTGCTCGACGGCAAGACCATTCGAGTGAAAAGCGCCGGCGAAGCGATTCGCCACGGCATCGTACTGTGTCCGGAAGATCGCAAGGAAGAAGGCATTGTCGCGATGGCGACGGTGTCGGAGAACATCAACATCAGTTGCCGCCGTCACTATCTGCGCGCGGGCGTTTTCCTCGATCGCAAGAAAGAAGCGGAAACTGCGGACCGCTTCATCAAGCTGCTGAAGATCAAGACGCCGAGCCGCCGCCAGAAGATCCGCTTTCTTTCGGGCGGCAATCAGCAGAAGGCGATTCTGTCGCGCTGGCTCGCCGAACCCGATCTGAAGGTCGTGATTCTCGACGAACCGACTCGCGGCATCGACGTGGGCGCGAAGCACGAAATTTATAACGTGATTTACCAGCTTGCCGAACGCGGCTGCGCGATCGTGATGATTTCGTCGGAACTGCCCGAAGTGCTGGGCGTGTCCGACCGCATCGTCGTGATGCGCCAGGGCCGCATTGCCGGCGAACTGTCGCGCAAGGATGCAACGGAACAAGCGGTGTTGAGCCTCGCATTGCCGCAAAGCTCGACCGCACTGCCCGCAACCGGAACTGCCGCTCAACAGGCGGCCTGAACATCATTGGACGAAAGTCCGGCAACCCGTGGGGAACGGGAGGAGTCTTCATCATGCAAGCTAGAGAAAACCTCGCGCAACAGGCCGCCAAGAGCGCGGCTGAGGCGCTGATCCCGCAGACGAGCGACAAGGCGAAGTGGTGGCAGCAAATCACCGAGTACAGCCTGATCCTCATCTTCGTGGTGATGTTCGTGACGATGTCGCTGACCGTCGACCACTTCTTCTCGATCGAGAACATGCTCGGCCTCGCGCTGTCCATTTCGCAGATCGGCATGGTCGCGTGCACGATGATGTTCTGTCTCGCGTCGCGAGATTTCGACTTGTCGATCGGATCGACCGTCGCGTTTGCCGGCGTGTTGTGCGCGATGGTGCTCAACGCGACCGACAATACGTTTATCGCGATCGTTGCCGCAGTGGCGGCAGGCGCGGTGATCGGCTTTGTCAACGGCGCGGTGATCGCGTATCTGCGCATCAACGCACTGATCACCACGCTCGCAACGATGGAAATCGTGCGTGGCCTCGGCTTTATCGTGTCGCACGGTCAGGCGGTGGGCGTGTCGTCGGATACGTTCATTGCGCTGGGCGGCTTGAGCTTCTTCGGCGTGTCGTTGCCGATCTGGGTCACGCTGCTGTGCTTTATCGTGTTCGGCGTGATGCTGAATCAGACCGTGTATGGCCGCAACACGCTTGCGATCGGCGGCAATCCGGAAGCGTCGCGGCTCGCGGGTATCAACGTCGAGCGCACACGCGTGTACATCTTCCTGATTCAGGGCGCCGTCACCGCGCTCGCAGGTGTGATTCTGGCGTCGCGGATCACGTCGGGACAGCCGAATGCCGCGCAAGGCTTCGAACTGAACGTGATCTCGGCGTGCGTGCTCGGCGGCGTGTCGCTGCTCGGCGGGCGTGCGACGATCTCCGGCGTCGTGATCGGCGTGCTGATCATGGGCACCGTCGAGAACGTAATGAACCTGATGAACATCGACGCGTTCTATCAGTACCTCGTGCGTGGCGCGATCCTGCTCGCAGCCGTGCTGCTCGACCAGTTGAAGAACCGCGGTTCGCGCGACTAATCCCGGCTTAATCATCTCGCTCTAAAAGGAATCGAACGATGTCGTCTCCGGCCAATGCAAACGAGCGTCTCGCGAACAGCGCATTCGCGCGCTACCCTAGTCTTGTCGACCGCACAGTGTTGATTACGGGCGGCGCGACCGGTATCGGCGCATCGTTTGTCGAGCATTTCGCGGCGCAGGGCGCGCGCGTTGCGTTCTTCGATATCGACGCAACCGCGGGCGAAGCGCTGGCGGACGAACTCGGCGACTCGAAGCATAAGCCGCTTTTCCTGCCCTGCGATCTGACCGACGTCGACGCGCTGCAAAAAGCGATTGCCGACGTGAAAGCCGCCCTCGGCCCGATCCAGGCGCTCGTGAACAATGCAGCGAACGACAAGCGTCACACGATCGGCGAAGTCACGCGCGAATCGTTCGACGCGGGCATCGCGGTGAACATCCGTCACCAGTTCTTTGCCGCGCAAGCGGTGATGGAAGACATGAAAGCGGCGAACAGCGGTTCGATCATCAATCTCGGCTCGATTAGCTGGATGTTGAAGAACGGCGGTTATCCGGTGTACGTGATGTCGAAATCGGCGGTGCAGGGTTTGACCCGCGGTCTCGCGCGCGACCTGGGGCACTTCAACATTCGCGTGAACACGCTGGTGCCGGGCTGGGTGATGACGGAAAAGCAGAAACGCCTGTGGCTCGACGACGCGGGCCGCCGTGCGATCAAGGAAGGGCAGTGCATCGACGCGGAACTCATGCCGGACGACCTCGCCCGCATGGCGCTGTTCCTCGCCGCCGACGACAGCAGAATGATCACCGCGCAGGACATCGTCGTGGACGGAGGCTGGGCATGACGGCAAGCGTGCGCCCTGACGCCGGTGCGCAACCTGCGAAAAGCGCGGCGCTGCTGCTCGACACCAAGTGCGCGTTGGGCGAAGGCGCGACATGGTGCGCGAGAACCGGCCGCTTCTACTGGACGGATATCGAAGGCGCGCGTTTGTGGCGCTACGACCCGAGCGACGGCCGGAGCACTTTCTGGCCGATGCCCGAGCGTCTCGCCACGTTCGCGCTGTGTGCCGATCCGCATTACCTGTTGCTTGGCCTTGCCTCGCATCTGGCCTTTTTCGACATTGCGACGGGACAGACGCGGCACATCGTCGATGTGGAAGCGGGCATGAACACGCGGGTGAACGACGGTCGCTGCGACCGTCAGGGCCGTTTCGTGTTCGGCACGAAAGACGAAGGCTCGCCGTTGCAGGCGATCGGCGGGTTCTACCGGCTCAATCACGACCTGTCGCTGGAGCGTCTGCCGCTGCCCGCGCCGGCCATTTCCAACAGCATCGCGTTCAGTCCCGACGGCGCGACGATGTATTTCTGCGACTCGCCCACGCGTGAGATCCGCGCGTGCGACTATCGTGCGGACGGCGGCATCGCCAACGACCGGCTGTTCGTGCGCCTCGCCGACGCCACTGGCGAGCCCGACGGCTCGACTGTCGATCGCGATGGCGGCTTGTGGAACGCGCAATGGGGCGGCAGACGCGTCGTGCGTTACGGCGCCGACGGTGTCGAAACGGAGCGCGTGGAAGTACCCACGGCGCAGCCGAGTTGCGTCGCGCTCGGCGGCGCGCAACTGGGCACGCTGTACATCACGAGTGCGCGCGTCGGTCTCGACGCAGCGGCGCTCGCCGGCGATTTGCGGGCGGGCGGCGTGTTCATCGTGACACCTGCGCGGCGCGGTTTGCCGGAGCCGGTGTTCCAGGGCGCGCCAGCGTAGCGCAGAATGACGCAGCTTCGCAGTCGATGCAGTAACCGGAAGCGCGCGGCTGCAGTGACGAGCCGTGCTTGACAGAAACCAGCAACAACCGGGCATTCCGCGCAAAACGGCAGCAAGCAGTTTGGACCAGAGGCGACCTGTTCAAGAAAATCGCCCGACAGCACCCGTCAGCCACGACGGCAACGTCCCAGCCTCTCGAAGGAGCAGATATGACTGTTGCGAATCCTGTTTCCGCCTCGTCCCAAACATCACAAAGCGCTCAGAGCCGGCGCTCGCGACTCGCGGCGGCGGCCAATCCGGTGTTGCCGGGGCCGAGCACGTCGGCGGTAGCGGTCGGTGAGACCTCGGCCGGCGACGTCGCGTGCATCACGCTCGCCAATGCGCATTTGCGTCTCGACGTTGCACCGACGCTGGGTGGCGGAATCACGCGCTTCGACTGGCGCGACGACGGCGCGCTCACGCCGATTTTTCGTCGCTGCCGCCATGTTGCCGCCGACACGCAACCGAACGAACTCGCCTGTTATCCGCTGCTGCCGTATTCGAACCGGATCGGCGGCGGGCACTTCAATTTCGCAGGGCGGCGCGTCGACGTGGCGTGCAATCGCGCGGACGAGCCGTTTCCGATTCACGGCGACGGCTGGCAGTCGGCGTGGCATGTCGTCGATTCAGACCGGGAGAATGTGCGGCTCACGCTCGATCGCCGTGACGGCAAGCCGTACGCGTTTCGCGCGGCTCAGACCTACAAGCTGGACGGCCCGTCGCTCGTCATCACGCTCGAAATCGAGAACGCGGGCCGCGAGGCGTTGCCTTTCGGGCTCGGCGTGCATCCGTTTTTCGTGCGCGACGCCGACACCGAGTTGTCGGCTGCGGCAGGCGGTCTTTGGCTCGCCGGCGATGACTGGCTGCCGGTCCGCCACGTGCAGGCGCCGCCGGCCTGGCAGTTCGGCGTCGCTTATCCGCTGCCGGAAACCATCGTCAATCATGCATTCACTGGGTGGAGCGGGCAGGCGGCCGTGGTGTGGCCCAAGCGCCGGCTGTCGCTGAACATTGCCGCCGACACCGATTACTACGTGCTGTACACGCCTCCTGGCGAGGATTTCTTCTGCTTCGAGCCCGTCGATCATCCGATCAACGCGATGAATCTTGCCGGCGGCGCATGCGAAAACGGCATGACGCTGCTTAGGTGTGGCGAGCAACTCGTGCGGACGTTCCGCTTTACCGTTGAACGTACCGGTTTGCGTTCGATGCCGGGTGCCCGAGGATCGCGGCGTCGGCAATAGAGCGCGCTGTCTGGTGGCTCGCCGCGCCTCGAAGGGCTCGCACTGGACAGAGCGATGGACAGTGAAGCGAGTGAAGCGAGGTGAGCCGGGCCGCGCGCCCACGCCGGACAGGTAAAATACGCGCCTCTTCCGACTACCGGCTCGCCGCGAGACCCACCATGTCCAACTTCATCCAGACACTCAACGACGCGTGGCAGCGCACTAACTCGCTGCTGTGTGTCGGCCTCGATCCGGAGCCCAGCAAGTTTCCGGGCGCGCTCGCCGGCCGTGCCGACGCGATCTTCGACTTCTGCCGCGAGATCGTCGACGCGACTGCACCGTACGCGTCGTCGTTCAAACCGCAAATCGCCTACTTCGCGGCGCATCGCGCGGAAGACCAGCTCGAGCAGCTGATCGCGCACATTCATGCACATCATCCGGGCTTGCCGGTCATTCTCGACGCGAAGCGCGGCGACATCGGCAGCACCGCGGAGCAATATGCGCGTGAGGCGTTCGAACGCTACCAGGCGGACGCGGTGACGGTGAATCCGTACATGGGCTTCGATTCGATCGAGCCGTATTTGCAGCATGAAGGCAAAGGCGTGATCGTACTGTGCCGCACGTCGAACGCGGGCGGCTCCGACCTGCAATTCCTGGAAACGGGGGGTCGTCCGCTGTATCAGGTCGTCGCGCAACTGGCGGCGGAAAAGTGGAATGCGAGCGGCCAGTTGGCGCTGGTGGTCGGCGCGACTTTCCCGAAGGAAATCGAAGTGGTGCGCGGAATTGTCGGCGATATGCCGCTGCTGATTCCCGGCATCGGCGCGCAGGGCGGCGACGTGCAGGCGACCGTGAGCGCGGGCCGCACCGCCAACGGCACGGGCATGCTGATCAACTCGTCGCGCGCGATCATCTATGCAGGCAAGGGCGAGGATTTCGCTCAAGCGGCAGCGAAGGCCGCCATGGAGACGCGCGACCGGATCAACGCATTCCGTTGAATCAGGAGTGAGTTGGTGAAGGGGCCGGCTTAGTCCGCAGCCGGCCCAAGCCGCTCGATGTGCGCGGCATGCTGCGGGTATTGCGCTTTCAATGCATCCACATCCGCAAGCTCGAATTCACTGAACTCGAAACCGGGCGCTACCGTGCAGCCCACGAGCGCGAACGCCGCCGGATCCGCGCATTCGGCGGCGAACCACAAACCGGCCGGCACCACAGCCTGAAACACCGTGCCGCGATGAGTCAACGCGTTGCCGAGCCGATGTGTAACGAGGGCGCCCGACTCGTCAAGCACGTGAACGTGCAGCGGTTCGCCCGCATAGAAATGCCAGACCTCGTCGGACTTGATCCGGTGCCACGCCGAATGCGCACCATCGCATAACAGATAGTAGATCGCCGTCGACGCCGAACGCGTTTCGGCCGACCCGCCCGCGCGGCTCACGCGCTCCGCCGACCGGTAGGTCTCGCTGAAAAATCCGCCTTCCGGATGCGGCTTCAGATCGAAGCGACGGATCAGTTCGTCTCTGGCTGCGTGCGAATCGGACATCGTCTTCCCGCCTTCAACCAAACTCAATGTTCGCGCTCGTCGAGCAGCGCGAGCACGCCGCGCAGCGCGTGCGCTGCAGCCTGCACGCGAATCTGTTCGCGGTCGCCCTTGAAAATCTTCGTCTCGACCGACGTATGCAGCCGGTTGCTCCAGCCGAACGACACCATGCCGACCGGCTTGGTCTCCGTGCCGCCGCCCGGCCCGGCGACGCCCGTGATCGACAACGATACCTGGGCGCGGCTGTTGCGCAGCGCGCCTTCCGCCATCGCGCGCGCCACCTGCTCGCTGACCGCGCCGTACTTGTCGATCATGTCCGCGGGCACGCCGATCATTTCACTCTTGGCCTGATTCGAATACGTGACGAAGCCGCGCTCGAACCAGCCGCTGCTGCCTGAGATGTCGGTGATCGCGGTCGCGACCATGCCGCCCGTGCACGACTCGGCAGTGACGAGCATCAGACGCTCGTCGCGCAGGCGGTTGCTCACGCGGATCGCGAGCTGGTGAACGACGGAATCGGTAGGCATGGCGTCAATCCGGAACGGGGCGGAGCGGTTAAACGGACATGCGCCAGAGCGCAATCACGAGCAAGGTGAAAAACGCGGCAACGAGATCGTCGAACATGATGCCAAAACCGCCTTTCAGCCGGCGATCGAAATAGCTGATGGGCGGCGGCTTCACCATGTCGAAAAAGCGGAACACGATGAACGCCCAGAACTGGCCTGTCAGCGTGACCGGCGTGACCATCAGCAGCACGAGCCAGAAGGCGACGATTTCGTCCCACACGACCGGCGATGGGTCGTCAGTGCCGAGTTTCCTGGCGGTAAAGCCGCAAATCGCAATGCCGCCCACGAAGCCGACGCCGATCAGCACGCCCCACTCGATCACGGTCAGATAGCGGCTGAACACGGCAAACGAGGCCCACGCGAACAACGTGCCGATCGTGCCGGGCGCGATCGGCGACAAGCCGCTGCCGAAACCGAGCGACAGAATGTGCAGCGGGTGCGACAGCATGAAGCGCGCGGTCGCGCGGCGCGGCTGAGGGCGCTGCGGCTTGGGCGGCTGACCGCCGACAATATTGTCGGCGGGCGTGAGCGGGCGATCAGTCTGCATGAAAGTGGTCGAAGCCTTGCAACGTCAGGGAGAGCGGCGCGCCGGCAGAGTCGCGCCAGTCGATCGCCGGGCGGTCGGCCGCCGTTTGGAGAGCGCTTATTGTACCGATGCGCGTGACGGGCACGCCCGCCTTGTGGCCGGCGGCCTGAACGGCGTCGCGCGCGGCCGGCGGCGCGGTAAAGCACAACTCGTAGTCGTCGCCGCCCGCGAGCGTGCAGCGCCGCTGCGTGTCGAGCGGCAGTCTGCGCAGTGCGGACGAACGCGGCACTGCGTCGGCGTCGACGGTGGCCTGCATATTCGATCGATCGAGGATGTGCTTCAGGTCGCCGGCGAGCCCGTCCGAGATATCCAGCGCCGCATGGGCGACGCCGCGCAGCGCCAACCCGAGCGCGACGCGCGGTTCCGGGCGTTCGAGCGCGCGGCGAAACGCCGCGGCGTCGTCGGCATCAGCGGTCCACTCGCCGCGCTGGATGCCGAGGCCTGCGCGCGCGTCGCCGAGGGTGCCCGACACCCAGATGTCGTCGCCTGCCCGAGCGGCGTCGCGGCGCAGCGCGGCTTGCGGCGGCACGCTGCCGAACACGGTGATGCACAGGTTCAGCGGGCCGCCGGTCGTGTCGCCGCCGATCAGCGCGCAGCCATGACGCTCGGCGAGCGCGAACAGTCCTTCGCTAAATGCGGCGAGCCACGTTTCATCGGCTTTGGGCAAGGAGAACGCGAGCGTGAACGCCTGCGGTTGCGCGCCCATCGCGGCCAGGTCCGACAGATTGACGGCGAGCGCCTTATGACCGAGCGCCTCGGGATCGACATCCGCGAAGAAGTGGCGGCCTTCCACCAGCATGTCTGTCGAAATCGCCAGCATTTCGCCCGCGCGCGGCGCGAGCAGCGCGCAGTCGTCGCCGATGCCGAGCGAACCGCTCGGGGCCGCCGACGCCTCGCCCGCTGCGCGGCGCGCGAAGAAACGTTCAATCAGCGAAAACTCTGAAAGCATTGTGAGGAAAAGTGAAGGGACGACTGCCTTTCGCTACGTTTCAGTCTCGGCAGTTGTACCCGTATTGAAGGAATCGGGCCGGCAATTGGGGCTACAATGCCGTCGAACATCTATTCTAATCCGCACTTCGAAGCCCGCCTTATGTCGACTCCCGTCAATAGCAAACTCCGCGAAGCCGCCCTCGATTACCACGAATTCCCGACTCCCGGGAAGATCGCAATCGCCCCCACCAAGCAGATGATCAACCAGCGCGACCTCGCGCTGGCGTACTCGCCAGGTGTCGCGTTCGCGTGTGAAGAAATCGTCGAGAACCCGCTGAATGCCGCGCGCTTCACGGCGCGCAGCAACCTGGTCGGCGTCGTGACGAACGGCACGGCGGTGCTCGGCCTGGGCAATATCGGCCCGCTCGCATCCAAGCCGGTCATGGAAGGTAAGGCGGTGCTGTTCAAAAAGTTCGCCGGCATCGACGTGTTCGATATCGAGTTGAACGAGTCCGATCCGCACAAGCTCGTCGACGTGATCGCGGCGCTCGAGCCGACTTTCGGCGGTATCAATCTCGAAGACATCAAGGCGCCGGACTGCTTCATCGTCGAGCGCGAATGTCGCAAGCGCATGAAGATTCCGGTCTTCCACGACGATCAGCACGGCACGGCCATCGTCGTTGCGGCGGCGATCACGAACGGCTTGAAGGTCGTCGGCAAGGACATCAAGGACGTCAAGCTGGTCTCCTCCGGCGCGGGCGCAGCGGCGCTGGCCTGTCTGGATCTGCTGGTCGATATCGGGCTGCCGCTCGAAAACATCACGGTCACGGATCTGGCCGGCGTGGTCTACAAGGGCCGCGTCGAACTGATGGACCCGGACAAGGAACGCTTCGCGCGTGACACCGAGGCACGCACGCTCGCAGAGGCAATTGGCGGCGCGGACGTGTTCCTCGGCCTGTCGGCGGGCGGCGTGCTCAAGCAGGAGATGGTCAAGCAGATGGCGGAACGGCCGCTGATTCTGGCGCTCGCTAACCCGACGCCGGAAATCCTGCCGGAACTGGCGCTCGAAGTGCGTCCGGACGCCGTGCTGTGCACGGGACGCACCGACTATCCGAACCAGGTGAACAACGTGCTGGTGTTCCCGTTCCTGTTCCGTGGCGCACTGGACGCGGGCGCGACCACGGTCACGCGGGAAATGGAAATCGCCGCGGTCAATGCGATTGCCGAACTGGCGCGCCAGGAGCAGAGCGACATCGTCGCGACGGCTTACGGCATTCAGGATCTTTCGTTCGGTCCGGAATACCTGATTCCGAAGCCGTTCGACCCGCGTCTGATCGTCAAGGTCGCGCCCGCGGTGGCGAAGGCCGCGATGGATTCGGGCGTCGCCGAGCGGCCGATCGAGGACATGGACGCATACGAGCAGCATCTGCAGCAGTTCGTGTATCACAGCGGCACGACGATGAAGCCGATTTTCCAGCTGGCGCGCGGCGTCGAGCCGGAGAAGAAGCGCATTGTGTTCGCGGAAGGCGAAGAAGAGCGCGTGTTGCGCGCCATGCAGATCATCGTCGACGAAAAGCTGGCCAAGCCGATCCTGATTGGCCGCCCGGCCGTGATCGAGCAGCGCATTGCGCGCTACGGTCTGCGTCTCGTCGCAGGTCAGGATTACACGGTCGTCAATACGGACCATGACGAGCGTTATCGCGACTTCTGGCAGGAGTATTACAAGATGATGTCCCGCAAGGGCATCACCGCGCAGATGGCCAAGCTCGAAATGCGCCGCCGCACGACACTGATCGGTGCGATGCTGGTCAGAAAAGGCGAGGCGGACGGCATGATCTGCGGCACGATCAGCACGACGCACCGCCACCTGCACTTTATCGACCAGGTGATCGGCAAGCGTGAAGGCTGCGCCGTGTATGCCGCGATGAACGCGCTGGTGCTGCCGAATCGCCAGATTTTCCTGGTCGATACGCACGTGAACGTGGACCCGACGCCGGAGCAGCTGGCCGAGATCACGATCATGGCCGCCGAGGAAGTGCGCCGCTTCGGCATCGAGCCGAAGGTCGCGCTGGTGTCGCACTCGAATTTCGGTTCGAGCAATGCGCCGACCGCGCAGAAAATGCGCGATACGCTCGCGATCCTGCAAGAACGCGCGCCCGAATTGCAGGTTGACGGCGAAATGCACGGTGATGTTGCGCTCGACGCGAATCTGCGCCGCGAAGTGCTGCCCGACTCGACGCTCGAAGGCGACGCCAACCTGCTGGTGCTGCCGAACATCGACGCCGCCAACATCTCGTACAACCTGCTGAAGACGGCGGCGGGCAACAACATCGCCATTGGCCCGATGCTGCTGGGCGCGGCAAAGCCCGTGCACGTGCTGACGGCCTCCGCGACGGTTCGACGCATCGTCAACATGACGGCGCTGCTGGTTGCGGATGTGATCGCGGCCCGCTGATAGTCCGTCTGCGCTAACTGGCGCCGGCTCCAGCCGGCGCAGTTGGTGGAGAAAGTTGCCGGCCGCTCCCGCCGGCCTCGTCCAACGAAAAAAAAGGCGTGCCCGCAACGGGCACGCCTTAGGGCGAACAGGGGATAGCCGCCCAAAACGGCAAACAACAGACTTCCTTGCAAGAACTCAGCGCCCGGCATTCCGTGTGGAAAAGCCGGTGTTGCTGCGTCTTTTGCTTGGTTGAGCTAATGTTAGCGCGCATTGGATAAATTTTGTGTCAAAAGTCGTCAAAGCACTGCTGGTGGGGCTTTCGCGTCGAATCGGATCATTTTGCGACTCCGGCGAACGTTGATTCCGGGGACCATTAGCGATACCCTTACGACTTTCATGGTCGTAAAACTCGTGATCTAACAGCCGGGAAACTTGGTAATGGCACGCAGATGGCAGCGCATCAAGGGCGTGCTGATCAGTGCTATTGCGCTGTGCGTTTTCTGCGGCCCCGTGCCTCACGCCATCGCGCGCAATTACCCGGCACCCACCGGCACGAATGCACAGGGCCAAGGCACCATTGCGGCGGCGCAGTTGCCCCGCGAGGCGGTCAATACATTGAACTTGATTGCCGCTGGCGGGCCTTACCCGTATGAAAAGGACGGCGTCGTGTTCGGCAACCGCGAACGGTTGCTGCCGCCCAACCGGCGCGGCTTTTACCACGAATACACCGTTCCCACGCCTCGTTCACGTAGTCGCGGGGCGCGTCGCATCGTCTGCGGAGGTCCGCTGAAGCGCACCGACAATTGTTACTACTCGGACGACCATTACACCAGTTTTAATCGTATTGTTGAATGACATCGGGATGAACGGCATGAGCGACAACGTCTACGCGCACGACACCGGAGTCGCGACGGATCTTTTCGCGGCCGGCGACGGCAATCTTTTCCAGCGCGTCATGAAGATGCGCGCCGGCGAGCAGGGCCGTGAGAACCGGAGCGAAGCTGACAGTGTGGTTTCATCGAACGAGGAGCCCATGAGTCTTTTCAAGACCGTACGACCGAACATCGTACAGTCGATCCGCGCGTTTCGCGTTCAGGATCTCGCCGACGAGGCGAATCGACTCGGACAGCACTTTCTCTACGCGTATTGCGCAAACGCGCAGTCCAAGCAGGAAGTCCTGGAAACCATCGCTACATCGTTCCTGTTTCCGAAACATTTCGGCAAGAATTATGACGCGCTCTACGATTGCCTGACCGACCTGGTCCACAAGGCCGGTGCCCAGCCTGGCTTCGTGATCGTGCTCGAGCAATTGCCCGTCGCGCAGAAATTCGACAAGGAAGGGCGAGAGACGCTGCTCGACGTGTTTCGCGAAGCGGCCGAATTCTGGGCCGAGCGCAAGGTTGCGTTCCGCGTCTTTTATTCGTTCGCCTGAATGCTTTGAGCCGAACGCCTGAGTTCAGCCATAGCCGGAATCGCAAAGGCCCGCCAACTGGCGGGCCTTTGCTTTTGGCGGATTGGGCTTGAGCCCGGTGTCAGTGGCATTGGTGGTGCTGTGCCGGTCGCGCCTCCGTCCGCTTCGATCGCTGCCGTTGCGGCTGCCTACGCCATAGAGCCCACAAGCACCAACTCAATCACCGCCTCACCAGCCGCCCCACGCCGCCGCGAGTGCGGACAGAACCGCCATCCCAGCGGTCTCGGTGCGCAACACGCGCGGTCCGAGCCCGACCGCCTGAAATCCGTGGTCCGTTGCGGCGGCTTCTTCCGCGGCGGAAAAGCCGCCTTCGGGGCCGACCAGCACGGTGACAGGCCCCTTCGGCGGAATTGTGGGCAGTGCCGAAAAATGGATGCTCGCGCGTGGCGACAACAGAATGCGCAGTTCGTCTTCTGCGGGAACGCGCGGCATTGCGGCGAGCCAGGTGGCGATTTCGCGTACAGGCATGACTGTCGGCAGGCGGTTGCGTCCACATTGCTCACACGACGCCCGCACGATGCCTTCCCAGTGCGCATGCCGCCGAAGCGCACGATCGCCGTTCAGCCGCACGACGCTGCGCGTGGTGGTCAACGGCACGAAGCTCGAGGCGCCGAGTTCGACGGCCTTTTCGATCAGCCAGTCCATCTTGTCGCCGCTTGCTATGCCCTGAGCGAGCGTGAGCCGATACGGCGGCTCGACTTCGATATTGCGGAATTCGCCGACCTTCACGGTGACCGTGCGGCGTTCGATCGCGACGAGTTCGGCGCTGTATTCGCCGCCCTCACCGTTGAAAAGCACAATGGAGTCACCGGTCTGCAAGCGCAGCACGAGGACGTGCCGTACGACGTCATCGGGAAGTTGCATGATGTCGTCGGGCGAAAGAGACGTACCGACGAAGAAGCGAGGCATCAGAAAAATACTCATTAGTTCACGAAAGGTGGCGAGCGAGCGCCCAACGGTAGCCGTCCAGATCCTCGACCTGGGCGAAGCGGTCGCCCCAGAACTGGTCCTGTGGCTCGCTCAACGATTTGGCGCCGGCGGCAAGCGCCCGGGCGTAAACCGTGTCGACATCGTCGACGTAGACATAGAATGATTGCGGCGCGATCGCGCCCGCGCTGCGGGGTGTTTTTGCGGTGGAGCCGAACGCGCCTTCCGGCGCGAACATCACGATCAACTGACCTTGATAGGTCATTTCGACATGCATGACGACGCCGTCGTCCTGCACGCTATCCCGCAATTCGAAGCCGAATGCCGCGGTGTAAAAGGCACTCGCGGCTCGCGCGTCCCGTACCGTCAGATAGGGGGTCAACCAGGGCACACCGGCTGGGCGGGAGGCGGTCATGGGGTTCTCCAGATCTAGGGTTATTGGGCGCATGCCGGGCCGCCGGCAACGGGTTGCGCATCGGCAAAGAGATAGCGCAATCCGGCGAAGCCGTGCATTTTGCCCGTGCGTCAGTGTGACGGCTTTAAGAATTGACCTAGTTTATCTTGCACCGACGGCGATGCCGTAAAGAGTCCGGCATGCGCGGCAGGGCTGTAGTGCTTCCGTGCGTCGATTCCTCGCACGGCGAGGCGCTCGGCCACGATCTCCGCCGTCAGCGCGGCAGGATCGAGCGTGTCGCTGGCGGTCGCCATCATCCACAACGAGCCGTATAGCGGGACGAACGTGTTCATGCTGCGCACCACCGCGAACACGCTGCGCAGATCGCCCAGCAGGCCGGCAATGCGTTCGGCGTGGAAATAGGGCGAGCCCAGATGGACGGACAACACGGCGTTCGCGCTCATCACCCGCTTGAGCTGACTGTAGAAGGCGGTCGTGTACAGGCCGGCCGCTGGCGAGTCCGGCGGCGTCAGATCGAATACGACCAGATCGAACAGCGCTGACCGGGCCTGCGCGGCCGCGGTCACGAAATACGCGGCATCGCCGATCACGAGTTCGACGCGCGGATCGTCGAACGCGCCGCCGTGTACTTCGGGCATGTGCTCGCGGGTCAGGCGAACCACCTGTTCGTCGAGTTCGGCGACCACGATCCTTTCGATGCCCGGATGCGCCAGCAGTTGCCGCGCGGCGCCCCCGTCGCCTCCACCTAGCACCAGCGCGGCTTTCGGTGCCGGATGCGCCAACGCCGCCGGGTGCACCATGCACTCGTGATAGATGAACTCGTCGCCGGTGGACGTCATGGGACGGCCGTCCAGCGTGAAGATCCGGCCGAGCTGGCGCGTATCCCACACCTCGATGCGCTGGTAAGGCGAATCGACGCGTGCGATCAACGACGCGTCCGGGAATCCGTAGACAGCGTCCGGACTCGGGTGGAACAGCAAAGTAGCGCTCAAGATGGTTTGCCCAGTGTGAACGGGTTGGTTTCCGCTGCCCGATTGTAAGGTCGACGCGCGGCACGGTCTCGTGCGCGCCCCACGATGCGGAACGAATCAGCGGCTCTTTGGAGGCACCGGGCGGCGCCCGCCATGCGGCTTTGCGCACAGGGAGGGAGACAACGTTCTGTTAGAATGGCACGCTTTCAGCCTTGTCCGTTTGCTCTGCCCGTTTCGCGTCTTCCGGCGCCGCACCGTGCGCCGAAGCGGACTGGCCGCCGAGCTTCCGGGCCTCAAGCGCGCACCGCTTTCTGACTCTGTCTCCGGACTCGACATGACGACCCCGTCTCCCGCACCCACTTCCTTGATGGCCAACGCAATTCGCGCGCTGTCCATGGACGCCGTTCAACAAGCGAATTCCGGGCACCCCGGCATGCCAATGGGCATGGCCGAAATCGGCGTGGCCCTGTGGTCGCGCCATCTGCGCCACAATCCGAAGAACCCGCAATGGGCGGACCGAGACCGCTTCGTTCTGTCGAACGGCCACGGTTCGATGCTGCTGTACTCGCTGCTTCACCTGACCGGCTACGACCTGCCGATCAGCGAACTGAAGAACTTCCGCCAGATGCATTCGAAGACGCCGGGCCACCCGGAATACGGCATTACGCCGGGCGTCGAAACGACCACCGGCCCGCTCGGCCAGGGTCTGGCGAACGCGGTCGGCATGGCGCTCGCGGAGTCGCTGCTCGCCACCGAATTCAACAAGCCCGACGCGAAGATCGTCGACCACCACACGTATGTGTTCGTCGGCGACGGCTGCCTGATGGAAGGCATTTCGCATGAAGCGTGTTCGCTCGCGGGCGTGCTGAAGCTGAACAAGCTGATCGCGTTCTACGACGACAACGGCATTTCCATCGACGGCGAAGTGGTGCACTGGTTCCACGACGACACGCCGAAGCGCTTCGAAGCATACGGCTGGAACGTGATTCCGAACGTGGTCGGCCACGATGTCGACGCAGTCGACGCCGCCATCAAGAAGGCCAAGCAATCGGACAAACCCACGCTGATCTGCTGCAAGACCGTGATCGGCGAAGGTGCGCCGACGAAGGCTGGTAGCCACGACTCGCACGGCGCGCCGCTCGGCGACAAGGAAATTGCGGCCACGCGCGAGGCCATCGGCTGGAAGTGGGAGCCGTTTGTGATTCCGCAGGAAGTCTACGCAGCGTGGGACGCGAAAGAAGCGGGTGCTCGTTTCGAATCCGATTGGGATAAGGCGTTCGCGGCTTACGCGGCGAAATATCCGCAAGAAGCGGCTGAATTCACGCGTCGTATGGGCAAGCAACTGCCCGCTGACTGGAAGGAAAAGGCGAAGGCGATCATCGCCGGCGCGAACGAGCGTGCCGAAACGGTCGCGACGCGCAAGGCATCGCAGCAGGCCATCGAGGCTTTGTCCGCAGTGCTGCCAGAACTGCTCGGCGGCTCGGCCGACCTGACCGGCTCGAACCTGACCAACTGGAAGGCCGCGAAGCCCGTTCGCGTGAACGGCGAAGGCCGCGCGGCAGGCAATTACGTTAACTACGGCGTGCGCGAGTTCGGCATGAGCGCCGCGATCAACGGCGTTGCGCTGCACGGCGGCTTCAAGGCTTTCGGCGGCACTTTCCTGACGTTCTCCGACTACAGCCGCAACGCGCTGCGCGTTGCCGCGCTGATGAAGGCGCCGTCCATCTTCGTGTTCACGCACGACTCGATCGGTCTCGGTGAAGACGGCCCGACTCACCAGTCGGTCGAACACGTAGCGAGCTTGCGTCTGATTCCGCATCTGCAGGTGTGGCGTCCCGCGGATACCGTCGAAACGGCGGTGGCGTGGACTCACGCGGTCGAACACCATGGCCCGTCGTGCCTGATTTTCAGCCGTCAGAACCTGCAGTTCTCTGAGCGCACGGACGCGCAGATCGCTAACATTGAGAAGGGCGGTTATGTGCTGCGCGACTGGAACGACGAGATCGTTGCGCGCAAAATCATCCTGATGGCCACCGGTTCGGAAGTCGAACTGGCGCTCAAGGCGGTCGAGCCGCTGGCGCGCGAGGGCATCGCGGCGCGCGTCGTCTCCATGCCGTCCACCACGGTGTTCGACAAGCAGGATGCGGAATACCGCGAACGCGTGCTGCCGCAAGGCGTGCGCCGGGTCGCGATCGAAGCGGGCGTGACGGATTTCTGGCGCAAGTACGTGGGTCTGGAAGGCGGCGTGGTCGGCATCGACACGTTCGGCGAATCGGCCCCGGCTGGCGTGCTGTTCAAGCATTTCGGCTTCACCGTCGAACACGTGGTAGAGACGGCCAAAGCCGCACTCGGCTGATCTGAAGCAAAGCGTTGCCGCACGGCTGAAGCAGGAGCACGAACGCGCGGCAACGCAGCCGGTCAGACGAACATCGACGTATTTTTTTAGTCATCAGGAGATAGATCATGACGATTCGCGTTGCAATCAACGGCTACGGCCGGATCGGCCGCAACACGCTGCGCGCCTTCTATGAAAACGGCAAGAAGCACGATATCGAAATCGTCGCCATCAACGATCTGGGCGATGCCAAGACCAATGCTCACCTGACGCAATATGACACCGCGCACGGCAAGTTCCCGGGCGAAGTGTCGGTGGACGGCGACTACCTGGTTGTGAACGGCGACAAGATCCGCGTGCTGGCCAACCGCAACCCGGCTGAACTGCCGTGGGGCGAGCTGAACGTCGACGTCGTGATGGAATGCACGGGCTTTTTCACGACGAAGGAAAAAGCAAGCGCGCACATCAAGGGCGGCGCGAAGAAGGTCATCATTTCGGCGCCGGGCGGCAAGGACGTCGACGCAACGATCGTCTACGGCGTGAACCACAACGTGCTGAAGGCATCGGACACGGTGATCTCGAACGCATCGTGCACGACGAACTGCCTCGCGCCGCTCGTCAAGCCGCTGAACGACAAGATCGGCCTCGTGAACGGCCTGATGACGACCATTCACGCGTACACGAACGACCAGGTTCTGACGGACGTGTACCACGAAGACCTGCGCCGCGCGCGCTCGGCCACGCATAGCCAGATCCCGACCAAGACGGGCGCTGCATCGGCTGTCGGCCTGGTGCTGCCGGAACTGAACGGCAAGCTGGACGGCTACGCGATTCGCGTGCCGACCATCAACGTGTCGGTGGTCGATCTGTCGTTCATCGCCGCACGCGACACGACGGTCGAAGAAGTCAACTCGATCATGAAGGAAGCGTCGCAAGGCGCGCTGAAGGGCATCCTCGGCTACAACGACGCGCCGCTGGTCTCGATCGACTTCAACCACAACCCGGCTTCGTCGACGTTCGACGCGACGCTGACCAAGGTGTCGGGCCGCCTGGTGAAGGTGTCGAGCTGGTATGACAACGAGTGGGGCTTCTCGAACCGCATGCTGGACACGGCCGTGGCGCTCGCCAACGCGAAGTAAGCCGTTCTGTGCTTTTCCGGACGCCGTCGTCGTAACGTCGGCGGTTCGGTTTAGCGCGGTTCGCAAAAAAAGCCGCTCTTCGGAGCGGCTTTTTTACGCCTGCCGAGTGTCGAAATAGACGCCGGACGCCGCCGCGTTTCAGGCAAAGAAATTCGCCCGACCAAAAAAAATGGCCCGGCCGATTCAACCCGGCCGGGCCATTTTTCTGCTGTTTGCTAATCGTTCGACCGCGCCCCCCGACACGGCCGGCACCGCGTCAATGCTTGCGATGCGGGCAGTTTTCCTTCGTGCAGGCGCCGTAGAGCGCCAGTGCGTGTTCCTGCAGCTTGAAGCCGCGTTCCTTCGCGATGGACTGCTGACGACTCTCGATTTCGGAGTCGAAAAATTCTTCGACGAGGCCGCAATCGAGGCACACGAGATGGTCGTGATGCGACCCTTCGTTCAGCTCGAAAACAGCCTTGCCCGATTCGAAATTACTGCGCGAGAGCAGGCCGGCCTGCTCGAATTGCGTCAGCACACGATAGACGGTGGCAAGACCGATATCGAGCTCCTCGTGCAGGAGGTTGCGGTACACGTCTTCGGCCGTCAGGTGACGCACCGGGCTGTGCTGGAAAATCTCGAGGATTTTGAGGCGCGGAAGGGTCGCCTTGAGCCCGATGTTCTTGAGATCGGTTGGATTGGTCATGACAAGGGATCCCTAGAGTACAATGCTGGGCTCTCATAGTAATGTGTTTTTGCCGTTCTGGTCATCTTCGATGGAATGAAACTCGCGCGGCTCGTCAGCGGGCCCGCACGGTGAGTGAAATGATTTCAAAATCTCAACTGATCTACCGGGGGAGCCGCATGCGGGGTACCTTGACCGCTGTTGCGGCTGTCGCGATTCTTGCAGGATGTTCCACGTACGACAGCCTCACCCAGCGGGTTGCTCAAAGCATCACGCCGTACCGGATTACCGTTGTGCAAGGCAACTTCGTTTCGAAAGAAGCCGCTGCGCAAATGCAGGTGGGCCTGTCGCGCGCACAGGTGCGTCAGTTGCTGGGCACGCCGCTCCTCGCCGACATGTTCCACGCAGATCGCTGGGACTACGTGTTCTATTTCAAGCGCGGCTCGACTAACGTCGTGCAGCAGCGCGACTTCGTGGTCAATTTCGCAGGCGATCGCGTCGCCAGCTGGAGCGGCGGCGAAGATCTGCCGTCCAACCTCGAACTGCTCGCTGAGATCGACGGTGACAAGCGCGGTAAGAAAGCCGCCGCGGCGAGCGTAGCGAGCAGCACGGGCGAGGCAAGCGCGCCGGTAGTCACGGCGCCGGTCACGGTCGACACCGCGCGTTCGCCGTCCGTCGAAGGTGCAGCCGCAGCGGCCGCGCCGTCTACCGACGCGAACGCTGAAGCCGCTCAAGCCGCGAATCGTGCGACGAATGCGGTGCAAGCGCCGTCGCGGAACACGCCGTCGTCGGTGCGCTCAACCGCTCCGACCGCGAATGCCGGCGGCATCCCGCCGCAAGGCCCGACGTCCGGTGGTCAGCCGCAGTTCCAGTTCCACCGTCCGCCGCCGCCGCAATCGCCGTCGTCGCAGGACAATCCGGTTGGGCCGACGGGCTCGCAAAGCAGCGGCTCGACGCAGAACGCGCCGGTTGGCACGCCGTCCACTTCGGGAACGAGCCAGTAATAGCGCTGTCCTTGTTTTAAGACGGCCGCTGCGCATTCGCCCGCCGTGGAGTGTCACTCCAAAGTGTCGCTTCGGGCTTCGCGCGGCGCCGTCGGATTCTCTGCTGTTCCAGTCCCGCGCGGTGCGAGGGCGCGCTGCCCGCCGCCGCTTTTGCCCGCCTCTGCCGGGCTGTGTCTTTCGAACCCTCGTAGCCATGAAAATTGCGATTGCTGGCGCATCGGGCCGTATGGGCCGCATGCTCATCGAAACCGTTCTCAACGATTCCGACGCCACGCTGTCGGGCGCGCTCGACCGTGCGGGTTCTCCGCAACTCGGTCAGGACGCCGGCGCCTTTCTCGGCAAGCAGACGGGCGTGATGCTGACCGACGACATTGAACGTGTGTTCGCGGAATCGGACTACCTGATCGACTTCACGCGCCCTGAAGGCACGCTGACGCATCTGGAAGCCGCGCAGCGTCACAACGTGAAAATGGTGATCGGCACGACCGGCTTCGACAATGAGCAGAAGGCGCAACTGCGCGCCGCGGCCGACAACATCGCGATCATGTTCGCGTCGAATATGAGCGTGGGCGTGAACGTTACGCTCAAGCTGCTCGAGTACGCCGCGAAGCATTTCGCGACCGGCTACGACATCGAGATCATCGAGGCGCATCATCGTCACAAGGTCGATGCGCCGTCGGGCACCGCGCTGACAATGGGCGAAGTGATCGCCAACGCTCTTGGGCGCAATCTCGACGATTGCGCGGTCTATAGCCGCGAAGGCGTGACCGGCGAGCGCGATCCGTCCACGATCGGATTTTCGGCGATCCGCGGCGGCGATATCGTCGGCGACCATACGGTGCTGTTCGCCGGCATCGGCGAGCGCATTGAAATCACGCACAAATCGGCGAGCCGCCTGTCGTACGCGCAGGGCGCGCTGCGTGCCGTGCGTTTCCTCGAAGGCCACCAGACCGGCTTCTTCGACATGCAAGACGTGCTCGGCCTGCGCTAAACGCGGCGCGCAGGGCTTACTTATCCGCACGAACTCACTTTTCCCCGGCGAAATCAGATGGCAGGCGGCAGCGGCATCATCCATTACCTGCAAACGAGCGACGCGATCACGCATGGCGTCGCTTATGTGCTGCTGGCGATGTCGATTGCGAGCTGGTGCTTCCTGATCGTCAAGGCCTGGGTGCTGGTGCGGGCCAAACGTCAGGCGACGCGCGCTGTCGCGCGCTTCTGGCAGGCGCCGACCCTCGCAGAAGGTGTCGCCGAATTGAAGCGCACCGACCGCGAGCGCGTTTTCGCGCCGCTTGCAGAAGCGGCGCTCCATGCAGCCGAAGTCGATATTCCCGGCGCACTGCTTGCGCGCGTCGAGCGCAGCGAGCGTGTGGTTCGCGCGCTGCGTCAGGCGCTCAATGCGTCGCAGCGCAGGCTCGAATTCGGCCAGGTGCTGCTGGCTTCGGTGGGCAGCACGGCGCCTTTCGTCGGCCTGCTCGGCACCGTTTGGGGCATTTATCACGCGCTCGGCAGCATTGCCGCGAGCGGTCAGGCGCAGATCGAGAACGTCGCCGGGCCGGTCGGCGAGGCGCTCATCATGACGGCCTTCGGTCTCGTGGTGGCGATTCCCGCAGTGCTCGCCTACAACGTGCTGGGGCGCCTCGTGCGGCAGCTGTCGGAGGAACTCGACGGATTCGCGCACGATCTGCACGCGTACGTGTGCGCGCCCGTGGGCCAGCAGCAAGCACCGGTGCGCGGTCCAAAGGCCACGACTCAGTAAGGGCAATAAGCGCAATCGGCACTAGGCGCGCGTCACGACATAGGAGGCGGCATGGCGTTCGGCGGACTGGAGAAAAAGCAGACGGCTGCACCGATGGCCGAGATCAACATGACGCCGCTGATCGACGTGATGCTGGTGCTGCTGGTGATTTTCATCATTACCGCGCCTTTATTCACGCACGCGATCCGGCTCGACCTGCCGAAGGTCGCGTCCGCGCCGGCGCGCGAAACGCCGCAAACCATTTCTCTTTCAATCGACGCGGCGGGCAAGCTCTACTGGGACGGCAGCGTCATCACGCTTGACCAGATGCGCGGGCGCTTCGCGCAAGCCGGCAAGCAGGCCGACCAGCCCGAAATTCATCTGCACGCCGAGCGCAATACGCGCTACGAGGTGATCGCGCAGGTCATGGGCGCCGCGCAGCAGGCCGGTCTTGAGCGCATCGGCTTCGTGACCGAGCCGCCGCCACCAGGCGCGCAGCAGTAGGCGCGCGGGCGCTCGCCACGCGGCGCAGCCGTCCGCGAACGGTATAATCAGCCCTTTCCCCGCAGTACGGGAAACGACGCCATTTCATCCAGCAAAAGCACCAAGCGGCCGGTGCGGAAGCACCGAACCCAGCGATCCCATCACACCATGCACGAAAAATACGTTCCCTCCGACGTCGAATCCGCCGCGCAAGGGCAATGGCGCGCCATCGACGCGTACAAGACATCGGAAACCACCGACAAGCCCAAGTTCTACTGCGTCTCGATGCTGCCGTATCCGTCGGGCAAGCTGCACATGGGGCACGTGCGCAACTACACGATCAACGACGTGATGTACCGCTATCTGCGGATGAACGGCTACAACGTGCTGATGCCAATGGGTTGGGACGCGTTCGGCATGCCGGCTGAAAACGCCGCGATGGCCAACAACGTGCCGCCGGCAAAGTGGACCTACGACAACATCGCTTACATGAAGAAGCAGATGCAGTCCATGGGCCTCGCGATCGACTGGTCGCGCGAAGTCGCCACCTGCAGCCCCGATTACTACAAGTGGAACCAGTGGTTGTTCCTGAAGATGCTGGAAAAGGGCATCGCGTACAAGAAAACCGGCACCGTGAACTGGGACCCGGTCGATCAAACGGTGCTCGCGAACGAGCAGGTGATCGACGGTCGCGGCTGGCGCTCGGGCGCGCTCGTCGAGAAGCGCGAAATCCCGATGTACTACATGCGCATCACGCAGTACGCAGACGAGTTGCTGAACGATCTGGAAGGCCTCGGCTGGCCCGAGCGCGTGAAGATCATGCAGCAGAACTGGATCGGCAAGAGCTTCGGCGTGAACTTCGGTTTCCCGTATGAAATCGACGGCGAACAGAAGCTGTTGCGTGTGTTCACCACGCGCGCCGACACGATCATGGGCGTGACCTTCGCCGCGGTCGCCGCTGAGCACCCGCTTGCCACGCGTCTCGCGCAAGACAAGCCGGAACTGCAGGCTTTCATCGACGAATGCAAGCGCGGCGGCGTGGCGGAAGCCGACGTCGCGACCATGGAAAAGAAGGGCATGCGCACCGGCTTTTTCGTCAAGCATCCGCTCACGCAGGAACCGGTCGAAGTGTGGATCGGCAACTACGTGCTGATGACTTACGGCGAAGGCGCGGTGATGGGCGTGCCGGCGCACGACGAGCGCGATTTCGCGTTCGCGAAGAAATACGGTCTGCCGATCAAGCAGGTGGTGGCGGTCGAAGGCAAGGAATTTTCGACGCAGGCCTGGGAAGAGTGGTACGGCGAGAAGGGCGGTACGCTCGTCAACAGCGGCAAGTACGACGGCCTGAACTACGAACAGGCAGTGGACGCAATCGCCGCCGACCTGAAGGCGCTGGGTCTGGGCGACAAGCAGATCACGTGGCGTCTGCGTGATTGGGGCGTGTCGCGCCAGCGTTACTGGGGCACGCCGATTCCGATCATCCACTGCCCGAAGTGCGGGGACGTGCCGGTACCGGAAAAAGACCTGCCCGTCGTGCTGCCCGAGGACCTCGTGCCGGACGGCACGGGCAATCCCCTTGCGAAGTCCGAAGCGTTCGTGAATTGCACCTGCCCGACCTGTGGCAGCGCGGCCAAACGCGAGACGGACACGATGGACACGTTCGTCGATTCGTCGTGGTACTTCTACCGCTACGCATCGCCGGGCGCACCGACCATGGTCGATGAGCGCACCGACTACTGGGCGCCGATGGACCAGTACATCGGCGGCATCGAGCACGCGATTCTGCACCTGTTGTACTCGCGCTTCTGGGCGAAAGTGATGCGCGACCTCGGTCTCGTCAAGTTCGGCGAGCCGGCGAAAAACCTGCTCACGCAGGGCATGGTGCTCAACGAAACCTACTATCGGGAAGACGCCACGGGCAAGAAAACCTGGTACAACCCGGCCGACGTCACCGTTTCCTTCGACGACAAAGGCCGCCCGGTCGGTGCCGTGCTGAACTCGGACGGCCTGCCGGTCGTGCTGGGCGGCGTCGAGAAGATGTCGAAGTCGAAGAACAACGGCGTCGATCCGCAATCCCTGATCGATCAGCACGGCGCGGACACCGCGCGTCTGTTCGTCATGTTCGCCGCACCGCCCGAGCAGCAGCTGGAGTGGTCGGGCTCGGGCGTGGAAGGCGCGAGCCGCTTCCTGCGCCGCGTGTGGAGCTTTGGTCACGCGAACGAAGCGGCGCTGCGCGCAGGCGGCCAGTTCGACGCCGCGCAACTCGCCGATGCTGACAAACTGCTGCGTCGCGAAATCTACAGCGTGCTCAAGCAGGCTGACTTCGACTACCAGCGTTTGCAGTACAACACGGTCGTGTCGGCCGCGATGAAAATGCTCAACGCGCTCGACAGCGCAAAGGGCGCGCAGCCTGCTGTGTTGCGCGAAACTTATGGTGTGATGCTGCGCGTGCTGTATCCGGTCGTGCCGCACCTCACGTTCCAGTTGTGGCAGGAACTCGGTTACGCCGACGAGTTCGGCTCGCTGCTCGACGCGCCGTGGCCCAAGGTCGACGAGAAGGCGCTCGAGCAATCGGAGATCGAACTCGTGCTGCAGGTGAACGGCAAGGTGCGCGGCGCGCTGACGGTGTCGAAAGACGCGTCGCGCGAATCGATCGAGCAGTTGGCGGCCGCGCATGAAATGGTCGTGAAATTCAGCGAAGGCAAGGCGCCCAAGAAGATTGTCGTGGTGCCGGGCCGCCTCGTGAACGTGGTCGTTTGACGATCCAGCAGCATCTGTCAACAGGCATGGCGCCGTCGCGTGCGGCGGCGCGTGCCTCTCGCCGGGAACCCACTGCGAACCAGGAGCCAATGTGACTCGCAGATCGTTTTTTCTGACGCTGGCTTGCAGCGTATTGATGTTGTCCGCGTGCGGTTTTCAATTGCGCGGCCAGCAGGACTATGCGTTCAAGCGCCTGTTCGTCGCCGGCGGCTCGGCATCGGCGAACGCGCGGCTCGCGCGCATGGTGCAAGGCGGCAGCGACACGGTCGTGGTGAACTCGGTGACCAGCGCGGACGCTACGCTGCAGATTACCGAAGGCCGCGGCTACAGCACGCTGACGCTGAACTCGCTGGGCGTCGTGGAAGAGTATCAATTGAATCTCTCCATGAACTACTCGCTGATCGGCAAGGACGGCACGGTGCTGATTCCGCCGAGCGTGATCGCACTGAACCGCGCGATGACCTATAGCGACAAGTACTCGCAAGCGAAAGCCGCCGAGTCGGACATCCTCTTCGCCGACATGGAAAACGACGCGATCGACCAGCTCACGCGCCGTCTGTCGAGCGTGCGTTCGCTGCATCCGGCGCCGGGCGAGCAGGTGCCGGCCGTCGCGCCGCGCGCGCCTTTGCCGCCGCCGCCGCTGTGAGCGCGGGCGTCGACGGGATCTGAGAAATACATAGCCATGCAACTGCGACTTGACGCGCTCGAAGCGCATCTCGCCAAGGGACTCGCCGGACTGTACGTCGTGTACGGCGACGAGCATCTGCTCGCGCAGGAAGCGTGCGACCGGATTCGTGCGGCGGCGCGCGCGGCCGGCTTCACCGATCGCTCGGTGTTCACCGTGGAGCGCGGTTTCGACTGGAGTTCGCTGTTGGGCGCGAGCCAGTCGATGTCGCTGTTCGGTGACCGTCAACTGGTCGAACTGCGCATTCCGTCGGGCAAGCCCGGCAAGGAAGGCGCAGATGCGCTGAAAGCGCTGGCGGCCGCCGTCAATGACGACGTCTTGACCATGATCACGCTGCCGCGGCTCGACGCGGCCACGCAGAAATCCGCCTGGTTCACAGCGCTTGCCGACGCGGGCGTCGCGTTGAAAATCGATCCGGTCGAGCGCGCGCAGTTGCCGAACTGGGTCGGCAAGCGGCTCGCGGCGCAAGGCCAGCGGGTCGCCGCCGGGGAAGAAGGGCGGCGCGCGCTCGCGTTCATCGCCGAGCGTGTCGAAGGCAACCTGCTCGCGGCGCATCAGGAAATTCAGAAGCTCGGCTTGCTTTATCCGGCCGGCTCGCTGAGCTTCGAGCAGATTCACGACGCCGTGCTCAACGTCGCGCGCTACGACGTGTTCAAGCTGAACGAGGCGATGCTCGCGGGCGACGTCGGCCGTCTGTCGCGCATGCTCGACGGACTGCGCGGCGAAGGCGAAGCTGCGGTCCTCGTGCTGTGGGCGGTCGTCGAAGAATTGCGTACGCTTTTGCGCATCAAACGCGGCGTCGCGGCCGGCAAACCGCTCGCGATGCTGGTGCGCGAGAACCGCGTGTGGGGGCCGCGCGAGCGGTTGATCGGGCCGGCTTTGTCACGCGTTACCGAGGCCTCGCTGGAAAAAGCGCTGGCGCTGGCGGCGCGGCTTGATCGCCAGGTCAAGGGTTTGTCGGGTGGCACGCCTGGCAATCATCGCAATGACCCGCCGCCCGATCCTTGGGACGGCTTGTTTGAACTCGCGATGACGGTCGCGTCGCCGAAAACGGCGCCTGTTCCGCCGCCGCGACCTCGGGGCGCAGCCGGGGGCAGGCCGGCGTGATCCGGTAATGCAGGCCAGGCTGTGGTCACATTCGCTGTGGGCACATGCAGGGGTGACGAGCGCCGCGGCTCTGGCGGACGGCTAAACCGTCCGGACCACGAGTTCGCTTTAGCCTGCCGGGCTTCGCGTGCTGAAGATTGGCGGCTTCCGCGGGATAGATAGCGCTGGCCACCATCGCAAGCAGAGCGCGTTGCCCCGACTTACAATCGTTGAATCATTCGCTAAACAGCCTTTGCGCCGCACGTCGACGTGCGCGCCATCACGAGAATCACATGGATATCGACCAGTACATGACCGACCTCGGCCGCCGCGCCCGCCAGGCCTCGCGTGCGATGGCGCGGGCGTCGACGGCCGCGAAGAACGCGGCACTCGCGGCAGTCGCAGCGGGTATCGAGCGCGACGCCGCGTTGCTCAAGGAAGCCAACGCGCGTGACCTCGCGCGGGCACGCGACAAAGGCCACGACGCGGCTTTCATCGACCGGCTGACTTTGTCGGACAAAGCGCTGAAAACGATGGTCGAAGGCCTGCGCCAGGTCGCGGCGCTCGCCGACCCGATCGGCGAGATCAGCAATCTGAAGTACCGGCCGAGCGGAATTCAGGTCGGGCAGATGCGCGTGCCGCTCGGGGTGATCGGCATCATCTACGAATCGCGTCCGAACGTGACGATCGACGCCGCCGCGCTCTGCCTGAAGTCGGGCAACGCCACGATCCTGCGCGGCGGTTCGGAAGCGTTGGAATGCAACACGGCGCTGGCGAAGCTGATCGGCGAGGGGCTCGAAGCTGCCGGCTTGCCGCAGGACGCCGTGCAGGTTGTCGCGACTGCGGACCGCGCCGCGGTCGGCAAGCTGATCACAATGACCGAGTACGTCGACGTGATCGTTCCGCGCGGTGGCAAGAGTCTGATCGAGCGGCTGATGAACGAAGCGCGAGTGCCGATGATCAAGCACCTCGACGGCATTTGTCACGTGTACGTGGACGACCGCGCGGATCTCGCGAAGGCGCTGACGGTCTGCGACAACGCCAAAACGCACCGCTATGGCACCTGCAACACGATGGAGACGCTGCTCGTCGCGCGTGATATCGCGTCGACGGTGTTGCCGCCTCTTGGCAAGCTGTATCGCGAAAAAGAAGTCGAGTTGCGCGTGGACGCGGCGGCGCGTGCGGTGCTGGCCGACGCGGGCGTGGGCCCGCTGGTCGATGCAACGGAAGATGACTGGCGCACCGAATATCTCGCGCCGGTGCTGGCGATCAAGGTGGTCGACGATCTGGACGCAGCGATCGAGCACATCAACACCTATAGCTCGCAGCACACCGACGCGATCGTCACCGAAGACCACGACCGCGCCATGCGTTTCCTGCGCGAAGTTGATTCGGCAAGCGTCATGGTGAATGCATCGACCCGTTTCGCCGACGGCTTCGAGTTTGGCCTTGGCGCCGAAATCGGCATCTCAAATGACAAGCTTCATGCGCGCGGTCCGGTGGGGCTGGAAGGTTTGACGTCGCTGAAGTACGTCGTGCTCGGACATGGCGAAGGGCGCCAATAAGCGCTCATCCAATGGTAGGCGTGGCCGTGCAACGCGGCCACGTTTGTCCGCCTGTCTACGCCTCCTGGCGTTGCCGCGACCGTCGGTCACTGTGCGTCGCGATGGATGATCGCCATGATTGCCGCCGCTGGTCACAACAGGCTGTCACCACAGGCTGACCATGACACGCTGGTTACAACACTCAACACGCACCCAAGGACATCCGATGCTCTGGATCAAGACGTTTCATATCGTTCTGGTCGCTTCCTGGTTCGCCGGTCTGTTCTATTTGCCGCGCATTTTCGTCAACCTGGCGATGGAAACCGAACCGGCGGCGGTGAAGCGTCTCCTGATCATGGCGCGCAAACTGTTTCGCTTCATGTCGTTTATCGCCGTGCCGGCGCTCATTTGCGGGCTGTGGCTCTGGCTCGTCGTGGGGATCGGACGAGGACAGGGCTGGATTCACGCGAAGGTCGGCGTCGTCGTGCTGCTGGTGATTTATCACGCGTACTGCGGCGTGTTGCTGCGGACATTCGAGCGCGGGCAGAACCGCCGCACGCACAAGTGGTATCGGATGTTCAACGAACTGCCCGTGCTCGGGATGCTGGCAGCGGTCGCACTGGTGGTCATCAAGCCATTCTGATTTGAGCCACACGCGTAGCGTGTCGGATGACTAATTGTTCGCATGTTTCGCTGCGAGTAGTGTCGCTCGCGGCGTGACGAGTAACGTAGTGGCTTGACTTCAGCGACGCGGCATTCCCCCGCCGCTCAACTCCAACAGCGAATGCGTGAAGCTTGCTCCCTGGAAGCGGTCCGCACACTCTGTGGGCATCCTAAATTTCCGCTTCCCCATCGATTCCAGGCGCTGAACCCTGTCGCCCTGGCTAAGACTTTTCTGAATTGCGGTGCGGCAGATTTGCCGCGCTTGTCCGTGCGCGGCATCCCTCGCCGCTAACATCGGCGGACTCGCTTCTCATCGAATTTCTGGCTTGCGTCCATCGCGCAAGCGCCTCACGGACTCTTCCATTCTCTCGCCGCTAGTCTGCTAGACGGCAAGCCCGCCTATGCGCCCTAAAGCGCGCCGCATCGACTCCACGTTTGTCTGCAAACGCCAGCCGCCGCAGGACGCGCTTTTAGTCCTCGTCTGATTCTGTCTGTTGGACGCGTCTCATATTCTCAGCTTCGAACATTAGCAAAGCACGACGGCCATAGCCCAGCTTCGCTCAATGTCGAGCCGCAGTGCGCGGTTGTCGTGTGTCCAACTTAATTATGAGTCTTTCATGAACAAGAATCGGTTCCGCCGGGTATTTAGCAAACGTCTCGGCATGCTCGTCGCTGTCGCGGAAAACGTCGCGAGTCAAGGTAAGCAAGCAGGTGAAAGCGCCGGCGTGGGTCCTTCGGGCCGCGAACTGGGCGTCGTTTCCACGATGACCGCCATGGCCGTCGCGCTCGTCGCATTTCAGCCGTCGGTGAGCCGCGCGCAGTCGCTGCCGACCAACGGCCAGGTGATGGCAGGTCAGGCGAGCATTTCGCAGAACACCAACACGATGACTGTCAATCAAGGTACGCAACGTACTGTGATCGACTGGAATTCGTTCAACGTCGGCACGGGCAATACCGTGCAATTCAATCAGCCGAACGCGCAAGCACAGGCGCTGAACCGCGTAACGGGCGGCGGTGCTTCCAACATTCAAGGTTCGCTCCTCGCCAATGGCCAGGTGCTGATTCAGAACGCGAACGGCGTGCTGTTCAGCAAAGGCTCGGTGGTCAACGTCGGCTCGCTGCTGGCAACGACCAAGTCGGTCGATTCGAACGCGTTCATGGCAGGCGGCCCGCTCTCGCTGAAGTCCACGGGAACGAATGGCAGCGTCGTCAACGACGGCGCGATCAACGCCCAAGGCTACGTCGTCCTGATGGGCGACCAGGTGCGCAACAGCGGCGCAATCACCACGGCCCAAGGCGGCCAGGTCGCGCTCGCGGCGGGCGACAGCGCGATGGTTGCGCTGCCGAACGGCCAGGGCATCCAGTTGACGCTGACGAACGCGTCGGCGAACGCGCTGGTGGAAAACAGCGGCAACATCAAGGCCGAGAACGGCACGGTGCTGCTCACGGCGCGTGGCAGCAACACGCTGCTGAACACGGTGGTGAACCTCTCGGGCGTGGTGCGCGCGGGCACGGTTGTCGCCGATGCCGGCAACACGGGCGACGTGGCGGTGACGGGCAAGATCGACGCATCGAGCGCAGTGGGCCAAGGCGGCACGGTGGTGCTGTCGGGCGATCGCGTGGGCGTGTTCGGCAATGCATCGATCGATGCGAGCGGCGCGACGCAGGGCGGTAAGGTCATCATTGGCGGCGATAGCCTGCATAAGCTGGACGGCACGCAAGCTCAATCGATGCTGCAAGACGGCGTGCAGTTCGCGAACTTCACGCAAGTGGATGCTGGCGCGACGATCGATGCCGGTTCGGCACACGGCAACGGCGGCTTCGTCGAAACGTCGGGCCATAGCCTCAACGTGCAAGGTCAGGTGAGCGCGGCGGCACCGGAAGGCCAGGCTGGCCAATGGCTGATCGATCCGACCGATGTGACCATCAGCACGGGCGCGGATGCCGGCTACAACGGCACGGTGACGAGCGGCTTTGCCGGCACGGGCAACACCGCGACGGTGAAGAACACGACGATCAGCAACGCGCTGAACGCGGGCACGGACGTGACGATCACCACGGCTAGCGCGGGTACGGCCACGGGCAATATCGTTCAGCAGGCTGGTGCGGATATTACGAAGACCGCGGGCGGCAACGCTAACCTGACGATGCTGGCCAACGGCAGCATCCAGCTGAACGGCAATGTCACGACCACCAGCAACAAGCTGAATATGAACCTGACCGCTGACATGAGCGGCAATCACAATGGTTCGGTGACGGTGCAAGGCGCCAACACGGATCTGGGCGGCGGTACGCTCACGATCTCGGGCAACACCGTCAATGGCAGCGGCCTCGCGGGTGCAAACTCAGTCTA
Source organism: Paraburkholderia sp. SIMBA_053 (assembly GCF_046534895.1). Lineage (NCBI taxonomy): Bacteria > Pseudomonadati > Pseudomonadota > Betaproteobacteria > Burkholderiales > Burkholderiaceae > Paraburkholderia > Paraburkholderia sp. SIMBA_053. The sequence continues at coordinate 3,456 of NZ_JAWRXU010000018.1, read as the reverse complement.
TTTGGCCGGTAATCAGAGCAACATCGGCGGCGGCTCGATTACGGGGGCGGCGAATACGGGCTCGGGGGTGACCTTCGCCGGCAACTTCACGGAAGTCGGCAACGGCACGATGACCGTGACGGGGACATCCAATAGCGCCGCTGGCGTCCAGTTCGCTGTCGGTTCGAATGTTACGAAGACGGGAGGCGGGGAGTTCGACGTCGACGGCATATCCGTCAGCGGCGCGGGCGTCGCCGCTGGTGCAGCTGGCTATGCCACTGCTAATACTATCAACGTTCAGGGAAGCGGAACGCTTAACCTGAATGGCACCAGCTCAACGTCTTATGGCGTCGCCCTTTGGGATTCCTTTGAGAACGTGAATGGCACTGCGACCCTGAACATTCGAGGTAACACCGACACCGGCGCAATGGGTGTGGGTTTCGCCTCAACGTCGCTCGCTTCCGGCTACTCCGGCTACGGGCACGTGCAGTCGTCCGAGAGTGGAAGGATTAACGTAGTCGGCATTTCCAATCACGGTAGCGGCGTTGTGGCCTACGGAACGAAAATGGACGTGTTGGACAACTCGTCGATCAACATAACCGGAACCTCGCCCTCTAACGAAGGATGGGGCATTACGCTGTGGCAACCAATCACCGTCAGCGGTAACGGCGCATTTAATCTTAACGGGAGTGGAGATCGGGGTGTTGATTGGTACGGTAACCTGAATGTTTCGGGGAACGGCTCTGTGGACGTAAGCGCTGAAGGGATTTCGATGGGTTTGGCGCTGCCGAACACTCAGCTCTCCGACAACGCAACGCTCACGCTTAACGGTACTGCGGAAATCGGCGGCAGTGGTATCAATTCGCGCGGTGTAATTGACGTTTCCGGTAATGCAGCGGTGACAGGTACGGGTACATCAAACCTTGCTGGGGGCGTCGTTATCGCGGGGCTTAACGTAACAGGTAACGGTTCTGTTGATCTCACCGGAAATTCTACGGAAGGAAGCGGTGTAGTCGTTACAAACGTCGCTTTGACAGACAACGGTACGGTCAACCTCAGCGGCAACTCTCTGAACGGCGCGGGCGTGATGGAAAAGGGCGTCGTCAACATTTCGGGCAACGGCGCGGCGGACATCACCGGGAACTCGACCAATGGGCCAGGTTTTGTCGAAGACGCGAACGCCTCAATCAACGTTTCGGGAAATGGCGCGACTAACATCTCGGGCTTTTCGACGAACGGCAGCGGCGCGGTGATCAACGGCAGCGTGAATGTGGCCGATAACGGCACGGTCAACATCTCCGGCAACTCGACGAACGGCAACGGTGCTGTGATTAACGGCGCCGTAAACGTGACTGACAACGGCTCGTTCAACGTCAGCGGCAACACGGCGAACGGCACGGGTGTGATTGTCGAACCGAACGGCTCGATCAACATCTCGGGCAACGGTGCAGCGGACATCAGCGGCGATGCTAAGAATGGCAACGGCACGGTGATCGACGGCGATGTGAACGTGACAGACAACGGCACGATCAATATTTCCGGCAACTCCGCTAACGGCACAGGTGTGATCGTCGATCCGAACGGTTCGATCAACACGACCGACAACGGCACGACGAACATCTCGGGTCAAGGCACGGATTCGGGCGTGGATATCAACGGTTCGGTGGACACGTCAGGCAACGGCACGACCGACATCTCGGGCAACGCGTCGAACGGCACCGGCGTGACCGTTGATCCGAACGGCTCGATCAACACGACCGACAACGGCACGACGAACATCTCGGGTCAGGGCACGGATTCGGGCGTGGATATCAACGGTTCGGTGGACACGTCAGGCAACGGCACGACCGACATCTCGGGCAACGCGTCGAACGGCACCGGCGTGATCGTTGATCCGAACGGCTCGATCAACACGACCGACAACGGCACGACCAACATCTCGGGTCAGGGCACGGATTCGGGCGTGGATATCAACGGTTCGGTGGACACGTCAGGCAACGGCACGACCGACATCTCGGGTAACGCGTCGAACGGCACGGGCGTGATCGTTGATCCGAACGGCTCGATCAACACGACTGACAACGGCACGACGAACATCTCGGGTCAGGGCACCGATGCTGGTGTGGACATCAACGGCAGCGTTGACACCTCCGGCAACGGCACAACTGACATCTCGGGCAACGCCAGCAACGGTACGGGTGTGATCGTCGATCCGAACGGTTCGATCAACACGACCGACAACGGCACGACGAACATCTCCGGCAATGGCACGGATGCAGGCGTGGACATCAATGGTTCGGTGGACACGTCGGGTAACGGCACGACCGATATTTCGGGTAACGCGTCGAACGGCACGGGCGTGATCGTTGATCCAAACGGTTCGATCAACACGACCGACAACGGCACGACCAACATCTCCGGCAACGGCACGGATGCAGGCGTGGACATCAACGGCAGCGTTGACACCTCCGGCAACGGCACGACCGATATTTCGGGCAATGCGTCGAACGGCACGGGTGTGATCGTTGATCCGAACGGCTCGATCAACACGACCGACAGTGGCACGACGAACATCTCGGGTCAGGGCACAGATGCGGGTGTGGACATCAATGGTTCGGTGGACACGTCGGGCAACGGTACGACCGACATCTCGGGCAATGCGTCGAACGGCACGGGTGTGATCGTTGATCCGAATGGTTCGATCAACACGACTGACAATGGCACGACGAATATCTCGGGCAACGGCACGGATGCGGGCGTGGACATCAACGGTTCGGTGGACACGTCGGGCAACGGCACGACTGACATCAGCGGCAACTCGACTGATGGCACGGGCGTAGTCGTCGATCCGAACGGTTCGATCAACACCTCGGGTAATGGCTCGACGAACATCTCGGGCGATTCGACCAACGGCACGGGCACGGACATCAACGGTTCGATCAACACGACGGACAACGGCACGATCAACATCAGCGGTAACTCGACTGATGGCACGGGCGTAGTCGTCGATCCGAACGGTTCGATCAACACCTCGGGTGGCGGATCGACTAACATCTCGGGTGATTCGACCAACGGCACGGGCACGGATATCAACGGTTCGATCAACACGACGGACAACGGCACGATCAACATCAGCGGCAACTCGACTGATGGCACGGGCGTGATCGTCGATCCGAACGGTTCGATCAATACGTCGGGTGATGGCTCGACGAACATCTCGGGTGATTCGACCAATGGTACGGGCACAGACATCAACGGTTCGATCAACACGACGGACAACGGCACGATCAACATCAGCGGTAACTCGACTGATGGCACGGGCGTGATCGTCGATCCGAACGGTTCGATCAACACCTCGGGTGATGGGTCGACCAATATCTCCGGTGATTCGACCAACGGTACGGGCACGGACATCAACGGTTCGATCAACACGACGGACAACGGCACGATCAACATCAGCGGCAACTCGACTGATGG
>NZ_JAWRXU010000844.1:0-265 GCF_046534895.1 Paraburkholderia sp. SIMBA_053 | reverse complement strand
ACCAGGAGACCCGCATAGCCGACGGTCGGGACGAACACCGCGAGCGCGAGGGCGATGAGGAACAGGATGATCGCGGCGAGATCACCGGTCACGCCCGCCCGCAGGACTTCGACGGGAGTGGCGGTGAAGTCGGGATGGCGCAGCAGATACAGCCAGCCCGCGAGCGTCGTGATCTGCGTGAGGATCAGCGTCCCGATGTAGACCACAGGCTGCAGGGAGTCCGTCTCCATCTGCCCGATCATCGCGGTCGGCACGGGCAGCCAGA
>NZ_JAWRXU010000843.1:0-265 GCF_046534895.1 Paraburkholderia sp. SIMBA_053 | reverse complement strand
CTTGCACGCGTTGAAAATGCGTCCATAATCTTTTAGTTACTTCCAGTCGTCTTCGAGGCCGAAACGGTCACGAAAGTAAGCCGATGCTACATGATCTCGTCGAGCAGTACGGGCCTGCTATCGTATTCGTCAATGTGCTTGCCGCATCCATCGGGCTGCCCGTGCCCGCGATGCCCTCCCTCGTGCTATTCGGCGCGATGGCCGCGATGCATCCCGGTTCGGTCGGCGCGCAAGTGCTGCCCGTGCTGGTGCTCGCGGTGTTCGC
>NZ_JAWRXU010000842.1:0-266 GCF_046534895.1 Paraburkholderia sp. SIMBA_053 | reverse complement strand
CGTTGGGGAGCCTGCGCTGCAACATCGAAGCGTTCGTCGCCGCTCCGTTGGGCGGCGGTCAGGCTTTCGACTTCCTGAGCAAAGAAAGCCACGCGACGACGCCGGGGCAGATCGCGACGCTGCTCACGCAGGCAGGCCACCGGACCGTACAGAACCAGGCGCTCACCGATTACACGGCGCCGCGCGACGGCACGCGGCTCAGCACCGCCGGCACCAGCCTGACGAGCTGCTCGAGTCTGTTCAGGCGCGCGCCGGACTGCGTGGTC
>NZ_JAWRXU010000841.1:0-266 GCF_046534895.1 Paraburkholderia sp. SIMBA_053 | reverse complement strand
CGGCTGCGCGCGCCGAGCTTGGTCAGCACGTTCGACACGTGCGTCTTCACCGTGGGCACCGAGATGCGCAGCCGTGCCGCGAGCTGCGCATTCGACCAGCCCTGCAGGATGCCGTCGAGGACCTCCCGTTCCCGAACGGTCAGATCGGCGCGCTCCGCCGTACTCGCTGTCGGTGGCGGCGCCGCCACACCCTCGACCACTGCGGCGAGCGCGCGACGCGTCAGCCGAGGGTCGAGCGCGCCCTCTCCGGCAGCGACGGAGCGCAC
>NZ_JAWRXU010000840.1:0-266 GCF_046534895.1 Paraburkholderia sp. SIMBA_053 | reverse complement strand
CGACCAGCGCATCCCCGTCGCGCACCCCGGCACGGGCGGCCGCGGAATCGGGACGGAGACCCTGCACGCGCCGCCCGTCGCTGCGGAAGGAGGCGACGTCGAAGCCGAGGTCGTACTCCGCAGCCGTCGCCGGGACCGCTCGCATCCCCTCGAAGAGAACCTCGGGAAGCGGGATGGGGGTCCCTGCGGCCATGGCGACGAAATCGCCTTGCGCGGCAGCCCCCGTGAACGCCGCCACCCGCTCCACCCAACCCGCGGCCCCGACC
>NZ_JAWRXU010000122.1:0-443 GCF_046534895.1 Paraburkholderia sp. SIMBA_053 | reverse complement strand
CCCGGCTGGGAGCGTCAGGATCGCTTCGTTAAGCCAGAAGCGCGCGGACTCGATCGCCGGATGGCCCTGGACACGCGAGTACCAGGCGTGATCGAATGAACAGGTGACAAACTCGCAAGCGCGTCCAGCGTCGACGTGCAGTTGATCGCTTTCCTCGAAGTACACAACCCGCTCACCCTGCTTCGTTTGCGCATACGTCGAAATGCGCTGCGGGTGCCGATATGGATTCCACTGCTCGGCCGGATAATCACGTCATTTGTGGCACTGGGCTTGCGGTCGAGGAGATGAGGCACAGGATGCGGAACTACCTCGACTGGGAGGGCGGGGCCGGCAGCCGCGGTCTCAACAGAGGGGTTAGGAACTACTTAGACAAGAACTTAGTTGGCGGCTCTGCTAAGACGGATGCAAAGTGAGGTCTCGCGGGAGAGCCGGCAACGAGCTTC
>NZ_JAWRXU010000839.1:0-266 GCF_046534895.1 Paraburkholderia sp. SIMBA_053 | reverse complement strand
CGTTAAACGTTTTCTCAGCCGGCGAAACTGCGCAGTCTGCACAAAATTAGCGCGCCATTTCGCTGCGCGTGCTGAACTGATGCCGCCCCCTGAATGCCTTGTCGAGACGCGAAGCTAAAGCGCGCCCGAGGCGGTCGCTCTCGAGGTGGCTGGATATAGAGTTTCTATTCGTCATACGTAGCAGCTCTCAGGCTTTTATTCGGCGCTTTGCGGCGTCTCCAGAGGTTACATGTTCGCCGCAGCGTGATGACCTTTGCGGTAGCCAC
>NZ_JAWRXU010000838.1:0-266 GCF_046534895.1 Paraburkholderia sp. SIMBA_053 | reverse complement strand
CGCGCGCGAGAACCGGGTTCAGCGGCGGCAGGCCGTACACGCGCAACGGCTCGGAGACGCCATCGTCGGATGGCGCCGTGAAGCGGAACACCGGGCCAAAGTTATCGTCGTCGTGAAGCGCGACCGCGATGCCGACTATCGGCTTGGCCTCATGCGCGCCGCCCGCTTCGTTTTCGACCCGAAGCCCGAACCGCTCCAATAGGCCCGCCGCGGCTTCGCCGGTTAGTTGGTGCTCACCTGCCGCGAGCGCCGCGCAAACTTGCGCC
>NZ_JAWRXU010000837.1:0-266 GCF_046534895.1 Paraburkholderia sp. SIMBA_053 | reverse complement strand
CGGAGTGAAGCTCACGATGTAGTCGCCGCCGCGCAGACCCGGAATCCGGTAGGCACCGTCGCTGTCAGTCGCGACCGACGCGGTGCTCGAACCGTCCGGCGTGCTGGCCCGCACCGTGACGCTCTCGAGCGGTTCGCCGTCGCTTTGCCGCATCACGCGACCGGAAATCGAGCCGCCCAGGTCAAGCGCCGCGTCGATCCCGTCGACACCCTCGCCCTCGGTGAGGGCGACCCGCTGCGCGCTCTCCCGGTCGGCGGCGTCGTTCC
>NZ_JAWRXU010000121.1:0-444 GCF_046534895.1 Paraburkholderia sp. SIMBA_053 | reverse complement strand
CTGCGCGATGCATTCGTCGAAGAATTGCACGAGCGACTCGTACTTGTTGACGTCGATTTCATGCGGCACGCCGGCCGGGTACGACGCGTACCAGATACCGTCGGTGTTGGGCGCGCGCCCGGCATGCCCGCTTGCCTGATTCGCAGCGGCGGGCGAGGGCGAGGCTTGAGTGGGCTCGGTCATCGGTCGTCTCCTGAAGCCGGGGCTTCATGTGTTTGTGTGCTGTTTGTGCAGTGCTTTGCTTATGGTTCGCGCGACGTAGGTCAGCGCTCAAGAATAGCCACCACGCCCTGGCCGCCGGCCGCGCAGATCGAGATGAGTCCGCGCGCGGTGCCCGCGGGCTTATCGAGCTGCGCGAGCATCTTCGCAAGCCCCGCGACGATGCGCCCGCCCGTCGCCGCAAACGGATGACCCGTCGCGAGCGAGCCGCCGTTGACGTTGAGC
>NZ_JAWRXU010000836.1:0-266 GCF_046534895.1 Paraburkholderia sp. SIMBA_053 | reverse complement strand
CGCTTGGCGCGGTCGGTTCGCTGGTCATGCTCGACCCGCATCTGCTGCCCGGCGACTGGGGCTGGCGCGCGTGCTTCTTTATCGGCGCGGTGCTCGCACTGGCAATCCTGCCGATGCGCGTATGGATCCCCGAAAGTCCGCGCTGGCTGCTCACGCACGGCGAGGAAAAGGAAGCGCGCGAGATCGTCGAAGGGATCGAGGCGCGCTTTCGCGCGGAAAATCACACGCTCGCCGACGATACGCTCAAACGCCTGCGCCTGCGCGCC
>NZ_JAWRXU010000835.1:0-266 GCF_046534895.1 Paraburkholderia sp. SIMBA_053 | reverse complement strand
CGGGTTCGTCGGGCAGATATGGAAACGGGGGCTTTCGACTCCGACCGACAACACCGACCCGGACGTGACTTTCAGCCGGGACGCACCGGGCGGATACTCGGTCGAGCGGATCAATGGTCATCGCTACCGACTCTACACGCTTAGAAAAGACACGGACGATTTGACGTATCAGGTTGGTCAGCCTATCGCGTTTCGCGAACAGACTGCTGGGCGCGCGGCGCTCGAAAGTCTTGTGCCGACGGTTTTTCTGATACTGCTCGTATGGA
>NZ_JAWRXU010000834.1:0-266 GCF_046534895.1 Paraburkholderia sp. SIMBA_053 | reverse complement strand
GAGCCCGAGGTCCTTCATCATCGTCAGGCCGGCGAAGCCGATGTTGATGCGGTCGAGAAACGAGAAGAAAAACAGCACGAACAGGAACCCCAGCAGATGCCGCGATACCTTGGCGATCACCGGCTGTTCGTGCGCATGCGGCGCGGTGGTGGCAGGCGTCGCATGCAGCGCGCCGGCTCGCGAGGAGGTGTCCATACCGTTGTCTCCGATGTTGTCGCTTTCTGATGCGTCGCAGTATGGAGCGCGGCTATGTGCTGCCTGTCCTC
>NZ_JAWRXU010000833.1:0-266 GCF_046534895.1 Paraburkholderia sp. SIMBA_053 | reverse complement strand
CGGCGAAGGTCGCGCTGGGCCACGAGATCACCACGCTCGAAGGACTCGGCACGCGTACCGCGCTGCATCCGGTGCAACAGGCGTTTATCGACGAACAGGCGGCGCAATGCGGCTATTGTCTGAGCGGCATGATCATGACGACGAAGGCGCTGCTCGAGCGCGATCCGCATCCGGGCGTCGAGACGATTTGCAGCGAGTTGTCGCGCAACCTGTGTCGTTGCGGCACGCATGTCGAAATCGTGCGCGCCGTGCAGCGCGCCGCTGAG
>NZ_JAWRXU010000120.1:0-444 GCF_046534895.1 Paraburkholderia sp. SIMBA_053 | reverse complement strand
GCGTCGATGAATATCGTTTCCGGGGACCATCGCGGCTTGACAGGAGTGAAGGACGACAATCCGACGACAGTTGCCGGAAGCCCAGCGATGCACCTGTCTGCATCAACAGAGGCGACAGCATCGATCGATAACCTCCTTCGAGCGTCGGGCGACCTTCTGCGCGGGAGAGAATGGGCATGGTATCGCGGGGGACAAAAACTCCATCTGGCGGCGCATGCCCGCACACACCGGGTATGGCCGGAAGTTCTAGCCAACAATAAACTCAGCGAGTTTTGCGAGGCGGAAGCTCTGCATTGCTGGCCGACGGGACCCAGCGACCGCGCTTTCGGATGGCTCCTTGCACCGCCTGCCCAGCCGCATGAGGCGGCCCTTGCCGCATTCGCGAATGCGCTGGGAGTGCAACTGCTTGCCGACGCGCTCGCGCGCGCGCAGAAGACGCAGCAG
>NZ_JAWRXU010000832.1:0-266 GCF_046534895.1 Paraburkholderia sp. SIMBA_053 | reverse complement strand
CGAATGGCTGTGGGTCAAGGGCCATGCCGGCCACCCCGACAACGAGATCGCCGACAAGCTCGCCAGCGACGCCGCGCTGGAGATCATGCGAAAAGCGCGGGCGCGCTGAACGCCCGCGCCCAATCGCTTATTCGGCTTCCTTGGTTTCGGCGCCGGGACCGTTTTTCTTGATCGATTCGATGGCGTTCACCGCGGACGCCTTGCTCGAATAGCCCTCGGTCCAGAACATGGTTTCGCTGTTATATTTGAAATAGGCGACAAACTCG
>NZ_JAWRXU010000831.1:0-266 GCF_046534895.1 Paraburkholderia sp. SIMBA_053 | reverse complement strand
AGTGGACAAGGTGCTGGCGCATACGCTGGTCAAGCGGGGGTCGGTGGCGGTGCCAGGGGTTGGCGGCTAGGGCCGGCCGGCTGCAGGCTTCCTGTTTCCTGCGCGAAGCGGGGCGCCTGCTTCGCGGCGCTGTTGGGGTTTCGCTGCCCTGGTTGTCCCCATTCTTTTGGGGCGCGCCGGGAGAGGGGGAAGGGAAGAGCGGCATCCCGACCTTCGGAGCGACCTGAAAGATCACCACTTCGCCCGCACTGTGGGAGCGGCTTCAG
>NZ_JAWRXU010000830.1:0-266 GCF_046534895.1 Paraburkholderia sp. SIMBA_053 | reverse complement strand
ATGAGCGGCAGCGACTTCTCGCAACGCAACGCAACGCAGCGATTCTCGCCGGCGAGGAAGCCGTCGCGAAGATCATGCCGGAGTTGCAGCGCAAGCTGGCCGCGAGCCGGGTGGCGGCTTAAGGGCTTAGTGGCGAAGGGCCTAAGGGCTTAGGGGCAACACGCAAAAAAGCCTGCTTCTTTACGAAGCAGGCTTTTTTCGCTGGATCAGCACAACAACCGCCGGCGAACCGGAATCAGTTATTTCCGCCGATCGTCGCATTCACG
>NZ_JAWRXU010000829.1:0-266 GCF_046534895.1 Paraburkholderia sp. SIMBA_053 | reverse complement strand
CCGCGCAATGAATATCCCTGCGCGCTACTGTACTGGCTACATTAGTGACGTCGGTCTGCCCCCACCGCACGCACCACAGGATTTTTGCGCGTGGTTCGAAGCCTATCTGGGCGGTTGCTGGCAGACGTTCGACGCGCGCAACAATGCGCCGCGAACTGGCCATGTCCTGATGGCGCGCGGCCGTGACGCGACGGATGTCGCGTTGAGCAACGCTTTCGGGCCAGCGAAGCTGACAGGCTTCAAGGTGATATGCGAGCCTGAGTCGC
>NZ_JAWRXU010000828.1:0-266 GCF_046534895.1 Paraburkholderia sp. SIMBA_053 | reverse complement strand
ACGCCATCGATCAGGTGATCGGCGCGGGCATTTTCTCGCCGGCCAACCAGGGCATTCCGAAGTCGAGCCCGTACTACAACGCATCGCTGCCGACCACGAAGCGCGACGTCGCCAAGGCGAAGGCGTTGCTGAAAGCGGCAGGGCAAGAGCATCCGACCGTCGAGTTCGCGTACCCGAATAACACGGTCGCGAGCCAGATCACGCAGATGCTTCAGGCCATGCTGAGCGAGTCCGGCATCACGCTGAAGCTGCGCCCGAGCGACTAC
>NZ_JAWRXU010000827.1:0-266 GCF_046534895.1 Paraburkholderia sp. SIMBA_053 | reverse complement strand
AGTGCGACTGCAGTCCGAGTTCGTCCAGCACAACCCGCGTAAGCGTTGCGGCTTCAACCATAACGCTCCAGTCGAGTTGCGGATCGGGGTCGAGATCGAGAATGAAGCGGTCGGGATGATCGAGGTCGGGCGCAGTCGCGTTCCACGCGTGAATCTCGATCGTGTTGAGTTGGGCAAGCTCGAGCAGTGCTTCCCGCGTGTTCGCGACGAGCAGCGGCGCATGACCGGGGTGCATCGACTCCGGCAGCTGCGTAACGGCTTTCAGG
>NZ_JAWRXU010000826.1:0-266 GCF_046534895.1 Paraburkholderia sp. SIMBA_053 | reverse complement strand
CCGCATCAGCGGATCGAGAGCGGTGAGCGGCTCCTGGAAAACGATCTGCGCCACCGGTCCGCGCAATGGGCGGAGGTCGGCATCCCGAGCGCCGACGACCTGATGCCCGTCGAGCAGCACGGAACCCGACGCGACGAGGGCATCCGGCAGCAGCCCGGTGACCGCCAGTGAGGTCAGCGACTTGCCCGAACCGGACTCTCCGATCAGCCCCAGGCGCTCGCCGGCCCCGAGCGAGAACGACACGTCGCGCACCAGCGCGCCGGACG
>NZ_JAWRXU010000119.1:0-445 GCF_046534895.1 Paraburkholderia sp. SIMBA_053 | reverse complement strand
CGAAGAACTCGTGCGGGAACTCGACCTTTTCCACCAGGTTCTCGCCGATGCACTCGAAGACTACGCGTCGCGCGACGGCACATTCACGCGTCGACATGAGCGGCGCGCGCGCCGCATGATCGCCGAAACGCTGAGCGTGGTCACGCTCACGTCGATCCGGGAAGTGGTCAGCGAACGCGACCGCAAGATCGACGAATACACCGGGCGGCTCGAGCGCGCCAATCACGAACTGACGCTGAAGCAACGGCTCGTCGGCGAATTGTACGAGTCGCGCATGCACATCACGCGCAGCGTGGTTCACGATCTGCGCAACTTCCTGAACGCGTTTTCGATGGCGCTGCAACTGATCGCCCGCGCGCCCGCGAAAGCCGACACCGCGCTGACTCTGGCGAACCGGCAGGCAGAGGACATGAAGGCGCTCGTCGAGCAGATGGTCGAGTACTCG
>NZ_JAWRXU010000825.1:0-266 GCF_046534895.1 Paraburkholderia sp. SIMBA_053 | reverse complement strand
CTCAATTCCTTTGCCTCTTCTTCAGGCATAGGAAAACTAAGTTGCCACATAATCGAATCGGATGTGTAGGGCATCATATAAATTCGTTCATTTCCATTTGCGGTCTGGAAAACAGTAGCAGAATCCAATAAGGGACTTTCCAGATTTTCCAAAGCATCTAAAGGACAAATGCCTAATATTACAATACAGCCTAAATAGCGTAATGGCGTTTTTTCTTCGCCAATCAAAAGTTTGCGAACCGAACTTCGAATACCATCTGCACCGAC
>NZ_JAWRXU010000824.1:0-266 GCF_046534895.1 Paraburkholderia sp. SIMBA_053 | reverse complement strand
AGCAGCTTGAGCCAGTCGAGCAATTCCGACGTGGACGGCTTCTTTTTCAGCCCCGCCACGTTGCGCAGTTCGAAGAAGCTCTGCATGGCCGCGGCCAGCAGATCCTTCTTGATGCCGGGGTAATGCACCTCGACGATCTGCTGCATCGTGGCCGGATCGGGAAACTTGATGTAGTGGAAAAAGCAGCGGCGCAAAAACGCGTCGGGCAACTCTTTCTCGTTGTTCGACGTGATGATGACGAGCGGACGCTGCTTCGCGCGGATCAG
>NZ_JAWRXU010000823.1:0-266 GCF_046534895.1 Paraburkholderia sp. SIMBA_053 | reverse complement strand
CGGGCGCGCGTGGGCGATTGTGTTCGCGCGCAGCGGCTTCCGGGTGAAGCTGCACGACGCCTCGCAAGACATGCTGAGGGACGCTGTCCCGGCCATTCGCGAAAGCGTGCAGGACCCCGCGTCGTTCGATCTGATCGACGAGCCGGTGGATGCGCTCGTCGCGCGCATCACAACATGCGAGACCCTTGCCGAAGCGGTCGCAGAGGCGGATCTCGTGCAGGAGAACATTGCCGAAATCGTCGACGTGAAGCGCACGCTCTTTGCGC
>NZ_JAWRXU010000822.1:0-266 GCF_046534895.1 Paraburkholderia sp. SIMBA_053 | reverse complement strand
ATGATCGCGACGTGCATCACGATCCACGCAAGCACGGCGTAAAAGAGCGCGACAAAAGTCGCTTCGTATCCGCGGCGTTGAAAGTACGGCCAGATCAGTGCGAACAGCACGCCCCACGCAAGCGCAAAGACAAAGTGAATGCCCGTGCCGACGACATACGCCCACACGCCGATCGATTCCTGCACCACCTTGCCAAACACCAGCCCCGTCGCGTTGCGTGGAATGCCCGCGAGCGGCATCAGATGCTGGATGCCGACCCACACCAC
>NZ_JAWRXU010000821.1:0-267 GCF_046534895.1 Paraburkholderia sp. SIMBA_053 | reverse complement strand
GTACTGATTTCACCGTAGTCGGTCAAACACATGGACCGGGAATCAGGCACCGTCCACGTGCATCTGACGCGGCAAGAGGTGCGGGACAGTCCGAACATCGATACGCATAAGCCGGTGGCGCGCCAGCATGAAACCGAGTACCTCCTTTACTACGGCTATCCGACGTACTGGGGTGGCCCAAACCTGTGGGGAATGGGGGCCTACCCCGCATTCGACGTAAAGGACGTGTCGCCAGACCCAGCATCGGAGGCTCTTCCGTGCCCCGAC
>NZ_JAWRXU010000820.1:0-267 GCF_046534895.1 Paraburkholderia sp. SIMBA_053 | reverse complement strand
GGATCGGTGCGTGGCGCTGGCGGCGCTGAGCTTGAATCATGTAACTTTCGCCCAGCGGCAAATTGTGCCGTCGGCCAAGTGCCTCCCAGCGTTCCTCGCATGAGGTACTCATTGGGCGACGAAAACAGCAATAGTCTACGCGCTCCACCTCAAAGTCGACAAACGCTAGCCAGTCTTTAAGACGATTTGCCGAGCGCCACTGGCCGCTCCAGGGAAAGTCCGCCTGCTGCTTTCGCCACCGCTGGCTTAGCCCATTCAAGCCGATAG
>NZ_JAWRXU010000819.1:0-267 GCF_046534895.1 Paraburkholderia sp. SIMBA_053 | reverse complement strand
CCGGCGTTATCTTCGAGCAACGGAAAACTAAGGTCGAGGGTAATCAGGTAGCGCTCGTCGTTTGGCCGGTCGTCCGTCCGAAAGCATCGGATATTGAGGGAAACCTGATACTTGTTGTCGGCCTGCCATCGTGTCGTTGGCGCGTGGCACGCCCGAATTGCATCGCGCGCCGTCTGCGTGTCTTCGATCGGGCGATTGGTCGACGAGTGAAACGGTTTCCATCCCCCTCGCCTGAACTGGTTCTGTAAGTCCGTGAGGATAGCCATC
>NZ_JAWRXU010000818.1:0-267 GCF_046534895.1 Paraburkholderia sp. SIMBA_053 | reverse complement strand
CATGCGCGCCGCGAGCATCTCCGCGTTGCCCGGCTCAACGACATAGCCGTTCGTCTCGTTCACAACAAGCTCACGCGCCACGCCGCAGGTATGCGTAACGATCGCCGTGCGCGACGCCGCGAATGCTTCGTTGATGCAGAGTCCCCATTGATCGAACTCGCTGGCGAGCACCACGAAATCGGCAAGGCCGTAAATCGCAGGCATTTCGCCGTTGGGCAGTGCATCGAGAAAGCGCACGCTCTTTTCGAGTTCGAGTCGCGATACGAG
>NZ_JAWRXU010000817.1:0-267 GCF_046534895.1 Paraburkholderia sp. SIMBA_053 | reverse complement strand
CGTCGAGATCGGTTGCGGCGAAGGGCACTTCGTGCGCGGACTCGCGCAGGCACGGCCGGGTGGCCGCTTTATCGGTTTCGATCCGAATGCGACGCCTGAGACGGGTTTGGGCGTCGAGTTTCATCCGCGCCTGTTCGAGCCGCTCGCGGATATGAAGGCGTTTCAGCCGGACGCCGTCGTGATTCGCCATGTGCTCGAGCATCTGACGGAACCGGCGCGGCTCCTCGAAGCGCTTGCGTGGGGCGCGGTGTCGACGGGCAAGGACAG
>NZ_JAWRXU010000816.1:0-267 GCF_046534895.1 Paraburkholderia sp. SIMBA_053 | reverse complement strand
GTCGGAGCTGGCCCAGGCGGCCTCAGCGCGGCGATCATGCTCGGCCGCGCCCGCCGCCGAGTGTTGGTGATTGACGACGCCACACCCCGCAACCGCTTCGCCTCCCACATGCATGCCGTCCTCGGCTTCGACGGCGCACCACCCGAAGAGCTCAGCCGGCGAGGTCGACTCGAACTCGCCCAGTATGACGTCACCTTCGTCCACGCCACCGCAACAGCCGTCGAGACCGAGGCCGATCATCTCCTCGTCAACACCTCAGCCGGGCCA
>NZ_JAWRXU010000815.1:0-267 GCF_046534895.1 Paraburkholderia sp. SIMBA_053 | reverse complement strand
CGGCGGGCGGGACTTACGGGTAGCGGGCGTTATTCGTGCTATCTGGCCGCCCGCTTTCGGCCTGCAGGTTCGATAGCGCGTCGGCTGTGTTCACCGTGGCGGCGTTGCGTGATGCCCCGCCAGCGCCACACGGACCCGCGCTTCGTCGAGATGGTAATGACACAACTCGACGCCCTCATGCACCAGCACGGGAACCCAATCGTTGTAGCGCGCTTCGAGCGAAGGATCGGCGTCGATGTCGATCACTTCGAGTTGCGCGCCGAACTC
>NZ_JAWRXU010000017.1:0-134315 GCF_046534895.1 Paraburkholderia sp. SIMBA_053 | reverse complement strand
CGGACTTGGCGCTTTAGCGCTTAGTCCGGTCCCATGCAGTTTTATCGCGGTCGACCGGACTTGGCGCTTTAGCGCTTAGTCCGGTCCCATGCAGTTTTATCGCGGTCGACCGGACTTGGCGCTTTAGCGCTTGGTCCGGTCCAAGCGCTTTCCCCACGATGGACCAAACTTCGCGCTTTAGCGTACTCCGGTCACATGCCCGTCCTCTTTACGGCGCGATGCAATCCGTTACTTGCTACTTGTTACCGTTCCCCGCTGATGCCGGTTGCCCGGCTCTGCATATCCAGTCCCACTGCCGGGTCGCTGCACTGGCGAGCCCGTCCCGTAGTTCTAGCACCGATTCGCCTCGCGCGGGCGACGTTTGTCGTGCGCGAGGCGCCTCGCGCCCAACTGCGAACGATCGACCGTTGGGCGCCCGCGCTCCGTACGCCACGCCACATAGCCTGCGAGGTTCGCCGCGCAATATGCGTGCCACTTGGCGGCGCGCTGTGGCGCGGCTGGCGCTGCGTGCGCCGCTGCGCCGCTGACGGAGCCGTCGTAGAATCGTCGGCGGCCGGCGAGCAAGCCTGTGGGTGCTTGCGGCGGCCCGTGAACGTAAAACCAACCATGCAAAAATGTCGATGACCTTTCACCGCCTTTCCCTGCTTGTCGCATTGAGCGCCGCCACGTTCTGCGTTGCACCGGTCGCGGTACGCGCTGCTTCCGACGCATCCCCGAACAACGCGTCGACGGCCCCGTCCGTTATGTCGCAACCCGCACCGGCCAGCGTTGCGAGCGAGCCCGCTCAGCCGGTCGGCAACGACGGCCCGGCCTACGGGCCCGAGTTGGAAGGCTTCGACTATCCTGCGCCGGTTCAGCAATACGCGTTCACTTCGCAAGGCGTTGCGTTGCACATGGCGTATATGGACGTTAGACCGGCGCACGCGAACGGCCGCACAGCAGTACTTCTGCACGGCAAGAACTTTTGCGCGGCGACGTGGGCCACGACGATTCATCGTCTGAGCGACGCCGGCTATCGCGTGATCGCGCCGGATCAGATCGGCTTTTGCAAGTCGAGCAAGCCCGAGCATTACCAGTACAGTTTTCAGCAACTGGCGCGCAACACGCATGCGCTCCTCGAATCGCTGGGCGTGAAGGACGCGACCATCATTGGTCATTCGACCGGCGGCATGCTTGCCGTGCGTTACGCGCTCATGTATCCGCAGGAGACGCAGCAACTGGTGCTTGCCAATCCGATCGGTCTCGAAGACTGGAAGGCGAAGGGTGTGCCGTCGCTGTCGGTGGACCAGTGGTACCAGCGCGAGTTGAAGACCACCGCCGACGGCATTCGCCGGTACGAACAGTCGACCTATTACGCAGGCCAGTGGCGCGCGGACTACGAGCCGTGGGTGCAGATGCTGGCGGGCATGTATCGGGGACCGGGTAAGCAGATCGTCGCGTGGAATTCGGCGTTGCTTTACGACATGATCTACACGCAGCCTGTTGTCTATGAACTCGGCCAGTTGCAGATGCCGACGCTGCTGCTGATCGGCCAGAAGGACACGACGGCCATCGGCAAGGACGCGGCGTCACCCGAGGTGCGTGCGAAGATCGGCCACTATCCCGAGTTGGGTAAAGCCGCGGCCAAAGCGATCCCTCATGCGACGCTGGTTGAATTCGCCGACCTGGGCCATGCACCGCAGATGCAGGACCCACAGGCTTTTCATAAGGCGCTGCTCGACGGAATGGCGGCGCTAAAGGTGAACCGTTGAGCCGGTAAAGGTTGAAGCAGACCCGACGGGTCACAAGAAAAGTGCAATAAAGAAAAAGGGCGGTCGCGTATGCGCCGCCCTTTGTTCATCCAGTTGCGGTTCACTTTCCGCCGGCGAGTTCCTCATGAATTTCCGCGCCGATCTCGAACGACCGCAGTCGCGCCTTGTGATCGTAGATTTGCGCGGTGAGCATCAGTTCGTCGGCGCCGGTTTGATCGATGATCGACTTCAGCCCCTCGCGCACCGCATCGCGATCGCCGATCGCCGTGCATGCGAGCGAATGCGCAACCGAGTTCAATTCCATCTCCGAAGCCGCGAGCCGCTCCACCGGCGGCTGCAATTGCCCCGGCGTGCCGCGCCGCAAGTTGACGAACTGCTGCTGAAGCGACGTGAAAAGACGCTGCGCTTCGTCGTTGGTGTCCGCTGCGAAGAGGTTCACGCCGACCATCGCGTAGGGTTTGTCGAGCGTCTCCGATGGCCGGAACTGCGAGCGATAAACCTGCAGCGCTGTCAGCAGGTAATCCGGCGCGAAGTGCGACGCGAACGCAAAAGGCAAGCCGAGCGCTGCGGCGAGCTGCGCGCTGAAGAGCGACGACCCCAGCAGCCACAACGGCACATGCAACCCCGCGCCGGGCACCGCGCGAATCCGTTGGCCTGAGACCGGGTCCGCGAAATAGCGCTGCAATTCGGCGACGTCGTCGGGGAAAGAGTCCGCGCTGTTCTGCAAATCGCGGCGCAGCGCGCGTGCCGTGGATTGGTCCGTGCCCGGCGCGCGGCCAAGGCCGAGATCGATCCGGCCGGGATACAACGACTCGAGCGTGCCGAACTGTTCCGCGATCACGAGCGGCGCGTGATTCGGCAACATGACGCCGCCGGAGCCGACGCGAATCGTCTTCGTGCCGCCGGCCACATAACCGATCACGACCGAGGTCGCCGCACTCGCAATGCCGGTCATGTTGTGATGCTCCGCGAGCCAGAAGCGGCGGTAGTTCCACCGTTCCGCATGCTGCGCGAGATCAAGGGTGTTCTTGAAGGCATCTGCGGGCGTTGCGCCCGCGATGACCGGCGAGAGGTCGAGGACCGAAAAAGGGATCATTGTCTGTTCGCTTGCTGTTTCTGGCGCTTTCACGCGATGGGACATTCTCCCAAAGCTTTCGGCTTTCTGCTGATGGCGGCGCGATGCCCACGTTCGCGGAAGGGTTTGTCTGTGCAAAGCGGACCGAGGCGACGGCGCCGCCGTTACATGCAAAGTCGATATAGATATGGACGATCGATATTTAACAAGCGCATGACGCGCTGCTACCTTGAACGCCTCCAGAGAGCACGGCATTTTGCGTGCGATGCCGCTGCCCCGCCGGGCAGCAACCATTCACGGAGGCACTCGCGTGTCCATCGAATTCATCGGCATGATCCAGACCCGGAAAGTATCGGAAACGCATGCGCCGCAAGGGCCCGCTGTCGACGTCGGCTATGTCGCGCAGTTCGCCCGCGCGCATGAGGCGGCGGGCTTCGACCGCATTCTCGTGCCGCACCATTCCACGAGCCCCGATGCGCTGCTTACCGTCGCGCATGCCGCCAGTGTGACGAGCAAGGTGCATTTCATGCTCGCCCACCGCCCGGGCTTTGTCGCGCCGACTCTCGCCGCGCGCCAACTGGCGACGCTCGACCAGTATTCGGGTGGCCGGCTCGCCGTGCACATCATTTCGGGCGGCGACGACGCGGAACAGCGCCGCGACGGCGACTTCCTCTCGCACGACGAACGCTATGCGCGCACCGACGAGTATCTGAACATCGTGCGTCGCATCTGGACCGACGCGAAGCCATTCGATCACCACGGGCAGTACTATCGTTTCGAACAGGGCTTTTCGGAAGTGAAGCCGGTGCAGCAGCCGCACATTCCGGTGTATTTCGGCGGCGCGTCGGTGCCCGCGCTCGAAATTGCCGGACGTCATGCGGATGTCTACGCACTGTGGGGCGAATCGAAGGCGCAAGTGCGCGAGCAGGTCACGCGCGTGCGCGCCGAAGCCGCGAAGCACGGTCGCACAGTACGCTTCTCGGTGTCGTTCCGGCCGATTCTCGCCGCGACAGAAGCTGCCGCGTGGGAGCGCGCCGATCACATCCTCGCTGAAACGAGACGGCTGCGCGCGGCGCAGGGACTCGGGGTAGGCGGGCCCGCGCAAAGCGAAGGCGCGCGGCGTTTGCTGGCGGCATCCGGCGATTCGGATCGTGCCGACGAACGCTTGTGGACGGGCATCGCGAAAGAAATCGGCGGACGGTCGAATTCGACCGCGCTGGTCGGCACGCCGCAACAGGTCGCCGATACGCTCGCGGAGTACTACGCGCTGGGCGTCTCCACCTTTCTCGTGCGTGGCTTCGATCCGCTCGAAGACGCGATCGACTATGGCCGCGAGCTGATTCCCGCGACGCGCGAACGCATTGCGCGCTTGCGTAGCGTCGAGGGAACCCAGGGCGCCGCGACGACCGAGACCTTGGCCGCATGACCGGAGTTGCGATGACCGATCTTTCTCACGCACGTCCGGCCGCCGAACGCTCGGCGGTCGACGGCGAATCATCGACATTCAGGCGCCACGCGCCGCTGCGCAAATTCTGGTTCGACGACGTGCCGCCGCGCGAAGGCGTCGCCGAAGAGCGGCGTTACCGTCAGGAGCGGCTCGCGGTCGCGTTTCGGCTCTTCGCACGCTACGGCTTCGATCAGGGACTCGCCGGTCACATTACCGCACGCGATCCGGAATGGCCCGATCACTTCTGGGTCAATCCGTTCGGCAAGCACTTCGGTCGCATCCGCGTATCCG
Organism: Paraburkholderia sp. SIMBA_053; assembly: GCF_046534895.1. Taxonomy (NCBI): domain Bacteria; kingdom Pseudomonadati; phylum Pseudomonadota; class Betaproteobacteria; order Burkholderiales; family Burkholderiaceae; genus Paraburkholderia; species Paraburkholderia sp. SIMBA_053. Next base: position 129,751 of record NZ_JAWRXU010000017.1, on the reverse strand, counting down.
ATCTGTTGCTCGTCAATTCGCAAGGCGAGATCGTGGTCGGCGAGGGGCCAGTGAATCAGGCCGCTTTTGCGATTCATGCGGCGATTCACGAGGCACGCCCCGAGGTGGTCGCGGCCGCGCATACGCATTCGTTGTACGGCAAGGCGTGGTCCACGCTCGGCCGCAAGCTCGATCCGCTGACGCAGGATTCCTGCGCGTTCTACCAGGACCACGCATTGTTCGACGATTTCCGCGGCGTCGTGCTCGATACCGAAGAGGGCGCGCGCATCGCTGCGGCGCTCGGCGGCAACAAAGCGGTGATTCTGAAGAATCACGGCATCCTGACGGCGGGTCCGAGCGTCGAAGCGGCGGCCTGGTGGTATATCGCGCTCGACAACGCCTGCCATGCGCAATTGCTCGCCGAAGCGGCCGGCGCGCCGCAAGCCATTCCTCACGAGATGGCGGCGCTGACGCACGAGCAGGTCGGCCGCGCGAACGGCGCTTTGTTCGCCTTTCAGAGCCTGTTCGAAGGCCTCGTGGAAGCGGAGCCCGACGTGCTGACCTGAGCGCTTTTGCCGGAATCTCGCGGGACTCTCGCGGTTCATCGCTGCGCCGCTGCGGCGCAGCGATGCCGCGGCTAAATAGCACAACGGCGGGCGACGGTACGCAACGCCGGGCGAGGGGGCAACCACAGTCGAGCGGCGTGCCGAACTCGCACCGCTTTGGACCGCATTCTTCAACGCGGCGCTCGCTGCAGGTGCGCGAAGCGACCAGTGCCGCCCGCGCGCCGAACTTCCACATTATTCTGTCAAGCTATCCATGACCCAGACCCTGAGGCATGACCGGCTGCGCGCGTTCGTCGGCCGGATTGCGTCGCTCGTCGGCGACGAAACGCCCGAAGCCGCGCTGCTCGAAGCGGGCGCTGTTGCGCTACGCGAACTGATTGCGCACGACGACTGGCTGCCCGATGCTTTCGCGCGGCCCGACCCCGAGCGCTACCAGCAGTTTCTGTTGCATGCGGACTCGCGGCAGCGTTTTTCGATCGTCAGTTTTGTCTGGGGGCCGGGGCAGTCGACGCCCGTGCACGATCATACGGTTTGGGGGTTGATCGGCGTGCTGCGTGGCGCGGAAATTGCGCAGCATTACCGTGCCGCGCCGCATGGCGATCTGGTCGAAGAGGGCGCACCGCAGCGCCTCGATACCGGTGCCGTCGCTGCGGTGTCGCCGCGCATCGGCGATATTCATCGCGTGCGCAATGCTTTTGGTGACCGTACGTCGATCAGCATTCACGTGTACGGTGGAAATATCGGAGCGGTGAGCCGCTCCGTTTATCCGTGCGGCGGTGGCCGCAGAAATTTTGTGTCCGGCTACTCGAACGACGTGTTGCCGAACATCTGGAATGTGTCAAAGGAGTCTCCGATCTCATGACATTCGAAAAAGATTTACGTACCCGATCTTATTCAGACGTGCGCCGCGCACTGCTCGAACGCGAGGAAATCGCGCTCGTCGATGTGCGCGAGGAAGATCCGCACGCGCGCAGTCATCCGTTATTCGCCGCGAACCTGCCGCTGTCGCGGCTCGAACTCGATGCACCGGTGCGCCTGCCGCGCCGCGACGTGCCCATTGTCGTGCTCGACGACGGCGAAGGGCTCGCCACTCGTGCGGCGGAGCGCCTGGCAGGCCTCGGCTACACCAGGGTCGCGCTGCTCGAAGGCGGTTTGCAAGGCTGGCGCAAGGCCGGCGGTGAGCTGTTCCAGGACGTCAACGTGCCGAGCAAAGCGTTCGGCGAACTGGTGGAAAGCGTGCGCCACACGCCTTCGTTGCCGGCGCAGCAAGTGCAGGCGCTGCTCGATCGCGAAGAAAACGTGGTCGTTCTCGACGCACGCCGTTTCGACGAATATCAGACGATGAATATTCCTGGCAGCATCAGCGTGCCGGGTGCCGAACTGGTGCTGCGCGCGCGTGAACTCGCGCCGGACCCCACGACGCGGATCATCGTCAATTGTGCGGGGCGTACGCGCAGCATCATCGGCGCGCAGTCGCTCATCAACGCGGGCGTGCCGAACCCGGTCGCCGCGCTGCGCAACGGCACCATCGGCTGGACTCTGGCGGGGCAGCCGCTCGCGCACGGCAGTTCGCGCCGGCCGCATCCGGTCGTCGACGATACGCTGCGCCTCGTCGCCGCCGACGGCGCGCGCGCGGTCGCCGATCGCGCGAAGGTAGGGCGCACGTCACGCGACGAAGCGCGCCGTTGGGCTGACGAGGCGGTACGCACCGTGTACCGCTTCGATGTGCGCACGCAAGAGGAATATGAAGCGGGCCATGTGCCGGGCTTTCGCCACGCGCCCGGCGGCCAGCTCGTGCAGGAAACCGAGATGTTCGCGCCGGTGCGCGGTGCGCGCGTGATCCTCGCGGACAGTGACGGCGTGCGCGCGAACATGACGGCGTCGTGGCTCGCGCAGATGAACATCGAGGTGTACGTGGTGGACGGTCTGACCGCCGCCGACTTCGCCGAAAAGGGTCAGGCGCCTGCCGCGCGCCTCGCGCCCCAGCCACCCGCCGCCGACGAAATCGCGCCGGCGGAACTCGCCGCGCTCCTGCAGTCGCCGGGCACGGTCGTACTCGATGTCACGAGCAGCGCGAACTATGTGAAGCGTCATATTCCAGGCGCGTGGTTCGCCATTCGCAGTGATCTGGAGAGGGCGGTGCACAAGCTGCCGGACGCTCAGCGTTATGTGCTCACATGCGGCAGCAGTCTGCTCGCGCGCTTCGCGGCGCCCGAGTTGGCGGCGTTGACCGGCAAGCCGGTACAGGTGCTCACGGGCGGCACGGCGGCATGGATCGAAGCGGGTCTGCCCGTGGAGAGCGGCGAGACGCGGCTGGCGTCGCCGCGCATCGATCGATATCGGCGTCCATATGAAGGCACCGACAACGCGCGAGAGGCAATGAACGCTTACCTCGAGTGGGAGTATGGGCTCGTCGCGCAACTGGCTCGCGACGGCACGCATGGATTTCATGTGATCTGACGTTGGCGTTCAAGCCCGCGCTGCGGTTGCCGTAGCGCGGGCTAAACCGCCAACTGGCGACGAACCAGCGGCCACATTGAGAACCTGGACACGCCGCGCGGCCCAAGACGCGCGTTGCGTGCGCGCACTCCTTGAAGTGCCGTTCGATCGCTGCGCGGAACCGCTCAGCAGACGTGGGATCTTCATGACGATCCGCGAGGTGCTTCGTGCGTCTGACAACCCGCGCGTGGCCATTCTTTCAAACCTCGCACGCAATAAAAATTCGCATATTTGCATAGCAGAATAAGGCGTTTGTCTTAAATGAGCCGCTCGCTTATCGTCGCTGGAATCTCATTTGCAGGCCTTCCACATGACGCTACCCGGTTCTCTTTTTGCGACGTTCTCTGCGCTGCAACGCGCGCTTGTCAAAGCGCTCACAGCCGCTGTGCTGGCGATTCCCGCTTTGCTATTCGCAAGCGCATCGAATGCCGCCGATCTGCCCGTGCTTAAGGTCGGCGATCAATCGCTGCAAACGCGCGGCATTCTTGAGGCCTCGGGCCAGTTGAAAGACCTGCCGTACAAGATCGAATGGTTCAACTTTCCGGCAGCGCAACCGCTTGGCGAAGCGTTGAATGCCGGTGCCGTGGATGTCGGCGGACTCGGAGACGCGCCGCTCGTGTTTGCGCTCGCTGCCGGCGCGCGCGTGCGGGCCGTCGCCGCGACGCGGTCCAATCCGCTCGATCTCGCGATCGTGGTCGGTCCGCAATCGCCGCTCACCGAGGTCGCAAACCTCAAGGGAAAGCGCCTTGCCACGACGCGCGGCTCTATCGGTCATTACCTCGCGCTTGCCGCACTAAAGAAGGCGAATCTGTCCGCGAGCGACGTCACGTTTGTGTTCCTCGCGCCGGCCGACGCCAAGGCCGCGCTTGCTTCGGGCAGCGTCGATGCGTGGTCCGTTTGGGACCCGTACACGGCGCTTGGCGAGTCGCGCGATCACGACCGCATCATCGCGAACGGCGTGGGTCTATCGGAAGGGCTCAGCTATCAGGTCGCTACCGAGACCGCGATTGCGGCCAAGCGGGCGCAGTTAGCCGATTTTCTGCGACGCGTGGCGACGGGGCAGCGTTGGGCGCTCACGCATCCCGATGAAGTCGCGGCGATGCAGTCGCGCGTCACCGGCTTGCCGACCGACGTGTTGAAGACGGTCTATCAGCGCGGCCAGGTTCATCCGGTCGCCATCGACGATAGCGTCGTGGCCGCGCAGCAGCGCACCGCCGACACCTACGAAGCAGCCAGCGTGATTCGCGCGCATCTGGATGTGCGTGCGAGTTTCGATCGCAGTTTTCCATTGCCCTGAGCGCCCTGGTGCAACGAAATCCTCTGCAAATTCGGTGTAAACGCGCTCTCGTCTAAACCGTCTGATCCCGTTAGATTAACGTCACCTGAAGGCTTATCGAGGGACCAGGACGGCCATACAAGCAGCGGTTCGTCACTTCCGGCGATGGCGCAAGGTGAGCGGCCAAGGTCGTTCATCGCCGCGCTGGAACCGGACCGCTGCGCGTCGTCCACGCACTCATCCCGGTCTTTCGCATCTTCCGTAGTCCCTTTTTTCTCCGCGTCACCTCCCGTATCGGTCGCGAGCACCTCATTGCCGCCACGAGACATGCCGACGCTTTCCACGGCGTCGCCTGTTTGCTTTCTGTTGCGTCTGTTGCTGTTTGCAATAAACCTCGCTCCGACAGCCTGATCCTCCAGAAAACGCCTGACGTCCCACGTTTTTTTACATGCGAGCACCGGCATCGCCCGGTTTCGGCGCGCCGGCGCGCGCTCGCGGTTTTTGCCGCACGCGGTTATCCTGTAGCGCGTTCCAAAGGATTCCCTTTGGTGAATCACTACACGAGCGGTGCGCACAGTCGCGCTCGCATCGATACAGGAATTTCGCTGTGAGCCTGAAATTGCCTATTGCCGCCATGCTGGCCGCGTGCATCGCGCTCACTGCGTGCGACGACCAACAGAGCGAGCGCGCCGTGCAAAAAATCAAGGAACTGTTCAACGCGGTGAAGCCCGACGCGCTGCTGCTGAAGAACATGACGCCGGGCGTCACGACCGAAGCGCAGATCCGCGAGCAGATGGGTAAGCCCGAAACCGAGCGCACCTATACGGACGGCTCGAAACGCTTCGAGTATCCACGTGGTCCGCAAGGTTTGAATACGTACATGGTCGACATCGATCGTGACGGTAAGCTTCAAGCCATCACGCAGGTACTGACCGCTGCGAACTTCGGCAAGATCCGTATCGGCATGAGTGAGGACGAAGTGCGACGCCTGCTCGGCAAACCGGGCGAAATCGCGGTGTTCCCCCTCAAGCCGGAGACGGTGTGGAGCTGGAAGTGGCGCGAGGGCGGTGTGACGGAAGAAGGCATTTTCAACGTGCACTTCGACCAGAACAGGAAGGTGTACACGACATCGCGCTCGGACGTAATGCGCGGGCGCTAGAAGCAACGACAAGACAGACGAATGGAAGGCGGGGAATCATGATACGTCGACGTCGATACAGCCGTATTGGGCTGGTGTTGGGGGGCGGCGCGGCTCGTGGCTGGGCGCATATCGGTGCGATTCGCGCGCTGCACGATGCGGGCATCAAGCCCGACGTGGTGTGCGGCACGTCGATCGGCGCGCTGGTCGGCGCCGTTTATGCGAACGGGGACCTCGACTGGCTCGAGGAGTGGGTGTCGCGCCTCACTTGGCAGACAGTCGTGCGACTGCTCGACTTGCGCCTTTCGGGCGGCCTGCTCGGCGGGCGCAAGGTCATCCAGCTTTTCGCCGACAAGTTCGACGGCCGCTCGATCGCGCAACTGAACATGCCGTTCGCGGCGGTCGCCACCGAACTCGATTCGGGCCGCGAGAGCTGGCTGCAGGACGGCAGTGTGGTCGACGCGGTGCGCGCGTCGATTGCGATTCCCGGCATCTTCACGCCCGTTTGGCACAACGGCGTATGGCTCGTGGACGGCGGGCTCAGCAATCCGGTGCCGGTGTCGGTCGCGCGCGGCATGCGGGCGGACTGTGTGATCGCCGTCGATCTGAACAACGACATTCTCAACGGCCGCGATTTCGGCGGCGCGGTGGTGGACACCCCGGCAATCGATCCCACCGCACCGCCGCCCGTGTCGCTGCGCCGTAACGGCAAGCCCTGGCCGCGCTGGCTCGCGCCCGCCGAAGAGCGCGTCACCGACGACGTTCGCGTGCCGCCCGCACCGAGCGCACGTGTGCCTTCCATGCTGAGTTCGATCGCGCAAAGCATCGACATCATGCAGGTTCGGATTACCCGAAGCCGTCTCGCCGGCGAGCCGGCGGACATTCTGATCCAGCCGCGTCTCGGCGGCATGGGCATTTTCGACTTTCACCGCGCGGCGCCGGCCATCGAGGAAGGGCGCGCGGCAGTCGAATATATGCTGCCGGCGATTCGCGCGCGGCTTGGCATCGAATAGCGGCGACGCGCGGTACGCCTTCGCGCTACGTTAAGTGCGACCCTGCGCCCTGCGCGAAGCCCGCGCCCGTCTATCGAAAAAGCGACCTCAAACTTGCGAAATCGCAGCGGCCACGGTTGCCCGCGTGGCGGCCAATCTCGCCCGACGCGCCCCCGTACCAAGCGCCGTCAGCCGTACCAGGTTGTCATTGCGGGTTTGTTGCGTCGCAGCAAATGTCGCGCGGGCCTTTGAGAATTTAATTTTCGCTTGCGAGACTCCGCGCCATGCAGGATGAGTCGGGGCGTTAGCCGACGACATCCCTAGGGATTCAACGAACCTGGATGGAGACACGCGTGGTGCTATACGGCTTTGGTCCGGTATTACTGGCCGGCACGATCCAGACAGTCGAACTGTCGGTCCTTTCACTCGCGGCCGCCGTGGTGCTCGGCCTCGCGGGCGCGGCGGCGAAACTCTCGTTCAACCGGCCGTTGCGCGCGCTCGCCACCGGCTACACGACATTGATCCGCTCGGTGCCGGACCTCGTGCTGATGTTGCTGCTCTTCTATAGCATCCAGATCGCGGTCAACAATCTGACCGACGCGCTCAATCTGCCGCAGTTCGACATCGACCCGTTCGTCGCGGGCGTGCTGACGCTCGGTTTCATTTACGGCGCGTACTTCACCGAGACCTTTCGCGGCGCCTTTCTCGCGGTGCCGCGCGGGCAGCTGGAAGCGGGCAGCGCTTATGGCATGAGCGGCGCCCGCGTGTTCGCACGCATCCTGTTTCCGCAGATGATGCGTTTCGCGCTGCCGGGCATCGGCAACAACTGGCAGGTGCTCGTGAAAGCGACGGCGCTGGTGTCGATCATCGGTCTCGCCGATGTCGTGAAGGCTGCGCAGGACGCGGGCAAAAGCACGTTCAACATGTTCTTCTTCATTCTGATCGCCGCGCTGATCTATCTGGCGCTGACGACCGTCTCGAACCTCGCGCTGATCTGGCTGGAACGCCGCTATTCGATCGGCGTGCGGCACGCGGAGCTTTAAGACCATGATCGACATTCTCAATCAGTTCTGGCGTGCGTTCCTCTACTGGGACGGTCAGCGCATATCCGGCCTTGCGGTCACGTTGTGGCTGCTGGTGGCGTCCGTCGGTATCGGCTTCTGCCTTGCGATTCCGCTGGCGGTGGCCCGCGTGTCGAAGAAGCGCTGGCTTTCCACACCGGTGCGTCTTTACACTTACGTGTTTCGCGGCACGCCGCTGTACGTGCAATTGCTGCTGATCTATACCGGCATGTACAGCCTCGAATTCGTGCGCTCACATCAACTGCTCGATGCGTTCTTTCGCAGCGGTTTTCACTGCGCGATTCTGGCGTTCGCGTTGAACACCTGTGCATACACCACGGAGATTTTTGCCGGCGCGATCCGCTCGACATCGCACGGTGAAGTGGAAGCGGCCCGCGCCTACGGTATGAGCTGGTTCACGATGTATCGCCGCATTGTGATACCGTCCGCGCTGCGCCGCGCTTTACCGTTGTACAGTAACGAAGTGATCCTGATGCTGCATGCCACGACGGTCGCGTTCACGGCCACCGTGCCGGACATCCTGAAAGTCGCGCGCGACGCGAACTCGGCCACCTATCAATCGTTCGACGCGTTCGGTCTGGCCGCGCTGATTTATCTCGTGGTGTCGTTCGCCCTCGTTGCGCTGTTTCGCCGCGCCGAGCGTCACTGGCTCGGTTACCTGGCGGTGCGCACGCATTGAGCGCGCCTTGTTTGCAGCAGGCGGTGCGATCAAAGCGCGCCGTCGACGTTCGATCCGTATCTTCACAGGGAGAGCATCTTGCTCCACACCACGCAAACCGAAGCTTGCAAGCTCGCCGTGCAGGACATCCACAAGCGCTATGGCGACAACGAAGTGCTCAAGGGCGTATCGCTCAATGCGAACAAGGGCGACGTGATCAGCATCATCGGCGCGAGCGGCTCGGGCAAGAGCACCTTCCTGCGCTGCATTAATTTCCTCGAGCGGCCGAACGCCGGGCAGATCGTCGTCGACGGCGAAACGGTCAAGACGAAAGCCGACCGCGCCGGCAATCTGGAAGTGGCCGATCACAAGCAATTGCAACGCATTCGCACGAAGCTCGCGATGGTGTTTCAGCACTTCAACCTGTGGGCGCACATGAACGTGATCGAGAACATCGTCGAGGCGCCGATTCATGTGCTCGGTCTGCCGCGTCGCGAAGCCGAGGAGCGCGCGCGCGAATATCTCGAGAAAGTGGGCCTCGCGCCGCGTCTGGAAAAACAATATCCTTCGCATCTGTCGGGCGGTCAGCAGCAGCGCGTGGCGATCGCCCGTGCACTGGCAATGGACCCTGACGTCATGCTGTTCGACGAGCCGACTTCCGCGCTCGACCCCGAACTGGTCGGCGAGGTGTTGAAAGTCATGCAGAAGCTCGCCGAAGAAGGGCGCACGATGATCGTCGTCACGCACGAAATGGGCTTTGCGCGCAACGTGTCGAACCATGTGATGTTCCTTCACCAGGGCCGTACGGAAGAAGAAGGTCTGCCCGCCGAGGTGCTGAGTTCGCCGCGCAGCGAGCGGCTCAAGCAGTTCCTCTCCGGCAGCCTCAAGTAACGCTCGCCGTCTCCTATCTGATCGATGGCTCGCACGTCCAGCCCCGCACGCACCATGCAGGTTGCAATCGTGGCATTGCCGCCTGTGTCGATGTCGGGCGTCGGGCCGATTGTCGACGCGCTCAATCTCGCCAATGAAATCGACGGCCGCGCGCTGTACCGCGTGCAGGTGTGCTCGTGGGACGGCCGCGCTGTGCCGCTTGCGGGCGGCGCGCAGTGGCCGGCCGACGTGGCCTTCGGCGACGCGGTGGTCTGCGACTGGCTGATCGTGGTCAGCGAACGGTTTCAGCAATTCGCCGACTACCGACTGTTTCTCGCAAGTTTGTCGCGCGTCGGGCAACGCACGCCGCTTGTCACCGGCATTCATCACGGCGTGTGGTGGCTTGCAATGGCGGGCCAGTTGTCGGGCTATCGCGTCAGTGTGAACTGGGAAACGTATCAGCAGTTCTCCGAGCAGTTCGAGCGCTCCATCGTCACCCAGCAGATTTTCGAAATCGACCGCGATCGCGCCACCTGCGCGGGCGGTCAGGCGACCGTCGACTTCATGCTCGCGATGATCGGCCGCGAGCACGGCCCGGAGCTCGCGGATCGCATCGCGGATACGCTTGGCGTCGGCGTGTTGCGCGCGGGCGAAGAGCGTCAGCGCATACCGTTCGTGACGGCGCCCGGCGAGCGTCATCCGCGCCTGAACGATGCGTTGTTGCTGATGGAAGCGAACATTGAAGATCCGCTCACCACCGACGAAATCGCGGGGCTCGTCGGCGTTTCGCGACGCCAGCTTGAGCGCCTGTTTCGCCAGTATCTCGGCTCGATGCCGTCCAAATACTATCTCGGCTTGCGCCTTTCGAAGGCGCGCACGCAATTGCAGCGCACCAGCAAGTCGGTCGTGCAGATCAGTCTTGCTTGCGGGTTTTCGTCGGCGGCGCACTTTTCGAATGCATATCGCGAGCGCTTCGGCGTGACGCCGCGCGAGGACCGCCGCAACTGGATCGACAAACAGACTGGCGCAAGCGGCGCCGCGGCCAGCGAGCCGCGCGCGGGTGCGCTGATCGAGCCGCCGGATAGGGGCGACTGAAGGGCAACTGAAGGGCGGCAAGCAGGCTACCAGTGTCGGCGTCGGTTGGCGATGCAACGGGTCAGCATGCGTGAGGCCTCGCATGCCGCGCGGAAGCTCATAGAAAGCGTCGCGTATGCGCAAGACGTAACGCGTGCGGTTTCCTACACTATCTGTACTACCTCTCACCTGTAACGAGGATTTGCCATGAACGACCTGACTGTGACACGCAAGACCTTCGACGAAGTCATGGTGCCGGTATTCGCACCCGCCGCCTTCGTGCCGGATCGCGGTCTCGGCTCACGCGTCTGGGATACGCAAGGCCGCGACTATATCGACTTCGCCGGCGGTATCGCCGTCACCGCGCTCGGTCATGCGCATCCCGAACTGCTGAAAGTCCTGCACGAGCAGGGTAGCAAACTCTGGCACATCGGTAACGGCTACACCAACGAGCCGGTGCTGCGTCTCGCCACGCGTCTCGAAGAACTGACGTTCGCCGACCGCGCATTCTTCGCGAACTCGGGCGCGGAAGCGAACGAAGCCGCGTTGAAGCTCGCGCGCCGCGTCGCATTCGAGCGTCATGGCGCCGACAAGTACGAAATCATCTCGTTCACGCAGTCGTTCCATGGCCGAACGTTCTTCACCGTCAGCGTGGGCGGTCAGCCGAAGTATTCGGAAGGCTTCGGGCCGGTGCCGCAAGGCATCGTTCACCTGCCGTACAACGACATTCAGGCCGCGCAAAAGGCGATCGGCGCGAAGACCTGCGCGGTTATCGTCGAACCGATTCAGGGCGAAGGCGGTGTAATCCCCGCCGATCCGGCGTTCCTCAAAGCGTTGCGCGAAGCCTGCGACCAGCACGGCGCGCTGCTGATTTTTGATGAGGTACAAACAGGTGTGGGCCGCAGCGGCTACTTCTACGCGTATCAGGACACGGGTGTTACGCCCGACATCCTCACCACCGCGAAGGCGCTCGGCAACGGCTTTCCGATCGGCGCGATGCTGACCACGAACGAACTCGCCGCGCACTTCAAGGTCGGCGTGCATGGCACGACTTACGGCGGCAATCCGCTGGGTTCCGCCATCGCGGAAAAAGTGGTGGAGCTGGTCAGCGATCCGAAGCTGCTCGAAGGCGTGCGCACCCGCAGTGAAGTGCTGAAGGGCCATCTCGCCAAGCTCAACGAGCGCTTCGGTCTTTTCGACGAGGTGCGCGGCAAGGGCCTGTTGATCGGCGCGCAACTGACCGACGCGTACAAGGGTCGCGCGAAAGACTTCGTCACGGCGGCCGGCCAGCATGGCGTCATCATGCTGATGGCAGGACCGGACGTGCTGCGCTTTGTGCCGTCGCTGATCATGCCGCTCGACGACATGAACGAGGGCTTCGAGCGTCTCGCCAAAGCTATTGCGGACGTGGTCGGCGTGAAGGCCGAAGCTGCGTCCAGGTGAACGGCGGTTCTAGCGGTTCTAACGGTTCCAACGGTTCCAGGCTCCGCATTCGCTCATGCGTCACATTGAACAGGAACGATGATGCTCTTCGTACGCCCCGGCCGCCTCGCCGATCTCGATGCGCTCGAACATATGGCGCGCACCGCGCAACCGGTGCTGCATTCGCTACCGCACGACCGGCGCGCGCTCGAAGCACGCGTCGCGTTGTCAGAAGACTCGTTTCGCGCGGAAGTCGATTTCCCGGGCGAGGAGTTCTATCTGTTCGTGCTCGAAGATTCGGAGAGCGGCAAGCTGATGGGCACGGCGAGCATCGTTGCCGCCGCGGGTTACTCCGATCCGTTCTATGCGTTTCGCAACGACGCGCTGATCCATGCATCGCGTGAACTGCACGTGAACCGCAAGATTCACGCGCTCACGATGTCGCACGAACTGACCGGCAAGAGCCGGCTCGCGGGCTACTACATCGACCCGTCGCTGCGCGGCGACGCCGCCGCGCATCTCATGTCGCGCGCACGAATGATGTATATCGCGGCCAATCGCAAGCGCTTCACGCCCGAGGTGTTCTCGCTGCTGCTAGGCGTCACCGACGAGAACGGCGTGTCGCCGTTCTGGGAAGCGGTAGGGCGCAAGTTTTTCGGCCGCAATTTCGCCGACATCGAAATCGAGTCCGGCGGGCGTAGTCGAACGTTCATCGCCGAAGTCATGCCGACGTACCCGATCTATGTGCCGTTGCTGCCGGAAGCGGCGCAGCGTGTGCTGGGCGAGCCGGATTCGAAGGCTCTGCTCGCGTATGAAATACATCTTGAAGAAGGGTTCGAAACGGATCGCTTCATCGACATCTTCGACGCGGGGCCGGTGCTTACCGCGCAAGTGGACCGCAGTGCCTGCGTGACGCTCAATGAAACGCGGGTGGCGCACGAGGCGGCGGCCGGGGCGAACGGCTCGACATATCTGATCGCCCACAACGGCGCGGACGGTCAATTCCGCTGCGTGCTCGGCGAGGTGCCTACGGCGAGGAACGAAGGCGCGCCGCTTGCCCAGCCGGCGCGTGCGGCGCTCGGCGTGCAGGACGGCGATACGGTGCGCTGCGTGCCGTTGCATCGACCGGAAACGAATGAACGATCGGGAGACGCGCAATGATCGTCGTTCGCGTGGTGCAACGAGGCGATGTCGACGCGTTGATGCGGCTCGCGCAGGAAACCGGGCCGGGGCTCACCACTTTCAAGCCGGATCGCGACGCACTTGCGGCGCGAGTCGAACGCGCGCGCCGCACGATGGAAGACAAGGCCGAGCCGCATGAAGCGGGCTACTTCTTCGTGATGGAAGACACCGCGACCGGCGACGTGGCCGGCGTGTGCGGAATCGAAACGGCGGTCGGTCTGCAACAGCCGTTCTACAACTATCGCGTGAGTACCGTGGTACACGCGAGCCAGGACCTGGGCATCTGGACGCGCATGCGCGCGCTGAACATCTCGCACGATCTGACCGGTTATGCCGAAGTATGTTCGCTGTTTTTGAGCCCGCGATATCGCACGAGCGGTGTGGGCGGCTTGCTGTCGCGCTCGCGCTTCATGTTTCTCGCGCAGTTTCGTGAGCGTTTTCCGCAGCGCCTATGCGCGGAATTGCGTGGGCATTTCGATGCGGAAGGCACGTCGCCGTTCTGGCGCGCGGTCGGCTCGCACTTCTATCAGATCGATTTCAATGCGGCGGACTATCTAAGCTCGCACGGACGCAAAGCGTTCCTTGCCGAACTGATGCCGCGCTATCCGGTGTATGTCGAGTTGTTGCCGCAAGAGGCGCAGGAATGCGTCGGCCTTACGCACAACGACACGATTCCGGCGCGCCGCATGCTCGAAGCGGAAGGGCTGCGCTACGAAAACCACGTCGATATTTTCGATGCCGGTCCGGTGCTCGAATGCCACATCTCCGACTTGCGCACGGTGCGCGAAAGCGTGCTGGTGCCGGTTGAGATTGCCGACGTACCGGAGGGCGCGGCGCAGGACGCACCGCGCTCGATGGTATCGAACACGTCCCTCGGCGATTTTCGCGTCGGCGTGGCGGCGGGCGTGCCGCAAGACGGCGTGTTCCGCATGAATGCGACAGAAGCTGCGGCGCTGGGCGTCAAAGCAGGCGACCCGGTTCGGGTGCTGGCGCTGAAACACAAACAAGGATGATCATGAGCGAGCTTTTCATCGACGGCGAATGGGCCGCCGGCACAGGACCCGCATTCGCGTCGCGCAATCCGGGCACGGGCGCGACGGTGTGGGAAGGCAATAGCGCCTCGGCAGACGACGTGGACCGCGCGGTGCGCAGCGCGCGCCGCGCGTTCGCAGCATGGTCTGCATCGAGCCTCGACGAGCGGTGCGCGGTAGTGCGCCGCTTCGCCGCGCTCGTCACCGAACGCAAAGAGGCGCTCGCCGAAGCGATTGGCCGCGAAACCGGCAAGCCCCTGTGGGAAGCACGCACCGAAGCGGCTTCGATGGCCGCGAAAGTCGAAATTTCGATTCAGTCATACAACGAGCGCACGGGCGAAAAGCGTTCGGCAATGGCGGACGGCACCGCGGTTTTGCGGCATCGTCCGCACGGCGTGGTGGCGGTGTTCGGGCCGTATAACTTCCCCGGCCACTTGCCGAACGGGCATATCGTGCCGGCGCTGATCGCGGGCAACGCCGTTGTCTTCAAACCGTCGGAACTCGCGCCGGGCGTGGCGGCGCTTACCGTGCAGACGTGGCGCGACGCGGGCCTGCCCGCCGGCGTGCTCAATCTCGTGCAGGGTGAGAAGGACACGGGCATTGCACTCGCGAATCACCGGCAGATCGACGGTCTGTTCTTCACAGGTAGTTCGGATACCGGAACATTGTTGCACAAGCAGTTCGGCGGGCGTCCGGAGATCGTGCTCGCGCTGGAGATGGGCGGCAACAATCCGCTCGTGATCGGGCCGGTGGCGGACCTCGACGCCGCCGTCCATCACACCATCCAGTCGGCGTTTTTGTCAGCGGGACAGCGTTGCACCTGCGCGCGCCGCATCTTTGTGCCGAACGACGCGTTCGGCGAGCGCTTCCTGGCGCGCCTCGTCGAAGTGACGTCGCGTATCAGCGTCGGCGAATACAACGCCGAACCGCAGCCTTTCATGGGCGCGGTGATTTCGGCGCGCGCGGCTTCGCGGCTCGTCGCCGCGCAGGAGCGTTTGCTTGCCGACGGCGCGCACGCGTTGTTGAAGATGGAGCAACGCGATCCGAAACTCGGTTTCGTCACGCCGGCCATTCTCGACGTAAGCGCTGTGAAGAATTTGCCCGACGAGGAGCATTTCGGACCGCTCGCGCAAATCATCCGTTACGACAGCTTTGACGAAGCGCTCGACAAAGCCAACGACACCGAGTTTGGCCTGTCGGCAGGACTGCTCGCCGACGACGAATCGCTATGGACGCACTTCCAGCGCACCATCCGCGCGGGTATCGTCAACTGGAACCGGCCGACTAATGGGGCTTCGTCGGGTGCGCCGTTCGGCGGACCGGGCCGTTCGGGCAATCATCGGCCAAGCGCCTATTACGCGGCCGATTACTGCGCGTATCCGATGGCTTCCGTCGAAAGCGCGCAACTGCAAATGCCCGCGAGCGTCTCGCCGGGCCTCCAATTCTAAGGATCGACGATGCAAGCCACTGAAGCCAATTTCGACGGTCTGGTCGGCCCGACGCACAACTACGCGGGGCTGTCGTTCGGCAACGTCGCGTCGCAGAACAATGAGAAGTCGGTTGCGAATCCGAAGGCGGCCGCGAAGCAGGGCCTGCGCAAGATGAAGCAGTTGGCCGATCTCGGCTTTCATCAGGGCGTGTTGCCGCCGCAGGAACGCCCGTCGATGCGTCTGTTGCGCGAGCTGGGTTTTTCCGGCGACGACGCGACGGTGATCGCGCGCGTGGCGAAAAATGCGCCTGAGTTGCTGGCCGCGGCAAGTTCGGCATCGGCGATGTGGACCGCGAATGCCGCGACGGTGAGTCCGTCCGCCGACACGCACGACGGCCGCGTGCATTTCACGCCGGCCAATCTGTGCAGCAAGCTGCATCGCGCGATCGAGCACGAATCGACGCGCCGCACGTTGCGCGCCATTTTCAGCGACGCCGATCGCTTCGCGGTGCACGAAGCGCTGCCCGGCACGCCTGCGCTCGGCGACGAAGGCGCGGCGAATCACACGCGCTTCTGTTCCGAATATGGCACCCGTGGTGTCGAATTCTTCGTGTATGGCCGCAGCGAGTATCGTCGTGGGCCGGAGCCGAAGCGCTTCCCCGCGCGCCAAACGTTCGAGGCGAGCCGCGCGGTTGCGCACCGTCACGGCTTGCTGGACGAGGCCACGGTGTACGCACAGCAGAACCCGGAGGTGATCGACGCGGGCGTGTTTCATAACGACGTGATCGCGGTCGGCAATCGCAATACGTTGTTCTGTCATGAGCTTGCGTTCGTCGAGCAGAACGCGGTGTATGACGAATTGCGCGCGAAGCTCGCCGGTCTGAAGGCTCAGTTCAATGTGATCGAAGTGCCCGACGCGCAAGTGAGCGTGGCAGACGCGGTCTCGTCGTATCTGTTCAACAGCCAGTTGCTGACGCGGCCCGACGGCAAGCAGGTTCTGGTGGTGCCGCAGGAGTGCCGCGAGAACCCGCGCGTGGCCGCTTACCTGGACGATCTGACATCGCATACGGGTCCTATCGACGACGTGCTCGTGTTCGACCTGCGCGAAAGCATGAAGAACGGTGGCGGTCCTGCCTGCCTGCGCCTGCGTGTCGTGCTGAGCGACGCGGAGCGCGCGGCGGTCACACAAGGCGTGTGGATCGACGACACGTTGTTCGGCCGGCTCGATTCGTGGATCGAAAAGCATTATCGCGACCGTCTCGCCCCGGCTGATCTGACCGATCCGCAACTGCTCGTCGAATCGCGCAGCGCGCTCGACGAACTGACGCAGATTCTCGGACTCGGATCGCTTTATGACTTCCAGCGCTGAGCGCCACGCGCAGCACGCGATGCTGGACGATTTCCTCGCGTACACGCTCGCGGGCACGCGGCCTTCCACGAACGAAACACACGGCACGTGTGGCGGCGGCGTGCGCTGGTCGTGGCTCGACGACGGCGTTCTGTTGATGGAGCCCGCGGCAATTACGGCGGACACGCGCAGCGTGCTGGCGTCGGCGGGCGTGCATGGCGACGAGACCGCGCCCATCGAACTGCTGTCTCACCTCGTGCGCGACATAGCGCGCGGCGAGGCTGCGCTGACGTGCCGGTTGCTGGTGATTCTCGGCAATGTCGATGCAATGCGCGACGCATGCCGTTATCGCGACGACGATCTCAACCGCCTCTTCAGCGGCCGGCATCTGCAGTTGCCGCACAGTTACGAAGCGCCGCGCGCGGCCGCGCTCGAACAGGCGGCGACGCAGTTCTTCGCCACCGCATCGCGGCAGCCTGGAGCACGGTGGCACATCGACATGCACACGGCAATCCGCGCGTCCGCGTTCGAGCGCTTCGCGTTGCTGCCGCATACCGGCAGGCCGTTTTCGCGCGCGATGTTCGAGTGGCTTGCAGAGGCGCGCATCAGCGCCGTGCTTTTGCACACCACGAAGGGCAATACGTATTCGCATTTCACCGCGCAGGCGTGCGAAGCCGAAGCATGCACACTCGAACTGGGGAAAGTGCGCCCGTTCGGCCAGAACGACCTGACGCGCTTTGCCGGCGCAGACGAGGCCTTGCGTCATCTGCTCGCGGGCACGAGTGGCCGCGAGCAGGCGGAACTGCCTCGCGCCTTCACGGTGATCGACCAGATCACAAAGCCGAGCGAAGCGTTCGAATTGCTGGTCGCGCCCGATGTCGCCAACTTCACGCCGTTCGGCAAGGGCACGCTGCTCGCGCGTGATGGCGACTATCGGTACGTCGTGCAACACGACGAGGAGCGGCTCGTGTTTCCGAACGCGACGGTCAAGCCCGGCTTGCGTGCCGGGTTGATGGTGATAGAGACCACGCACGACACGTTGGCCAAGCTCGTCTAACGGCGCGATCCGCATGAACGGCGGCGGCATCGGTGCAGATGTTTTTGCGTGCACGCGACATCAAGTTGCAGGTTTGAATGTGCACCTGACTCTGCGTTCCGCCTGGAGGTTTGCCTCTGTTGTCCGCGGGCGCGGTGCGCGCGCCTGTACAATCCCCGCCTCGCGGCTGCTGCGCTGCACCACATCGGCCGCACGAGTTTGAATCGCATTTTTGGCGCGGCAATCATGCCTGTCCGGATTCGGCTCCGTCTTGTTCAATACCGTAGAGGAACACCCGCAATGAAGATGAATTGGCGAAACACGGCCGCGCTCGCGCTGTTCGCGACCGCAACGGCGACAGTAACGGCAGGCTCCGCAGTGGCGGCGGACATCAAGGAAGTGCGCTTCGGTGTAGAGGCGTCGTATGCGCCGTTCGAATCGAAGTCGCCGTCGGGCGAGTTACAGGGTTTCGACATCGACGTGGGCAATGCTGTCTGCGCGAAGCTGAAGGCCAAATGCGTGTGGGTCGAAAATTCGTTCGACGGTCTGATCCCCGCGTTGCAGGCGCGCAAATTCAACGCGATCAACTCGGACATGACGATCACGGACCAGCGCCGTCAGGCAGTGGATTTCACGGACCCGATCTACACGATCCCGAATCAGATGATCGCGAAGAAGGGCAGTGGCCTGCTGCCGACGCCTGCATCGTTAAAGGGTAAGCATGTCGGCGTGCTCCAGGGCACGATCCAGGAAACCTACGCGAAGGCGCGCTGGGCGCCGGCGGGTGTCGACGTGGTGCCGTATCAGACGCAAGACCAGATTTATGCGGACCTCGCGTCCGGTCGGCTCGACGCATCGTTCCAGGACGCTGAGGCGGCGTCCAAGGGCTTCCTGAAGAAGCCGCAAGGCGCGGGCTTCGAATTCGCCGGTCCCGCTGTCAGCGACGAGAAGCTGCTCGGCGCGGGCGTGGGCTTCGGCATCCGCAAAGGCGATGCAGCGCTGAAGGACGCCTTGAACCAGGCGCTGAAGGAACTGAAGGCAGACGGCACGATCGACCGTTTCGCGGCGAAGTACTTCGACGTGAAAGTAGTGCTCAAGTAACGCGTCGTCGCGCAACACCTGAAAGGAACGGCCGCGAGTTGCGGCCGTTTTTTATTTCGGGTTAGAAAACCGGTTCTCTGCTCTTACGAAATTTTTGCGGATATTGTTTTCTCGACATGCCCGTGCAAGACTGCCTGCGCTAGAATCGCCAGGCGTGCTGCCGTCGCAAACGATAAATCAGTCGCAATCTGTACGGTGCGACGCCAGGACAGCGACAAGACGGGCATAAAGCGGCAGCAACAATAAGCACCAACATAAGCAGCAAAAATAAGCAGCAGCAATAAGACAGCCAAAACAGCAACAAGCGCCGGGGCGGCGCGTCGCGGGGGACCAGAATGAGCACCATTGCAGTCGAAAATCCGGGCCATGCGGGCGCCACGGACGATGAGCAGCTGAACGCCAGCTTCGCACGGCAACCCATCCTCAATCGGGACGGCATGCTGTGCGGTTATGAGCTCAAGATACGCGCGCCGGAATTGCCGCCGGAACCGCTGCCCGACCTCGATCACGACCTCGACGCCGACGCTGAAAGCAATCCGGACAACGCAGGCGCCAGGGCAGGCCGCGCGCCCACCCCGGCGCAACGCGTCGCGCGAGCGATCATCCGCGGCCTCACGCAAAGCAACGTGCGCGGCGCACTGACCGGGCATCCGGCGTACATCGACATGAGCCGGGACATGCTGTTCGACGACGCGATCGAGCGGTTGCCCGCCGAGCGCTTCCTGTTCGAGCTGCCGCCCAATATGGAAGTCGACGACGAACTGATTGCGCGCATCGTGCTCCTGCATGGCCGTCGCTACCGTTTCGTGCTCGACGAAGTGACGCAGCCCAACGAAACCTTCGCGAAACTGCTGCCCTATGCGGAAGCCATCAAGATCGATATCACGCGCGCACCCGCCGCGCTGTTGCCGAAGCTGACGAGCGTGCTCAAGTCGGCGGGCAAGCTGCTGATCGCATCGGGGCTCGACGCGCAAGCCGACTTCGAAACGGCGCACGGCCTCGGCTTCGACCGCTTCCAGGGGTATTTCTTCGCACGCCCGCAAACTGCACTGACCCGGCGCGTTAGTGCGCCACGCCACGCGCTGCTGAATCTGCTGCAACTGCTCGCGGGCGACCCGACGGTCGCGCAACTCGAAGCGGAGCTCAAGCTCAATCCCGTGCTGGTGATGCATCTGATGAAGCTCGCGAATTCCAGCGGGCTCGCAGTCGGTCATAAGGTGACCACGCTGCGCGAGGCGATCAACGCAACCGGCACCGACCGGATCGCGCGCTGGACGCAGTTGCTGCTCTATGCCGACGGCCGCAAGGTCGCGCTCGAAGACGATCCGCTGCTGCAACTCGCGGCGACCCGCGCGCGTTTCATGGAACTGGCGATCGAACGCTTGCCGGAAGCCGGCCGCGATGAAGCCGACGCGGCGTTTCTGACGGGTGTGTTTTCATTCGTCGACGCGGTGTTCGGCGGCTCGCTCGAAAGCACGTTGAATGTGCTCACGCTGTCGCGTCCGATCCAGGCGGCGATTTTGCAACGCGAGGGCGCGCTCGGTTTGTTGCTGGACACCGTCGAGGCGCTGGAGAGCGGCTCGTGGGACGACCTTGCCGCACTCTGCGCACATCTTGCGCCGTTGACGGTGGAAGAGGTCGCTCAAATGGGACTCGCCGCCGGCGCATGGGCGGGCGTTGCGGACCGCAGCGCGGAAGGTCTGGAAAGAATCGAGGATTGAAGCTCAAAGATTCGAGCGATGCCGGCATGCAGCGCAAACCGGCATCGCGAATCTGACTTGCAAAATCAGGCGTCGGGCAAATGCAGAAGCAGGAGACTTACGTACCGTGATCAACGATCACGCCACGTCTTTACATCGTCTCCATTTCCCGCATCTGCCCCAGGCCGAAAAAACGGCCTAACTCCTTGGCCAGTTCGTTCAGCACGCTCATCTCTTTCTGCGAGATGCGCCGTGGCTCCTGAGTGTGAGACCAGTCGCCGTAAAGTAGCGCGACCGTCTGATCGGTCTCGTCCACCACCGGTAACAGCACGAAGGCGCGGGCGTCGTCGAAAGAGCGGCGGAACCATTCCGGCAGACGCGCGACCATTTTCGGATCGCGCGCATTTTCGATGAAGATGCCCACCGAATTCGCTATGGCGAGGTGGAACACGTCGGGCTCGAAGGCCGAACCGAACGTGAGCTTGGGCAGCGCCGCATCGATTTTCGGGCCGAGACCCAGGCGCGCGCGGAAGGTGCCGTTGCTGTGCTTGACGAACACCACCGTGCGCGCAAAGCCAAGCGCCGCGAGCACCGTTTCCGAAGCCATGCCGAGGGCCGGCGCGAGCGAACTGGTGTCGGGGAGGGCGCGCAGATCTTCGACACCTGCTGCAATGCGCGCCTCCGGATTCAGCGCCTCGCGCGCCATCGCGTCAGCATTCGCGCGCAGCTCGACGATTTCGCGCATCACGCCGTCGCCGCCTTCCTCGCGGGCCAGCGCGACGCTCATTTCGAGCAGCACTTCGGGATCGGTGTTGAGCGCGTGGCTGTATTCCTGAGCGAGTTCGGCGATGCGTTCCTCGCGCTCGAAGTCGGGCACGTTCTGCTGCGTGAGGACGTCGGCGACCGCCGTCGAATAATTGGTGATCGCGCGCAGCCACTGCACCTGGCGCGGTTGCTCCGTGTCCTGCGGATCGAATTCGCCCATGCCCGAGCGGATCATGTCGGGCAGGCGCCAGCGCACTGCGGCTTCGGCGCCGATTTCGTCGAACGTCACGCCGAGCACCAGCACACAAGCGTCCGCTTCCTGCGTGCCGCTGTCGATGTGGCGGCGAATCTGATCCCATTCCGCGTCGAGATAGAAGACCACCAGCAGCTTGCCGATTTGGCGCATCAGCGTGCAGACCACGGCTTCCTCGCCGGCACGCAGATCGCCGCGCTCGGTCAGCTTGCGCGCGACGCAGCCCGAGAGCAGCGTGCGGTTCAGTTCGAGCTTCGCGTCGATGCGGCGCGGCGCGCTGTGATGAAAGTGATCGACGATCTTCAGGCCGACCACGAGATGGCCGACCGCGTCCATGCCGAGCACCATCAGCGCGCGCGACACGGTGGTGATATTGCCGCCGAAGGCCATATACATGGCCGAGTTCGCGAGCCGCAACACCTTTTGCGTGAGCGCGAAGTCCGAGAGCACGACCTGCACGAGGCCGGTGAAGTCGAGGTCGTCGTTGTTCATCGCCGCCATGGTGGTGCGCAACGACTGCGACAGCATGGGGAAATCGCCGCGCTCGCTCATTCGCGTCCACAGCCGGTCGAGCACAGCCGCCTTTACCATGTGAGTCCCGCAAAAGCCATACATGTTCCAATGAATGCCACGCCGGCCTGAAGCCGGCTTGTGCCGCTGCGTAAGCGCTTGCCCCGCACTGCTAGGCGCTGTGCAGGTGAAGCGAGCGCGCTTCGAAACGCTGCGCCAGTTCGTCGGAAGGCAACGCCTGGCAGACGAGCCAGCCCTGTATGTGGTCGCATCCCATTTCGGTCAGCAGGGCGCGCTGCGCTTCGGTTTCGACGCCCTCCGCGACCAGTTCCAGGTCGAGTGTCTGAGCGAGGCCGACCACCGCGCTGACAATCGCCTGGTCGTTTCGGGAGGTTAGCAGATTCTCGACAAAACTCCTGTCGATCTTGAGCTTTGCAAGGGGAAACCGTTGCAGGTAAGCCAGGCTTGAGTAGCCAGTGCCGAAATCGTCGACGGCAAAGCGGATACCCATGGCGGTCAAATCCTCCAGCAACACCTTTGCGTGTGCCGGATCGTGCATCAGCAGACTTTCGGTGATTTCGAACACGAGGCGGCGCGGGTCAATGCCGGTCAGGTTGATCGCTTCGCGCACGGCGTCCTTGAAACGCGGATCGCGGAACTGCTGCGGCGACACGTTCACGGCGACGTATTGAAGCGAAATGCCCTTGGCGTCCCACTGGATCAACTGCATGCACGCGATTTTCAGCACCCAGTTGCCGAGAAAGTTGATCAGGCCGATCGACTCCGCGAGGGGGATGAACATAGACGGCGGCACGAGACCGTGCACCGGATGCAGCCAGCGGATCAGCGCCTCGACCCCGACCACGCCGTGCGTGCGGCTGCTCGTGATCGGCTGGAAATGCAGCGAGAACTCGCCGTTGCGCACGCCGTCGTAGAGATCCGCCTCCAGCTTCAGGCGCTCCGCGTCGGCTGGATTGTCGTCGGGCACGTAGAACGCGAGCGTATTGCCGCCGGCCGCCTTGGCCTGCAACAACGCGTGGTCGGCCCAGCGCAGCAGATGCGTGTCGTGCGCGGCGGTGTCGTTGGCGTGGCGCACATCGGGATACAGCGCGATGCCGATGCTCGCCGAAAGATGCACCTGCTGGCCGCTGAATACATAAGGTTGCTGGATCGCGGTCAAGAGGCGCCGGGCCAGCGTTTCGGCGGCGGCGGCCGCGTCGGTGCGGTTCGCAGCGGGCTTGACGAGGATCGCAAACTCGTCGCTCGCCACGCGCGCCACGGTTTCGCTCGGACTCGTCATGTTCATCAGACGCCGCGCGGTGTCGCGCAGCATCTCGTCGCCGGCATCGTAGCCAAGCGCGCGGTTCACGCGCTGATAATCGTCGATGTCGAGCAGCAGCAGCGCGGCCGGCGTGCCGTGCGCGTCGGCTTGCCGTTGCGCCTCGAGCACCGCGGGAATCAGCGCGGACTGATTGGCGAGGTTGGTCAGGCGGTCCAGATGCAGTGCCTGGATGAGGCGCTCCTCGCTCGCACGCCAGGCGGACACGTCGAAGCCGGCAATCGCATAGCCGCCGATGCCGTTGTGGCTGCTGCGCACCACGCGCAACTCCACGGTGATCGGGTAGGTCAGCGACTTGATGAGCCCGAGCGTGGCTTTTTCCACGTTGCCCGAAGCCGCCGCGCGGGCAAGCAGCGCGTCGAGGCGCGGCACATCGGCTTGGGCCACCAGTTCATGCAGCGTGATCGTCTCGAGATATTCGCGGTGATAGCCGATAAAGCGCAGGCTCGCGTCGGACACATAGATAAAGCGCAGTTCGCTGTCCACGTGCGCGAGCAGATCGACGGCGCCCACCACCTGTTCAAGTTGCGGCGGCGGAGGCGGGGCTGCTTGCGGCGTGTCGTCCACGCGACGGCCAAGCGCAAGAAGCCGGTCGACGACCGTGCGCAAGGAGCCCCGGCGGGGCGCGGTGATCCTGTTCGCTTCCATGTTTGTCGCTGGCAACCTGTGTTCGTCTGCAGGCGGAGCGGCTTGCTTTTCGCCTGGTGAAGGCGGTCAAAAGGTATCAGGCCGCCCCATCAGAACAAGATAACGGCCCGTGCCCTGAAATCTTTAGCCGGCGACCGGGAAAAACTTTTCGTAAGGCGCGGCGAGCCGCTATGGCCGGGCGTTCCGGCGATTGGGTTAAAGTGCGGCGACCCGGCGTCCGTTAATACGGCAAACCCCTTGTGCGGTGGCGGTGCGCCGCTGCCGCGCCACACTCCGACAAGCTGCACCGATGATCCATGTCTGAACTTCATTTGGTCCGTGCCACTGCCCGGCGCATCGAGGCGCGTGACTCGTCCAGCGAGGATGCCGAGCGGGCGTCCACGCCTCAGTTCGTCTATCTTGGCCGCCAGCCGATCCTCGATCGACAGGGCGCGCTCAACGCCTATGAACTGCTGTTCCGGGCCGGCGCCCACAACTATGCGGAAATTACCGACGACGCTCAGGCGACGGCGCAGGTCGTGGCGCGCGCCCTCGGCGGGATCGGTGTGCCTGCGGTACTCGGGCGGCATCGCGGCTTCGTGAATATTGATCGGGCGATGCTCTTCGACGACATTGTTCACGTCATGCCGCCCGAACGCTTCGTGCTCGAGATCCTCGAAACGGTGAAGTTCGACGCGCAACTCGCGCGCCGGCTGAACGAACTGAGGCGCAGCGGTTTCCAGGTCGCGCTCGACGACGTCAGCGAACTGTCCGGCGAACTGCTTGCCATGTTGCCGCATGCGGACATCGTCAAGATCGATTTTTTGCAGACGAAGCGAGCGGATCTGCCTGAACTCGCCGCCGCCATGCGCGGCTACGGCAAAACGCTGTTAGCCGAAAAAGTCGAGACACGCGAAGACTTCGCGCTCGCCCGCGATCTCGGCTTCGATCTGTTTCAGGGCTACTTCTTTGCGCGGCCCCAGGTGCTGGCCGCGCCGCGCAACCGGTCTCCGCGTCCGAGCCTCTTGCGACTGCTCGCGCTATTGTCGCGCGATGCGGGTATCGTCGAGCTCGAAGCCGAACTGAAGCTGAACCCGAGCGTGGTCGTCCAGTTGCTGCGGCTCGTCAACTCGAGCGCGTTCGGTCTTGGGCGCAATATCGCGTCGTTGCGCGAGGCGATCATCGCGACGGGGACGCGCCAGATCGCGCGCTGGGCGCAACTGCTGCTTTATGCCGACAGCGGCGATCTGCCGTGGCGCGCCGATCCGCTCGTGCAACTGGCCGGTACCCGTTCGCGCTTCATGGAACTGGCGGCAGGCTGGATGCGTCCCGCCGACGACGAATTCGCCGATGCCGCGTTCATGACCGGGATTTTTTCGCTCGTACATGTGCTGCTCGGCAGCACGCCGAAGGCGGTGCTGGAAAAGCTCGGTCTTGCGCCGCAGATCCGCGAGGCAATCGTCACGCATCACGGAGCGCTCGGCACGCTGTTGCGCATCGCGGAGCTGGCGGGCAAAGGCGGCGACGCGGCGTCGATCGCGCTCGGACCCGATGCGCCGCCGGAATTCGCCGCGCTCACGCCCGAGGTACTCGCCGAGCTCAACCTCTCCGCGGCCGCGTGGTTTGGCGCGCACGTGGAAGAAGCGGCCGCCTGATCCGCGCCGTTGTTTGCATCCTGCGAGGGGCGGCGCACGTATTCTGCGTGTACGTGGTCCAATAGAGCGCAGGGCCGGTCGGACATGTCCGGCTTTGCCGCTTAGGTCTGTTCCGGGCTGCCGCCTGGAAGGCGCCCGGATCGTGCCGGGCCGACCGTGGTCACGCCGGACGGCGAGGCCGTAGACTCGTCGCCGGAATCGTGTGCATCAACGCTCAAAGGATCAGCAGATGACAAGAAAATTCATACCGGCGGCGCTGGCCGCTGCCGTGTCGGTGGCCTTCGCCGCGTATTCGTTGGCGGCGAACGCGACACTCAAGCCGGGCGATGCGGCACCGCAGTTCACCACGCAGGCGTCGCTGGGCGGCAAGACGTACACCTATTCGCTTGCCGACGAGCTGAAGAAGGGACCGGTGGTGCTGTACTTCTACCCGGCCGCTTTCACGAAGGGCTGCACGATCGAGGCTCATGAATTCGCCGAGGCCGTCGACGAGTACAAGAAATATGGCGCGACGGTGATCGGCGTGTCGCACGACAACATCGACACGTTGACGAAATTCTCGGTGAGCGAGTGCCGCAGCAAATTCCCGGTTGCCGCGGACGCGGAGTCGAAAGTGATTGGCGCATACGACGCGGGCTTGCCGATGCATAGTTCGATGGCCAATCGCGTCTCATACGTGATCGCGCCTGACGGCAAGATCATCTACGAATACACGAGCTTGTCGCCGGAAAAGCACGTCGAAAATACGCTTAAGGCCGTGAAGGACTGGGCCGCGACGCACAAGCAGCCGTAAGGCCCATCGTCGGGAACTCGCCATGCCGATTATTGTTGCGCTACTGGCGCTGATTGCGCTGGTCTATGGCGCGGTGCGCGCATTCTATGGTTTGCAGTCGGCCTTCGGCACGACGGTCGCCGTCGGTGCGGCGGTGCTGACCGCCGTGCTGCTGATTGCCGCCGTCGCGTACTGGTTGCGCCGCCGCAAGGAAGTTGCACCGAATATTCGCGACGGCGACTGGACGCACCGGCTCGACGACACGTGGGGCTCGGTGCGGCTCGCGTCGGGCAAACGTCTGTGTGAGATTTATCTCGGCTCGGAGCAGGGCGCGTATATCTTTGCCGATCTGCTCGGGGCCGACATGAAGCGCGACGGCGCGCAATGGCAGGTTGCGCTGAAAGTGAAGGATGCCGCGCATGGCGTGTGGCACTTGCCGATGCAAAGCGAAGGGCAAGCAAAGCAATGGCGGCGCATTTTTTTGCTCGCTATTGACCAGAAACTTTGAGGCCGTTTTGGGCGGTGGAGAGGCGATGAAGCGGCGGTGGAGCGGCAATGAAGCGGCGGCACTGCCGCTTCAACCGCTGTGCCCCCGCGCATGCACGACGCTGTGCCCACACAACGCCACAACCCCACAACGCCATGCATCACGCAGACGGAGCAATTCCGCTTCTACGCGCTTTCCTCGACTCCCAGCGAACGCGAATCCGGTCCATGTAAAGATAGACCACCGGTGTCGTGTACAAGGTCAGCATCTGGCTGACAATCAGCCCGCCGACAATCGCAATGCCGAGCGGCGCGCGCAACTCGGCGCCTTCGCCGCGGCCGAACGCGAGCGGCACTGCGCCGAGCATGGCCGCGAACGTGGTCATCATGATCGGACGGAAACGCAGCAGGCACGCCTCGTGAATCGCATCGCGCGACGAGCGGCCTTGCCGCGACGCTTCGATAGCGAAGTCCACCATCATGATCGCGTTCTTCTTGACGATGCCGATCAGCAGAATCACGCCGATCAACGCGATGATGCTGAACTCGGTCTTGAAGAGCAGCAGCGCCAGCAGCGCGCCCACGCCCGCCGAGGGCAGCGTCGACAGAATGGTGAGCGGGTGAATGTAGCTCTCGTACAGGATGCCGAGCACGATGTACACCGCAGCGAGAGCGGCCAGAATCAGAATCGGCTGGTCCGACATGGATTGCTGGAAGGCCTGCGCCGTTCCCTGGAAGCTGCCGTGGATCGTCGCCGGCATGCCGATCTGCGCCATGGTCTCGTAGATCGCCTGGGTTGCCGTGGACAGCGATACGCCGGGCGGCAGATTGAACGAGATCGTCGAGGCCACGAACTGACTCTGGTGGTTCACCGACAGCGGCGTATTGCCCGGACTGAAGCTCGCAATTGCCGACAGCGGCACCATGGTTTCCTTCGAAGTCGACACGGCCGCGCCCGACGAAGCGCTCGACTTGCCACTCGCGGCGATCGAATTGATCGCCTGGTTGCGCGCGGAATCGGCGGCAATCGTCGCGGCGCTCGACGCCGTGGTGCCCGCGGTGCCCCCCGCCGACGCGCTCGTGGACGACGTGGTGGTCGCCTTCGTCACCGTGCCCGCAGGCGCGTTGGTGGTCTGCGCGCCGCTCGCGCTGCCGCCCGACGTGCTGACGTAAATCTGCTTCAGCATGTCGGGGCTCTGCCAGTATTTCGGCGCGACTTCCATCACCACGTGATACTGGTTCAACGGGTTGTAGATCGTCGATACCTGGCGCTGACCGAAGGCGTCATACAGCGTGTTGTCGATCTGCGCGGGCTTGATGCCGAGTCGCGACGCGCTCGCGCGGTCGATGGTCACCATCGCTTCGAGTCCGCCTTGCTGCTGGTCGGAATTCACGTCGGTCAGTTCGTGGCGCGCCTGCAGCGCCTCGGTGAGCTTCGGTCCCCACAGGTACAGGTCGGGTGTCGAATCGGCGAGCAGCGTGAACTGATACTGCGCATTCGATTGCCGGCCGCCCACGCGGATGTCCTGCACCGATTGCAGGAACGTGCGTGCGCCGGCCACGTCGCCAAGCGGCGCGCGCAGTTGCTGGATCACCTGATCGGCGGAAAGCTTGCGCTCGCCTTTCGATTTGAGCGACACGAACATGAAGCCCGAGTTGGTCTGCCGCCCGCCCGTGAAACCGACCACGCTATCCACGGCCGGGTTCTTGCTGACGATCTCCATCATCTCGGCGAACTTGCCTTTCATGGCCTGGAAAGACGTGCTCTGGTCCGCCTGAATGCCGCCGATGAGCCGCCCGGTATCCTGCTGCGGGAAGAAGCCCTTCGGCACGATGATATACAGCCAGATATTCAGGCCGATGGTCGCGAGCAGAATGGTGAGGATCAGGCGCGGATGCAGCAGCGCCCAGCCCAGCGTGCGTTCGTAGCCGCGTTGCATGGACGCAAAACCGCGTTCGAGCCAGCGTCCGAAACGGCCTTCCTCTTTCTGTTCGCGGGGCTCGCGCAGCAGGCGCGAGCACATCATTGGCGTGAGCGTGAGCGAGACGATCAGCGACACGCCGATTGCGAGCGACAGCGTCAACGCGAACTCGCGAAACAGCCGGCCCACGATGCCGCCCATCAGCAAAATCGGCAGGAACACGGCGACGAGCGAGATGCTGATCGACATGACCGTGAAGCCGACTTCCCGAGCGCCGATGAATGCAGCCTTCATGCGCGGCACGCCGTTCTCGATATGGCGTGAGATGTTTTCCAGCACCACGATGGCGTCGTCCACGACGAAGCCCGTCGCGATAGTCAGCGCCATCAACGAGAGGTTGTCGATCGAGAAGCCGAGCAGGTACATCGCGCCGAACGTGCCGATGATCGAGATCGGCACAGCCACGCTCGGAATGAGCGTGGCGCGCCAGTTGCGCAGGAACAGGAAGACGACCATCACGACGAGCGCGACCGCGATCATCAGCGTGTACTCGGTGTCTTTCAGCGATGCGCGGATCGTGACCGAGCGGTCGGATGTGGGCGAGATGTCGACGTCGGCCGGCAGCGACGCATGCAGTTGCGGCAGCATAGCCGTGACGCGGTCAACGGTTTCAATGATGTTCGCGCCCGGCTGGCGGTACAGGATCACGAGTACCGAACGCTTGCCGTTGAAGAGCCCGAGGTTGCGCAGATCTTCGACGGAATCGACGACTTCCGCCACGTCCGACAGCTTGACCGCCGAGCCGTTGCGATAGGCGATCACGAGGTCGCGATACTGCGACGCCTTGCTCGCCTGGTCGTTCGTATAGATCTGCACTCGGTTCGGGCCGAACTCGATTGAACCCTTGGGACTGTTCGCGTTGGCCGCGGCGAGCGCCGCGCGCACGTCTTCGAGACCGATGCCGTAGTGAAAGAGCGCCTGCGGCTCCAGTTCGACGCGAACAGCCGGATTCGCCGAGCCGCTCACGTCCACTTCGCCCACACCGTCCACTTGCGACAGCGACTGCTGCAGCACCGTGGCCGCCGAGTCGTAGAGCTGGCCGGCGGTGAGCGTTTTCGATGTGAGCGCGAGAATCATGATCGGCGCGTCAGCCGGATTGACCTTGTGATAAGTCGGATTGCTGCGCAGGCTCGCCGGCAGATCGGCGCGCGCGGCGTTGATTGCCGCTTGCACGTCGCGCGCTGCGCCGTCGATGTTGCGGTTCAGACCGAACTGCATGGTGATGCGCGTCGAGCCGACCGAACTCGTCGACGTCATTTCCGTGACGTCGGCGATCGAACCGAGATGCCGTTCGAGCGGACTCGCCACGCTGGTCGCCACCGTGTCCGGGCTTGCACCCGGCAACGATGCCTGGACCGAAATGGTCGGGAAATCGACCTGCGGGAGCGGCGCAACCGGCAGCTTCGTGAACGCGAAGATGCCGGACAGCGCAATGCCGATTGCCAGCAGTGTGGTGGCAACGGGGCGCGAGATAAACGGACGCGACAGGTTCATCGCATCAGTTCCCCGCGTCCGTGGCGGGCGGTGTTGCGCCCGCCGATGGACCGCCCCGGTTGAAGCGCTCGCGCGTGCGGCGGGCCAGCGAATCGAACGCGAGGTAAATCACCGGCGTGGTAAAGAGCGTCAGCAACTGGCTGACGATCAGACCGCCCGCAATCGCAATACCGAGCGGGCGACGCAATTCCGAACCGGCGCCGGTGCCGAGCATCAGCGGCAGAGCGCCGAGCAGCGCGGCGAGCGTGGTCATCAGGATCGGCCGGAAGCGCAGCAGGCACGCCTGGTAAATGGCTTCGCGCGGCGCCTTGCCTTCTTCGCGTTCCGCATAAAGCGCGAAGTCGATCATCATGATCGCGTTTTTCTTCACGATGCCGATCAGCAGCACGATGCCGATAATGCCGATGATGTCCAGGTCGTGGCCCGTGATCAGCAGCGCGAGCAATGCGCCCACGCCGGCCGAAGGCAGCGTCGAAAGAATTGTGATCGGGTGGATGAAGCTCTCATACAGCACGCCGAGCACGATATACATCGTGACGATGGCCGCCAGGATCAGGAACAGTTCGTTCGATAGCGACGCCTGGAACGCGAGCGCCGCGCCCTGATAGCGCGTCTGGAACGAGGCCGGCAAGCCGATGTCCTTTTCCGCCTGCCCAATTGCCTTGACGGCCGCGCCAAGCGACGATCCTGGCGCCAGGTTGAACGACACCGTCGTGGCGGGAAACTGGCTCAGGTGCGTGACGAGCAACGGAGCCGGTTTTTCGATGAATCTCGCGATCGAGGAGAGCGGCACTTGTCCGCCCGACGAGGTGGAAGAGGGCAGATAGATCGAGTTGAGCGACTCGGTGTAGTGCTGCATCGACGGCTGCGCTTCCAGGATCACGCGGTACTGGTTCGACTGCGTGAAAATGGTCGAGACGATGCGCTGGCCGAATGCGTCGTACAGCGCGTTATCCACGGTGGCGGGCGTGATGCCATAACGCGACGCGGTGGCACGGTCGATTTCGATGTAGACCGACTGACCGTTGTCCTGCAGGTCGGTTGCGACGTCCGCGAGTTCCGGCGACTGCTTCAACCGCTCGACGAGCTTCGGCACCCAGGTCGTGAATTCGCTCATGTTCGGGTCGGTCAACATGAACTGGTACTGCGTAGGGCTCACGGTCGAATCGATCGTCAGATCCTGCACCGGTTGCATGTACAGCGACGCGCCCGCGATATGCGCGACGTCCCGTTGCAGTTGCCGGATCACTTCGCTCGCGGTGCTGCTACGGTCGTCGCGCGGCTTCAGGTTGATGAGCATACGGCCGCTGTTCAACGTGATATTGCTGCCGTCCACGCCGATGAAAGAGGTCAGGCTTTCCACGTCCGGGTTTTTCAGAATCTGCGCGGCGAGTTCCTGCTGGCGCTCAGCCATCGACGCATACGACACCGACTGCGGCGCCTGTGTGATCGCCTGGATCACGCCCGTATCCTGCACCGGGAAGAAGCCCTTGGGAATGAACACGTAGAGCAGCGCGGTCAGCACGAGCGTCAGCACCGCAACGACCAGCGTGGCGCGCTGCCGGCTCAGGACCCACGTGAGCGCGACCGCATAACGGGCAATCACCCAGTCGATCGTGCGGTGTGCGCGCGCCTCGAAGCGGTGGCTCTCGTGCGGTGGCGTGTGGCGCAACAGTTTTGCGCACATCATGGGCACCAGCGTGAGCGACACGATTGCCGAAATGACGATGGTCACCGCGAGCGTGATCGCGAATTCATGGAACAGGCGGCCTACGACGTCGCCCATGAAGAGCAGCGGAATCAGCACGGCGATCAGCGAGACGGTCAGCGAAATGATCGTGAAGCCGATCTGCTTCGAACCTTTCAACGCGGCTTCGAGCGGCGCTTCGCCTTCTTCGACATAGCGCGCGATGTTCTCGATCATGACGATCGCGTCGTCGACCACGAAGCCGGTCGCGATCGTCAAGGCCATTAGCGATAAGTTATCCAGCGAGAAGCCGCACAGATACATCACCGCGAGCGTGCCGATCAGCGAGAGCGGCACCGAGAGGCTCGGAATGATGGTCGCGTACACGTTGGCGAGAAACAGGTACATGACGAGCACGACGAGCACGACCGACATGGCCAGTTCGAACTGCACGTCGCGCACGGAAGCGCGGATCGTGGTGGTGCGGTCGGTGACGACCTGCACCTCAAGTGCGGCCGGCAGCGATTGCTGCAACTGGGGCAGCAGTTTCTTGATGCTGTCCACGACCTGAATCACGTTCGCGCCCGGCTGGCGCTGCACGTTCAGAATGATCGCGGGCGTGCCGTCGACCCATGCGCCGAGCTTCGTATTTTCCGCGCCCTGCACGATGGTGGCGACGTCGGTCAGCATCACGGGACGGCCGTTCTTGTACGCGACCACCGCGCTCTTGTACGCGTCGGCGTCGGTCAACTGGTCGTTCGCGTTGATCGTGTAGTTGCGCGTCGGGCCGTCGAAGTTGCCCTTCGGCGTGTTGACGTTCAGGTTCGAAATCGTGGTGCGCAAGTCGTCCAGATTCAACCCATAAGCGGCGAGCGCGCGCGGGTTCGCCTGGATTCGTACGGCCGGCCGCTGGCCGCCCGACAGACTCACGAGGCCCACGCCAGCGACCTGCGAAATTTTCTGCGCAAGACGCGTGTCGGCGAGATCCTGAACCTGCGTGAGCGGCAATGTTTTCGATGTTATGGCGAGCGTGATGATCGGCGCATCGGCGGGATTGACCTTGGCGTAGATCGGCGGAGCGGGCAGGTCCGATGGCAGAAGGTTGCCCGCCGCGTTGATCGCGGCCTGCACTTCCTGCTCGGCGATATCGAGCGGCAGGTCGAGGCTGAACTGCAGCGTGATGATCGACGAGCCGGCCGAGCTTTGCGACGACATCTGATTCAGCGAGGGCATCTGCCCGAACTGGCGTTCGAGCGGCGCGGTGACCGACGACGTCATTACGTCCGGGCTCGCGCCCGGATAGAACGTTTGCACCTGGATGGTCGGATAGTCGACCTGCGGCAGCGCTGAGAGCGGCAAGAAGCGCAGCGCGACGAGGCCGACCAGCATGATCGCCGCCATCAGCAGCGCGGTGCCGACGGGGCGCAGAATAAAGGCGCGGGATGGATTCATGCGGTAAGTGCCGTGCCCTTATTGCGAAGCTTGCGCTGCGTGCTTGCCGTGACGCGGGCGTGCAGCCGAGGCGCCGGAGGCACCCGAGGCCACAGCTGCGGCTGCACCGCTGGCACCGCTGGCCCCGCTGGCCCCGCGCGCGCCGCGCGGCTTGTCCGCCGGAATCGTGATCTTCGCGCCTTCCTTCAGGCGGTCCGAACCGTCGATCACGACGCGCTCGCCCACTTGCAGACCCGACTTGATGCTGGTGCGCTCGCCGTCGACGGGGCCGACCTTCACTGGGCGGACCGTGACGGTGTTGTCAGGCTTCACGACGTACACGAACTGGCCCATGGAGCCGTTCAGCACAGCCGATGTCGGTACGATCACTGCGTCCTTGATCGTATTGACGAGCAAGCGTGTGTTCACGAACTGATTCGGGAACAACAGGTTCTTGTTGTTCTGGAAGATCGCGCGCAGCTTGACGGTGCCGGTCGTGGTGTCGATCTGGTTGTCGAGCGTTTCGAGCGTGCCGCCTTCGAGCGACGTGGTGTTGCTGCGGTCGTACGCGGTGACCGAGAGCTTCGTGCCGGATTGCGCCTGCTCGAGAATCTGCTGCAGGTTGTCTTCAGAGGTGGTGAAGATGACGCTGATTGGCTGCAATTGCGTAATCACGACGATGCCGTTGGTCAGGCTCGGCGTCACGTAGTTGCCGGGATCTACCTGCCGCAAGCCGACGCGCCCCGACACCGGCGCGGTGATTCGTGCATAAACCAGGTCGAGCCTGAAGGTGTCGACGTTGGCCTTGTCGGACTTCACGGTGCCTTCATATTGGCGCACGAGCGATGCCTGCGTATCGACCTGCTGGCTCGCAATCGAGTCTTGCGAAAGCAGCGTCTGATAGCGCTTGAGGTCAAGACGCGCGGTTTGCAGCAGCGCCTCGTCGCGCGCGAGCGTGCCTTCGGCGTTGCTGAGCGAGATCTGGTAGGGACGCGGGTCGATCTGCGCGAGCAGGTCGCCCTTCCTGACCATCTGGCCTTCCTTGAAATAAACCTCTTGCAGCGTGCCGCTCAGTTGCGGCAATACCGTCACGCTGGCGAGTGGGGTGACGGTGCCGAGCGCAGTCAACACAACCGGCATCTCGCCTTGCGTCGCCGTGGCCACATGGACCGGTTGCGGCATGTTTGCCATGCCGCCCGGGCCGCCGCGGCCGGAGCGCCCGCTATGTGTGCCGCTCGCGCCCGGTGCGGCGGCGCCGTCCGGCGAGCCCCACGGATGCCAGCGCCACAGCACGAAGCCGAGAATCGCGAGCGCGGCGACGATGAGTGCGATATTGCGGCCGCGATGCGATTTGACGGCGGCGGGCGGCGTGTCCCGCTTATCGCGGCTATGCAACGGACGGTGAGGCCCGCCACTGGCGGGCGTCGGGGAAACCGGAGCGGTGGGGCGTGAAGTTTCCGAATGCTGTTGTTGTTCGTCCATCGGTTCGGTCAGTGACTGGCTTGGAAGTGAGGCGTTCGCGCGATTGTGCCGCATCGGCGCGTGGCGCCTGATGCGTGCGGATCGCACGACAGGCGGTTTCGACAGCGGTCGGTCCGCAAATGTTCAGCGCGATGCTACCTGAGACGTGGCCTACGATGCATGCACAGTGCTGCGGGACACGCGTGCGCTCAGGGATTCGGCGCACCGTGCCGGACGGCCCGAAGCCCGACCGCGCGGGCGGCTCCGCGACAGGAATGCATGATCCTACGTCCCGCGCTCTGTAACAGTCCACCCGCGTATTTTTCGTTTGATTACGCCGGTTACACGATGTGGAATGGCTCGCCGCTGCGCGGGGCGGGCAGTGCGTTTGCGGCACACCTGTTGTTCAGTTGTCGAGACGGCGTCCCGGCGTTCCCCCGATCTCCAGCACGATTCGCGCGACACAATCGAGCAGGTGGGGCCCGGCACGGTTGATGAGCCAGTCGCGCGGGCACTGGTCGGCGGAGCCGCCGCAGTTGACCGCGTACCGCTCGCCAGACGGCCCGGTGAAGCCGAGCGCGATCGCATTCAGTCCGTCGTGCCATTCGCCGGTCGCGATCGCGAAGCCGCGCTCCATGGTTTCCTGCAGCGCCGTTTCGAGCCGGCCGCCGACGTGGCCCCAGTCGTCGCCCTCGGCGGCCTGCAAACCAGTCAGCAGTTTCATGCGCTCCGGCTCGTCGAGCGCCGCCAGGTAGGCGCGGCCGATGGCAGTGCGGCTCAGGCTCATCCGCGCGCCGACTTCGAGGCGCGACACGAGCACGGCCGAACGTGGCCGGATCACGTCGATCACCACCATGTCGAGCCGGTCGCGCACGGCGAGATGCACCGAGAGCCGGGTGCGTTCCGCAAGTTCGATCAGAAAGGGGCGGGCGCGCGCGCGAATGTCGAAATTGCGCAGAAAGCCATTGCTCAGTTCCAGCACCGACGAAGTCAGCACGAAGCGCTCGCTGTCCGGCAACCGGAATAGAAAGCCGGTGCCCACGAGCGTCGCGGTGATACGCGAGACGGTCGGCTTCGGGATGCCGGTGAGTTCGGTCAACTCGCGGTTGCTGAGCGGCGCGTCTGCGGCCGCAATTGCGCGGAGCACTGTCAGACCACGGGCCAGCGCGGTGACTTCGTCGCCGGAGCCGTCTTTTTCCTTGACGGGGTCGGCGAAAGTATTGAGTCGCGTGCGTGGGTTCATGTGAATTGTGAAACGTTATTTCAGATTAATGGCTCAGTGGGGCGCTTAACGGTGAGGCGTACGGGTTGAAACGCCCATCGCACAAGGTTGCTACGCCACGTATTTTCTTCATCTGATCATTGTAGCGAAATAATTTCCGACGCCGCGCCGAAGGTTCCGAGATTTTGCTTGACTAAGTCAGCATTACCGGAAAAAATGGAACCTCATTTCGAAAGCGGGTGTCAGGGGTCGCGTTTTTGCCTTTCAGTTTTGGCGGCTCGGAGACTGTAGTGGTCTGCCTACTTTGATACTCGTCGCTTGGCGCCGTCTGTGTTCGACACCGCTCAAGCGCGTTTGGTCACCCAGCCAATTTTTCGAAATACCTTCTCTCAGGTTCTAGCACGGCCCTCGGAATGGCTAGAACTTTTCAAGGCGTCACGGTAACGTGACGCCTTTTTTTTGCTCTTACGAGTGCACGAGAAAGAGTGCGAGAACGCAAAAATTGCGTTTCGGATCTTTGTTGTGCTCGGTGGACTTGCCCTGAGAACGGCTGTCTATCCGGCGGCCCATCCAATGTTCTAGTGCACTCGAGTACTTACTGACTCATGCATGGCCGGCCGCTTCAACACGGAAAGGGAGTTAGTGACAACTCACCCTTGGACTTCGTTCTTTTTTCAGTTGCAATGGCGCGGTCCGGAAGCCTATGTGGCGCAGAAAGTGAAAGGACGCGCGCGCAGCACTTTACAGAGTGCACAATCTCAGACGGAAAGCGTCCACGTCCCCTCCCGGCGTCGGCCAGGATAAGCCCGGTCGGCCGTGAATTTCGCCGAAAAGAAGTCAACCTTTCCTTGATGAGCATCGTGATGGCAACACCCAGATCGCTGACACAGTCGCATTAGCATTCCGACTCTGGCCTCACAGTCTCCAAATCACTGGACGGACTTCCTGCGAGCGTCGCACCCGTTCCGCTTGCGTGTCGACTCAAGACGATCACCATGATTCCCTCCCATCGCTACGTCGTGGCATTCGTCATCAACGTCGTTCTACCGACGGCGGTTTACCGCGCGATGCTGCCGCATGCAGGCCTGGCCGTTGCGCTGCTCGCGTCGGCGCTGCCGTTGATCGCGTGGATGGGTGTCGATTTCCTGCGATCTCGCCATGTCGACGCGTTGAGTGCCATAGTGCTGGCCGGCATCGCGCTCTCGTTGCTGTTACTCATCTCGCAACCCGCCGCATGGCTGCGAGCGGCTCGCGAGCCGCTCGTGAGTGGCGTCATCGGCGTACTGTTTCTTTGCTCGCTTGCGCTGCGTCGGCCGCTCGTGTTCTATCTCGCACGCTCGACGCTCTCCCGCGAGCACGAGAGGCGCGAACTCGACTTCGACGCCATGTGGGCAAGCCGCCCGGCGCTCGCGAGATCGATCCGGCTCATGACGGCGGTTTGGGGCATCGGTCTCGTCGGAGAAAACGCCATGCGCCTCGGGATCGCCAGCATGCTGGATGGCCGCGATCCACACTGGCTTTCCTTATGCATCCGGTACGTCACGTATGGCGGCCTGATGGCGTGGACAGTCGCATACCGCCGGCTGTACATCAAGAGGCAATGAGCGCATCGCATGATGCAGCTGCGCAGTGTAGCGCTTGCGCTTGCCGAAGCCGTTCCAGGCACGCAGATGGCGGATCACATTTAAGCAACACGCTATCGTTGACTGACACATCGCGATTTGTTGAACGGCGGAAAGCACGAGCGCGTCCTCGCATCCATCCCGATCTGGAATGAGCCATATTCCTTTCCGCCAGTTCCCGCAGCGGTTGCGAATGGCTACATTGCAACTCAACGCAATCGCGAGAGAGCGCCGGATCCCCCGGCGCTCTGGCTCACTTAGGGAAAGATCATGGCAAAGCTGTTCAACCCTGTACAAGTCGGTGCTTATACACTTTCACATCGCGTGACGCTCGCGCCGATGACCCGTCTGCGCACCACCCAGCCCGGCGATGTCCCGAGCGCGATGATGGCTGATTTCTACGGCCAGCGGGCATCGGACGGCGGTCTGGAAATCGTGGAAGCGGCAAGCGTGTCCGTGCAGGCGCGTTCCTATCTCGGCGCCGCAAGCATCTACCACGACGGTCAGATGGAAGGCTGGCAAGCCATCACAAAGGCCGTGCACGCGAAAGGCGGCCGCGTATTCCTCCAACTGATCCACGGAGGCCGGCAGAGCCACGTCGAAATGACGGGCGGCGTCGATCCCGTTGCGCCTTCCGTCGTGCCGTTCGATGGTGTCGCTGTCACGAAGGATGGCTTCGTGCCCGCCTCGCCGCATCGCGCGCTCCGTATCGATGAAATTCCCGGCATCGTCGAAGACTTCCGCGCCGCCGCGCAGCGTGCGAAGGACGCCGGATTCGACGGCGTCGAACTGCACGCGGCAAACGGCTATCTCGTCGATCAGTTCATCCAGGACGGCACCAACCAGCGCAGCGACTCCTATGGCGGCCCGATCCAGAATCGCGTGCGCTTTCTGCGCGAGACGCTCGAAGCGCTGATCTCCGTCTGGGGCGCGGAGCGCGTCGGCGTGCGCATCTCGCCTTCGGGAGAATGGGGCGGCATCTCCGACAGCGATCCCAAAGCCACGTTCAGCTACGTCGCGAGCGTGCTCGATTCGTACAAGATCGCGTATCTGCATGTAATCGAACCGCGCGTCAAGGGCGACGACACGCTGCACCACGATCACGCGCCCGTCGCGACGAAGTATCTGCGCGAGCACTTCTCCGGGCCGATTATCGCTGCGGGCGGATTCGATCGCGAGAGCGCCATCGCGATCGTCGAATCGGGCGATGCCGATCTCGTTGCATTCGGCCGCCACTTTTCGTCGAACCCGGATCTGCCGTATCGCTTGAAGCACGATCTTCCGCTCACACCCTATGTGCGCGCGGCATTCTGGGGCGGCTCGGAAAAAGCGTATTCCGATTTCCTCACGTATGAAGAGTCGCAAGCGCTGGAAACGCGTACAACCGTAGACGAAGCCGAAAACGCCTGAGCCGTCTCACGGCCCCCGGGTGCGTTCGTGAATATCGATCCGCGCATCATGCGGCTTTCGGCCTGCCGTGCCC
Source organism: Paraburkholderia sp. SIMBA_053 (assembly GCF_046534895.1). Classification (NCBI taxonomy): domain Bacteria; kingdom Pseudomonadati; phylum Pseudomonadota; class Betaproteobacteria; order Burkholderiales; family Burkholderiaceae; genus Paraburkholderia; species Paraburkholderia sp. SIMBA_053. The sequence goes on along the minus strand of NZ_JAWRXU010000017.1, from coordinate 90,579 downwards.
CGACATCGACTCCGGCGCGAACTCGGGCTCGAGGCACCCTTCGACGAAAGCCGTGAACTGGCGGGCCTTGCTGCTGGCGAGGCGTCCTGTCGGATACACGGCGGACAAGGAAATGGGCGGCAGCATCCAGTCGTCCATGACCGGAACGACCGCGCCCGATTTGAGTTCCGGCCAGAAAGCCCATTCCGATGCAACGGCAAGCCCCATGTCCGCGAAGACGGCCGCGCGCAAGCCTTCTGTCGCGGAGATTCTCACGCGGCCTTGCAGCCGCACCGACGACTCCCCCGCCTCGCTGCGAAAGGTCCATTCTTCGCCGCCGCCCAGATCGCGCGTGTAGACGACGGCGCGATGCGCGGGCAAATCAGCAGGCGCTTCGGGCATGCCGTGCCGTTCGAAATAGGCAGGTGTCGCGAGTACGCGCCGCCGCGCGATGCCGATGCGGCGCGCCGTCATGTTCGAATCCGCCAGCTCGCCCATACGCAGCGCAAGGTCGATGCCCTCTTCGACGAGATCGATATTGCGGTCGTCGAGCACGAGTTCGAGATCGAGGTCCGGATGCTGGTCAAGGAAAGCCGGCAAGCGCGGCACGATGTGCAGCCGCGCAAAGCATACAGCGGCCGACACGCGCATCTTGCCAGTCAGTCCCGCCGCGGTGCCTCGCGCAGCGAGCACGGCCTCGTCGGCTTCTTCGACGGCACGGCGCGCGCGCAGATAAAAGTTCTGGCCAGCTTCCGTCGGCGTGAGCGCACGCGTCGAGCGCAGCAGCAGCTTCACACCAAGCCATTCTTCGAGCTGCGCAACGGTTTTCGATACGGCCGGCTGGCCGATATCGAAGTGTCGAGCCGCCGCCGAAAACGAACCGGTATCGACAACGCGGATAAAAATTTCGATCGCCGCGAGACGGTCCATCGCGATTCTCCCTCACTCAGTTGGTGGCAATCAGTTCGTCCGCTCTCGACAGAAACAGCTTCAGCACAGGCGATGCATTCGAACGACTGTAGCCGATCGCGAGATCGACGGTTGGCGCTTCGCCTTCGAGCGGACGGCTCACGACCGACCACGGCAGCAGATTGTTCGCATATTCGGGCATCAGCGACAAGCCTCGTGTCGATGCAACGAGCGACATCGCCATCGCAAGGTTGTCGACGCCGTGCTCGGGCTTCGGATCGAGCCCATTGTCATCCAGATATCGGGCGACCACATCGTGCAGCACGCGTGCCTTGTTCGACGCCATCACAAACGTCTCGCCTCTCAGGTCAGACGGATGGATCGCACTCTTAACCGTCAGACGATGATCGCTCGGCATCAGCACGACGAGTTTCTCGCGATAGACGACGCGATAATCGAGATCCAGCCCCGGCTCAGTGCGCACGAAGGCCAGATCGAGCTTGCCTCGCGCCACGGCGTCCGCGAGATCGGGCGAGTAGCCACTCGACACCGTGACGTCGATGTTCGGCAATTCGTCGCGCAACACCTGCATCGCGCGCGGCAGCCACGTCATTTCCTGCCCCGTCAGAAAGCCGAGTGCGAACACCTGTTTGGTGGGGCTCGAAGCGCGGCGCGCAGCTTCGATGGCGGCATCGACCTGCGCAAGCGCCAGTCTTGCATGGTCGAGAAACGCCTTCCCCGACGCGGTCAGCTCAACCCCGCGCGCGCTGCGGCTGAACAGTTCGGCCCGCACTTCGTCTTCGAGATCGCGGATCTGACGGCTCAGCGATGGCTGCGAGGTGAACAGCCGCTGCTCGGCGGCGACGGTGAGGCTGCCGGTTTCCGCGACTGCAACGAAATAGCGCAGATGGCGTAGCTCCATGTTTTCTCCTGTTCCCGTTCTGCCGCGCCCGGGTGACCATGCTTTCGAGGTATGCGAGCAAGCCTACAAAGTCTTTTTCCACCGCGCAAGCGCGCCGGCACACCCGATGAAATCGCCGAAGCCATCGTGTACATGGCGTCGGCCAGCTTCATGACGGCGAAGTGCTGCGTGTGAACGGCGGTCGGGCGGCATCGTAAGCCATGCTTCCCGGCCATGCCTATCAGGCATGGTGCACAACTTATAAAGTCTTTTTCCTCTTTGTCCGACGCACCTACATTACCTGTCAGGACGGCATCACGCGAAGCGAATACGGGCCGAGTTGACGCAGCAAGCCCGACCCGGTGCATACGTTTCAGCTATGTCGCGTCGCATGACCATCAACCGGTTTTAAGAGGACAACTGCCATGACCCGCCACACTCACCAGACCGCGCCGACCCGGTTCGTCGAAGCCAATGGCATCCGCTTCGCGTATCGCCGCTTCGGCAATCCCGGCGGCGTGCCGCTCGTAATGAACATCCACTTCACGGGCACGATGGATCATTGGGATCCCGCCGTCACGGACGGTCTCGCGCAAAACCGCGAAGTGATCCTGTTCAACAACGCGGGCATTTCGAGCAGTTCCGGCACGGTCCCCGAGTCGATTGAAGAGATGGCCGCCAATGCTGGCGCGTTCATCGAAGCACTCGGATTGAAACAGGTCGACGTACTCGGATTTTCGATGGGCGGCCTGATTGCGCAGGAACTCGCTATCACGAAGCCGCGACTCGTGCGCCGCGTGATTCTCGTCGGCACGGGTCCGCGCAGCGGCGAAGGCATGGCGACGCTCACGCCTGAAGCGCAAGAAATTTTTGGAGCGTCATACGCGCATCCCGACGACCTGTGGCTGCGCGTGCACTTTTCGCCTTCGGACGCGAGCCAGGCGGCGGGCCGTAGCTTTATCGAGCGATTCCGTCTGCGCAGCGACAATCGCGATCCCGAAGCGAACGACACGGTCGCGCCCGCGCAACTCGCCGCACTCGCGAAGTGGGGCGCGCCGCGCGAGAACCCGTACGACTATCTGCGCGCACTCGAACAGCCGACGCTCGTTGTCAACGGCGACAACGACGTGATCATCTATTCGATCAATTCGTGGCACTTGCAGCAACACATCCCGAACGCGCAACTGATCCTCTATCCCGACGCCAATCACGGCTCGCTGTACCAATACCCGGAGCGCTTCGTCGCGCACGTCGATCGGTTCCTCTCGGAAGCGGACGCGCCCGAGGCGTAACGCACTCTCGCTCGACATCGAACGGAATTTCATCATGACCAATCTGACAGGCAAAACCGCGCTCGTGACGGGCGCCTCCCGCGGCATCGGCCGCGCCACGGCCATTGCGCTCGCCAAAGCAGGCGCGCGCGTGCTGGTCCACTACAGCAACGCGGAGCAGGCCGCCGATTCTGTCGTTGCGGCAATTCGCGCAGCAGGCGGACAGGCCGACAAGATCGCCGCCGATCTGCGCGATGCGCACGGACCGCATGAACTGGCGAAGCGCGCGCGCTCACTGACAGGCGAACGACTCGACATTCTCGTCGCGAACGCGGGCATCTCGAAGGCCGCGCCGATCGAAGAAACCACCGTCGAGGATTTCGATAACCTGTTCGCCGTCAATGTGCGCGCGCCGTTTTTCCTCGTGCAGCAATTGCTGTCCGTACTGGGCGACGGTAGCAGTGTCGTCTTGCTGTCGTCTCTCGCGGCACGCGCGTCCGTGAGCAATCTGTCGGCGTATGCCGCGACCAAGGGCGCGGTCGATACACTCGTGCGCCACTTCGCGTCCGCGCTCGGCGAGCGTGGCATTCGCGTCAACGCGATTGCGCCGGGTGTCGTCGAAACGGACATGTCGAACTTCGCGAAGACGGACGCGGGCCGCGATTTCACGCTCGGCATGCAGGCGCTCAAACGCGTCGCGCAGCCCGACGATATTGCCGGCGCCGCCGTGTTCCTCGCCTCCGACGACGCGCGCTGGGTCACGGGCGACACGTTGCGCGTCGACGGCGGATCGAAGCTTTGATGCGCTCAAACTCGCGCGCCGCCTTGTGGATAGAGGTGCGAGATCGTCCAGACGTTGTGGACAAGCGACGCGCGTCTGCTCGCATGCCTCGCAGGCATGCCCTCCAGCCTGGAAAGTCTTTTTCACAGCCGCAAGAGACGCCTAAAGTTAGCTCCGTCATGCTCACCGAGCAGTGCGATACGAGCAACGTGTCGTGAACCTTACTGACAGGAGCCTCAAATGTCCCACCCCGTCGTCCTCATCACTGGCGCCCTCACGGGCATCGGCCGCGCAACTGCTTTCGCGTTCGCGCGTTCGGGTGCACGGCTCGTCGTATCGGGTCGCCGCGCAACGGAAGGCGCCGCGCTCGAAGCCGAACTGCGCGAAGCCGGCGCCGAAGCTCACTTCGTCCTGGCTGACGTGCGCCGCGACGAAGAAGTCCTCAATCTGGTGGATCAGACCGTCGCCCGCTACGGCCGCCTGGACGTAGCCGTCAACAACGCCGGCACGGAAGGCCGGCCAGGACCTGTCGTGGAGCAGACCGCCGACAGCTATGCCGACACGTTCGACACCAACGTGCTGGGAACGCTGCTGAGCCTCAAGCACGAACTGCGCGTGATGACTGCGCAGAAGGCCGGCAGCATTGTCAACATTTCGTCGACTTACGGTCATGAAGGCGCCGCATTCGCATCGGTCTATGCAGGCAGCAAGCACGCCGTCGAAGGCATTACGAAATCGGCCGCACTTGAAGTTGCTTCGACGGGTGTTCGTGTCAACGCCGTCGCACCCGGGCCGACCGATACGGGCATGCTGGACCGCTTCACCAGCACCGCGGAAAACAAGGCGGCGCTCGCAGCCACGGTGCCACTCGCGCGTATCGGCAAGTCTGACGATATTGCCGCAGCGGTGCTCTATCTTGCTGCCGACGGCGCTGCATTCGTTACCGGTCAGATCCTGACTGTCGACGGTGGCAAGACGGCAGGCTAAATAAAGCGACCTCACATGCTCGCCTGCGCGCTCACTGCCTGGCGGGCAGCTCAAATCCTGCAGATCTGGTCGCGGCCGGACGGCGCAGTGGTAACAAATTTAGTTGACGGGCGTGGCGCGTCGCGCCGTCGCCGACGTGTTAGGCGCATGGTTGCCGGCGTCATATCGATAGAACTTTGATTATTCGTTTGAACCGGCGAGTGTATTCGTCGCCACCTACTATGTCCCGCGATGCACCGCGCCTATAGTCAGTCCAAGCCCTGCAGCCGATGTCAACGGTTACGGGAGCCACTAATCATCAGCGACTGAACAGAGCTTAAGAACGGGCCTGGTCCAGTCAACACATTCGATCAAGGACTGACATGACGAAACTATCGGGAAAGATCGCTGTAATCACGGGCGGAAACAGCGGCATGGGCCTGGCAACGGCGCAACTTTTTGCCAAGGAAGGAGCGAAGGTCATCATCACGGGACGCCGCCAGAAGGAACTGGATGAAGCGGTGGAAAGCATCGGTGCCAACGCGGAAGGCGTGCTGGGCGATGTCTCCAGGCTGTCGGATCTGGACAAACTTCACGACCACGTGAAAGCGAAATACGGCCGCGTGGATGTCATATTCGCGAACGCAGGTTTGGGTTCGCTCGCACCGATCGATCAGGTCACGGAAGCGCAATTCGATGAAACCTTCAACGTCAACGTGAAGGGTACTTACTTCACGGTGCAGAAGCTTCTTCCGCTAGTGCCGGACGGTGGATCGATCATTTTGAACGCATCGATTGCATCGTCCAAGGGTATGGAAGCGTTCAGCGTTTATTCGGCCACTAAAGCTGCAGTGCGTTCGTTGGCACGTACGTTGACGACGGATCTCAAGGCACGCAAGATTCGTGTGAATGCGATCAGCCCGGGTCCGATCGATACACCAATCTTCGGCAAGACTGGCCTGACCGAACAAGAAATTGAAGGCTTCAAGTCGGGCATTACTTCGCAGGTGCCACTAGGCCGCATTGGTCTCCCGGAAGAAATCGCCAAGCCGGCTTTGTTCCTCGCATCCGACGATAGCAGCTATATCTCGGGCATCGAACTAACCGTCGACGGCGGTATGGCGCAAGTCTAAGAGTACGCGGCAGGAGGGCGGTATCGGCTTGAGCCAGCGATGCCGCTATTTGCGTTGACGCTGAGATTGCCTTAGCCGACGGGAAACGAATAGCGTAATTAAAGTTGCAATGGACGTTGCGGCCGATACGGCTAACATTCAGATGATGGCTTTGGCGCAATGGCACATGCTCTCCAGGTAGTGAGAAGTGTCCTCGCTCGGTTCAAATGCGGGCCAACCTCAACGCTGGAACTTGGTCGGTACTGCGGACGCACTTGCAAGGCAGCGGCGTTTCTAATCAGGACGTTCTGCGTCGCACCGTCGACGTCAACTCGGTGCCAGACGGTTTGGGGGGGAGGGCCGCGCGCTGGCTGGCACGCGGGACGGAAGGTCGTGGCCGTCGCTCCCGGTTTATCAATTGCTCCACCGGGGACGCGATGGAGTGCGTTTATTCAGGCGTGGGCTCGGCCTCGAGCCCGGACCAACTGACGCTCGATACTCCTTTCTCCATGCTCAGGCGACTGGCAAGCAGTTCGAGCCTGGATTGGTCCTTCGGATGCAACTTCAGCGTTGCAGTGACCTCGATGCGCTGCGGCGTATCGTCGTAGTCGCGGCTGGTCAGGCTCTGGAACGACAGCGGCGCCGAGGACATTGCGTTCGAAAGCACCGCGCGGACATGGATTTCGTCCGCTTCGCGGCAGACCACCGTCAAAGTGTATTGACGTACGAGGTCGGCCGCCGAGACCGGTGCCGTATTAATGGCCCGGCTGACTTCCCGGAGGACCGTGTTGGTGAGCAGCACCACTCCTGTCCCGGCTGCCGCTGGCCCAAAATGCCCTGAGCCGCACAGTACCCCGACGGCCGCGGAACACCAAAGCGTAGCGGCCGTGTTGATACCCTGTATCGAGCCCTTGTCGCGCATGATGACGCCGCCGCCAAGAAAGCCTACGCCCGAGACGACATAGGCGGCAATCTGCGTCACTCCGGTTGCTCCGTTTCCGGTCAGCACTCCCAGCGTAACGAACAGGCAGGAGCCACAGGCGACGAGCGTGATGGTCCGCAAACCGGCCGTGCGCTGACGCATCTGGCGCTCAAGGCCGATGACAACCCCGCAGGCAAAGGCGGCGAGCAGCCGCAAGAGGAAATCGAACGTCATGTTGGTAAATTCAGGTTGTGCCTGCGTGGGTCACGTCTCGTGTGGGAACGAGCGAAGTATTGTGTGCGCGCGGGGCTTTTTGAAGTCAGCGACGAAATTGAAGAACCGTCCTTGTGCCGCCCTTACGAACCTGACAGGTATCGCGCGACGCAATTTCTCGTACCGCAAAAGAATCGTCTGGGCGGCCGTGATGATAACCAGGGCGACGGCCACGACGAAATAGCCGCGAAGTACGTCCAATCAGACGCGACTGCGATACGCGACGCCTTGTCACTGGAATATCATCTTCAGCTCGAGGCGCTGCACGCGGGTGTGGGCTCTTTGATGGCACTTCAGGTTGTGATGAGGGCGGTCATTGCGACAGGAATCCTATGCGAGCTCGGGTACGGAGATATCCAGAACGCGTCGTACAAAGACCTGGAAAAAATCGCGAATAATTCTTTTTCCTCCGGTGCGCAAGGGCGTTTCTATTTCGATGGCGACGCATTCCGTCTCTTCGCCAAAGTGTTGACGACCCACGATTCGCAGCTGGAAGCCGCTCCCGTCAAGGTAATAGACGAAGTCGCGAAGCGCCTGGAGCGATATCGCGGAACTGCCTGACGAGAAGACACACAAGATTCCCAAGGCTCAGATTGAGCGGCGAAAGACCGATAGCATCCAGGATGGCGACACCGTAAATATGCAGGACTTTTGAATATTTAATCGAGCCTTCTATCGGCCCGTTATCGTTGTCGTTTACTCCATGTCTAAAAAGAAATAGTTCACCTCGCTTGTTGTTTGCGCAAAGGGACGCTTTTCCGACAGAAAAATCCTTGAGCGGCTTCCGCCCAAAGCCCCGCTGTTCGCGCGAGTTGTTGAGGAAGAGCAGGAAGAGCCGGGTTTCAGGGAGCTGGATTCGTGCCGACATAAGTCATATCCACACACGTAACGGAACGAAGCATGAAATCGATGACTGTCAGCAGAAAACTCGGCTTGGCGTTTGGCCTTGTTGTACTCATATCACTGGTTGGCGGCGCGATATCGCTGATTAACTTTCTCAGCCTTAATCAGGCGAATGGCTGGAACGTCCACAGCTATCAGGTACTTCGGGCGAACGACGACATGCTGACCAACATGGTGAATATGGAGACCGGCGTGCGCGGCTTTGTCGCCTCCGGCGACGATCGGTTCCTCGAGCCGTATGCGGCTGGAAACAGGGACTTCGCGAGGTCTTTCGACCTCGTTCGCAGCCTGACGGCGGACAACGCCAGCCAGCAGGGGCGTCTCGAAACGCTGCGCGACATGCACCAGAGAGTGGCAGAAATCGACGAGAAGCTGATTGCCATGCGGCGCGATGTCAACGCCGGCAAGCAGCCTGCCGACGGGTTGATCGATTACTTCAAGCAGGGGAACGACAAGCAGTTCATGGACCGCTATCGCTCGGTGTCGGCAGAACTCGGCAACGCCGAGCAGTCGTTGCTTGATCAACGTTCGGGCGCAGTCGCCAGCATGACGGCATCGACCAAGCTGGCGCTCGGGCTCTCCGGCACGATCACGGTTCTTGTGTCCATCGTTCTTGGTGTCTTCATCACCCGCGGCATCATGCGCGCTTTGGGCGGGGAGCCGGCCGAGGCTGCGAGGGCGGCACAGCGCGTTGCGGAAGGTGATCTGGAGGCGGCCATTGCGCTTGCGCCGAACGACCAGACCAGCCTGATGGCGTCACTCGAATCAATGCGCCAGCAACTGCGCGCTATCGTTTCCGACATTCATTCCACGGCGGAGGCCATTACGACCTCGGCGGGCGAGATCGCGCAAGGTAACCTGGACTTGTCGCAGCGCACGGAAGAGCAGGCAGCGTCACTGCAGGAAACCGCGGCGAGTATGGAGGAGTTGACCTCCACGGTCCGTCAGAACACCGAGAACGCGAAACAGGCAAACGCCCTCGCTGCGAATGCCCGCGAGGAGGCAACGCGCGGCGGCGAAGTAGTGAACCAGGTGGTCGAGTCCATGCGCGACATATCGAGCAGTTCCGGTAAGGTGGCCGACATCATTACCGTGATCGAAGGCATCGCGTTCCAGACCAACATTCTTGCGCTGAACGCAGCAGTGGAGGCCGCGCGTGCTGGAGAACAAGGCCGCGGCTTTGCAGTCGTAGCGGGTGAAGTCCGTACGCTGGCACAACGCAGCGCGAGCGCGGCGAAAGAGGTCAAGGACCTCATCACGAGTTCAGTTGAAAGTGTGGCTAAAGGCTCGGAGCAGGTTGGGAGAGCGGGCACGACCATGTCCGATATCGTTCAGTCGGTCAGGCGGGTGACGGACATCATGGGGGAAATCGCGTCGGCGTCTGACGAACAAGGAACGGGAATTGAACAGGTGAACGTTGCTGTTGGACAGATGGACGCGGTGACACAGCAGAATGCCGCGCTCGTTGAACAGGCATCAGCCGCTGCGCAAGCAATGGCTCATCAGGCGACGTCGCTCCGGCAAGCAGTGAGCGTGTTCAAGCTCGGGCACAAAGCTGCTTGAGCAAAAGCGACCGGCGGTTGATCACGCGAATGCCGATAGCGTGCATCAGCCGCGAACAGCCTCAAAAGATCGACTCCTTGCGCGCGCGCCGTTATATGTCTTGAGCGCGACGCGCAACATCGTTTCCAAATCCCGACTGGTTACGCTATACCAACGCGACCGCTTCGATCTCGATCTTCAGACCGAAGTGGAGCGCAGGCACCGGCACTACGGCGCGAGCGGGTCTCGCATCGCCCGCCCAACGCGCGTAGATCTCGTTGAAGCTCGCCCAGTGCGCGACATCGACGATATAGACACGAACCTGCGCCAGTTTCTTGATATCGCTGCCCGCACCGGCAAGCGCGGAAGCCAGATTTGCCAACACCTGCTCGGCCTGGGCTTCAAAAGAACTCTCCGTAAGCTTGGCGCCGTTCGCGTCGATAGGAAGTTGGCCGGACACAAAAACCAGGCCATTTGCGACCGATACGTGGCTGTAGTGACCACCCGGTGTTGCCAGTCCAGCGGGGTTCATCGTTTGAGGGAATTGCGCATTCTGCTGATGCTGATCCATGACGAACATTCCAGGTGGAAGGACCGCTTCGACCACAGCCACGACGAGGTCAGGAAGCTATCCGGGTTTGTATTCGGGAGCTGGAGTGCCAATCCCGGTGCCATCAGTATGATGCATGGAGTCTACGGTTATCGGCAACCCTTTCAGGCTGACGAGTCTGGAAGTATTGCTGCGCCAACGTAATCCAGTACTGAACACCTGCTGGAATGATGTCGTCGTTGAAGTCGTACTTCGGGTTGTGCAGACCCGGTGCAGTCTTGCCGACATGGGCGTTGCCGATCAGCACATACGTGCCGGGTCGCTCTTCCAGCATGAAGCCGAAGTCTTCTGATGTCATGTTGGCCGGCACGCCGGCGTGCGTACGTTCATCGCCGAAAGTCTCGCGAATGACGGCTTCGCATAGTTGGGTCTCGGCCCGCGTGTTGATGGTCGCTGGATAGTACTGGAAGAACGTGACTTCGACCTGAGCTCCGTGCGCGGCCGCCAGCCCTTCGCACATTAGCTGGATGTCGCGCTGCAATTTCTGCTGCAGTTCCGATGAAAGCGTACGTATCGTTCCGCGCAACTCGGCGCTATCCGGAATGACGTTGTCGGTGTCGCCGGCGTGGATCATGCACACGGAGATCACAGCGGGATCGACCGGGTCCTTGTGTCGCGCAGCGATGGTCTGGCATTGCAGCACCATCGAGCAAGCCAGCGGAATAGGATCAAGCCCGAGATGCGGTTGCGCCGCATGAGCGCCCTTGCCGGTGACTGTGATCCTGAAGCGCGAACCCGCCGCCATGATCGGGCCCACCCGCAAGCCGAAATGCCCACCCGGCAAACTCGGCCAATTGTGCATGCCGAACACTGCCTCGGTGGGATATTGCTCGAACAGGCCGTCGTCGATCATTTTTCGCGCGCCCGCGCCGCCTTCTTCTCCCGGCTGGAACACGAAATGAACGCTGCCAGGCAATTGCGGCATGCCTTTCAGAAGGCGCGCGGCGCCGAGCAGCATCACCGTGTGGCCGTCGTGCCCGCACGCGTGCATGACTCCGTGAGTGCAGGACGCGTGCGTGAAATCGTTGGCTTCCTGGATGGGCAACGCATCCATGTCCGCACGAAGCACGATGCCCCAATGCGGATTTGCGCCCGGCAAGCTTGCCACGACGCCTGTTCCGCCCAGTCCGCGCGATACCGTATAACCGAGTTCCTCAAGCTCACGCGCGACGACGTCAGCGGTCCTGTGTTCTTCAAAGCGCAACTCGGGATGTGCGTGAAGGTCGCGTCGCAACTTTGCCCAATGCGGATGATGCGCGGTTAGCGATGTTTCGGGAATATCGGTGGTTTCCAATCTCGGCACCTTTCTAAAGCGGGCAGCATCAAGTCGGCGACATCACGGCGTGACGTCTCGCGACCTTTAGTTGTAGTACCCGAGGATCGACTTCACCTCCATGTACTCTTCCATTCCTTCGATCCCGTACTCGCGACCGTTTCCGGATTGCTTGTATCCGCCGAACGGAGCCTGCGGGTCCCACGCCGGATAGTTCAGATGCACCTGGCCTGACTCGATGCGCGCGGCGACCCGACGCATCAGCGTTTTGTCCGTGCCCTGCACATGTGCGCCGAGTCCGTACACGGTGTCGTTCGCGATGGCGATCGCTTCTTCTACCGTGTCATACGCGAGGATCGCGAGGACCGGCCCGAAGATCTCCTGCTGCGCAATCGGCATGTCCGTGCGTACATCGGAGAAGATTGTCGGGCGCGCATAGAAGCCTTGGCTCAAGCCGACGGGTCTGCCTGGACCGCCCACGATCAGCTTCGTGCCGTCGTCCACGCCCGCTTCGATCATCTGCTGCACCCGGTTGAACTGTGCGCGATTTGCGAGTGGACCATGAGTCGTCGTCTCGGCGAACGGATCGCCGACGATCATCTGTTTCGTCGCCGCCGCGGCGAGTTCATCCACCTGGGCGATGACGCTGCGTGGGACGATCAGGCGCGTCGGCGCGCTGCACGACTGGCCCATGTTGCGAAACGCAGCCGCTACGCCGAGCGTGACCGCACGCGGCAGATCGGCGTCAGGCAGCACGATGTTGGGCGACTTGCCGCCCAGTTCCTGCGCAACGCGCTTGACCGTCGGCGCGGCCGCCTGGGCGACCAGCACGCCGGCTCGCGTCGAACCGGTGATCGACACCATATCGACTTGCGGATGGGCCGACAGCGCCGTCCCCACCTCCGGCCCCGTGCCGCTCACGAGATTGAACACACCCGCTGGAATGCCCGCTTCGGCGACGACCTCGGCAAACAGCAGGGCGCTCAGCGGCGACAACTCGCTGGGCTTGAGGATAACGGTGCAGCCGGCAGCCAGTGCCGGCCCGACTTTCGCGGTGATCTGATAGATCGGCCAGTTCCACGGCGTGATGAGCGCGCACACACCGATCGGCTCGCGGGCGATGGCGGTGGTGCCACGCTGGGCGACGAACGGATAAGTTGCGAGGTTGTCGCGTGCGACGCGGATGTGTTCGGCCGCGAGCGGCACATGGGCACTGCGCGCGTAGTTGATCGGCGCGCCCATTTCCATCGACAGGGCAAGCGCAAACAGTTCGGCTCGTTCGAGGAGGAGGGCATGAACGCGGTCGAGCAGCGCGGCGCGCTCTTTGGGCGAAGTCGCGGACCAGCTCGCGAACGCTTTGCGCGCGGCTTGCACCGCGCGGTCCACGTCGCCGGCGTTCCCTAACGGGATGTCGCAAAGCGTCTCTTCGGTGGAAGGGCAGACCACGGCGGCGCGTTCCGTGCCGATAGGCGCGACCCATTCGCCGTCGATAAAGAAGCGGTCCAGATGGCCAGCCTGCATCAGATGAAGCACAGGGGATTTCATTGCTGCTTGTCCTTGCGTCGATACCGTGCGCTCGTAGCAGGCGAAAGCGCACGGATAGAAGTCGAAACGAAACCGTTGTCAGAAGTCGGCGACCTTGCCCCACGCCGATTTGTCGAAGCGTTCGGGACGGTAAGGCTCGGGGTCGACGATCGGCGTCGCGCCTGTGACCATATCCGCCACGAGATGACCGCATCCAGGCCCGATTCCGAAGCCGTGGCCGCTCAGGCCAGCGGCCAGCACGAAGCCGGGCAGCGACTGCGTTTCGCCGATGGCGGGGATGCCGTCAGGCGTCATGTCGATATAGCCGGCCCACGAGGCCGTTACGCGTGCTTCGCCAATCACTGGACACAGATCGATGGCACGCCTGCGAATTTCCGTGAGTGTGGCTTCATCGGCGCTGGGGTCCAGCACGCGCATTTTTTCCATCGGCGTCGGCTGATCGAGCCGCCAGCGGTTCAGGCCTTCATGGCCCGAGCGCACGCCTTCCAGACCGCCGGGACTGAGGCTCTGCCAGCGACGCGCGAACATCGGCAGAAAGTCCTTCGCATAGCGAAGTTTTTGCAACGTGGGATCGAACTTTGCCAATCCGCTGATGGCGAGCGAATAGGTTTCGTCGCCGCGACGCGTGATCGTGATGCTTTTCGTGTGCAGCGCATCCGGCAACGTGCCGCGCGGCAGCGAGACCGACGCGACCGACGAGCGAATGGTCGCCTGGGGCAGGCGGATGCCGAGTTGCCGGCAAAACGTCGAGGCCCATGCGCCGCCCGACAGCACCGCGATCTTCGTGCGGATCACGCCGTGCTCGGTCACGACACCGCTGACCCTGCCGCCCTCTGTTTCGATGCCCCGTGCCGCGCAATTCTGATGGACGGTGCCGCCCAGCTTGATGATGCTGCGTGCCACGGCCGGAGCGGCGTTGGCCGGGTCGGCCGTGCCGTCGGTCGGCGCGAACACGCCGCCTTTCCAGTTGCGTCCGGTTGCGGCCGCCCGCTCGTTGGCCTGTTTGCTGCCGAGCACTTCGGTTCTGACGCCGGCCGTGCGGGCGAATTCGCACCAGCGCGTCCATCCGCCGAGTTCGTCGTCGTCGTTGCTGAGATACAGCAGACCGCCGCGGCGAAAGCCGGCGGATTCCCCGGATTCGTCTTCGAACTGCTGCCACAGTCGCAGGCTTTCCGTCGCAATCGGCAATTCTCGCGCATCGCGGTTCTGTTGTCGGCACCAACCCCAATTCCGGCTGGATTGCTCGCCGCCTACGATGCCTTTTTCGATCAGCGCGACTTTGACGCCACGCTTCGCGAGAAACCATGCAGTGAATACGCCGACAATGCCCGCGCCTATCACGACGACGTCGGCGCTATCGGGCAGCGCCGGGCTGGTATGAACGCGGGTCAACGGTACGCGCATCTATGAAAGTTCCTTCGTGAGTCGCGTGTCGGGTAAATGTCTGTCGGCGACTTTGCCAGTTGCAACGCACAGAACCGGTACGACCGGTAGACCGGATCGGGTGCGCCTTGATGCGCGGCGGTGCCGAGATGCTTGCTGCCGGCTCGCAGAGCCCACGGATCAGCAAGATTTCAAGTGCGCTATACGGGCCGGGCCGGTAGAGTCTTTATGGTACGTGGGCAATGTCACTCTGCGACGCTCGAAAAATATTTCAAAAGAGTATGAACACTGCGTTTGACGTGCCTTGCGCAGCATTTTATGTGGCGCACTCATCGACTTGACTCGCTGGAGCGGCGAGTCGCGATCCGTGGAAACGCGGCCCGGCTTCGATCGCGTCGCGCGGCGCGACGGCCTGATAGGTGTGATAGAGGTGTGATAGGTCTGATGCCGCGTCCCGGTCGCACACGCAGATTTGTAGAATGCCCAGTTGCGCTTAAACTGGATGCAAGGCGCAGCAACGCAATCGCGGGCCTACGGGTGGGGCGCAATTGATAATTGCCAGCAACCGGTTGCGCAACAGGGCCGTAAGCTGTTCAACCCTTCGCAGTGGGTGTCTGGCTCGATACCGCCTGCAATTCGCCGGTTTTAGTTCGCAGGCGGCATTGTTCACGTTAGCTTGTCGATCACGAGCAACGTCGAAGTGGCCGACGCATATAACTTTCCGGTGCTGTCCTTTAGCGTGGCCTCGGCGAACGCCGCGCGGCGGCCAATGCTGATCACCCGGCCTTCCGCCCGAAGCGTGCCGGTCTCATGCGTTATCGCTTTATGGTACGAAACCTTGAGTTCCAGCGTTGTATAGGCTTGCGTTGGCGATAGACGGGAATGGGCGGCGCAGCCGCATGCGGAGTCGAGCAGTGTGGCTGCATATCCGCCATGGACCGTACCGATAGGGTTATAAGCTCGGAGTGACGGTACGCTTTCGAAAGCTGCGAAGCCTTCCGACGCTTCGACCAGCGTGAAGTCCAAGGTATCACCGATCGGTGGCCGTCCCCCTGATTGCATTAATTTGTGTAGCTGCTCTAAGCCGGAGAGATTGGGTGGTAGCTGTTCGACAAGGTTCATTTGCAAGACTCCAGATGGAAGCGTCGTTTAAGCGCTGTCTTCGCGCGCATCAATATTTTGTCGGAGCGCGTTTGATCCGGCTCCCCTCTGGCAAGCATTAGCGCGCCAACCATCTCGCACAACAGCGACTCCGCGTTCGGGTTCGCCTCTGCGTCTCCAAGCTCCGACAAAAGCCCTGCAAGCCGCTTTCGCAGCCGTGTCGTTCCCTCTGCAAAGGCCGCGCGTGCTTCGGGGGAGACCCTCGTCATTTCAGAAACTAACGCAGCTACCGGACAACCAACCGGAATTGCGTCCCGGTGCGCGCGCGACAGATAAAAGCGGATGTAATGCCAAAGGCCTTGCGCAGGCGATCGACCGGATACTTGATGGAGAAAGTGAGCTTCACTCTCTTCAAACATCGTGGCAATGGCAGCAGTCACAAGCTCGTCTTTCGAACGGAAGTGAGCATAAAAGCCGCCATGAGTCAGTCCGGCGCCCTCCATGACCCGCGCAACAGCAATCTGCTGTGGCCCGTGTGCCCGAATTGCATCAGCGGCTACCTTCAGCAGCTTTTGACGCGTTTCGTCTTTGTGTGTAACGCCATATCGCATTGACCGGTCCCGACCATAGTATGATCACCATCATATAAAGAAACGTGTTCGATCACAACGCTTCTCGCCACGACAGTTTTCGCGAGAGCTGGCACCGCCGTCAGGCGGCGAGTCGTCCGTTCGCTCTGCGACTCGCGCCAGGCAGGTTTAGTTTTGCTGGCCGACTTTGACGGCTGACGTTAACAGACGCGAAGACGAATGCGACTGACAATGCGGACACCAAACTGCCAAAACGGGTCGGTCCGCGCTCATAACGTAAAGAACGCCGCATCCTCTCGTAGCCTCGGGACGATTCGTCTCTCCGCCCACTCCAACCACGCCCGGGTCCTGGCATCCATGAAGTGCCTGGAAGGCAGGAGTGCATATATTCCAATGTCCGGCGACCGCCACGCTGGTAACACCCGGCGGAGCCGGCCATCGCGGATCGCGTCTATGACCGAGAAAAGCGGAAGCAGCGTTATTCCGCCACTCCTCACAGCAACATCGAGCAGCAATTCTGGCGTGTCCGCCACCAGCGGCCCTCGAGGGGAAAACTCCTGCACCGGGCCTTGCCCGTCTGTCAGTCGCCACTCAGGAGTGATGGAAGGATTAATCAGACGCAGGCATGAGTGCTCGCTCAATGCGGCGGGTGTCGTAGGCTCGCCGAAGCGTTGCAGATATTCGGGCGACGCGCACACCACCGCGAATGTCGTTCCCAGCCGACGCGCCACCAATCCCGAGTCAGTCAGCGACTCCGCCAGATAAAAGCTCACGTCTACACCGCGGGCGAGCAGGTCGGGAAAGTACTGCGAAGTACTGTAGTTGACGATGACTTCGGGATAACTCGCACAGAAATCGGCGAGCTCAGGCGCGACATAGTGGTGGCCGAAACTGGTCATGCATTGCACGCGCAGCCGGCCAGACGGACTGGATGCCGTCCCGGAGGCCTTCGCTTCGGCTTCGTCCATAAGCGCAACGATCTCACGACAACGCTCGGCGTATTCGGCGCCTGCATCGGTGAGTATCCGATGGCGGGTCGAGCGCTGAAGCAGCTTGACGTCAAGCCGCTTCTCCAGGTCCGACACGAGCCGCGAAACCTGCGCCGTAGTGAGATCCATCTGCTCGGCCGCGGCAGTAAAACTGCCGCTGTCGACCACACGCAGGAACGCGCGAATCGCATGGAAGAGGCCTGTCTGAAGGAGGTCTTTGCGCATTCCGTAAATATACTTTGTTCGGTGCTCTATTGTTACTGAAGTTGTAGCGTCTCACAATCGGGCCACTAAATGGCAACTGCGGAGAACCTCCCATGAAACCCGATGTGCGTGCTCCGGTGAGCAGTAGTGGCCGGCTGGCAGGCTTGCTGATTCTGATCGTGCCTCCGCTGTTGTGGGCCGGAAACTTCGTGGTCGGCAGGCTCGCACGTAACGACGTGCCACCTATGACGCTGGCCTTCGGCAGGCATCTCATCGCGCTGGTGTGTCTCCTGCCGTTTGGATGGGCCGCGATGAAGCGCGACATGAGTCGGTATTGGGCGCTTCGCTGGCGACTCGTGCGCGTATCCCTCGCAGGTATGGTTGCCTTCAATCTTCTCGTCTATGTAGGGCTGCATTCGACGACGGCGTCGAATGCCCAGTTGATGAACTCTGCGATTCCCGTACTGATCATCTTGATCGGTGCCGCATTTTTCGGGCAACGGCTGACCGCCGTCCAGAGCTTCGGACTCGTTCTATCCTGCGTCGGCGTTTTGACCATCATCTCGCACGGCGACACTGCGCGACTGTTAGCGCTGCAGTTTTCCCGTGGCGACCTGTTTGTCTTCGGCGCGATGGTGGCGTTTGCTCTCTTCTCGGTCTGGCTGCGTTCTTTTCCGGCGGACATGGACCGTCTCGGGCTACTTGGCGCGCAACTCGTCATCGCGGTAGTGGTGCTCTTTCCGCTGTTCATGTGGGAGTACATCGCGGGGGAACGTGCAACCTGGAACAGCGCGTCTCTTGGAGAAATCATGTACGTAGGGCTCGCACCATCCCTGATCGCCAACCTCCTGTATATGTTTGGCATTGCGCGCGTAGGCCCAGCTCGGGCGGGGCTCTTCATTCACCTGATTCCGCTCTACGGCGCGTCGATGTCAATCGTGTTTCTGGGCGAGACGCTGCACGTTTATCACGCGATCGGCATGGCGGCGATCGTCGTTGGTCTGGCCTGCTCACGTAGCAAAGACAGACCGGTATCCCGGTCTGCCGATGAGAACGAGGGCGATCGCTATAGCAAGCGTCGTCGGGTACAAACGGTTGGATGAGTCTCCTACGCTTTGACCACTTTATCGATCGCCCTCACGGGTATTAACCGCCGTCAGTACGCCTTGGCAGCTTGATGAACCGTCTTAAAGCGTAGGCCGATCCAGGCCACATCAACTTCACAATGTCATATCAGCGAGTCCGAACATGAGTTTGCAATCCGTCCGTACTTTTCTTTCACAGCATGCTCCCGACCTCGAAATCGTGGAAAAGCCGACGAGCACCGCCACTGTCGCGGAAGCTGCCGATGCCCACGGCGTGTCGCCGGGGCAGATCGCGAAGACGCTGTCTTTGTGGCTGAAGGACGAGGTCATCCTGCTGGTGCTTGGAGGTGACGCGAAGATTGACAACCGCAAGTTCAAGGATCAGTTCAAAGGCAAGGCCAGGATGCTCAATGCCGAGGAGGTGGTTGAATGGACCAGTCATCCGGTGGGCGGGGTGTGTCCGTTTGGACTGCCGCGCGAAATGAAAGTCTTTGCGGATGTGACGTTGAAGAAGTTCGATGTCGTGTTGCCTGCAGCGGGCGCAACGAACGCGGCACTCCGCATCGCGCCCCAGCGCCTTATCGAACTGGTTAGGGCAGAGTGGGTCGATGTCGCTCAAGGTCCAGCCCTGACCGTCTGACGGACTGTTTTCTTCCGGTCCGTCAGCGAGGCGAAATCGACATGACTTCCGCTCGTCGGACGGCGCGGCCGCGACTGAATTTATCGCCTCCGCGGCGTCATGCAATCGTTCGTCCCCACTGTAGTCTGTGCCGCCGCCTCGAGTTAGGCGCCTCTGCAAAAAGTTCAGCGAGAAATGTCCTCCAGCGACTTTCCAAGCGTCCGAGGCCCCATCAGTCCGATTGCGAGGATAACCAGCAACATCGCGCCGGCGATGAAAACGAACACGCCAGTCACGCCGAAGTCCTTCAGCATGAACGCAATGACGAACGAGCTGAACACCGCGGAGGCACGACTCCATGAGTAAACGAAGCCTACCGCCCGTGCGCGAATCGTCGTGGGGTACAGCTCCTGCTGATAGGCATGGTAGGTGAAGGATATGATGTTGCCCGCCAGCGTTAGACAAACGCCGAGCATCACGATCGCCACGGCCGACGTTGTTTGGCTAAAGAGAAGTCCGGCCACGATGTTGAGCGCCGCCATGCAAACAATGACGTGCTTTCGCTCGAAGCGGTCAGCAATGAGATAGCCGAGCAAAGGTCCAAGAGGCGCCGCCAACCCGATGACTGTCGTGTAGAGCAGGCTCGACGTCACGGTGATTCCCTGCTTCACGAGCAGCGTGGGTACCCAGTTAGCAAAACCGTAAAAGCCGACCGTCTGGAATATGTGAAAGACAATCAGCATGACGGTTCGCTTGCGGTACGGCGCCTTCCACATATCAGAGAAGCCGCCTTTGATTGCGATCGGCTCGGATGGTCCTGGCGGAGGAAGAGGCCTTCCGTATTGGCTTTCAACTTGCGCTTCGAGTCGGGAGAGCACGGCGTCGGCCTCTGCGAACCGCTGCTTGCTGGCGAGCCAACGCGGGCTTTCCGGCAGGTTTCGACGGAAATACCATACGA
This sequence comes from Paraburkholderia sp. SIMBA_053, assembly GCF_046534895.1. Taxonomy (NCBI): domain Bacteria; kingdom Pseudomonadati; phylum Pseudomonadota; class Betaproteobacteria; order Burkholderiales; family Burkholderiaceae; genus Paraburkholderia; species Paraburkholderia sp. SIMBA_053. Next base: position 70,663 of record NZ_JAWRXU010000017.1, on the reverse strand, counting down.
ACGCCGCACTGATGCCGCCAATCAATACGACCCACCGCCAACCGTCCAATCCCAGATAGGATTTCGGTACGAGCAGGTAAGACAGGAAGGCTACGACCGGGACCGCGGAAAAGCCGATTGCCTGGCAGACTGCAAACGCACGCCCGCGCATATGCTTCGGTGCGAGCTCGGACATGTAAGTGCCAATGGTGATGAGTTCGACGCCGATGCCAAGACCGGAAACGAAGCGCCAGAAGTTCAGTCCTGTCGCTGTATCCTGGAAGGCCATTACCGTATTGGCCGCTACGTACCAGAGCAATGAATACGTGAAGATTGCACGCCGGCCAAAACGGTCAGCGAGGAATCCGCAGGCGATGGTTCCGACGAACAGACCGCTAAAGAGAGATGCGATAAAGCTGGCGACACCCGACGTTCCGAAAAGCCCGTGCGTCGTCGCAGTGAGAATTCCTGCCTTCACGAGACCCGGTGCGATGTACCCGGTGAAGAGCAAATCGTACAGTTCGAAGAAGAAGCCGAGGCTAAGCAACACGATCAGTTTCCAGACGCTCCGCGTGGCGGGAAGTCGGTCAAGACGTGCAGATATTGCGGCTTTATCGACAAGCGAATCCTCACCGGGCACGCTGGTTTCTTTGGCGCCTAAGGGTGAAGCGCCTTCCAAAGTGGTCATGGTTGTCTCCGTCTAGTATTTGCTTTTGATGCTGCCGGGCAAAAATCAGCTAACCACAGCTATTAACAGCAATCTTCACTGGCGTTGCTCCTTGAGCTCGGCGAAGGAGACGATCCTGCCGGCCAGTGCGCTTGCCACGACAGTTGGTGGGCTGGCGAGCCAGACCTTTCCTGGCCCAGAACGACCCGAGAAATTCCGGTTGATTGCGCTGATGGTGACCTGCGACGCGTCAGTGGATGCACCGGGGCCGCAGTTGGCACATGCGCCGCATGAGGGCTGAAGCAAAACTGCGCCAACGCGTTCGAAAGCATCGAGATATCCGCGCTCGATGCAGTAGTCCCGCACGTCCGACGTACCGAACTGTAGAAACAATTTCACGTGTTCAGGGACTCGGATTCCCCGGTCGGCAGCCCAGGCGAGTACCTCATGATAATGGTCGAAATCTTCGCGCTTGCCGGCAGTACATGAGCCGCCGTACGCAATATCAATCTGCGGCCTGTTGCTCAACTGATTCAGCGCGATGCCGTTTCCAGGGTCTCCGGGTGCCGCAAGCATAGGGGAGAGCTGAGTGCAGTCGATCTCAATGGTGGCTGCGTAAGGAGCGCCATCGTCACTTCGCATCCAAGGCTCGATTTCGAAGTCCACACCGCGACGTTCCTTCAAAAACCGGACCGTCTCTTGATCGGGAGCGACGATCCCTGTGAAACCGCCAAGCTCTGCGGTCATGTTGGTGAGCGTGGTGCGCTCGTCGGTGGTTAGCTGCGACATGGCCGAGCCAGCAAACTCGAACACCTTGCCGACGCCCGCGCCGGCACGGATGTGGGGGTCCGCAAGAAGGTGGAGCGTTAAGTCTTTGGCTGTCACCCCGGACGGAATCGGTCCGCGAAAATCGATTCGCAGCGACTCGGGAACGGTCATCCGTACCGCACCGGTGATGAACGCATTGGACATGTCCGTCGTGCCAACCCCAAATGCAACGCAGCCGAGCGCTCCGCTATGCGGTGTGTGCGAATCGGTGCCTACCACCAGTTGGCCTGGCAGCGCGTACCTCTCCGCCATCATTGCGTGCGAAATGCCTTCCGAACCTTCGCTAATGCCACTGCCGTTTTCGCCGAGGTAGCCATGATTGCGTAGACCATAATCGCGGGCGAAAGCACGGTGCGCTTCAGACAGCGCGCGCACATCCGGAAGTAGCCCGTTGCGGATGTGCAGCTCGCTTTTGTGCGAGTAAGACAGGTGGTCCTCGAACGTCAAAATCGTCTCAGGCGAATGCAATTTCAGTGGGCGACCGAACGTAGCATGCAGCATGTGACTTGCCATGCCGGTGTAGTACTCGTGAATGAAACGCCAGTCCGCGCGGACAAAAGCTCCTTCTCCAGGGTTCTGTGAGTTCCCCGTGGCCTCGGTTTCCAACGCGTGCCTCTCGATGATCTTTTGAGCGAGCGTGCGCGGGCGGCTGTCGCTGGCCTGAGTGGTCGTCCTGACGTGCTGCATGTGCGCAGCGCCGTACCGCAGAAGGCCCCCGCTGCGGAGAATCGCTGACGCAAGCGCGTCGCGAGATGCGACCAGTTCGTTGATGTCGATTTCTTCACCACGCTCTATACGTTCGAGCAGTCCAAAATCTGTCGACGTGAAGAGTCCGACGTTGTCGGCATTTTGCCGGTAAATGCGCTCGAAGCTTCTGGCGATAACAAGCCGGATACCAGCACGATATTCCGCTACCGGGCTGTGCTCGCGAGACGACCCCTTGCCGTACCGGTTGCCGGCGACCGTCACACAAAAACCTCCGACGCGAACAGCGTCCAGACCAATGGGCGTGCGTTCACCTGCTCTGAATCCAACATACGGAACACGCGCAAGCCGCTCGTCGAAGCGGGTGAGCACGCTCATTGGTGTGATTTCATCGGTCGACACGTCGTCTCTCAGCGTGCCGGCCGTGGTCTCGGTCAGGTCTTCGCCGCTCAACTGTCGGTCGATGATGTCCGGGTCTGCGGAAAGAAAAAGCACCCGGCCATCCAGCTTCAAAATCGGCATGTCTAGTCTCCTTGCGGGAAATCTAGACTGTCTTTGGCACCGGGACGAAGTGCTGGAATCGCAGGGGGGGCATTACCAATCACGACGTCCGCATTAACCCTGGTGGCTATGTGAACTTAGATGAAATATCAAGGCCGCAACCGCTTGGCGGCGCGCTGACCTTTTGAAGGCATGCACCCGCAGCGTCCTGCTCGCCGCCCACGGCGCGTCGAGCGGGTGACGAATGAAGTTTCCCGACCCGGCGAACGCTGAAGCCGCGCTGGTCGGCACGATGCCAATGCCTAAGCCAGCCTCTATCATCCGGCACTGGGCGTCAAAGCTATTGCCCGTGACCGATACTTGGAGCGACTTTCCCATGGCTGCCGCGCGCTCGCGCAATTCCTGATCGAGCGTTCCTCCGGCCTGCAGTGCAACGAGTGAGAAGTCCAACACGTCACTAAAGGTCGGGGCGGTCACCGATGCGAGCTCGTGCTGCCGTGGAACGACAACCAGCAAGGGGTCGTCTGCGAAGTGCCAGGAGTCGAGGCTGTCCGGCGCGACAACTGCCGACGAGATTCCCACATCTGCGCGGCCGTCCACACATGCGCGCAGTACATCGCTGCTGATCTGCTCGATGAGAGCGATCTCGACCAGCGGATACTCCGCCTTGAAAGTGGTCAGTAGTTCAGGGAGAAACCCGACGATGGCGGACGCATTTGCATACAGCCGGACGGTTCCCGAAACCTGACCTGCCAGCGAATGTACCTCGCCCGCCAATGACTGCAACTGGTCGTTCAGTGCGCGGGCCCGCGAAAAAACATGGGCACCGGCCTCCGTCAGTTCGACACCGGACGGCGAACGCGTCAGTAAAAGCGCACCGAGCGAGGTCTCCAGGTCAGCAATCCGCCGACTGATAGCCGACGACGATATGTGACCTCGTGCGGCCGCTCGGGCTATCGAACCTTCCTCGACCACCGCAACAAAAAGTTCAAGACTGTATGGGTCAATGCGCACGGATATTGTTCTCAGCAGAATGGCGACTACCAGGCATTGAGCGCCATGAGACATGCTGAAGGCCGCTTCGCAATAGCAGGCCAAGGCTGGTCGCGCCGAATCGTCGAACTTGCGATTATCCGCCCATCTTGCCGCCGAGCAAGGAACCCCGCGAGGCGAGTCCTTTTCGCGAGGCAAGTCGCCTCCAGCACCGACAAAAGCCAACAAAGCCGACAAAGCAGGTCATGCGGATCGCAAAGTCAAAGCCGGCTCGCATATCATGACCACATCAAACTGGAGGCACCATGTGCTACTCGGCTCAAGTCGTGGCGGACTATCGAAAATTCGTGCGTACCTTTGGCGCAATCATCGACATCCACGAGTTTGCGCGTTTGTTTTTTGAACGAACGGAGGGCATCGGCAAAGCGAAGATACCCAAAGCCATGGAAGACGCCTTTGCCGATCCGCAGGACGAAGCAACGCGTGAAATCAATGCTCTTATAGCGCGCTTCACGTCGGCGCAGGTGACGAAGCTGGAACAGGATCTTTTCAAACAGCGCACACGGCTTGCAGACGCCGAACGCACGCTGCAGACGAAGGTCACCAAAGCCGCAACGGAAAGTCAGCGCATTGCCACCGACAAAATTGCATGGGCCAAGGGAAAACTTGAAGACCTGCAGCGAACCGCATTACAGCCGCGGGACTCGCGCATCTTTCCCGGTAACTACGCGCCGGTCATGGTGATGGAAGGTGGGCAACGGGTCGTCAAGCCTATGCGGTATCAATGCCGCATTGCTGGAAAACCTGCGTCGTACGATACGAAGTATCCCGGGACATACAATGCGCGCCGGGATAGCCTTGAAGGTTTCTGGGCTCCGTGCTTTGGGTACACGCATGCCGTCCTGCTTGTCGAAGTTTTCTATGAGAACGTCAGCCGGGCGAAGTACGAAGGCACGCTACTGGAAACTCACGAGCGTGATGAGAACGTCGTGCTGGAGTTTCGTCCGGGCAACGGGGAATTGATGCATGTTGCCTGCTTGTGGTCGCGGTGGTCCGCACCGGGCGAGCCGGACCTGCTGTCATTTGCGGCGATAACAGACGAGCCGCCACCGGAAGTCGCGGCGACCGGTCACGACCGCTGCATCATTCCTATCAAGCCGGAAAACGTAGATGCATGGCTCAACCCAAACCCGAACAATCTGGAGGCAATGTACGCAATTCTCGACGACAGGGACCGACCGTACTATGAGCATAGGTTGGCGGCATAGCGGTGACGCGCCCAATGGTTCCTGCTTGGAGTCGCCATCAACCAGCCCGGACCGATGTGGCGTCATTTGCGCCAGATGGCTCGAACAATCGGAAGGAGACTTGCATGATACGAAAAATGCTCAATGCGTCGCAGCTTCAGCAGGAGGTCAACCGGCGACTCCATCGGCTGCCGGAAATCGTCGAAGACGGCGTCAAGATTCGCGTGCCGCGACCGCAGTTGCAGGAGGCCGACAAGACAGGCTGCAACTGGACGATGACCAATTTCGGCAACGCGATCGGCTTTGAGCGCGACATCGAGAGCGTGCTAAAAGCCGTGCGCGCCGAATACAACCTCAGTACTGAAGTAAAAGACACGGGCAACCCGTTCGGAGAGTAGGCGCGAAAGGCGCTTAAAACGTCATCGTCGTGCACACCGCCTGGAAGCCGCTGCCGACAAGGCGCTGGCGCTCGGGTCTCTTCAGTCTACGAGGCTCGACGAGGAAGCCGCGCGCCTTGCCACGGCCAGATTGCTGCGAGCGACCGTGTCAGTTCTTCAGGTCATCGGGCACCTTGCCACCGTTTTCAGCGAGCTTCGTCATCACCTGCTTGTGCAGCCAGATGTTCATCGAAGCTGAATCTTCCGTATTGCCTGTGTAGTGCAACTCGGATGCGAGTTCCTTGCGGGCCGCGAGACTGCTGTCAAGTCCAAGCAGCTTCAGCAGATCGACAATGGACGTACGCCAGTTCAATGTTTCGCCGCTGCTTTCCTGCATTTTTATCAGAACCGCTTCGACGTCGACCGTCGGCATAGGGGTAACGGGAGGCTGTGAATTACCGGCGGCGGCAGTGGAAGGTGTTGCTGGCGTTCCAGCCGGCGCAGTTGCGCTGCCCGGTGCCGCCGTCGCCGCGGCCGCCGGTCCGGCGGTGCCGCCCGAGCCCGTGTTCGCCGGATGATCATGCGGGAAGATCTTGTTGAGGATCGTCGAAAAAATGCTCATTTATCGCTCCTGGTTCGCGCCGGTCACTGCGGCCGGCGTATGGGGCGCGCAACGCTCGTGCCTGTGCGGACTTACAAACGTTACGAGCAAGCCTGTGTCATGTCACTCGTCATACTTCTGATTTGCATTGGTGCAGTGATTTACATCGCCATCCTAATTAATAACGTCGGTTCGAACGGGACTTTATTGGAAGCACTCGGCGAGGCACGCGGTTTGCTGAACCTTGTCCACTTAACGGAGACAGGGAGGGTTCAAATGGCCGAGTCTACTCAAGCCACCAGTTCGGGTTCCGCCGATGCATCGCGCGACGACAGCCTCGCGTCAAGGCCGAACGGCAGCGACGAACTGCGTGCCCGCAGCGCACAGAAACTTTCCGAATTGAAGGACAGACTTGCCGACGCGCAGGACGTTGTCAAAACGAAATACCGCGTCGTGTCTGAATCTACCGACGACTTCGTCCACGACAGTCCGTGGAAAGCGGTAACGATGGCGTTGATCGGCGGCCTGATCATCGGAATGCTGGCGGCTCGATAACGCGCATTACGAAATGCGCCCCATGTCACCGCAGTACAACGCGGTGACATGGGCACTCACAGGTCTGCCACGGCTTGAGCGCTGGCTCGCGTCAGTGCTCACTGGGCCGGATGGCAGGGTCTTCTTCGACGACTTCGCGGGTCGCCGTCCAGTATGGCTGCCGGTTGTAGTAGCTATAGGTCGATTCGCCCCAGGTCGGGTCGGCCATTGACGGCCAGTGGTCCGGGTCGAAGCCCGGGTCGTCCTTCAGACGTTGCGCCGTGATGTCGACGAAGAAGCACTTCTGGTCGGTATCGAGAGTCAGCGCGCTCCATGGAATGGCGTGCAGATTCGCTCCCATGCCGAGGAACCCGCCTTCGGATAGCACCGCGTACGCGATGCGTCCATTGCGGACGTCCAGCATGATGTCGGAAATCTTGCCGACATGCTCACCATCCGACGACATCACCTTCGTGCCGTCGAGCGTGGCCGCAGCCATGACTTCGGGCCCGGGACCTTCGCCGATACCGCCGCCGACAATTTTCGCTCCGCCGCTAGAGGCGCCTTGCGGATTGATTGAGCCCATCTTTCACCTCCTTTATGGAAAGGGTGCGCTTTGAAACGCGCAAGCGGTGTGCCCGCTGCGGCTGCGCAAACTGCGGCCACCAGCAGCGGCAGAGCCAGTCCCATGAACAGATGGAAGAGATAAGGAGTGGGCCGTGGCTAGCGTTACTTAACGCGACAGCAGCGTAACCGTGGCAATGCCGAGAATGGTCATGACAAGCGACGCGCCCACATGTATCGCGACTTCGCCGGCGGCCCAGCCGAGGCGGCCGTCCTGCAAGTGCTGCACCACTTCGGCCGAGAAGGTGGAGAAGGTGGACAGTCCGCCCATCATTCCGGTGATCACGAAAAGCCGCCACTCGGGTGCAATTTGCGGCGCGCGCGCGAAGCCCGCGACGGCCACGCCGATGATGTAGCCTGCGATCACATTTGACGCGAAGGTGCCGAGCGGCAACGACGGAAAGAGCGCATTCAGACGCAGGCCGAGAAACCAGCGAAATAACGAGCCAAGTGCGCCGCCGACGGCGACCGCGAGTATCGACCAATACATGAGAGTGCCAGGCGAAACGTGGGATTCAACAAACCGGGCGGAGCGGGACGCAATGTCGAGTCGGCTCTGTTCCGGGGAAGCAGGCATCGTTCGGAAGGGGGCCATGATCGGCATGCCGTGCCGAGCGCATCGCAACCCTTTCGAGTGTTCAGTCTGCAGCGCGCAAGTCTAACATTCGCCATTCCATGGGGACAGGTCGCGCGTGCCGGCCATCAGCCCAGGCTTTCGCGCTCCGGCGTAGCAGAGATTTTGTGGATCGACAGGTCGGCGCCGTTGTACTCGTCCTCCTGATCGAGGCGCAGGCCCACCGTCAGGCGGATGGCGCCGTAGACGAGCGTGCCGCCGAGCGAAGCCACGACGATACCGCCCAGCGTGCCGAGCACCTGTGCGCCGAACGAGACGCCGCCCAGGCCGCCGAGCGCCCGCAAACCGAAGATGCCTGCTGCCATGCCGCCCCACGCGCCGCACAGACCGTGTAGCGGCCAGACGCCGAGTACGTCGTCGATGCGCCAGCGGTTCTGCACGCACGTGAACATGTAGACGAACAGCGCGCCGGCGATGCCGCCCGTGACGAGCGCGCCGAGCGGATGCATCAGGTCCGAGCCGGCGCACACGGCGACGAGCCCGGCGAGCGGCCCGTTGTACGTGAAGCCCGGGTCGTTGCGTCCCGCGAGCCAGGCGGTCAACGTGCCGCCGACCATCGCCATCAACGAATTGACGGCGACGAGGCCGCTGATCTTGTCGACCGTCTGCGCGCTCATCACGTTAAAGCCGAACCAGCCGACGGCCAGCACCCACGCGCCGAGCGCCAGAAATGGAATATTCGATGGCGGATGCGCGGCAATACCGCCATCGCGGTGATAGCGGCCGTGGCGCGCACCGAGCAGCAACACCGCGGGCAGCGCGACCCAGCCGCCAAACGCGTGAACGACGACGGAGCCCGCGAAGTCGTGGAACGGCGCACCGAACGTCTGGCTGATCCAGTTCTGCACGCCGAAGCGCTCGTTCCAGGCAATGCCCTCGAAGAATGGATAGACGAAGCCGACCAGAACGAACGTCGCGAAGAGTTGCGGATTGAATTTCGAACGCTCGGCGATGCCGCCGGAGACGATTGCCGGAATGGCGGCGGCGAACGTCAACAGGAAGAAGAAGCGCACCAGCGCGTAGCCGTTGTGAACCGCAAGCGATTCGGCGTTGCCGAAGAACTGCACGCCGTACGCGATCGTATAACCGATGAAAAAATAGGCGATCGTCGAGACGGAGAAGTCCACCAGAATCTTCACCAGCGCGTTGACCTGGTTTTTCTTGCGCACCGTGCCCAGTTCAAGGAACGCAAATCCTGCGTGCATCGCGAGCACCATTGCGGCTCCGAGCAGGAGAAAGAGGGTATCGGTCCCGGATTTGAAGCTTTCCATCGATTATTTCCGCTTGTGCCAAAAGCCGCGCAAGAATGCAAGAAGCGGGCCAAAACGGTGCTATTTAGCGCTGTGTCGGTGCAATGAGCACTGCGAGGGAGCTGCACGCACGCGGTTGCGTCGTTTGCCTTCTCGCCGCGCACCTCTCGCGCACATTTAAAGCACAATAGATGTGCGTCAGCGTTCCGTTTTGGCAACGCATGAACCAAGTTGGTTCGTAATTTTTCGACTTGCTTACGGATGCTGCAGAATGTCGAGGCGCCCCCACGTCTCTTTACCGGCTCCTCGATGCCTTAGCAGGTGACGCTCAGCCGGTGGTGCGCCGCTTTGTTTCGTAAGCAAACGCCGACATAATGTGCCGTACCGCGCACATCTGCCGGCCCACACCTCCAACGCGTGCGCATGCGACTTACCACTAAAGGCCTGCTGCTGATTGCGATTCCTGCTGTCTTCGAACTGGCCCTTCTGTCCGGCCTGGTCAAGGCGCAGTCCGACGCGGCCGAAGCCGAGCGCAGGGCCGCTCACGGCCAGGAGGTGATGCGCCAGACCACGGCGATTCTGGATCCGGTGCTGGGCGAGTCCGTCGCGTTGCGCGGCGCGGTGCTCGCCGCCGACAACCGGTTCGTGACGCCGCTGTCCGTATGGGTCGACGTCGATCGACGCATCGATCAACTCGCCGAACTCGTGTCGGACAATCCGTCGCAGGTCGAACGCGTGGTCCAGGTGCGTCAGGCGGTGCAGGCCTATCGGCAATGGTCCGATCGCACGCAGGACATGTTGCATTCGGGCCGTCGCAAGGACGTTGTCAACCGGTTCAGCGAGCTGGCTCAGGCCGACGTGCTCGATCGCTTTCGTCAGCAACTGGCCGCCTTTCAGACGGAGGAACGGCGTCTGGAGGCTCAGCGTGCGAGCGACGCCGATGCCGCCCGCGAACGGCAGCAGACGCTCGTGGTCGCGGCAGTGTTCGGTTCGTTGCTGTTCGTGGCGCTCGCCGTGTGGCTCTTCACGCGTGGGGTGCGCGGGCGGCTTGCGCTTCTCTCCGACAACGCCGGGCGCCTTGCAGGCAACGAGCCGCTTGCGCCTATCGAGCCGGGCCACGATGAAATTGCGCGCCTCGATCTGACGCTGCATGAGACCAGCCGGCGTCTGCTGGAAGCGGAGCGAATCCAGGCGCGCTTTCAGGCGGACCTTGGGCGCCGTGCGGACGAACTGTCGCGCATCAACGAAAGCTTGCGGCAGCAGACGCAGGAAAACGAGATGTTCATTTATAGCGTGTCGCATGACCTGCGCGTGCCGCTTGTCAATCTGCAGGGCTTTTCAAAGGAACTGATCCGCGCCTGCGAAGAACTGCGAGCAGCCGTCAGCGACTCGTCGCTCCCGGCGCAGACCCGGCAGCGCATCGAACGGATAGTCGATGAAGACATCGGGGAAGCGCTCCACTATTTGCAGACGGCGGTGCTGCGCGCGTCGCACATCATCGACGCGTTGTTGCGGCTCTCCCGCATTGGTCGTGTCGAATACAGGCAGCAGAAAGTCGAAGTGTGCGATATCGTGCAGCGCGTGATCGACGCAATGCAAGGCTCGATTCGCGCTCGCAACGCACAAGTGCATGTAGGCGAATTGCCGGCTGTGTGGGGAGACCCGACCGCGCTCGAACAGGTGTTCGCCAATCTGATCGGGAATGCGGTGAATTATCTCGATCAGTCGCGCGAAGGCCGGATCGAGATCGGTACGACGCCTGCGCCGCCCGGCGTGCAATCGCTGCGGATTTTCTACGTGCGCGACAACGGGCTGGGCATTCCTTCGATCGCGCTGCCCCGGCTATTCAACGCTTTTCAGAGATTGCACGGCACCGCGGTGGCGGGAGAGGGCATCGGCCTCGCGCTGGTGCGGCGCGTCGTGGAGCGGCATGGTGGACGCGTGTGGGCGGAGTCGACGGAAGGTGTGGGCACGACGTTCTATTTGTCGCTGCCCGAAGCCGGCGCACGGTCGGCATTGGCGGCTGCCGAAGTCCGTGCCGGGGCGCATGCCGCGAACGATCAGGCGATGGCCGATGAACAAGGGAATCTGCGGATGGGGCGTTGAGGCGGGCTGACAGGTTTCGTCGTGAAACCTTAGCCCATGAGCGCGGTGAGCGCCGCGCGGCGTGCGGTGCTATTCGAGCGCCGTCGCCGGTTAGCAGGAGATAAACAGACGGCGCGGTTTCAGGAGCCGCCGGCCGCGCACCGACCAGTAGCAGCCGCACGCAAGCAGAATAGCCACGACGCCGAGGACTTCCTGAAACGTTGGACGCACCCCGAGCAAACCGTCGAGCGCAAACACACAACGCGCCACGATCAGCAAAGCTGCCCACACGGAGCAGGCGGCTTGCACCAGCATCCTCGTTCCCGCCAGGCGCCGCGCGCGGTTCTCTCGCGACCAGCCGGCCGGCGTGTGCGCGCAGCGAAAAGCAATCGTCATCAGCGTGATGGCGAGAATCACAATCCAGTCGGTTAGTTCCATCGAAGAGCGCTCCCAAGTCAGCCCGTGACTATAGGAAGGCCCTCCAACGCGAACTATAGGACGACTCTCAAATGCCGCGCTTGCCAGCAATAGCCGCGCGGCGCTTGAACTGGCTCAAAGCTCGATACGCGTGCCCAGCAAAACCAGGAACTGGCGAAGCCATTCGGGATGAGCCGGCCACGCGGGAGCGGTCACGAAGTTGCCGTCGGTGATGGCGGCGTCGACCGGAATGTCGGCGAACTCGCCGCCAGCGAGTTTGACCTCGGGCGCGCAGGCCGGGTAAGCGGAAATGCGCTTGCCTCGGATCACGTCGGCGGCGGCCAGCAGTTGGGCGGCGTGACAGATGGCGGCGATCGGTTTGCCGGCTTCCGCGAACTGCCGCACGAGTTCGATCACTTTGGGATTGAGCCGCAGATACTCGGGTGCGCGCCCGCCGGCGATAGCGAGTGCATCGTATTGACGCGGATCGGCGTCTTCGAACGACGCGTTCAGCGCGAACAGATGGCCCGGCTTTTCCGTGTACGTCTGATCGCCTTCGAAATCGTGAATCGCGGTCTTGATCCGATCGCCTGCTTTCTTGTCGGGGCACACGGCGTCGACGACATGGCCGACCGCCTGCAGTGCCTGAAACGGCACCATCGTCTCGTAATCCTCGGCGAAATCGCCGGTGAGAAACAGAATTTTCTTTGCCGCCATCGTATGCCTCCGATTGATCAATGGAACACAGCTAACCCTGGACGGACCTTGATTGCCCGCAGCCAGTCTACCGCACAACGTTTGACAGAACGGCGACTGCCGCGGCCGGCGAGCCGCGTCGATCCGTCCTGCATGAATGCTTGCGGGGCGCTTCGCGGCAACGGCGTATGATGGGCGCGTTTTCGTCAGCTAAGCCGCCTCCTGCGGTTCAAAATACACATGACTTCATCTTTCCGTTCTCCGTTGCTGCGCCGTGCCGCCGTGGTCCTCTTCGTATTCGGCGGTCTCGCGGCTTGCCAGAAGAACGATGCGTCGGCGGGGCAGGTCGCCGGCAAGCTCAACGACGCGGCGCAGGCCGCCGGCCAGAAGCTCGATCAGGCGGCGAGCTACGTCGGCCAGAAGGTCGACGAGACGAAATCCGCCGCGCAGCAGAACCTCGAATCGGCCTCGGCGCCGACGGTCACCATCGACCCCAATGCGCTCGCTTCCAGCGCGCAAGCCAACCTGCAAAACGCGGCCAGTACAGCCAATCTGCAACTCGGTAAAGCGGCGTCGCTGACGGGCCAGAGCCTGGAGAACGCCGGGCGCAAGCTGCAGGAGTGGTCGGCGCAAAGCACGGCTTCGTCGACGAACGCTGCTGCTTCGTCGTCTGGTTCGAACTACGGCGGCGACGCGCAAAAGCAGATGGACAAGTGAGATGCGCACGAGCACGCTGAATCGCGTGCGCCTGCTCGGCCGCGATAACCATGCGTCCAGCAGCGTGTTTGACAGCGTGTTTGACAGTGCCCGTAAATGTAATTACCATGGTTACACATTGTCGTCGCAGGACGGGTTGTTGTGAACACGAGTAGCCGGTTTGCGTTTGCGGTGCATGTGCTCGCGTTGCTGTCGCTTCAGGAGGGCGCGCCGCTTTCGTCGGAAATGATCGCGGGCAGCGTGAATACGAATCCCGCGCTCATCCGGCGGCTTCTGACCATGCTTGCCGAGGCGGGCCTCACCACGTCGCAACTCGGCGCGGGCGGCGGCGCGCTGCTGGCTCGCGCGCCCGAGCAGATTTCCTTGCTCGACGTGTACCGCGCGGTAGACGACGCGCAGCTGTTCGCGCTTCACCGCGAGGAGCCGAATCCGGCATGCATGGTGGGGCGCAATATTCAGGTCGTGCTGCGTGGAATCATCGACGAAGCGCAGCAGGCCATGGAGGCGTCGCTCGCGCAACGAACGCTGGCCGATGCGACCGCGGACCTGTTGCGTGCCGAGCGCACGAGGGAGCGCAAGCGGCGACCGCCTGCGTGACGCGGGCGCTTTCTGCTGCGGCGAGCGTCAATTCGGAATTTTCAATAAATGTTTTGCAGGAACCCCGGGGGCCAAGCCCCTGTTTTTTTCGATATATATGTAATTAAGACGGTTACATATAAACCATGACAGGAGCAGTTGAAATGAGCAAACAGTTGAAGATCGCGTTGTTTGGCGCCACCGGCATGATCGGTTCGCGGATCGCGGCGGAAGCAGCGCGTCGCGGGCATCAGGTGACGGCGCTGTCGCGCAACCCGGCGCGCGTGCCGGCCGACGTGCCGAATCTGAAAGCGGCAGAAGCCGATCTGCTCGACGCGGCGAGCGTTGGCGCGGCGGTGCGCGGTCACGACGTGGTGGCGAGCGCGTATGCGCCGCCGCAAACCGATGTCGGCTCGCTGGACAAGGCGACCCGTGCGCTTGTCGAAGGTGTGCGCGCGGCGGGGCTCAAGCGCCTGGTCGTGGTGGGCGGCGCAGGCTCGCTCGAAGTCGCTCCGGGCAAGCAGCTCGTCGACACCGACGGTTTCCCGGACGCCTATAAAGCTGTCGCGCTGGCTCACCGCGAGGCGCTGAATTACTACCGCAGCGTCGCGGATCTCGACTGGACGTTCTTCTCGCCGGCCGCGATCATCGCTCCCGGCGAGCGCACCGGCACGTTCCGCACCGGCACTGACTCGCTGATTGCCGACGCCCAGGGCAACAGCCAGATTTCCGCCGAGGATTACGCAATCGCGTTCGTCGATGAATTAGAGCAGGGCCGTTTCGTCCGCCAGATCGCAACTGTCGCGTATTGAGCGTGAGCGTGTGTTTTGTCGCGCGGCACCGGCGGCATCGCGCAACAAACGCACGCCGCACAGCAGGCGATAGGCGGTTCGGTGCCGCCTGCAACGGCCGCAACGCGCGTCAGCCCGACCGGCGCCGCGCACGCGGCACACCAGAACGCATGCAAGCGTCCTAACAATCGGTTACGCATGTCCGGTTGCAGGCGGGCAAACTGGGGCTACACTGGCGTCTCCCGTTTTCTCACGGATTGCCATGCAGTCATGCCCGTCGCGGCGTGAGTCTGAGGCTGCGCCGTCAAACGGCGGGCTTTTCGCGATTCACGCTGCATTTCCTCGTGTTTTTGCCCGGATCGGATTCCTGATCCGTCGCGGCGCGTGCCCGCCCGGCGCGAGCCGGCTCAGCGCATGGCCGGTCGCGCTCTTCGTCGCGCTTTTTCTTTGGACCGCGTGGCTTCCCACCAGCGCGCATGCGGCCGACGCGAGCGCCGGCACGCCCGTCATCCCGGCGTTGCAAAGCCTGATCAACAGTGCGACCGTGGCGCCCGCCTCGTCGGCGTCCGGCGCGTCGGCTGCGGAAGCCGCGTCGGCACCATCGCCCGCTAGCCAGGCGGAAATCGCGCGTTCGCTCGACAGCGTGATCGCCACGCTCGACAACGACCGGCAGCGCAGCGCGCTCGTCGCCCAGTTGAAGAAGCTGCGCGACGTCTCCCGAACCGTCGGCCCGCTAGCGCCCCCGCCGGCGCAGCAGAGCCCTGGCCTGCTCGGCGCGATTGCGTCGGGCATTGCGTCGTTCGAATCGGACGTGCATGAAGGCCGCACGCCCGTGCGCTACTGGGGCGGACGCTTCAACGCGGCCGGCAACGAGCTCTACACGATCATCTCGGGCCAGGGCCAGGAAAGCCTCGGCCGCATCCTCTTTTCGATGTTCGCGATGCTGGCCGGCTGGGGCGCATGCGCAGCCGCGCTGATCTATTTGCAGCACCGGCTCTACCGGCGACTTGGCATCGTAATCGGCTTGAATCCGAATCCCACCACGCGCGAGTTGCTGATCTTCGCGTTGCGGCGCGTCGGGCCGTGGGTCATTGCGTTCGTCGCCGCGCTGCTGTTCGTGCGCGCGATGCCCGATGCGCTCGGCCGCACCCTCGGCATGGTCGTCGCGTATGCGATTGTCGCGGGCGCCGTGTTTTCGGCGATCTGTCTGATCATGTTTTCGCTGTTCGGCTCGGGACACCGGCGAACCGCGGTACGTTTGCTGATCGATCATGCGCGTCGCCTGCTGTTTGCCGTCGGCGTCTGCGGCGCGCTCGGCGATGCGGCCGTGAATTACGACGTCGCGCATCAGATGGGCTCGAATCTGGCCGCACTGGTTTCGACCGCCGCCAACATGACGGCCGCCGTGCTTACCGGCTATTTCGCGCTCGCGTTTCGCCGGCCGGTCGCCCATCTGATCCGCAACCGGCCTTACGACCAACGCAACGATCATAAAGCCGCGACCGATGCTTTCGACGTGCTCGCCGCGCTCTGGCACGTGCCCGTTCTCGTGCTGGCGACGGCCTCGGTAGTCGCCACGCTCGGCGGCTCGGGTTCGAGCGAGAACGTGCTGCAAATTTCGGTGGTGACTGCACTGCTGTTGGTGCTGGCGTTTTTCCTGTCGGCCATCGTTTTACGCATGACGCGTCCACGCAGCGCACGCGCGCGGCGGCGCTCCCCCTATCTGACGCGGTTGCTGCGTTTTTGCGGCACTTTGCTGACGCTTTTCATCTGGCTGTTTTTCTTCGAGCTGGCGGCCCGCTTGTGGGGCGTTTCGCTTGCGGCGGTCGTCGAGGAAAACGTGGCCGCACGCGGTATCGCGCATGCGGTGACAGCGATCGTGGCCACCGTGTTCATTGCGTGGCTGCTGTGGATTCTCGTCGACACCGCGATCACCGAGGCGCTCAACCCCGGCAGTGCGCGCAACAAGTCGCGCGGTCCGAGCATGCGGGCGCGAACGATGTTGCCGCTCGTGCGCAATGTGCTGCTCGTGAGCATCATGACGATAGCGGGCATCGTTACGGCGGCGAATCTCGGCATCAACGTGACGCCGCTGCTCGCGGGCGCCGGCGTGATCGGCCTCGCGATCGGTTTCGGCGCGCAGTCGCTCGTGACCGACCTGATCACGGGGCTTTTCATCATCATCGAAGATACGATTTCGGTGGGCGACTGGATCGACGTGGACGGCGGCCACGCAGGCACGGTCGAGCATTTGTCGATCCGCACCGTGCGGTTACGCGACGGCCAGGGGGCGATCCACGCCATTCCGTTTTCGCAGATCAAGATCGTCAAGAACCTGTCGCGCGACTTTGCCTACGCAGTGTTCGAAGTGCGGATGTCGTTCTCGACCGACGTCGATGAAATCACTCAATTGATTCGCGAAGTCGGTGCCGATCTGATGGCCGACTTCCGTTACCGTCGCGAGATGCTCGGGCCGATCGAGGTGTGGGGGCTCGACCGCTTCGACCCGAACTGGATGGTGGTCAAAGGGCAGATCAAGACGCGGCCGCTGCAACAATGGAGTGTGGCGCGGGCGTTCAATCTGCGGCTGAAACGCAAGATGGACGAGGCCGGCATTGAGATCCCGGTGCCGCAGATGCGCTTGTTCACGTCGTCTAAAGACAGCGAGGGGCAGCCGCTGCACGATGAAGACGTGCTCGGGGCCAGGCCGCATGAGCATGTGGATGCACACTCGAATGCCCGGGCTGATGCCCACGCGGAAGCACGTGCGGGTCAGCACGAGCATGCAGTCGGGCATCAGGAGAAATCGCCGCCGATGCGCGGCGCGCATCCGGCTGTCGTCGCGCGCGATGTGTCGCATGAGCCGCGGCCGGCGCCGCCGCCGACGGGACAGACCGCGCCGATTCCGCCGCAGATTCCCACGGCGGGCGAGGGCAAGGCTTGATTCTCAGGCGCTAGACAAGCGCGGGTGCGACGCGCACTACATCGTTGACATGGGTTCCGATGCAAGCACCCGGCACGCCATACACGTGCAACGACACCGCGGGGGCATCGCTGCAATTGCCCAGCCGATGAATGTTGCTCCGGCCGCTGCGCACAAAAGAAATCGCGCCGCGCGGGCGCGCATGCGAGCGCGTCGCGATGGCGAAGTCCTCCGGGCCGTTCCATTCGAAAACAGTTTCGTTCAACGTGCCGTCGAGCACCGCGTATCCACACCACGTGTGATGCGCATGCACTGGACTCGCCTGATGCGGCAACCAGACGAGTGCGGCGATGGCGTAGCGGCCTTGCGGATCGGCGGCGAGCAGATGCCGGCGGTAGTTATCGAGCGATGCCTCACGCTGCCCTGGCTTCAGCATTGCGGGGTCGGCCGCGGCTTGCGCGAGCGCGATTCGTATGCTGCGTGCGAAGAAACTGGAATGCGAAGGCTCCGCAGAAGTTGTGCAGGCGTCGAACATCGCGTCGAGTGCATTGCACAGTCGTGCGAGAGGCTCGTGATGCCCGGCGTGCCGCGAAGCATGGTGTCCGTGAGGCTGCGCGAACTGATCGGGGAGGCGGGCGGGGGAACGGAGGTCGTGGTCCAATTTCGTTGAGCGGCGTGGCTTGCCGACGTTTTTAAGGTTGGAACATTTATACCGTTTTGTCCGGAGAAAGAGTTTCCATATAATTCCCCGTGCAGTTTGAAAAGTAGAATAATTTCCTAAAGGGGCGAGACGGTGGGAATGGATATCATCGACCGGAAGTTGCTGGAGCTGTTGCAGGAAGACGCGACCATGCCGATTGCCGAACTGGCACAGCGCGTGAATCTGTCGCAAACGCCTTGCTGGAAGCGGCTGCAGCGTCTGAAGGAGACCGGCGTGATTCGCGCGCAGGTGGCGCTGTGCGATGCGCGCAAGCTCGGGGTCGGCACGACAGTGTTCGTCGCGGTGCGCACGAATCAGCACACGCAGGCGTGGGCGCAAAGCTTCACGCAGGCGGTGCAGGACATTCCCGAGGTCGTCGAGGTGTACCGGATGAGCGGCGAAACGGACTACCTGCTGCGCGTGGTGGTCTCGGATATCGACGACTATGACCGCGTGTACAAGCAGTTGATTGCGGCGGTACCGCTGTACGACGTGAGTTCGAGTTTCGCGATGGAGCAGATCAAGTATTCGACGGCGCTGCCGGTGCGGCCCGCCGCAGTCGTGTAAGGCGAGCCTCGGGCGAAGTGCGCGTTCTCCGCGTACGGGCCGTGGCGGCTCGCTCACTCTTTCCGCGCTGTCGGCTGCAAGGCGAGTGCAAGGTGGGTCGGCGTAGAATGCCGCCTTCTCCGCTATCTTCCGCGATTCGCCTCGCGGTCCGAGCCGTCTCATGAACAAACCGCCGCGCAAGAAAAATCCGACGTTAGGCATTGCCGTATTCATCGTGGTCGCGGTGCTGCTGGTGATTGCCACGCTGTTCTACAACGCGATCAAGGAAAAGCGCGAGTTCGACAGCAGCAATGCGTCGGCGGTGTCTATTTCATCGGGCGCGGCTGCAGCGACGGCAACGAGCGCGGCGGCCACCGCAATGAAGCCTGCGAGCGGCACAGCACAGTGAGGTTAGGGCGCTCAGCGTGTCTGAGCGCCGGTCTGGCTATGGCGCGGCAAGTCGCGCGAGACGGAAAAGCCACGGTTCGCGTCTCGTAGGCATCGTCGGAGTCATGGCGAAGCCGTGCCGAACCCGGCGCGAGCCAAGGTCGAACTTCAGTCGGCCGCGTTACTCATCGGGCAGGCGAATCACACTTGCATCCTTGCGAATCAGCGCCGCCGCTGCCAGCATCTGCTTGCATTGGTGCACGAGCAGCTTCATGTCGTGCACTGCTTCCGCCGAGTATTCCTTCGATTTCTCCGCTTCGACCACCATCGTGTCGAGCTCTCGGGTGAGTTGCCGGATCTGCTCGCCCTGATCCTGGGGCGGCGCAGTGCCGGCCTCGGCTTCGGTGAGATTGTCGCGCACGAGGCTCAACGCCCGTTGCAGCGGTTGTAGCGACACGCCGTCGGCCTGTTGCGCGGACGTGCGCAGCAGCGGCGCGGCCGCCGTGATCTGCGAAGCGAGCACATGGCTGCGCACGAGCAGGTCGTTCAGTTCGGGCACGAACTTTTGCGCCGATTTCGGTTCGAGCATCATGCGCTGGAACGCCTGCCCCAGATTCGCAAATGCCACGTGGACGTTCTTGCGCGCGAGTCGATAACGGTAATCGCGATCGAGTGCGGTTGCCGCAGCCGCGGCCGCTGGCGACGCGCCTGCAACGGGCTTTGCCGGTGTGTTGCCGAGCGTCGAAACGCCCGAGCCGGCCAACCCATTTGATTCCTTGCCCGTGTTTGCGGGAGTGCCGGCCGGTTCTCCGGTCTGCAAACTGGCTTGACCGGCGCCTTCCAGTACCTGGCCGGCAACTGCCAGCATCGGCTTGCCGAATTCGATGGCGGCATCGGCCATTGCCGCGGCCGGCGCCCGCGCGCCGGCTTCTGTCACCGTGGCGACCGAGGCAGCGGCCGGCTTGCCGCTCCACCACCAGCTTGCTTCGAGAAACTGGCGCGTGGCGCCGATCATGTTGTTGACCAGCTTGCCCATCAGGCGATATTCCCAGTACGGGAACAGGTGGCTCGCGGCAATCGCGATCGCGCAGCCCACCACGGTGTCGATCGCGCGTTCACCGATGATTCGCATGCTACCCGGCGCGAGCAGATGGAACATCAGCAGCACATACGACGAAGTGAACACCACGCTCGCCGTGTAGTTGAACAGCAGCAGGCTATAGCTCATCACCATCGACGCGAACATCACCACCAGCAGAATGTGCGGCTCCTTCACGAAGATCATGAGCGCGATGCTCGCCGTGCAGCCGATCAACGTCCCTACGATCCGCTGTCCGTTGCGCTGTTTGGTCAGCGAGTAGCCCGGCTTCAGAATGATGACGGTGGTCATCACGATCCAGTAGGCGTTGGTGAGCGGCAGCAGGCGGCCGAGCCAGAAGCCGACCGCCACCGCGATCGTCACGCGCAGCGCGTGACGGAAGCTCGGCGAGGCCATGGTCAGGTTCGAGAAGATCTGGCCGAACGGCACGCGCCGGCTCGATACGAAACGGTTCAGCGCCTGGTCGAGGCGCAGTTCGGTTTCCGTCGTGCTCGGATCGCTCGACAGACTCCTGCGCATCTTGTCGATCAGACGCGTGGCGCTCCAGACACGGCGAAACGTGGACGACACCGCTGAATACGCCTCGGGGTTCTTCGCCGGCAGTTCCTGCTTGCGCATCAGTTCGATCTCGAACTCGATCGCGCGCAGCTCCGCCTTCACGTTGACGCGCGCCCTCGGCGCATGGTTTTGCAGGACAGCGAGTCCTATCTCTTCGAGATCGCTCGCGGCCTTGCGAATCAGGTCGCGGTAGAACACCAGCAGGTCGGTGCCGCCGAAGGTATTGCGCACGAGCGGATAGTCCGTATGCGCGCCGACGAACAACTCGTGCAGGTCGACCGTATTGATGAACAGATTGAACAGCATTGCCCGGCGTGGCTCGAGCTTGCCGCTCTTTAACTTCGGCAGATTACGCAGCACGATGTCGCGCGCCGCATCCTGCCGCTCTACCGCGGCGATCTGCTTGTCGATGAGATTGCGATAACACTCGTCCAGGTCGTTGTCGAGGTCGTAGAACGCGGCCCGCGCGAGCAGATAATCGGCGCAGGCGAAGACGCTCTCCGCCAGCGCCTGCTGTTCGATGCGATGCATCATCCAGCGGCTGACGGCAGTCGACCAGTACGTGTACCAGAGACCGCCGAGAAGAATCCACGACGCGTTGACGAGCGCCTGCATCGGCGTGAAATGCTCTTCCAGCGTCATGATCATCATGAACAGCGTGGCAAAGCTGATCTGCGGCCAGCGGTTGCCGTACACCACGATCAACGACAGCACGAACGTGAGCGGCACCACCGTGCACCACAGCGCCACCGGGTTCACGGTGGCAAGACCGGTGGCAAGCGCGGACAGAAAACCGATTACCGAGCACGCCAGCATTTCGTTGTGCTTGTACTTCAGTGGGCCCGGCATATCGACCACACAGGCGCCGAGCGCGCCCGTTGCAATCGTGAAGCCCAACTCGCGGTTGTGGAACACGATCAGGCACAGCATCGCCGGCAGGGACACGCCGACCGCGATGCGCAGGCCGCCATAAAAGTACTGGCTATAAAGGAATTTTTTTATTTCAACCGAATAGCGCATCGACTGCCTGATTCCATTCACTGACAAGAAGCGGTTGAAGGCACGAGCCCAGGGACAGCCCAAAACTGCCGACGAGTCTAACTGATTTTGTACCTGATCTGACCTCGTCCATTCGGCCAGGTTCTGCGCGGCGAGCGGCTTTGTTATGCTGTCGCTTCAATGTCTGCCGCGGTTCGCGCGCTTGTCGCAAATGCGGCAACGCCACACCGCCTTGTCCGGGATCCATGCTCCAGCTCTTCTACTCGAACCGCTATGAAACGCTTGTCGGCGCGCTGCTCGACGACCTCGCGCAAGCGCCGTCCGACGTCTGGACCGCGCAGCCGGTGATCGTCCCGAGCGCCGCTGTGCGGCGCAGGCTCGAGCTCGATATCGCCGGGCGCCAGGGCGTCTGCGCGAACGTGAGCTTCGGCTATCTCGCGCAATGGTTGTGGGCGCAAATCGGTGGCGTGATCGAAGTGCCGCGCCATTCGCCGTTCGCGCCGGACAGGCTTGTGTGGCGCTGTTATCGTCTGCTGGGCGATGCGCACGAGTCTCTGCCGTGGAACGCGTCACCGCGTCTTCGCACCTATCTCGATGCCGCGGATCCGTCGATGCGCTACGAACTGGCGCAGCGTGTGGCGACCGTGCTCGATCACTATCTGACCTATCGTCCGGAATGGCTGCTGCAATGGCAGAAGGGCGGCTCCATCTTCGCGGGCAGCGGGGCGGACGACACAGGCCCGCGCCTCGTCGGCGCGAGTGACGCGGCGCGCGAGGACGAACGTTGGCAAGCCGCATTGTGGCGCGCTGTGCTGACCGAACTTGCTGGCAACGAGCAATCGCCCGACGCCGCGTTGCCGCCCGCATACCGCTTTCTCGATGAAATCGGTACGCTCGACCTGGACGCCATTGCAAAAGCAAACTGGCCGGAAGCGGTGAGCGTTTTCGCGCTGCCCACCATGCCGCCGCTGCACGTCGCGTTGCTGCGTGCGCTGTCGCGTTGGGTCGACGTGCGTCTCTACGTCATGAACCCGTGCCGCGAATTCTGGTTCGACGTGGTGAGCGAAGGCCGCGTTCAGGCGCTCGACGCGGCAGGACAGCTCGACTATCAGGAGGTCGGTCATCCGCTGCTTGCGGAGTGGGGTCGTCAGACTCAGGCGCAGTTGCATATGCTGCACGAGCTCACCGAAAGCGCGGCTTCCGGCGAGACCGGCGAGTTCGCCGAGAATCCGGAACCGAGCTGGCTTGCCGCCGTGCAAAACGGCATTCTCGATCTGCGCCCGGAGACCGAAGCCGACGAGTTGCCGTACGAGCGCGGCATTGAAGTTCACGTGTGTCACAGCCTGTCGCGGCAGCTCGAAGTGCTGCACGACCGTCTGCTCGGCTGGTTCGACGAATTCGACGATCTGCAACCGTCCGACGTGCTCGTCGCCGTGCCCGATCTGGCGGCTGCCGGTCCGTTGATCGACGCGGTGTTCGGCACTACACCCAGTGGCGATACGCGCCGCATTCCATATCGGATCACCGGCTTACCGCCTTCGCAGGCCAATCCCGTCGCGCGCCTCGTGCTCGACTGGCTGGCTTTGCCCGAGCGCAGCGTCGGCGCACCGGACCTGATCGAATGGCTGCGCGTCGACGCGGTCGCCGTGCGTTACGGCATCGACGCGAGCTCGCTCGAAGCCGCGCAGGAATGGCTCGCGGCGGCCGGCGCGCGGCGCGGACTATCGCCTGCGGAGCCGAGCGGCGAACACGTGCCGGTCGCGCGACATACCTTCGCGGATGCGCTCACCCGTCTGTACCTCGGCTATGCGATGCCGGAGGGCGGGGAGCCGGTCGACGCGTGGCTGCCCGTCGAGGGCGCCGACGGTTCAGACGCGGAGTTGCTCGGCCGCCTGTCGCGTTTCGTCGACGACATCGATAGTTTCGCGGTGCGTTGCGCGACGGAGCAGACGCCGGCCGGATGGACTCAATTGCTGCTCGAAACGCTTGCTCAGTGTTTCGACGGAGGCGTCGAATTCGCAGAGTCGCTCGCCGCCGTGCGCGACGCGATCGACAAGATGAGCGACGCCATGCAGGCGGGCGCGCATGAGGTCGCGATGCCCGCGGCAGTCGTGCGCGTTGCGCTCACCGAAGCACTCGACGACCCCGCGCGCGGCGGCGTGCCTTGGGGAAGCGTGACGTTTTCGTCGCTGACGAGCTTGCGCGGTTTGCCGTACCGCGTGGTCTGTCTGCTCGGCATGGACGACGGCGTGTTGCCGAGCCTCGCCCGTGCGGACGAATTCGATCTGATGGCCGCGTTCGGCAAAGCCGGCGACCGGCAGCGCCGCGACGACGAGCGCAATCTCTTTCTCGATCTGCTGCTTGCCGCGCGCAGCCGGCTCTTTATCGCTTATACCGGCCGCAGCATCCGCGACAATGCGCCGTTGCCGCCGGCCGCGCTCGTCGACGAACTGCTCGACCACCTCGCGCAGGTGTCGGCGGGCGAGGGCGCAAGTCCCGCGCAGCTTGAAGAAGCGCGCCAGGCGTTTATCGTCGATCACCCGTTGCAGGCGTTTGCGTCGGAGTATTTCACCGCGCAGCTCGATCTGTTCACCTACGACGCCGATCGCGCGGAACTTGCCACCTTGCTAGCGGCGCCGCAGCAGCGAACCGCTGCGCCATTTTTCGATCAACCGTTGCCCGCTGAAGATGCCGCGCCCGTCGGATTCGACGAATTCGTGCGCTTCTGGCGTCATCCGGCGCGCGCGCTGCTGCGTGACCGCCTCGGCATTGTGTTGTCAGACGCCCAGGGCGAATTGCTCGACACCGAGCCGTTCGAACTCGATTACACCGGACGCGATGCATTGGCCGGCCGCTTGTTGCCCGTGCTGCTCGACGCCGACATACAAGACGACGATCTCATGTTCGACCGCGTTCGGCGCGTGGCCGAGGCAAGTCCCGAGTTACCCGGCGGCGCGACCGGCGCCGTGTGGCGCGCGCGAGAACTGGGCGCGTTGCGCCAGCTCGCCGACAGTGTGCGCCGCGAGATGGCATCGGGCGTCGAACGCTTGCCGTTCGTGCTCGACATCGCGCCGCGTTGGCCCGATAACGCGGACATTGCGGGCGAGCTTTTCGGCGTTCATGACGCGGAGCTTCGCGAGGCCGCGCTGACGCCGCTGCAACTGCACGGCACGTTGAATCTGCTGACTGAAACCGGACAAGTGATTTTTCGCTACGCCAAACCTACTGCACGCGACTATCTTTCTGCATGGCTCGCGCATCTCGCCTATTGCGCGGCGCTGCCCGACGGTCCGCGTCGCACTGTCTGGCACGGCAGCGGTGAGAGCTTCGAGCTCGCGCCCGTCGCTGCCCCGCTCGAAGAACTCGCGCCGCTCGCCGCGCTGTTCAGGTCGGGGCGCAGGCTGCCGCTGCGTTTTTTCCCGAAGAGCGCGTGGGCGAAGGTGAGCGAAAGCGATTCGGCGGCGCAGGGCGTATGGATCAACGACCGCGTGCGCGGCGAGTCCGACGACCCTGCATTGCGCATCGCCCTGCGAGGAACGCCGCTTACGCTCGACGAACCGTTTGGCAGCCTCGCGTCGATCGTTTTCAAGCCGTTGCTGCAGCATCTGCGGAGCGTGTCATGAGCGGCGCGCTGCATCGTCATGCGCTAGCCGCTGAAGAGCTCGATGTATTTGCGTGTTCGCTCGACGGCGTTAATCAGATAGAGGCGTCGGCAGGTACGGGCAAGACGTGGAACATCTGCGCGCTCTACGTGAGATTGCTGCTTGAGAAGAATCTGAACGCTGACCAGATTCTCGTCGTGACCTTTACGAAGGCCGCGACTGCCGAATTGCACGAGCGCATTCGCGGGCGCCTCGCCGAGCTGCACCGCGCGATTGAAGTGGACGACGACGGCGGCGATCCGTTCATTCGCCGCCTCTTCGAAACGACGCTCGCGCCGGAGCGTGGCATTGACCGTGAAGCGGCGTTGAAGGTGGTGCGTCGAGCGCTGCGCACATTCGACCAGGCGGCGATTCACACGATCCACGCGTTTTGCCAACGGGCGTTGCAGGAAGCTCCGTTCGCTGCTGCAATGCCGTTCGCGTTCGAAATGGAAGCCGACGACGCCGCGTTGCGCTTCGAAGTGGCGGCCGATTTCTGGCGCGAGCAGGTCGAGCCCGTCGCGCATGCGCATCCGGCGTTCGCGGCCTGGCTGGTCGCGAAGAGAGCCGGCCCGGCGTCGCTCGACGAACAACTCGCGCGGCGCCTCAAAAAGCCGTTGGCGCAACTGCGTTGGGGCGTGATAGACGCCGAGGCGAGCGCCGATCCGCGAGCCGGCTTCGACGCTGCATGCGAACTGTGGCATGCGGAGCGCGATGCGATCATGGCGCTGCTCGAACAGGCGCAAGACCGATTGAGCAAGACCACGCACAAGCCGGATCATGTGAGTGCCGCGATCGCCGCCTGGACCGAGTACTTCGCGCAGGGCGATTGCCATGCGCCGCCGCCGCGCGCTGCGCTTAAATTGACGGCTTCCGCGTTGAAGAAAGCCACCAAGGTCAAGTTCGAACCGCCGGAGCATGCGTTCTTCGAGCATGCAGAAGCGCTGGCGGCAGCCGTCGTTGCGGCCGAAGCGGCGCAACGCGCGCGCTGGCTTGCGTTGATGCAGACCTGGCTCGACTATGCGCCCGCCGAACTGGTGGCGCGCAAGCGCACGCGCCGCGTCGTTTCGTTCGACGATCTGCTGTCCAATCTCTACCGCGCGCTCGCAGCGCATCCGTGGCTCGCCGATGCGCTGCGAGCACGTTATCCCGCTGCGTTGATCGACGAGTTCCAGGACACCGATCCGCTGCAGTTCGCAATCTTCAGCCGCATTTTTGCGCCGGCAGGTCCGCTCTTTCTGGTCGGCGATCCAAAGCAGGCCATCTACAGTTTTCGCGCGGCGGATTTGCATACCTATCTGGCGGCGCGCGCGTCGGCTTCGGCGCGCTACACGCTTGCCGTCAACCAGCGCTCGACGGCGCCGATCGTCGAAGCTTGCAATCGGGTCTTCGAGGCAAACCCGCAGGCGTTCGTGCTCGACGGCCTCGACTATCAACCGGTGCGAGCCGGCGAACGGCGCAGGCCGCCGTTGTCGGACCCGGACGCCGAGGCTGGCGATTTCCGCGTCTGGACGTTGCCGCAAGGCGAGAGCGCATTGACCAAACGCCAGGCCCAGCGCGAAGCGAGTGAAGCGTGCGCGGCCGAGATCGTGCGCCTCCTGCGCGGTGCGCGCGAAGGCACCGTCACGATCGGCGACGCGCCCCTCGCGCCCGGCAACATTGCGGTGCTCGTGCAGACGCACAAGCAGGGCAGTCTGATCAAACGCGTGCTGGCGGCATGGGGCGTCGGCAGTGTGGAACTCGCGCAGGCCTCGGTGTTCGCGACGCTCGACGCAGAGCAGATCGAGCGCGTCCTCGCAGCCGTCGATACGCCTGGCGACCTGCGCCGCTTGCGCGCCGCGCTCGCGACCGATTGGCTTGGTCTGGACGCCGCGGCGCTGTGGCGTCTGGAACAGGTCGCCGACGCACCCGCTGTCGCCGACGATCCCGCGCACGCGGCGGACGCAATGGGCTGGGTCGAACGTTTTTCGCGCTACCGCACGCTTTGGCATGAGCGCGGCTTTGCCGTCATGTGGCGCACCCTGATGCGCGAACTGCGCGTCGCGCAACGGCTCGTGGCGGCGCCGGACGGCGAGCGGCGTCTGACCAACGTCAATCACCTTGCCGAACTCGTGCAGGCCCGCGCGGCCTCGCAGCCGGGCATTGCGCCGACGTTGCGCTGGCTCGCCGCGCAGCGCACCCAGGGCGGCGGCGAGGAGGCGCAACTGCGGCTGGAGTCGGACCGCAATCTCGTGCAGATCGTTACCGTGCACAAGTCGAAGGGGCTGGAATACGCGGTCGTGTTCTGTCCGTTCCTGAACGACGGCGGCTTGCGCGAGCTGCCGTCGTCGGGCTTACCGGACGCACGCGAGTATCACGATGCCGGCGGCGACGCGGTGCTGCACTACGGTTGTGACGACGACGAGGCCGAACGCGCGACCCGTCACGCGGCGCGCGAGCAGGCGGCCGAACGGGCGCGGCTCGTCTACGTTGCGCTGACTCGCGCCGTGTACCGCTGTTATCTCGTCGCGGGCACGTACCTGTCGTCGCGCTCCACGAAAGAGTCGCGACGCAGCGTGCTGAACTGGCTGGTGGCGGGCGGTGGCTACGAGTTCGACGGCTGGCTCGCCGAGCCGCCCGACGAGGCCGCGTTGTCCGCGCGCTGGCAAGCGCTGGCGGGTGGTCCGATCGCATTGCAACCGTTGCCGAAGGTCGAGCGCCGCACGCCGCTCGAAACCATGCAGGAAAGCGGCGCTGACAAGCGCGCGCGCAGCAATCGCCGGCCTTTGCGAGATCAGTGGCGCATGGCGAGCTTCAGCGGTCTGATTGTCGCAGGCAGTAAGGCCGAAGACGCGCAGCCGCCGGTGGAAGAAGTGCGGCCCGATCACGATGAAATCGCCGATGCGCTCGTCGCCACGCCGGTCACGGTGCCCGAGCCGGCGCTGGAGGCACAGTCCCTTGCCGCCGATGACATTCTCGCGTTTCCGCGCGGAGCCGCGGCGGGCGAATGCCTGCATCGCATGTTCGAACTCGCGGATTTCAGCGATCCGCAAAGCTGGCCGGATGCGATACGCGGCGCGTTGCACGAGCGTCCCGCACCGGCGTCGCCAGAGCTTGCTCCGCGTTTGCCGGCGATGATGCACAAACTTCTCGCAGATGTCGTCAGCACCGAACTCGTGCCCGGCATGACGCTGGCGCGACTCGATTCGCGGCGGCGCCTGAACGAACTCGAATTCCTGTTCGCGGCACCGTCGCTCGACTTCGCCGCGCTGCGCGAATTGCTGGTCGCACACGGCTATCCGGACGTCGCGCTCGAGCCCGGTGTGCTGCGAGGTTTCGTCAAAGGATTCATCGACATGATCGTTGAGCACGACGGACGGTTCTGGATTGTCGACTGGAAATCCAACCATCTCGGCGATACCGAGCAGGATTACGCCGCCGCACCGGTCGAAGCGGCGATGGCGAGCCATGCGTATCACCTGCAGGCGCTGCTTTATACGGTTGCGCTGCATCGTTATCTGAAGACTCGCGTGCGCGATTATTCGTACGAGACGCATATCGGCGGCTATCTGTATCTATTCGTGCGCGGCGTTCGTCCGCATTGGCGCGACGCGGAATCCCAAGCCGGTGTGCACGTGAGGCGGCCTGCGTTCGAACTCGTTGCGCTGCTTGACGCGGCGATGATCGGAGGTGCCGCATGAGCACGTTCAATCAGACCGCGTCGGCGCCGCTTCAACTCGACGATCTCGGTGTCAATCTGCCGGCGCCGGCGGACTTCAGCATTGCGCTGGCGGAAGGCTTCGCCCGGCGCATCGGTGTCCTGGCGCGACGCGGCGGGGCGTCGACGGAAGCCGTCAGATGGGCAGCGCGCGCGGCATTCGCGGCGAGCCGCGCGACCGCGGAAGGGCACGTGTGCGTACCACTGGCCGCGCTCGCGCGTCGGTTCGAGGCGTCGACCGGTGAAGTGCGGATGGCCTTGTTTGCGAGCGGCATGGCGAGCGACGGGTTGCAAGCGGCAGCCGCACTACGTCCTTTGGTGATCGACGCGCAAGGGCGGTTGTACCTCGCGCGTTACTACGAGTACGAGCGGCGTCTCGCGCGGGCGCTGGTCGCGCATGCGGGTGCACCGATGCGCGCGACTGTGTTGGAGAGCGCACGGGGCCTTGGCGACGCGGGGGAGCGGTTTGCGGAGCATGCCGCCGGAACGTTGCCAGCAAGCGCTCGCGGCCGAGCCGGCGGGGAAAAGGGCACGGCCTTCGATAGTGAGGCTGCCGTCGATACGAGCGCGAACGCCGACACCGCCCAAGCCCTCCATCAACGGCTCGTGCGCTACTTCGGCCCCCCCAAAGACGACCAAGTCGACTGGCAGCGCGTGGCCGCTGTCATGGCATTGTCGGGGCGTCTCACCATCGTTAGCGGCGGCCCGGGCACAGGCAAGACTACAACTGTGGTCGGCGTGCTCGCGTGCCTGCTCGACGCGCGCGCCGATCTGCGAATCGCGCTCGCGGCGCCCACCGGCAAGGCGGCGCAACGCATGCAGGAAGCGCTGCTGGCGCGCGCCGGAGATTTGCCTCCTGAACTCGCCGCGCGTTTGCCGCAAACTTCGTACACGTTGCATCGTCTGCTCGGCACAGGGCCCGGCGGGCGCTTCCGGCATCATCGGGATAATCCTCTGCCTCATGACGTGGTCGTGATCGATGAAGCATCCATGATCGACGTTGCAATGGCAGCCCATCTGCTCGACGCCATTGCACCGCACACGCGGCTCGTGATGCTTGGCGATAAAGATCAGCTCGCAGCGGTAGAGGCCGGCGCTGTGTTCGCCGAACTCAGCGCGCGGCCGACGTTCAGCGCGCAAGGCGTGAAGCGAATCGCCGGTGCGCTCGGCATCGGAGAGGCGCGACTCGCGCGGGCGCTGCCACGACTGGCCGAAGACGTCGACGAACAGCCAGAACGCTTTTGGCAAACCGGTCGTTCGGCGGATTACGCGTCGGATCTTTTCGATGCGCCGCCCGACGACCTGTTCGCCGCGCCCGACGCGGCCGGCAACGTCGCCAGCAACTCAGCGAGCTACTCAGTCAGCAACTCACCCAGCGACGTCGCCGACCCTCGCAGCGCAGATCCGCACGGCGCCGATGCATCAGCCGCCAGTGCGCGATTCGGAACGGCGGGCCACGAGTCGCAAAGCCCACTCGCGGATTGCGTCGTCTGGCTGGAGCGCAACTATCGATTCGGACTGGAATCTCCGATTGGCCGTTTGTCGCTGGCGATTCGCAACGGCGCGGCAAGCGCGGCGCTCGACGTGCTGCTCGACGACGCCACCCAACACTCCGCGTCGCTTTACGAAGACGCCCACGTGGCGCTGGCCGAACGCACCGTCGAGCGCCTCGCGGCCGGTTTCGCACCTTATGCCGATGCGCTTGCCGCAGCGCTCGCCGCGGAAACTCCGGACCCGCTTCCGTTATTCGACGCGTTGAATCGCTTCCGGGTTTTATGCGCGACCCGCCTGGGACCGCGCGGCGTCGATCAGGTGAACGCGCTAATGGCCGCGCAGGTGCGGCGCTCGGCCGGCGTGACGCTCGCGGTCGGCGCGCAGTGGTTCGCCGGGCGGCCGGTGATGGTCACACGCAACGACTACGCACTGGGGCTTTTCAATGGCGACATCGGAATCGCGTTGCCCGGTGCGGGCGGCGCGCTGCGCGTCTATTTCCGGACCGCCGACGGCAGTCTGCGCGCGGTGTCTCCGGCCGCGCTGCCGCCGCACGACACCGCGTTCGCGCTGACCGTGCACAAGTCGCAAGGCTCGGAGTTCGAGCATGCGGTGTTGATGCTGCCGTCCACGTTCAGCAGGGTGTTGTCGCGCGAGCTGGTCTATACGGCAATCACCCGCGCTCGCGAGCGCGTGGAAGTGATCGGCGCTAGCGCGGTGCTGGCTCAGGCCATCGCCACGCCGACACAGCGAGACTCCGGCCTTGCTGCGAGAATCGAGGAGGCATCGCGCGACCGTTAGCCGATGAATCGCGATACCGCCGGCGACTGCTGCATCGCCAGCCAGGCGCGGGACATGCGTCTGTCCGTTCACGCCGCACCGTTCGGGCTGCGCTAGCCGATGCTGCAGATCCGCGGCATCGGCCGAATCGCGCGCGCCAGAGCGCAAAGGTTGCGCCGCTCCCCGCCATCTACATTCGAATGTTTTCTTCAATCTAGCGTCATGACATCCCGCTATTTCATTCCGCCGAACGAGATCGAACTGACCGCAGTGCGTGCGCAAGGAGCGGGCGGTCAGAACGTCAACAAGGTGTCGAGCGCGATCCAGCTGCGCTTCGACGTGCGCGCTTCGTCGTTGCCCGAAGTGCTCAAGATGCGCCTGCTCGCGTTGTCCGATCGCCGCATCACGCGCGAGGGCGTGGTGGTCATCAAGGCGCAGGAGCACCGGACTCAGGAACTGAATCGCGCGGCGGCGCTCGCGCGGCTCGATGAACTCGTGGAAAGCGTCAGCGTGACGCGCAAGCCGCGCGTTGCGACGCGGCCGACACGCGCATCGAATGTACGGCGTCTCGAGAGCAAGCTAAGGCGCAGCGAGATCAAATCGGGCCGCAGCCGCGTGGACGACTAACGAGGCCGTCCGCCCGCGCGCAACCCTATTGCGGGACCGGCCGGCATCGTCGGCACGAAGTCGACGCACAGCACGTGCGTCTTGCCGTCGCGGTCGAAGGCGAGCGCCGCGGTATAGCAGTCTTCGCCGTCCGCGAGCGAGTAGTGCGGACCCATCATCGCGACGCGTCCGCGTGCGGCCAGCGCGTGCTTAAGATAGGCGCGCCGCGACCAGTTGCTGCAAGCGCTGCTCGCGATCGGTGCGAGCCGCTGGGGCGGCGGCGGCACGAAGGCGGCGGTGACGGATGCCTGGGTCTGCTGACCGTGCTCGTCGGTGATGAACACCCGGCGCGCCTCGCCCAGGTGCCACACGTTGTGCGCGGCCTGCTGCAGGTCGCCCGTCGTCCGGTAAGCCTCGGCGGCGGCCATGACCGCTTCGGCGAAGCCTTCGAAGCCGAGTTGCTTGTGACGCGCATGCGCGCGCTCGTACTCCGCGAACTTGCCCCACATCGACTCGATCTGCGCCGGCACTCTGGCAATGGCCGCCTCGACCGAACCATTGGGCTGGCCGAGCCAGAAACCCTGGACGAAATCGACGTCGGCCTGCATCAGGATCATCAGTTCCTCGTCTGTTTCGACGCCTTCGGCGAGCACCAGCGTGCCGGACTGATGCAGCATCGCAATCAGATGGCCGATCATCGAGTCGTCGCCTTCGCGTTTGCCGGCGCGCGCAACGAGCGAGCGGTCGAGCTTGACGATGTCCGGCCGGAAGCGCCACACGCGGTCGAAGTTCGAGAAGCCGGTGCCGAAGTCGTCGATCGCGATCAGAAAATCGCGAGGCTGCGAGGCGGCCAGCATGCTGGCGACGGCGGACTCGTCGTCGGCGGGCTGCTCGAGCACTTCGATCACGATACGTTCCTGCGGCAGGCCGAAGTGCGCGGACAACTCGTCGATGAAGGTGCGCTGCGGCCAGCCGGTCTCGAACACCTGCGGCCGCGTATTGAGGAACAGCCATCCGCTACTGATGCCTTGCTCCATGAAATTGGCGACGTGCAGGCAACGCGCGATGCGGTCGAGTTCGCGCGCGTCGGCCGCCGAGCGGGTGCCCGAAAAGAGAACCTCGGGCGAAACGGGCAGGCCGACCGGATCGAATGCGCGCAGCAGTGCCTCGTAGCCGACCACGCACTGATGCGTGACCGACAGCACTGGCTGAAACACGCTATGCAGCGTGAGCGCGCGCCACGTTGCGGTCCAGCCCGATTCGTCCCGGACCAGATGAGGAAGCAGGCCGCTCAGACTGACGTCGCTGACGGATGGCATAAATACGGGCGAGAGAGCGGACATGGTGGCATCGCGGCAATCGGGTGACGGGGTGCGCACGCAGACTCGGCGCACAGCGGATGCGCAACGTAATACTCAACGCGGACGCCCGCACCGCGCAGTGGGACGAACCCTGGAACGCTGAGAGCAGTGCCAGCCATGCGAACTCCGCGGAGTGGTCAAAATGAGTCTAGCAGCTTGCAAATTGCATGAATGTGCGGGCTGTCACAGAGGAGCGAACCAGCCAGGCCACCTGTGAGATCACGTGGCCACTCGCCGATGACGCAGGCCGCGGCGCCGGGTTTGGCTCGCCGCCGTTCCGGGCTGTGCCGCCTCGCGTTAATCCGGACCGACGGCCATCCGGCATTCGTGAGCTTGCATGAGCCGAGGGTAGCAGGGCGGGCCGTGTATGCCCGCCAAACTTCAGTTCCTGATGCTTATTGCATATTGAACCGATTCGGGCGCGGCTGTTCCTGGGCTGTTCCTTGATCGCACGCGGTGCACGTTGCGGGGTCGCCTGCAGCACCGGCGAGCGGCGGGTATGCTGCTGCTTTTCGTGAGATGGAGAGAAAGGATGTCGGAAATCGCGGTGGTCGCAATTTCAGTGGCGAAACCTGGCTATGAAGAGCAGTTGCGCGAGGCGCTCGAAGGTATTGTCGGACCGACGCGCAACGAGCAGGGCGCGCTTCAGTACGACTTGCATCGCGACGTTCAGGAGCCGCGCCGCTTCGTGTTTTTCGAGCGTTGGGAAAGTCAGGAGGCGCTGGCCGCGCACGCCAGGTCCGCGCACATCACGGCCTACAAGGCGGCAGTGGCGGACTGGGTGGAACACGCGGAAATTCGCGTTGTGACGAAGATTCTGTAAGTCTTCCGCGCAACTGCAGATTGTCAGGGCGCGACACGTTCGTACGGCGAGTGATTGCCGGGCCGGTGCCGGCCCGAGCGACGCTCGCCGTCGACGTTAATGCGTGGCTTGCGGCACGTCGAGAATCAGGATGATGGTCCAGTCCGCTTCGCCGTCGTGATGATATTGGCGCTCGGCGACGATAAACGGTTGCTGCTTGCCGTCCGGGCCGAGAAACAGCACGTCGCCTTCCATCGGCAGGCATTCGACGGGAGGCAGCGCAAGGAACGCTTCCTGACCGCCGCGCGGCATCAGTTTTTCAATTTTGCGGGATGCTGCTTCGGTCCATTCGATATCAAGCTGGATGTTGCTCATGCTGTCCTCCGCACCAAGGTGCGCACGGTTAGATTCCGGCAGGGCGCCGGTCGGTGCGCGACTTTAGCATACCGGGCATCGCGCGCCGGCCGGTGCATAAGACAATAAAAAAGCCGAAACCAGCGATGCCGGCTTCGGCTTTTTCACCTTCGCGGCGAGGCCGCAGGTGCACTCACCCCGTGCGCCAGAAAGCGCCGGCTGCCGGCGTGTCTGACGACCGCTTACGAACTCGACGCGTCCGCCTTCATGCCTTTCTTGTGATGCGGCGAGCTCTTGTGATGCTTCATGGGTGCAGGCGCGCTTTCCATGGTTTGCGGGCGATTTTGCAATTCCTGCGCGCGCTGCTCGACGTCGGCTGCCCGTGCCGGGTCGGTGCTCATCGTCACGCCGCTTTCCTGCGCGTAAGCCGCGCCGGTTACGGCACCGAGGGAAATCAGGATCGCGAGGGACACTTTCTTCATTGCTACCTCCGCAGAGTGGTTGTGGACCCAAGTACGTGTCTGTCCATGGGAAGGACAGTTCATTCTAGTCAGCAATATGCGCTCCAGCGGGGTGCTTTGTAACCGCGACCGCGCAGGCTTACATCTTGTTACTTGACGCGTATGCATAGCGCCTTGATATGCGCTCGACGATTCACGGTGTTCTCATCGCGGGGCAGATCGGCGGGTAGCACCTCGCGTCAGAAGAGACCAATGGCGCTGTACACGTGATATTGCGCAATGCCGATAAGCTCGTGTAGCGCGATCTCCGCGTTCACCAGGTTGGAGTAGCGCGGCAGCAGGCCGAGATGGGCGCGGCGCGAGCTGGAGATCAGCGGCTGTGGAAAGAGGCCGAAATGCTGGAAGTCGAGCATCGCGCGCGGCATGTGGTACGCCGAAGTGACGAGTATCAAGGAATCGTAACGTGACTGGCCGACAATAGCGGATACGTTGCGCGCATTTTCGTAGGTCGTCCGGCTACGGTTTTCCAGCACGATGTCAGAGCGCGGCACCTGTTCGCGTAGCAGGTACGGCAGGTAGGTGTCGGCTTCCGTCGCGGGATGCCGCTGCGGATTGCCGCCGCTAATAATCACGCTGCAGACGCTTGCGGCGCGCTTGCACGCCGCGTAGTTCTTAGCGCTGACGTCGATGCGCGTCATCACGTCGCGCGGCGGCACGAGCACCTTGTCGCGGTTGTACACGGTGCCGCCGCCGAGCAGGATGATCGCGGTGCGCGGGGCGAACTGTGCGGGCGTGCTGGTTTGCGCCTGCGGCTGGGCGAGGCGCAGTAAGGGTGCTGTTAGCCACCCGGCCGAAACCAGCCAGAAAAAGGCAATTGTGCAAAAGGCGAGAGGGCGTCGAGCGCGCTTCCATATCACGATTGCTGCAAAAAAAAGCGCTAATAAAATGAATAGAATCAATTTAGATGGGGTAACGTATGTCTTTCGGGATTAAATCTTCGAGCCTGCTATCGCGCCGCAGCGGTTGCATCGTCGGCTCGCAGGTAGAACGCTAACATGCCGTTCTGACGGGGGTTCCGAATCAAGACCAAGGCAGCACCTGGCGGAATTCGGCCGTAGCACTTGCGGCCAGCTTCCAGCCACGGGCGGGTGCCAGGCGCGTCACTGGTGGCGCGGTGACGTGTTGGCATAGATGTGTCATAGCTGCACTTTAAGAAAGAAGTGAGATGACCACGTATTCCAACGAAGCGGTACTCGAAGCGCTGCGGCGAGCGCAATATCGCCAGGTGCCATGGGCCAGACGGCCCGGCGTCTTCCAATATCTTCGCGCGCTAGGCCTCATGGACACAGTTCGGCAGCGCACTGTCGCGCCGGCGCCGGGCTTTCATGCCCCTGTCGACATTGCCGTCCTCACAGAGCGAGGCCGCGCAGAATTCGCCCGGCTCTCACACGACGAGGGCCTTCTCACCTGGACCGCGCAGCGCATGAACGACTATGTTCTCGCTGCAGTAGAGAGCCGTTCACCGATGCCGCTCGAAGCTCGCCCGTAGCTGTTCAGCGCAGCTGGAGCAGGCCTTTACAATCCTTCATGGCCAGAACGTCCCTGTTGACCGAATGGCTTGCTGGCCTGCGCGGCTACACGCTCTAGTCGGCCTCCTATGCTTCCGGTCTCCGGCCGCCACGCGGACAGGAGACCTGTCACGTCTTCCTTGAATCCTCAACCCATCCGGCTTGCAAGCGCAGATCCGGCGCGAGCAAAAAAAAGCCCGTATCACGAAGATACGGGCGTACCGGAATTACTGCTGCCACGCTGTGCTAATGGCGTTAAGTCAGACCGGTGACGCGAGCCGTGGTTCCCCGATATTCGCTGTCCATTCGCGGCGCCTTTGCTTTCACTTGTCGCTCGCTGGAGCGCCGCGCACGCCGCGACCTAACGGCGGCGCGACGGCTCACCGTGCGGCGCTTCAGGCCGCGCGCGCACGTTACTCGCGATATCGCCGCGCAAGTCGCCCCGCGGCGTGGGCGGCGTGAACTCGCGGCTACGCGCAGCGCTTTGCTGCCATGCCTCCATCGAAGCCGTTCGATCAGGGCGCCAATTCCAACCTTGCGGGCGTTCTTGCGCGAGCGTCGATGCGGCCATTGATGAAAGCACAATGCCGCACAAAAGCAGTGACATTGGTTTCATGCTGAGCTCCCGTCCAAGCCCCGTGCATACCAGGCATGTTTGCATACCCATAAGGTATGTCCGCAGACGAAAGCACGCTGTAAGTAATGGTAAATGGATGTTTCATCCGCAACTCCCGGGTTGGTTCTGACATCTGAGGCAGGCGCAGGCGGAGTCGAACAGGTGGTCGCAACGGCAGCGGAAGCTCGCTCCTCGCGTAAGTGTTTTGCCAAGGGGATGGGGGCTGTCGCAGCTGCCGTGAAGAGGCGTGCGAAAACGGTCGGCGGGGGGAGTCGCTGAAACGCGGAGTCGAGCGACGCCGCACAAAGTGAAGCCGTGGGACCAGGCCGGCTCGAACAGCCGTCCGAAAATGCATTGTCGGCAATCAGCCTGCCGGCAATGAAGCCGTCGGAACCGAAGTCTCCGCAACGAAGCTACCGGAACGCAAACCGTCCGAAGCACTATCGTCGAATGAAGCCGCCGAACCGAGGCCGTCGAAGAAACCCGCCGGGCAGTCGCCGGGCGGTTCCAGATATGCTTCGGGCGCCCGCAGGCGCCCGGAGACAAACGATTTCGCTTAAGCCATCTTGACCGGCGCGCGCCACGATTCCGGATTGGTCCAGAATGCGCCGCGCAGGCGGTCACGGCTCGGCGGTGCCGGCGGCTTCGCCGCGGTCGCGCCAATGCGTCCGCGCAGCGAGATTTCGCGTCCGCTCGTGCCCAGTCGCTTAACTATTTCGGCGAGCGTACCATCGGCTTGCCACTCGTCGAAACGGCGGCGGCAGGTCGGCGGCGACGGATAGCGGCCCGGCAGTTTGGACCAGCCTTCGCCTGTCGACAGCACCCACAGCACGGCGTTGACGACGGCGCGCGCTTCGACGCGCGGTCGACCGCGACGCTCGCTCCGTGCAGGCTCCGCACAGAACAACGCCTCGACCAGCGCCCACTCGTTGTCTCTCAAATCGTCGAACAGCATCATGTTTCACCTCAGCGAAGCTAACTCCGGTGCGCTGCCCCGCGCCGCGCACTCTCCACGCACTCGATAGGCGAGTGCCAAGGGGGTCGGGTTTGCCACGGTCTGCTATGCAGTCAGAAGTCATGGCGCCGACCCTGTGAGCATCTAAATGCAGGATGTGTGCCAAGTTGAGTCCAACCGCCTGAAAGCCCCGTGACAGCGGGCCAGCGCGGGCGCTAGCTAGGGCCGTATGAGAATCCAAAAAACCCATCTCGCAAATCGGGACAATCACCAATCTTGTGCAGCCAGGCCCGCAGCGCGTGCGTTTGCGCCTTATTGCTGCATTGCAGCGGCGTTGTGAAATGCGGTGCTGGGCGGCCACGGACGGGTATAATGCGCATCAAACAATGCCATTGATGAGCCGAGTAAATGAATGTCACGCTGCGCCAGCTAAGGGTTTTCATTGAGGTCGCGCGCCTGCAGAGCTTTAGTCGCGCGGGCGATGAAATCGGCTTGACGCAATCCGCGGTGAGCCGTTGTGTGCGTGAACTGGAAGGGGAAATCGGCCTGAAACTGATCGACCGGACAACCCGCGAGGTGCAGCTCACCGACGTGGGCGGCAATCTGGTCGCGAGCGTGTCGCGCCTTCTGGTCGACCTGGACGACGCATTGCGCGAAATTCGCGAAATCGGCGAGCAGCGCCGTGGGCGCGTCGTCGTGGCCGCAAGTCCGACCGTCGCGTGCCGGCTGATGCCTGGCGTGCTGGCGTCGTGCAGCGAGCGCTTTCCGCACATTGCGCTCGGCTTGCGCGACGACGTGCAAAGCGACGTCGTGCGCAAGGTCAAATCCGGAGAGGTGGATTTCGGCATGGTCATCGGTCCGTTTTCCGCCGACGATCTGTTGAGCGAATCGCTCATGACCGACTCTTTCTGCCTCGTGTGTCGCGACGATCATCCGCTCGCGCGGCAGAAGGAAATAGGCTGGGCCGATCTCGAGGGCCAGCCGCTCGTCATGCTCGATTACGCGTCCGGCAGCCGGCCGATCATCGACGCCGTCATGCACGAGTACGGTGTGAACGCCAACGTGGTGCAGGAACTCGGGCATTCCGCGACGGTTTTTGGGCTCGTCGAGGCGGGCATTGGCGTGAGCGTGCTGCCGTGGCTCGCGTTGCCGTTGCCCGCGGGCGCCGCACTGGCCGCGCGGCCCCTGGTGCCGCGGGCCGAGCGCACGGTCGAGCTGGTGCGGCGTCGCGATCGCTCGCTGTCCCCGGCAGCTGAGGCAGTATGGGATTTGATCCGCGAATTACCGGCGCGGGCCGAGGATCTGACCTGATTCGATCAACGGACAGCACCCTTTCGGGGCTTGCGGCGGCACGAATGTCGGATGCTCCTGACCGTCGCCTTCGTGGCTCCGTGCCCGCGGCGTGTGCGTGGCTCGGCGTCTGGACGCTGGACGCCAGGCTAAACTCCCGTCTGCGCTCGCTGCCGGTTGTGCCCGCCCGGAGCGCTCTAGCTGACATTCCCGTTGACGCTTAGCCCTTTGCTTAGCCCTTATCTATCTCGACATCACCTGGAAGCCTCGATGAGCGAATCGGAATTCTCCGTGCCATCCCTCCCTAACGCGCGCGATGCGGTGCGCGCGCTGCGTCCCTCGCAGATCCGCGAAGTGGCCAACGCCGGCTTTGGCGTCGCCGACGTGCTGCCTTTCTGGTTCGGAGAATCCGACCGCGTGACGCCGGCCTTCATCCGCGACGCCGCAAGCGCCGCGCTGTCCGCGGGCGCGACGTTCTACACGCACAACCTCGGCATTGCGCCGCTGCGCTCGGCGCTCGCGGACTACGTGAGCAAACTTCACGGCAAGACGACGCCGGACCATATCGCCGTGACGAGCGCGGGCGTGAACGCGCTGATGCTCGCGGCGCAACTGGTAGTGGGCGCGGGTGACCGTGTGGTTGCCGTCACGCCGCTGTGGCCGAATCTCGTCGAAATTCCGAAAATTCTCGGCGCGCATGTCGAAACAGTCTCGCTCGACTACGGCGAACATGGCTGGCAGCTCGACGTGGAGCAATTGCTGGCAGCGCTTACGCCCGACACCCGCATGCTGCTCGTCAACTCGCCGAACAACCCGACCGGCTGGGTGATGACCCGTGAGCAGCAGCAGGCGGTTCTCGCACATTGCCGACAGCACGGTATCTGGATCGTCGCGGACGAAGTCTACGAGCGTCTCTATTATCCGGACCATTCCGACGACGGCGAAAGCGCAGTGGGTGCGCGCACCGCACCGTCGTTTCTCGATCTCGCCACGCGCGACGAGCGCGTGATCTGCGTGAACTCGTTTTCAAAGGCGTGGCTGATGACCGGCTGGCGGCTCGGCTGGATCGTCGCACCGGTGAGCCTGATGGACGATTTGGGCAAGCTGGTGGAGTACAACACGTCGTGCGCGCCGGCCTTCGTGCAGCAGGCGGGAATCGCTGCAGTCGAGCAGGGCGAGCGCTTCACGCAGGAACTGGTGCGCGAATTGAAGGCGTCGCGCGACCATCTCGTGCGCACGTTGTCGGCCGTACCCGGCATCGACGTCAAGGCGCCCGCCGGCGCCATGTATCTCTTTTTCTCGATGACGGGCGCCTCGCGCAGTCTGGAACTCTGCAAAGCCATGGTGCGGGAAGTGGGCTTGGGGCTCGCGCCGGGCAGCGCATTCGGTCCGCAGGGCGAGGG
This sequence comes from Paraburkholderia sp. SIMBA_053, assembly GCF_046534895.1. Lineage (NCBI taxonomy): Bacteria > Pseudomonadati > Pseudomonadota > Betaproteobacteria > Burkholderiales > Burkholderiaceae > Paraburkholderia > Paraburkholderia sp. SIMBA_053. Next base: position 30,204 of record NZ_JAWRXU010000017.1, on the reverse strand, counting down.
GTTCCTGCGCTGGTGCTACGCGTGCGACGTGGCGCGGCTCGACGCCGGCGTCGAGCGCCTGAAGCGGTTTCTGACATTGCATCGAACGTCGTAGTCTGCGCATGGCGCGCGGAAGAACCTCGACGGCAAGCCCACTCCGGCAAATGCATGCGCGTTGCGCAGGCAGGCGCCGGCTCACGCATTACGCGCCAATGCGGCGGGCATTTTGTCCTTGGGTTCGGCTTTACGCACCGATTGTTTTTGCGTAATATGGCGCTCAGTCACGCGATTCCTGTCCGGAATATCGCTGCTCCGTCCGGCTGGGTTTGGCTCGATAGTCTGTTTCGCCTCCCCCCGGTGCGTGCTCCCATCAATATGACCGATCAGAATCGGGCGAGCGCGTCTTCAGTTCCACATCGTCTGTTTGATCCGGTTCTTTGACCACAGGGTCTGACCTAGCTGCATGAATACCCAAGAGGCGAAGATCGTCCTCGAGACAGCCTTGATCTGCGCGCAGGAGCCGTTAAAACTCGGCGATTTGCGCAAGCTCTTTGCCGACGGCGTGTCGGCAGACACCGTTAGGACTTTGCTCGAAGACCTGAAACAGGATTGGTCGGGGCGCGGTGTGGAGTTGGTCGGGCTGGCGTCGGGCTGGCGGTTTCAAAGCAAGCCCGCGATGCGTTCGTATCTGGATCGTTTGCATCCCGAGAAACCGCCGAAATACTCGCGCGCGGTGCTCGAAACGCTCGCGATCATTGCGTACAGGCAACCGGTTACGCGCGGCGACATCGAAGAGATTCGCGGCGTCACGGTGAACACGCAGGTCGTGAAGCAGCTCGAAGACCGTGGCTGGATCGAGGTGATCGGGCATCGCGACGTGCCGGGACGTCCCGCGCTGTACGCGACAACGCGCCAGTTCCTCGACGACCTCGGTCTGCGGGCGCTAGACGAGTTGCCACCGCTCGCCGACCCGTCGGCGCAACTGAATGCGGATCTGCTGGGCCAGCACGCAATCGAGTTTTCCGACGTCGAATCCGCGGAGACACCGGCGTCGAACGAAGCGAGCGAGCACATCGCGCTCGAACAGCCTGAGGCGACCGGCGCAGAAGCACCAAGCGACGCTGAGCAGGCGGCAGGAACGGAAATCGCTGCGGAAAAGGGTGAGACACACGAGGCGCAGCATGTCGATGGTGTGGAGCTCGAGCCCGCTGAAGGGCTGGAAGCGGCGGCTGAGAGAACCGCGAGCGTCGACAGCCACGAGAGCGTTGATCACGTCACACCCGAATTAAAGGCAGCGCCTGAAACGGCGGGCGAACCGGGCAAACCTGGCGAGGCGGCTACGCCGACGCCTACCGAAGCGGCAAACGTTGCACCGCTATCCGGCGCCGCAGAGTCTGAAGTGAATCAAGATCCGGTCTCCCAGGCCGATCCGGCAATACCCGCGCACGGTTCGGGCGTACTCCGCGATACGGAGCACGCCGCCGAACCGAACTCGACCACGGCGGCGCGCGGCGATCAGGAAGATCGTCGCGATGCTGCACAGGACGCAGGCATTCTGACCGACGACGAACCCGAGTCGCGCAGCGCCTGACGTAACCGAACTTTTTTTTGCCGCGCCCGCAATGGGCGCGCGCGACCTGACATTTTGAGGTTGTTTTGACACATACCCACGACACCGATTCGTCCGAATCCGAGCGCGCCGTGCCGTCGGCGCGCGCTGACGAAACGCGCACCACGCAAGCGTCGGCAGGCGAGGGCGAGCGCCCGGCGCAGACCACGGAAGCAGACGGCGAGGACCGTCCGCGCCGCGGCCTGCGTCGCGGACCGCGCAGCCTGATCGCCCGGCGCCGCGCCGGGGCCAAGACGAAGGCCGCGGAAGGTGCGCCTGGGCAGGCCGCGCCGGTCGTCGCCGAGGCTCCGCCGGACGGCGAAGTCGTGGCCAAGGTGCGCATGCCGCGTAAAGAGGCGGGTGCGAAAGGTCAAGGGCCGCGCCGCAACGCGGGCGGTCAGAAACGCGAAGGCCAGCGCGAAGGCGCGCCTCGCGAAGGCGGCGCCCGCGAGACCGCTGCTCGCGAAGGTCAGCGCGAAGGTCAGCGCGAACGCCAGCCGCGTGCAGGCGGTCATCGCCAGAACCGGCGAGGCGGCGAAGCCCCGACGGCAGCCGCCGACGCGACTCAGGACGACTTGTTCTCGTATGTGACGTCGCCCGCGTTCGACGCCGACAACAGCACGACGGGCGGCGTACGCGCACCCATGCTGCGCGGTGGCAAGCCGGCCGCGCCCAAGCGCGTGCTCGCTGCCGACGACGACGCGCCGAAGCTCCACAAGGTGCTGGCCGAAGCCGGCATGGGTTCGCGACGCGATATGGAAGAGTTGATCGTCGCGGGCCGTGTGTCGGTCAACGGCGAGCCGGCTCACATCGGCCAGCGCATCATGCCGACCGATCAGGTGCGCATCAACGGCAAGCCGGTCAAGCGCAAGCTCGCGAACAAGCCGCCGCGCGTGCTGCTGTATCACAAGCCGACCGGCGAGATCGTGAGCCACGCCGATCCGGAAGGCCGGCCGTCGGTGTTCGACAAGCTGCCGCCCATGAAGACCGCCAAGTGGCTCGCGGTCGGCCGCCTCGACTTCAATACCGAAGGTCTGCTGATGCTGACCACTTCGGGCGATCTGGCGAACCGCTTCATGCACCCCCGCTACAGCGTCGAGCGTGAATATGCGGTGCGCGTGGTCGGCGAACTGGCCGAAGGCATGCGTCAGAAGCTGCTGCACGGCGTCGAACTCGAAGACGGTCCGGCCAACTTCCTGCGTATCCGCGATGGCGGCGGCGAAGGCACGAATCACTGGTATCACGTCGCGCTTGCTGAAGGGCGTAATCGCGAAGTGCGCCGTATGTTCGAAGCCGCGGGCCTGATGGTCAGCCGCCTGATCCGTACGCGCCACGGCCCGATTTCGCTGCCGAAGGGCTTGAAGCGCGGCCGTTGGGAAGAACTCGAAGACAACCAGGTGCGTGCGCTGATGGCGTCGGTGGGACTCAAGGCGCCGAGCGAGGAGCGCGGTAGCCGCGGCTCCGCGCCGGAGCGCAAGCAGCCCGATCCGATGCAGACGTCGATGGGCTTCATCAGCCGCGAACCGGTACTGATGTCGCATAGCCGCTTCGAACAGCAGCCGCGCGGTCAAGGCCGGCGCGGTGCGGCGGGCGGCGGCTTTGGCGGCGGCGCGGGGGCGGGTTTCGGCGGCGGTTACGGCAATCGCGGTGCTGGTCGTGGCGCTGGTGGGTTCGGCGGTCCCGGCGGCGGCGCGAGTGGTGCCGGTGGTGCCGGTGGTGCGCGGGGCGGCCGTGACGTCGACGGCAATCGCGCGCCTTCCGGCGGCGGCAATCGGGCGGCGGGCGGCGGCAAGCGCGCCGGCGGCAATGGCCCGAATCCCGGCGGCGGCAATCGTGCGCCGGGCGGCAATCGCCCGAATTCAGGCGGCGGCAATCGCGCGGGTGGCGGCAACGCCAGCCCGGGCGGTGCGAACCGAGGTGGCGGCGCGCCTCGCGGCCGTTCGCGCGGACGGTAATCGCGAGGCATCGGCTGGCGTTGCGCATGCGTTATAACGATATGCAACGCTCGCCGTCATGACTCGGTGTACGTCTTCCGTTGTCTGGAAACGCTTGGACACGTGACGGACGCAGGCTGTGCAGGCGGAAGTAGGGGCAGGTTGTCTCGCCCCAGCTTGCAAAAGTCGCGAGGCGTCGCCATATCGTCCAAAGATCCCCATGAAATCAGGCGGAAATGCGCTTGGCACGGCGTTCTGCGGTTTGCGTTTGTCCTGAAAAATGGCTACAATCGCGAAGTCGCTGGGCGTGCGGCTTTTCATGTGCGGCTCAGGTGCGACCACCGGTAATAAGATGATGGGCGTTTAGCCCATTTTTTTTTGCCGCTCAGTCCATCGTGGTTCGTCATCTCGGGTAGCACGAACGTGCGCCGGCCAGGCGCGCGGCCCGCATTGGTTGTTTGCAGAACAAGCGGCAGGCTCGCTGCGCGAACATCTAAGAGGGCACTGTGCAACTGACGGAACTGATTGAAACCACGGTCGTGGGACTCGGCTACGAGCTCGTCGATCTCGAGCGCACCGGGCGCGGCATGCTGTGTATTTATATCGACCAGCCGGCCGGCATCGCGATCGAAGACTGCGAGAAAGTCACGCGTCAGCTCCAGCACGTACTGACGGTCGAAAATATCGATTATGAGCGGCTCGAAGTATCGTCGCCGGGGCTCGACCGTCCGCTGAAAAAACTGGCGGATTTTGAACGCTTCGCAGGCAGCGAAGTGGTAATCACATTGAAAAAGCCATTGGACGGACGGAAATCGTACCGGGGTATTTTGCATGCTCCGCAAGGCGAGACCATCGGTCTGGAATTTGAAGGGAAGGAAGGCGCCGCGATGCTCGATTTCACGCTCGCGGACATGGACAAAGCACGCCTCGTTCCGAAAGTTGACTTTAGGAGCCGCAAACAATGAGTCGCGAAGTGTTGATGCTGGTGGATGCGCTGGCACGCGAGAAGAACGTCGATAAAGACGTGGTATTTGCCGCGCTCGAAGCGGCCCTCGCTTCGGCCTCCAAGAAACTCTTCGACGAAGACGCGGATATTCGCGTCCATATCGACCGTGAAAGCGGCGAGCACGAAACGTTTCGTCGCTGGAAAGTGGTGCCTGACGAAGCCGGTCTGCAAGAGCCCGATCAGGAAATCCTGCTGTTCGAAGCACGCGAGCAGAAGCCCGAAATCCAGCTCGACGAATACATCGAAGAACCGGTGCCGTCGATCGAATTCGGCCGTATCGGCGCGCAGGCAGCCAAGCAGGTGATCCTGCAGAAGGTGCGCGACGCCGAGCGTGAACAGATCCTGAACGACTTCCTCGAGCGCGGCGAGCACATCATGACCGGCTCGGTGAAGCGTCTCGACAAGGGCAACTTCATCGTCGAAACCGGCCGTGTGGAAGCACTGCTGCGCCGTGACCAGCTGATCCCGAAGGAAAACCTGCGCGTGGGCGACCGCGTGCGTGCCTATATTGCCAAGGTCGATCGCACCGCTCGCGGTCCGCAGATCGAACTGTCGCGTACGGCGCCCGAATTCCTGATGAAGCTGTTCGAGATGGAAGTGCCGGAAATCGAACAGGGCCTTCTCGAAATCAAGGCGGCGGCGCGCGATCCAGGCGTGCGCGCGAAGATCGGTGTGGTCGCTTATGACAAGCGCATCGATCCGATCGGCACCTGCGTCGGTATTCGCGGTTCGCGAGTGCAGGCCGTGCGTAACGAGCTCGGTGGCGAAAACGTCGACATCGTGCTATGGTCGGAGGATCCCGCTCAGTTCGTGATCGGCGCGCTCGCGCCGGCAGCCGTCCAATCGATCGTCGTCGACGAAGAAAAGCATTCGATGGACGTCGTCGTGGACGAAAACGAACTGGCGGTCGCGATCGGCCGCAGCGGCCAGAACGTGCGTCTTGCCAGCGAACTCACCGGCTGGCAGATCAACATCATGACGCCGGACGAATCTGCACAAAAGCAGAATCAGGAACGTGGCGTTTTGCGTGACCTGTTCATGGCGCGTCTCGATGTCGACGAGGAAGTTGCCGACATCCTGATCGACGAAGGCTTCACGAGCCTCGAAGAGATTGCCTATGTGCCGCTCAACGAAATGCTTGAAATCGAAGCGTTCGACGAAGACACCGTCCACGAACTGCGTAACCGCTCGCGCGACGCGCTGTTGACGATGGCAATCGCGAATGAAGAAAAGGTCGAAAATGTAGCGCTCGACCTGAAGAGCTTGGACGGTATCGACGCCGACCTGCTCGCGAAGCTGGCCGAACATCAGATCCAGACGCGCGACGAACTCGCCGAGCTGGCTGTAGATGAACTGGTCGAGATGACCGGAATGGAAGAGGATGCCGCTAAGGCGTTGATCATGAAAGCACGTGAACATTGGTTCCAGTGAGAAATGACCATGGCGCACTAAATTGAACGCGGCCGCCAGGCCGCATGACCCGATGCTAACCGCAAGGAATCGGTCCTTGCATTAAGAGGAATGAATGGCGAGTAACAACGTAGCCCAATTTGCCGCGGAACTGAAAATGCCTGCAGGCGTGCTGCTCGAGCAGCTGCAGGCGGCAGGCGTCACAAAAGCGAGCGAAGCCGACTCCTTGTCCGAAACGGACAAGGCGCGTCTGCTCGACCACTTGCGCAAGTCTCACGGCTCGACTGATGCAGACAAGCGCAAGATCACGCTGACGAAACGGCATACGTCGGAGATCAAGCAGTCCGATGCGACGGGCAAAGCTCGCACCATTCAGGTCGAGGTGCGCAAGAAGCGCACTTTCGTCCGCCGCGACGAAACCTCCGCTGATGGCGGAGATGCATCGAATCATGTGGCCGAGGCCGCCGAAGTCGACGATCTGGAACTTCAGCGTCGTGAAGAAGAAGCGCGGCACGCAGCCGAGTTGCTCGAGCAGCAGGCTCAGGAACTGAAGGCGCGTCAGGAGCAGCTCGAACGCGAAGAGGCCGAGCGCCAGGCACGCGAGCAGGCTGCGGAAGCCGAGCGCCGTCGCGCCGAAGAAGAGGCAGCGAAGAAGCGCGCAGCGGCTGCGGCCGAGGCGGCAGCTCGCGAGAAGGCGCAGCCGGCACCGCAAGTTGCGAAGGTCCAAACGGCGCCTGCCAAACCGGCGGAGCCGGTCGTCGCGAAAGACACCGAGCAGGACGACGAGCGAGCCGCTGCGGAGCGCGCGGCGCAACGCGAAGCCGCCAAGAAGGCGGAAGATGCAGCACGTCAAGCTGCGGAAAAGGCGCGCGCCGAGCAGGAAGAAATCGCCAAGCGCCGCGCGGCGGCCGAAGCCGAAGCGCGCGCGATTCGCGAAATGATGAACACGCCGCGCAAGGCGCAGGTCAAGGCGCCGGAACCGGCACCGAAGCCCGCAGAGCCGGCCAAGGCTGCTGAAGCCAAGGGCACGCTGCACAAGCCGGCGCGTCCGGCTGGCGAAGCGCCGGCACGTCCGGCTGCCAGGAAGCCGGCTGCCGCGGCTCCGGCCGCCACGACCACGCCGTCCGTTGGCGACAAGAAGAAGCCGGGCGGCAAGGGCGGCTGGCAGGACGACGCAGCCAAGCGCCGTGGAATCAAGACGCGCGGCGATACGAGCGGCGGCGTCGACCGCGGCTGGCGCGGCGGCCCGAAGGGTCGCGGCAAGCATCAGGACCAGAACACTACGTTCCAGGCGCCGACCGAACCGATCGTGCGTGAAGTGCACGTGCCGGAAACCATCACCGTGGCCGATCTGGCGCACAAGATGGCAGTGAAGGCGTCTGAAGTCATCAAGTCGATGATGAAGCTCGGCCAGATGGTCACCATCAACCAGATGCTGGACCAGGAAACGGCGATGATCATCGTCGAAGAACTGGGCCATCACGCGGTTGCGGCCAAGCTGGACGATCCGGAAGCCATGCTGGTCGAAGGCGAAGTGTCGGATGCGGAAGCATTGCCGCGTCCGCCGGTCGTCACGGTCATGGGTCACGTCGACCACGGCAAGACCTCGCTGCTCGACTACATCCGCCGCGCGAAGGTTGCAGCGGGCGAAGCCGGCGGCATTACGCAGCACATCGGCGCTTACCACGTCGAAACGCCGCGTGGCGTGATCACGTTCCTCGACACGCCGGGCCACGAGGCCTTCACGGCCATGCGTGCCCGCGGTGCAAAGGCAACGGACATCGTCATTCTGGTGGTCGCCGCCGACGACGGCGTTATGCCGCAAACGAAGGAAGCGATCGCCCACGCGAAGGCAGGCGGCGTACCGCTCGTCGTCGCGATCAACAAGATCGACAAGCCGGATGCAAATCCGGACCGCGTCAAGCAGGAACTCGTCGCAGAAGGCGTCGTGCCGGAAGAATACGGTGGCGATTCGCCGTTCGTGTCGGTGTCGGCCAAGACCGGCGCGGGCATCGACGATCTGCTGGAAAACGTGTTGCTCCAGGCCGAAGTGCTGGAACTGAAGGCACCGGTCGAAGCCCCGGCCAAGGGTCTGGTTATCGAAGCGAAGCTCGACAAGGGTAAGGGTCCTGTTGCAACGATCCTCGTCCAGTCGGGTACGTTGAACCGCGGTGACGTGGTGCTGGCAGGTAGCGCTTACGGTCGTGTGCGAGCCATGCTCGACGAAACCGGCAAGCCGACCAAGTCCGCCGGTCCGTCGATCCCGGTCGAAATCCAGGGGCTGTCGGAAGTCCCGCAAGCAGGCGAAGAAGTCATCGTCATGCCGGACGACCGCAAGGCGCGTGAAGTCGCGCTGTTCCGTCAAGGCAAGTTCCGCGACGTCAAGCTGGCCAAGCAGCAGGCCGCGAAGCTCGAGAACATGCTGGAGCAGATGGGCGAAGGCGAAGTGGCGTACATGCCGCTCATCGTCAAGGCCGACGTGCAAGGTTCGCAGGAAGCGTTGGTGCAGTCGCTGCTCAAGCTTTCCACCGACGAAGTGCGCGTGCAGATCGTGCACGGCGCCGTGGGCGGCATCAGCGAGTCCGACGTCAACCTGGCAACGGCTTCGAAGGCGGTCATCATCGGCTTCAACACCCGTGCGGACGCGCAGGCTCGCAAGCTGGCGGAAGCCAACGGTGTCGACATTCGCTACTACAACATCATTTACGATGCAGTGGATGAGGTGAAGGCCGCGATGTCCGGCATGCTGGCTCCGGAGAAGCGCGAAGTCGTCACCGGGACGGTCGAAGTGCGTCAGGTCTTCAAGGTGCCGAAGATCGGCGCGGTGGCCGGCTGTATGGTCACGGACGGCTACGTCAAGCGCTCGTCGTCGGTGCGCGTGCTGCGCAACAACGTCGTCATCTTCACGGGCGAGCTCGATTCGCTCAAGCGTTTCAAAGACGACGTGAAGGAAGTCCGCCAGGGCTTCGAGTGCGGTATGTCGATCAAGAACTTCAACGACATCGTCGAAGGCGACCAGTTCGAAGTCTTCGAGGTCACCGAAGTCGCGCGTACGCTGTAAGTCACGCGGCACGGTTCCAAGGGGCGGAGCGGGCATCAACGCCCACTCCGCCCGTTGTTTTTTGGAGCCGCCGTTTCGCCTGTCCGCGGTCGTCGCGCCGCGCGAATGCCGCAATTTTTCGAGTTTCGCGGCCGCGAACCATTTTTTGCATCCGCCAAAACGGATCACACAACACCATGCCTAAAAAACGTTCTTCACCCAATCGCAACGTGCAGATCGCTGATCAGATCCAGCGCGATCTGTCGGAACTGCTGCGCGAGGTCAAGGATCCGCGCATCGGCATCGTCACGATTCAGAGCGTCGAACTGACGCCGGACTACGCACACGCGAAGGTCTATTTCACGACGTTGACGGGCGACCCTCAACAGACGCTCGCGGCGCTCACGCATGCGGCGGGTCATCTGCATAATCAGCTGTTCAAGCGCCTGCATATTCACACGGTGCCGACGCTGCATTTCCATTACGACCAGACGATCGAGCGCGCCGTTGAAATGTCCCGTCTGATTGACGAGGCGAACGCCAATCGCGCGAAAGACGACTAAGCGCAGTCGGCGCACGCGTCCCGAGCCGCGCTACGCTGCGTGCGCAAGGCTCGGGTCGTCAAGGCGCAATATGCTGCTCCGGATTCCATAGAAACCCGTCATCCCCCACATGACCGCACCTCAACGCCCCCGCGTGCCGCGCCGCGCGCTCGACGGCGTGCTGCTGCTGGACAAGCCGCTCGGCCTGTCCAGCAACGACGCACTGATTCGCGCGAAGCGCCTCTACCTGGCTAAAAAGGCCGGACATACCGGCACGCTGGATCCGCTCGCGACCGGCCTGCTGCCGCTGTGTTTTGGCGAAGCCACCAAGTTTTCGCAAGATCTGCTCGAGGCCGACAAGACCTACGAGGCCACCATGCGCCTCGGCGTTCGCACCACCACTGGCGACGCCGAAGGGGAGCCGGTCGACACGCGCGCGGTGACGTGCGACGAGGCGGCGGTCCTCGCGGCCCTGCCGGCATTTGTCGGCGAGATCGTTCAGGTTCCGCCGATGTACTCGGCGCTCAAGCGCGACGGTAAGCCGCTCTACGAATACGCGCGGGCCGGGCAGACAGTCGAGCGGGAAGGGCGCCAGGTGACGATTCACTTGCTCCAGTTGCTCGCTTGCGCGCTGCCCGATGTGACGTTTCGCGTCACCTGTAGCAAGGGCACGTATGTGCGCACGCTGGCAGAGGACATCGGCGAGGCGTTGGGTTGTGGGGCTCATCTGGTTGCCCTGCGGCGCACGGGCGTCGGTGCGCTGACGCTGGAACATGCAGTGACGCTCGACGCGCTTTCGGATGCAACGGAAAGCGAGCGTGACGCGTGGCTGCAGCCGGTCGACGCCTTGCTGTCGACGTTCCCATCGGTGTATCTGGACGAAGACGCGACGCGGCGCTTTTTGCACGGTCAACGGCTGAAACTGTCCGAACTGAGTCTGAGCGGCGAGGCGGCGAATGCGCAGCGCGTGAGGGTCTACGCCGCGCAAGGGCGTCTGCTGGGCGTCGCAAAACAGGGTGAGGGCGTGCTCGCGCCTGAACGCCTGGTCGTGACGACGGCGAACTAGTCCCGCCACGCAAACCGAAAGCGCGTCAGATACGCGTTCCGGCACGCAACTCAATCGAGCTGATTGCGCCGCTGCAATGAAAAAGGCGGGACCGTTATAAAGCGGCCCCGCCTTTTTTGCATCTCGTCGTTCAGGGAATGAAACGCGAGATCAATGCGCCGCCGCGGCAGCGGCACCGGCGTCGCCGCCGGCCTTCTCCGGTTTCGTGACCCAGATCAGCGCGATCAGTGCCACGAAAATACCGGCGGAAATGAAGAAGATGTCGTTCACGCCGAGTTGTGCGGCCTGTTGCGTGGCCATCGAATTGAATAATCCATATGCTTGCGGCTGACTGAAACCCGCAGCGCCCATCTGGCGGATCGACTGATCGAACACTGGGTTGTAGGCGTTGGCGCGCTCGGTCAGTTGCGCGTGATGCATGATCGTCCGATGGTCCCAAGCCGTCTGGAAAATCGACGTGCCAATGCCGCCGCACATAATCCGCACGAAGTTCGACAAACCCGATGCCGCCGGTATGCGATTACCCGGCAAACCGGACAATGTGATCGAAACCAGCGGAATAAAGAAGCCGGCCATGCCGATGCCTTGAATCAGCGTGGGCAGTAGCAGCGAGTAGGTATCCACGCCAGTCGTATAACGCGAGCGCATCCAGAAGCACAGCGCAAATACGAGAAACGACAACGTCGCGATATAACGCGGATCGGTGCGCGGCAGGACCTTGCCTGTGATTGGCGACAGCAGCACGGCGAAGAGACCAACCGGCGCCATGACGAGACCGGCCTCGGTGGCCGTGTAGCCGATATCGGTTTGCAGCCACAGCGGCAGCAGAACCAGATTGCCGAAGTAGAGCCCGTAGCCGACCGACAGCGCTATGGTGCCGCCCGTGAAGTTTCGTTTGCTGAAGAGCGACAGGTCGACCACCGGATGCTCGGCCGTCAGTTCCCACACAATGAAGAACGCAAGCGCGATCACCGCGACCAGCGTCAACACGACGATGGTCGTAGACGAAAACCAGTCGAGGTCCTTGCCCTTGTCGAGCATGACCTGCAACGAGCCGACCCAGACGATCAGCAGGCCGAGACCGACACCGTCGATCGGCGCCTTTCTGACGACGGAATCGCGGTTGCGAAAGATCATCCACGTCGCGAGCGCGGCGATCGCGCCGACCGGAATGTTGACGTAGAAAATCCAGGGCCACGAGATGTTGTCCGAAATCCAGCCACCAAGGATAGGGCCGGCGACCGGCGCGATCAGCGTGGTCATCGCCCACATCGATAACGCCATCGGCGCCTTGGCGCGCGGATAACTCGCGAGCAGCAGCGTTTGCGACAGCGGAATCATCGGGCCGGCCACTGCGCCTTGCAGCACGCGCGAGGCGAGCAGGAAGGGCAGAGTCGGCGCGAGGCCGCACATCCATGACGAAATCACGAACAGTACGATCGACGCCATGAACAGGCGCACCTGGCCGATGCGGTCAGTGAGCCAGCCCGTGAGCGGCACGGAGATCGCGTTGGCGACCGCGAACGACGTGATCACCCACGTGCCCTGATCGGCCGACACGCCGAGGTCGCCTGATATCGACGGAATCGAAACGTTCGCGATCGACGTGTCGAGCACGTTCATGAAAACGGCGAGCGACACCGCGATGGTGCCGATCACCAGTTGCGCGCCCTCGAGCGGCGGGTGAGGGGCTTGCGCCTGAGCCTGAGCCATTCAGAAAGCCTTGTATGAGTCGCCGCGCGGCTTACATCAGTTTTGCAGATGCGGGCTTGCTGGATCCGGACTGCGCGGCTTTATGCGTGCCTGCGTTCGGACCGGCGTTTTCCGCGATGATGCGAGCAATTTCCGCGTCGGCTTCGTCGCCATATTTAGCAAACACGTCCGTCTGATAGATAGTGTTCTGTGCGTTGCCCAGCTGGCCGCCGTTCTCGTCCTTGATGCTCACGTCGGCTTGCATCGACAGGCCGATACGCAGCGGATGCTTTTCGAGTTCCTGCGGATCGAGCGCGATTCGCACCGGCAGACGCTGCACCACCTTGATCCAGTTGCCGGTGGCGTTCTGCGCGGGCAGCAGCGAGAACGCCGATCCCGTGCCCGCCGAGAAACCCACCACCTTGCCGTGATAGACGACCGACGAACCGTAGACGTCGGCCGTCAGTTCGACCGGCTGACCGATGCGCATGTGCTTGAGCTGCACTTCCTTGAAGTTGGCGTCGACCCAGACGGCGCCGAGCGGCACGATGGCCATGAGCGGCGTGCCCGGCGAGACGCGCTGTCCGACCTGGACCGAGCGTTTCGCGACATAGCCGGTGACCGGTGCCGGCAGCGTGTTGCGCGCATTGTTCAGATACGCGTCGCGGACCTTCGCGGCGGAGGCCTGCACGTTCGGGTGATTCGCGATCGTGGTGTTGGCGGTCAGCGCGCGGTTCGATGCCAGTTGCTGCTGAGCGGCTTCGACGGCGGCTTGCGCGCTCTTGACGGCGTCACGTGCGTGCGAAATTTCTTCCTGCGACACCGCGCCGGTTTGAGCAACCGTCAGACGGCGCTTCAAGTCGTCCTGAGCGCGCGAGAGGTCGGACTGGCGCTGCGCAACTTGAGCCTGGTACTGGTTGTCGTCGGCGAAGAGACCGCGCACCTGGCGCACCGTCTGCGCAAGATTCGCTTCTGCCTGATCGAGCGCGACGCGGGCGTCGGCCGGATCCAGCACGACGACCGGGTCGCCGGCCTTGACCGTTTGCGTATCGTCGGCGTTCACCGCGACCACGGTGCCCGTGACTTGCGGCGTGATCTGCACGACATTGCCGTTCACGTACGCGTCGTCGGTGTCTTCGTGAAAGCGCGCCACGAGGAAATAGTACAGACCATAGGCGATCGCGGCGATCAGGATCACGATGACGAGCAGCGTCATCATGCGCTTGCGTTTGCCGCTGTTCGCCGGTTGTGCCGGTTTGTTCGGCTGTGCCGGTTGGTTGTTAGCCGCGGGCTGTTGGGGGGTGCTCATTGATGTGCTCCGGGTTCTCTCAAACGTCGTCGTTTATTCGGATGTTCGTGTGTGGTCTGTTGCGGTCGATACGGTTGCGTGACGGCGCGATCAGCTCCGTCAGTTCACAGCGGCGGTTGCAGCCGGGGCGGATGACACGCCCGCCGCCGACGTGGAGACTGGTACCGCTGGGCTCGATGCCGCTGCGGCCGATGCCGGCGCGTCAGTCGGCACGACCAGGCCTGTCTGCGTCGCGTCGAAACCACCGCCCAGCGCCTTGACGAGCCCGATCTGCATGTCGCGGCGACGCATCTTGAGCGTGGTAACCGTCTGTTCGGCGGAAAGGCGGTTCTGGTCGGCGGTCAACACCTGCAGTTGCGGAGACAGGCCGGCCTTGTAGCGGATCACGGCCAGTTCGTATGCCTTCGTCGATGCGTCGAGTGCGCGTTGAGCGTCGCCCGCTTGCTGGTCGATCGAGCGGATCGACGACACCTGCGTCGCGACATCCGACAACGCATTGATCAGCGTCTGGTTGTAGTTCGCCACGTTCAGCTCGAAATCCGCATAACGGCCCTTCAATTGCGAGCGCAGCGCGCCTGCGTCGAAGATGGGCAGGTGAATCGCCGGACCGAACTGGATCTGGCGGCTGCCGGCTGTGAGGAATCGGCCCCAGCCGAACGCGTCGAAGCCGAAGCCGGCTGCGAGGTTCACGTCCGGAAAGAATTCCGCCTTCGCTTCCTTGACGTCATGCATCGCCGCTTCGACTTGCCAGCGCGCAGCAACAATATCTGCGCGGCGCGCGACGAGATCGGCCGGCAGATTGTCCGGTAGCGCGACTGCTTTGCCGACGCCGAGCGCAGGCTGTGCAATTTGCAGGCCGCGATCCGGACCCTTGCCGAGCAGCGCGCCCAATTGATAACGCACCACGTTGATCTGGCCGTCCAGATCGCTCAGGCTCGCCTGGCTCGACGCGATATTGCCCGTTGCGGTCTGACGCTCGACGTTCGTATCGAGACCGGCCGCAACGCGACCGTTCGTAATGCGACCGATATCCTGGCGGTTGGCGATTTCCCGCGCGGCGATGTCGCGCAGCGCGTAAAGCTGCGCAAGCTGGTTATAGGTGCTCGCCACGGACGCCGCGAGCGTCACGCGCGCCTGCTGCATGTCGGCCTCGGCCGCCTTTTCCTGCGACACAGCCTGGCCGAGGCGCTGACGGTTCTTGCCCCACAGGTCGAGATCCCACGAAGCGCTCGCGAGCACGTTGTTCTCGCTATACCAGGTGCCGCCGTACGGAGGCGGGTAGAGCGCGTTGCCCGAGAACAGTTCGCGCGTCCACGAATAGCTGCCGTTGACTTTCGGGTAAAGCGCCGAGCGCGAGGTTTCGATGTACGACGACGCCTTTGCGAGACGCGCCTGCGCCTGCGCGATCGACGGGCTGCCTTCCAGCGCTTCGGCAATCAGCTTGGGCAACTGCGGATCGCCGAACTGGTTGGCCCAGTCGAGCGACGGCCACTGGCCGCTCTGACCCGCGAGGCTCTGGGTGGACTCATATTGCGCCGGCGACGAAATCTGCTTGTCGCTTTTGACACCGAAGTAGTTCGCGCACCCAGTGAGGGCGAGCGCTGCCACCGCGGCGGCGACAGCGGCCCGGCTCGAAAACGCGGGCGCGGACAGGGAAAGGGATTTCATCGCTCGACTCTTTGAGTGGAATGTAATGATGGACGCTGCAAGCAATTTCTTACGATTTGCTGTCGTAATTGCTTGCCGCATCACGGGTCAGTCCCGTTTGTTCGCCAGAATTGAGCAGCACGCGACGCAGCATGCTCTTCAGAAAGCCCACTTCTTCCGGGGTGAAGCCGGAGAGCAGGTCATCCAGTACACCGTTGAAGATCTTCGGCATTTTGGCCGCGATCGCATGCCCTTCCGGCGTGAGTGCAAGACGCACGACGCGCCGGTCTTCGTTGCTGCGCACCCGCGTGAGCAGGCCGCGCTTTTCGAGACGATCGATCAGACGCGTGACGGCGCTTGCGTCAATGCCGTATTCGCGCGCGAGTTCGGCCGCCAGCAGGCATTTCCCGCTCGCCACCATGAACAGGATGCTGCCTTGCTGACTGGTGATGCCAAGCTCCGCCATGCTGCGCTGGGTAACCAGGTTCGACATGGTCGATTTCACGCGCGACAGCAGATAGCCGACACTTTCGCCTAGCTGGTATTCGCTGATCTCAGGCGCTGGGGTGGTGGACGGCTCCGTCATGATTCTCGTGCGAATGCAATGGTTGACTAGGCACAATTATAAGAGTCGGATGATTGACGCGGCAAGCGTTATTACAGCTTAGGCAAGGAAATATCCGCGCTCAAGCAAGAATCGGCGCGTTTTCGCGTAGGGCTAAGGACGATTGGACGTCAGATCTACTCATGCGGGAGTCGGTGCCGCAGCGCTTCCTATCAGGGAATACCAGAAAGCGTCATTGGTGCGTGCTATAATGTTGGGTTCCCAAAAGTGCGCATTGGGCTTGTCGTGGTTTTTATCCTCACATTGCTCTTATACGAAGAGCGAAGCGGCATGAGCAAGCGGCGCACTCAACTGTCTCCAGGTTTCCTATGACCCGCGCCCTACGCAACATCGCCATCATTGCCCACGTCGACCACGGCAAGACTACGCTCGTCGACCAGCTCCTCCGCCAGACCGCCACGTTCCGTGACAACCAGCAGGTTGCCGAGCGTGTGATGGACTCGAACGACATCGAAAAAGAACGTGGCATCACGATTCTTTCGAAGAACTGCGCGGTCGAATATGAGGGCACGCACATCAACATCGTCGACACCCCGGGCCACGCGGACTTCGGCGGTGAAGTGGAGCGCGTGCTGTCCATGGTCGATTCGGTGCTGCTGCTGGTGGACGCCGTCGAAGGCCCGATGCCGCAAACGCGCTTCGTGACCAAGAAGGCACTGGCGCTCGGTCTGAAGCCGATCGTCGTGATCAACAAGGTGGACCGTCCCGGCGCGCGCATCGACTGGGTGATCAACCAGACGTTCGACCTGTTCGACAAGCTGGGCGCGACCGACGAACAGCTCGACTTCCCGATCGTCTATGCGTCGGGCCTGAACGGCTATGCCGGTCTGACGCCGGACGTGCGTGAAGGCGATATGCGTCCGCTGTTCGAAGCCGTGCTCGAGCACGTGCCGGTTCGCGCGGCCGACCCGGAAGGCCCGCTGCAACTGCAGATCACCTCGCTCGACTACTCGTCGTATGTCGGCCGTATCGGCGTGGGCCGTATCACGCGCGGTCGCATCAAGCCGGGCATGGCCGTTGCCGTGCGTTCGGGTCCCGATGGCGCGATTCTGAACCGCAAGATCAATCAGGTCCTGTCGTTCAAGGGTCTCGAGCGCGTGCAGGTCGAGTCGGCTGAAGCCGGCGACATCGTGCTGATCAACGGTATCGAAGAAATCGGCATTGGCGTGACCATCTGCTCGCCGGAACAGCCGGAAGCGCTGCCCATGATCACCGTCGACGAACCGACGCTGACCATGAACTTCCTCGTCAACTCGTCGCCGCTCGCCGGCCGCGAAGGCAAGTTCGTCACGAGCCGTCAGATCCGTGACCGCCTGATGAAGGAACTGAATCACAACGTCGCGCTGCGCGTCAAAGAAACCGGCGACGAAACCACGTTCGAAGTGGCGGGCCGCGGCGAACTGCACCTGACCATTCTCGTGGAAAACATGCGCCGTGAAGGTTACGAGCTGGCCGTGTCGCGTCCGCGCGTGGTGATGCAGGAAATCGACGGTGTGAAGCACGAGCCGTACGAGAACCTGACCGTCGACATGGAAGACGCGCATCAGGGTGGCGTCATGGAAGAACTGGGCCGTCGCAAGGGCGAAATGCTCGACATGGCGTCGGACGGCCGTGGTCGCACGCGTCTCGAATATCGTATTTCGGCGCGCGGCCTGATCGGCTTTCAGTCGGAATTCCTCACGCTCACGCGCGGTACGGGCCTGATGAGCCACACGTTCGACTCGTATCAGCCGGTCAAGGAAGGCTCGGTTGGCGAGCGCCGCAACGGCGTGCTGATTTCGCAGGACGACGGCGCGGCAGTCGCTTACGCGCTGTGGAAGCTGCAGGACCGCGGCCGTATGTTCGTGTCGCCGGGCGAGCCGCTGTACGAAGGCATGATCATCGGCATTCACAGCCGTGACAACGACCTGGTCGTGAACCCGATCAAGGGCAAGCAACTTACCAACGTCCGTTCATCGGGCACCGACGAAGCAGTGCGCCTCGTGCCGCCGATCCAGATGTCGCTGGAATACGCGGTCGAATTCATCGACGACGACGAGCTGGTCGAAGTCACGCCGCAATCCATCCGTCTGCGTAAGCGCTACCTGAAAGAGCACGAGCGTCGCAGCGCGAGCCGCAAGGGCGCGGTAGATTAAGCAGCGCGCAACGGCCTCTGGCCTTCGCTTGAGCTGTTAGTGAAAAGCCACCTTCGGGTGGCTTTTTACATTTCCGAAGCGCATCCGCGTTATTGGAAATTGCCGCTGAAGCCCGTCGCTGAAGGCCGGGCGGCGATCCGTCTGCTATCTGCGATATCCGTTATGTGATATGCTCCCCGGGTGCAAAGTTTTAGGTCCTTCCAAGCAAGACTTGATTCGCGCAATCCGCTAAACGGTCAGGCCGTGTCGCGGAAGGTTCTGTAACCCGCTATTTCTCGAGAAACTCGAAGAAAGGTGAGCGTAAAAATGATGAAGCAATTCCAGTCGAACTCTTATCTGTTCGGCGGCAATGCTCCGTACGTAGAAGAAATGTACGAAGCATATCTCGACAACCCGGCGTCAGTGCCCGAGAACTGGCGCAGCTATTTCGACGCGTTGCAGAACGTACCTGCATCGGATGGCACCAATGCCAACGACGTGGCCCATGGCCCGATCGTCGAATCGTTTGCACAACGGGCCAAGGCCAACGCCTTCATCCCGCGCACGGCAACCGGTGGCGAAGACCTCGCTACCGCGCGAAAGCAAGTCTATGTGCAGTCCCTCATCGGCGCATATCGCTTCCTCGGCTCGCAATGGGCCAATCTCGATCCCCTGAAGCGCCGCGAACGTCCCGCAATCCCCGAACTCGAACCCGCGTTCTACGACTTCACCGAAGCCGATATGGACGAGGAATTCAGCGCCACGAATCTGTATTTCGGATTCGAGCGCGCTTCGCTGCGTGAGATCGTCAAGGCATTGCGCGACACGTACTGCGGCACGATCGGCGCCGAGTACATGTACATCAGCGATCCGGAACAGAAGCGCTGGTGGAAGGAAAAGCTGGAGTCGATCCGCTCCACGCCGAATTTCTCGAACGAGAAGAAAAAGCACATCCTGAATCGCCTGACGGCCGCTGAAGGCCTCGAGCGCTTCCTGCATACCAAGTACGTCGGCCAGAAACGCTTCTCGCTGGAAGGCGGCGAAAGCTTCATCGCGTCGATGGACGAAGTCGTGCGTCACGGCGGCGCCCGCGGCGTGCAGGAAATCGTCATCGGCATGGCTCACCGTGGCCGTCTGAACGTGCTGGTCAATACGCTCGGCAAGATGCCGGCTGACCTCTTCGCCGAATTCGAAGGCAAGCACGTCGACGACCTGCCGGCCGGCGACGTGAAGTACCACAAGGGCTTCTCGTCGGACGTCTCGACCGAAGGCGGCCCGGTTCACCTGTCGCTCGCGTTCAACCCGTCGCACCTCGAAATCGTCAATCCGGTGGTAGAAGGTTCGGCGAAGGCGCGTATGGACCGTCGCGGCGACGACAGCGGCCTGCAAGTGCTGCCGGTGCAGATCCACGGCGACGCGGCTTTTGCCGGTCAGGGCGTCGTGATGGAAACGCTGAACCTCGCGCAAACGCGCGGTTACGGCACGCACGGCACGTTGCACATCGTCATCAACAACCAGATCGGCTTCACGACGTCGGACCCGCGCGACTCGCGCTCCACGTTGTACTGCTCGGACGTCGTCAAGATGATCGAGGCGCCGGTGCTGCACGTGAACGGCGACGACCCCGAAGCGGTGGTTCTGGCCACGCAGCTGGCTATCGACTTCCGGATGCAGTTCCACAAGGACGTCGTGGTCGACATCGTCTGCTTCCGTAAGCTGGGTCACAACGAGCAGGACACGCCGGCTGTCACGCAGCCGCTGATGTACAAGACCATCGCAAAGCATCCGGGCACGCGCGCGTTGTACGCGGAAAAGCTGGTGCAACAAGGCGTGATCACGGCCGAAGAAGGCGAGGAATTCGTCAAGGCCTACCGCAAGGCGATGGACGAAGGCCATCACACGGTCGACCCGGTGCTCTCGAACTACAAGAGCAAGTACGCGGTGGACTGGGTGCCGTTCCTGAACCGCAAGTGGACCGACGCGGCTGACACGGCTGTGCCGCTCGCGGAACTGAAGCGCCTCGCTGAGCGCATCACCACCGTCCCGGAAAACTTCAAGGTTCACCCGCTCGTCGAGCGCGTTCTGAACGATCGTCGCGCAATGGGCCGTGGCGAAGCGAAGCTCGACTGGGGCATGGGCGAGCACCTCGCGTTCGCGTCGCTGGTCGCCTCCGGCTATGCCGTGCGCCTGACCGGCCAGGACTCGGGCCGCGGCACGTTCACGCACCGTCACGCGGTGCTGCACGATCAGAACCGCGAGCGCTGGAACGACGGCACTTACGTGCCGCTGCAGAACATCGCCGAAGGTCAGGCGAAGTTCACGGTGATCGACTCGGTGCTGTCGGAAGAAGCGGTGCTCGGCTTCGAATACGGTTACTCCACGGCTGAACCGAACACGTTCGTCGCATGGGAAGCGCAGTTCGGCGACTTCGTGAACGGCGCGCAGGTTGTGATCGACCAGTTCATTTCGTCGGGCGAAGTAAAGTGGGGCCGCGTCTCGGGCCTGACCATGCTGCTGCCGCACGGCTATGAAGGCCAGGGTCCGGAGCACTCGTCGGCGCGTATCGAACGTTTCCTGCAACTGTGCGCAGACCACAACATGCAAGTGGTCCAGCCGACCACGCCGGCGCAGATTTTCCACCTGTTGCGCCGTCAGATGATCCGGTTGTTCCGCAAGCCGCTGATCGTCGCTACGCCGAAGTCGCTGCTGCGTCATAAGGAAGCCGTCTCCGATCTGTCGGAACTGGCGAAGGGTTCGTTCCAGCCGGTGATCGGCGAAGTCGAAGAAACCATCGACGCGAAGAAGGTCAAGCGCGTGCTGGTGTGTTCGGGCCGCGTGTACTACGACCTCGTCGCGCATCGCCGCGAAGCGAAGGCGAACGACGTTGCGATCGTGCGTATCGAACAGCTGTATCCGTTCGCTCACAAGCAGTTCGAAGCGGAGATCAAGAAGTACGACAACGCGACGGAAGTGGTCTGGGTGCAGGACGAGCCGCAGAATCAGGGACCGTGGTTCTACATCGAGCACCATCTGAAGGAAGGCATGAAGGAAGGACAGAAGCTGGCATACAGCGGCCGTCCGGCTTCGGCTTCGCCGGCAGTCGGTTACTACGCGAAGCACTACGAGCAGCAGAAAGCGCTGGTCGAAGGCGCTTTCGGCCGCCTCAAGAGCGCGTCGATCGCTAAATAAAGAGAACAGACGAACCGGGAAAGCGCAGCGCGCTTTCCCGCGCCGCGTTCAGCGACCGCATAAAGGTCCAGGCGCGGCAGACATGGTTCGCAGGCGGTCGTCGTTCACCGCGCCGTCACCCGATACGTATTCAGGATATTCATAATGGCTATTGTTGAAGTCAAGGTTCCCCAGCTGTCCGAGTCGGTCTCGGAAGCCACGATGCTGCAGTGGAAGAAGAAGCCCGGCGAGGCTGTTGCCCAGGACGAAATTCTCATCGAAATCGAGACCGACAAGGTCGTGCTCGAAGTGCCGGCACCCTCGGCCGGCGTGCTCGCGCAAGTCATCGCGAACGACGGCGACACCGTCACGGCCGATCAGGTCATCGCCAAGATCGACACGGAAGGCAAGGCAGGCGCCGCCGCTGTCGAAGCGGAAGTGAAACCGGCTCCGGCCGCCACGCCCGCACCGGCCGCCGCACCGGCGCCGGCTGCTCAAGCCGCATCCGCAACGGGTGCGAACACCGCTGCTTCGCCGGCTGCCGGCAAGCTCATGGCGGAGAAGGGCTTGTCGTCGGGCGACGTCGCCGGCTCGGGCCGCGACGGCCGCATCACCAAGGGCGACGTGCTGACGGCAGGCCAGGCCGCTCCGGCTGCGAAGCCCGCCGCGCCTGCACCGGCTGCGGCACCGAAGGCCGCCCGGCCGTCGCTGCCGGACGTCAAGGGCCCGGCATCGGCCGACCAGTGGCTTAAGGACCGTCCGGAGCAACGCGTGCCGATGTCGCGTCTGCGTGCGCGTATCGCCGAGCGTCTGCTCGAGTCGCAGCAAACCAACGCCATCCTGACCACGTTCAACGAAGTGAACATGGCGCCGGTGATGGACTTGCGCAACAAGTACAAGGACAAGTTCGAAAAGGAACACGGCGTGAAGCTCGGCTTCATGTCGTTCTTCGTGAAGGCGGCTGTTCACGCGCTGAAGAAGTTCCCGCTGGTGAACGCGTCGATCGACGGTAACGACATCGTCTATCACGGCTATTTCGACATTGGTATCGCTGTCGGTTCGCCGCGCGGTCTGGTGGTTCCGATCCTGCGCAATGCAGATCAGCTGAGCCTTGCCGAAATCGAGAAGAAGATTGCCGAATTCGGCCAGAAGGCGAAAGACGGCAAGCTGTCGATCGAGGAAATGACGGGCGGTACGTTCTCGATCTCGAACGGCGGTGTGTTCGGTTCGATGCTGTCGACGCCGATCATCAACCCGCCGCAGTCCGCGATTCTCGGCGTGCACGCAACGAAGGAACGCGCCGTGGTCGAAAACGGCCAGATCGTGATCCGCCCGATGAACTACCTGGCGCTCTCCTACGACCACCGGATCATCGACGGCCGTGAAGCCGTGCTGTCGCTCGTCGCCATGAAGGATGCGCTGGAAGACCCGGCGCGCCTGCTGCTCGACCTGTAAGCGCCGCTTTTATCGGTGCCGGCTTGCGATCGCGCGAGCCGGCGCCATATAAAGCATCAGGCAAGCACCACGTCTTTCGCATTCCGCAGTACAGGAACGACCCGCGCCACGAAGTGTGGCCGCGCGCCGTTCCGTCATCAAAAGGATTGTCATGTCCAAAGAATTTGACGTCGTCGTGATCGGCGCAGGCCCTGGCGGTTACATCGCCGCCATCCGCGCAGCGCAGCTCGGCAAGACCGTCGCATGTATCGAAAAATGGAAGAACCCGGCCGGCACGCTGAAGCTCGGCGGCACGTGTCTGAACGTGGGTTGCATTCCGTCGAAGGCGCTGCTCGCGTCGTCGGAAGAATTTGAAAACGCATCGCATCACCTCGCTGACCACGGCATCTCGGTGGAAAACGTGAAGGTCGACATCTCGAAGATGATGGCCCGCAAAGACGGCATCGTTGAAAAGATGACGAAGGGCATCGAATTCCTGTTCCGCAAAAACAAGATCACGTGGCTCAAGGGTCACGGCAAGTTCACCGGCAAGACGGACGCCGGCGTGCAGATCGAGGTGAGCGGGGAAGGCGAGACGGAAGTCGTCACGGCGAAGAACGTGATCATCGCCACGGGTTCGAAGGCACGCCATCTGCCGAACATTCCGGTCGACAACAAGATTGTCGCCGACAACGAAGGCGCACTCGCTTTCGACACGGCACCCAAGAAGCTCGCCGTGATCGGCGCAGGCGTGATCGGCCTCGAACTGGGCTCGGTGTGGCGCCGTCTGGGCGCGGAAGTGACCGTGCTCGAAGCGCTGCCGGAATTCCTCGGCGCGGCTGACCAGGCGCTCGCGAAAGAAGCGGCCAAGCAGTTCAAGAAGCAGGGTCTCGACATTCACGTTGGCGTGAAGGTCGGCGAAGTGTCGACAACCGAGAACAGCGTCACGATCAATTACACGGACAAGGACGGCAACGCGCAGAAGATCGAAGCCGACCGCCTGATCGTGTCGATCGGCCGCGTGCCGAACACCGACAACCTCGGTCTCGAAGCGATTGGCCTGAAGGCCAACGAACGCGGCTTTATCGACGTCGACGATCATTGCGCGACGGCCGTGCCGAACGTCTACGCGATCGGCGACGTGGTTCGTGGCCCGATGCTCGCGCACAAGGCCGAAGACGAAGGCGTGCTGGTCGCTGAGATCATCGACGGTCAGAAGCCGCATATCGACTACAACTGCATTCCGTGGGTGATCTACACGGAGCCGGAAATTGCGTGGGTCGGCAAGACGGAACAGCAACTGAAGGCGGAAGGCCGCGAAGTCAAGACGGGCCAGTTCCCGTTCATGGCGAACGGCCGCGCGCTGGGCATCAACAAGGCGGACGGTTTCGTCAAGATGATCGCCGACGCAAAGACCGACGAACTGCTCGGCGTGCACATCATCTCGGCAAACGCATCGGACCTGATCGCGGAAGCCGTGGTGGCGATGGAATTCAAGGCGGCGTCGGAAGACATCGGCCGCATTTGCCATCCGCACCCGTCGCTTTCGGAAGTCATGCGCGAAGCGGCACTCGCCGTGGACAAGCGCGCGCTGAACATGTAATCGCGCGCACGCCTGACTGAACGTACTCTGGCATCACCACAAAGGCGGGCGGGTTCACTCCCTCCCGCCTTTCTTTTCGCAGCAACACGATGAACGTCACCGAATACTACGAAAAAGAACTGCAGACGCGGGGCTACCAATCCGACCCGGCGCAACGCGCGGCGGTCGACCGTCTGCAGCGGTGCTACGAAGAGTGGGTCGAGTACAAGTCGCGCCGCTCGAATGCGTTGAAAAAGCTCATCAACCGCCCGGACCCGCCGCGCGGCGTGTACATGTGGGGCGGAGTAGGGCGCGGCAAAAGCTTCCTGATGGACAGCTTCTACATGATCGTGCCGGTGCAGCGCAAAACGCGGCTGCATTTCCACGAATTCATGCGCGAAGTGCATCGCGAACTGGAAGAACTGAAAGGCCAGGCCGATCCGCTCGACGAACTCGCACGACGCGTTGCGAAGCGCTACCGGCTGATCTGCTTCGATGAATTTCACGTGTCGGACATTGCCGATGCGATGATCCTGTACCGCCTGCTCGACAAGCTCTTTGAAAACGGCGTGCAGTTCGTGATGACGTCCAACTACGACCCCGACACGCTGTACCCTGACGGCCTGCACCGCGACCGCATGCTGCCGGCCATCGAGCTTATCAAGGAGAAGCTCGACGTGATCAACGTCGATGCAGGCATCGACTACCGGCAACGCACCCTCGCTCAGGTGGAGGTGTATCACACGCCGCTCGGCGCGGCCGCGGACAAGGCGTTGCGCGACGCGTTCGCGCGCCTCGCCGCAGTCCCTGACGAAAGCCCGATCCTGCATATCGAAAAACGCGAGTTGAAGGCGCTACGCAAGGCCGACGGCGTTGTCTGGTTCGATTTTGCGACGTTGTGCGGCGGTCCCCGTTCGCAGAACGACTACCTTGAACTGGCGAGCCGTTTCCACGCGGTGATTCTGTCAGCGGTGCCGCAGATGTCGGCGCGCATGGCGTCGGAAGCGCGCCGCTTCACATGGCTGATCGACGTGTTCTACGACCACAAGGTGAAGCTGCTGATGTCGGCTGCGGTGCCGCCCGAGGAACTTTACGTCGATGGCCCCATGGCTAACGAATTCACTCGCACGGTGTCGCGGATCGTCGAAATGCAGAGCAAAGAGTATCTCGATGCGCCGCGCCGGATCGTCGATACGTCGCTGACCTGAGCAGGGCTCCGGCCGTTTCGGGATACCCGCGGGCCCTCCTTTTGCGATAGCTCACGCCGCTTCGGCCTAGCGGACTAGGTCGAAAGGCGTATTTTCAGGATTCGGATTGCTCTGATGTTCCGTGTTTGGGCGACTGGCTATCTTTGTCGAGTATCTGACAAAGGAGAAACCATGAACCCCTACCGCGATATGAACGACGAAGAGTGGCAACGCATTGCGCCGTTGCTGCCCGAACTGCGCCCGCGCTCTGAACTACGCGGACGCCCGCTTGCCAACACCCGTTCTGTTCTGAACGGCGTGTTGTGGGTAATGTATAGCGGCGCTACCTGGTCTGCCATGCCGCGCAAATACCCGTCTTATCAAACCTGTCATCGCCGCTTCAAGGCCTGGTACGAATCAGGCGTATTAAAGCGCGTCATGGAGCAGTTGTTCGGCACAGCGAGTGAAGAACTTTGCGCAATGATGGAGGCGCGCATGCGCACGCACCTGAGCGCGGAACAGAAAAGCGTGGTCGCAGTAGAAAAGGCGCCGGTGCCGGCAGCGCCCACGGCGCATACGTCGCCCACGTTGCACAAGCCGGCACCGGCCAAGCCCTTGCCGTCTTCCCCGTTTGCTTTCGCGTCGCCCTTCAAACACGCTGCATGACGACTTCAATTACGCGAGATCACGTAAAAACGGCCGCACGATAATATCGTCGGCCGTTTGTCTTTGTCTTTGTCTTTTGGATTGATCAGCGCGGGCCGCGCTCATTCATTATTGCTGACGAACCCAGGTTTGCGATCGGCCAAGCAACGACACGCCGATGTATCCGCGCACAACGAGCTTGTTGCCGCCTTCTTCCAGATGCATTTTGCACTTGTATAGCTTGCCGTTTTCGGGGTCGAGGATCTGCCCGTGATCCCAGGCTTCACCGTCCTTTTTCATGTCGCTAATGATGGTCATGCCGAGAATTGGCTGGTCCTTGCGCGCGTCGGTACATGCAGTACAGCGGCGATCTGGCTGGTCGTTCGGACCGAGACCCTTGATTACCTTGCCGCTTAGCGTGCCACTGCCGTCCTGGGAAATCTGCACGAGTGCCTTTGGCTGGCCGGTGTGATCGTCGATAGTCTGCCAGGTGCCTACCGGAGTGTCCGTTTGCGCCATCGCGGTGACAGCGCTGGCGAGAAGCACACCGGCAAACGCTGCATGTTTCGCTGTGCGAAGCGCGACCGCGCGAGCGCGTTGAGTGAACTGCATCATTGTCTTCCTCCTTGTTAAAAGACGGCGCGATCGTGGTCGCGCAGCGTTTTTGGCATCGCGTGAAGCCGTATCACGAGACGTTGGACTCGCGATCTCGCGTGATGCTCCGGGTTCTCCTGACGCCAGCGGCGCGAGCCCGGCTCGCGGCTTCGTATGGCCGCTTCATGTCGTCAGCGCAGAATACGTTAAGTGTGCGTCAAAGTGCGGCTGTCGTTTGATAGTGGAACCTCTAATCAGACTGCGGCACTTTGCGGCTGCATTGAACTGATACCAGAGCATGGCTTCGATATGCGGCCTGAGCGACGTGCTTTCGACGGGTGTTTTGCCGGACGCTTGTAGCACCTACAGGTCGCAGGCTGTAGTACTTCGTGTCGTCGGTCCGAGGGCTGAAGTAATCGACGAAGCTCTCAGCGGCGGGTGAGGGCCCGCATGCAAATAAACGTGCGTCGTATGGAACGAAACGCACGGCGTGACATTGCGCGCAGTCACGTGAGGCCTGTGTGAACGCAGTGTTGATCTGCAACCTCGCTCGGGCCCGAATGGTCCGATGGCTCGTCCGTTAATCGCGTTAATGCGGGATCCTTATCAATTACGGGTTCCGAAACTGCATGGCGATGTCATGAACCGGCTCGTCAATGTGTTCAAGAGTTCTGGAGTCGCTGGAGCTGACTGAGTCGCCCACCACCAAACTCGAGACGCCCGTCAGTTCCAACAGTAGGGCGCTGACTGGATCAAACGCCCGACTGTATCTGCGCCGAACCGTGCGACACGGTGAGGCAGCAGTCCACGTTGAAAGCGCATGCCCCGCGCGGCGACCTCCGCTCCTGACGCAGCGATTGCAACCTCCTATCGTCTGCCGTCCCTAGAACCAGACGAGGCGGCATCTTCGCCAATTGACAAGACCACCCTGCGCTGGAAGGCCTAACCCAGGACACCCGGTCGGTACAAATTTTCGACGAACAGCCCGAAGTTCGCGAAAGTGAGTAATAATGAGATGATCAGGAACTAAAATTAAAACTATCGAAGCAGGAATGACATGGACCAGAAGTCGAAACTACGACTGATCGCCGTCGCCGCGATCATGGCGTTGGGGGTAGCACAAGTCGCGGGCGCACAGGCTCAGCCGGAGGCCGATAACAGCGCAACGCCCGGGTTGGTTGCCGAACCGGCCACCACAACCGCACTGGCGTCCGCTTTGCTGCCGGCGCAGGCCCAAGTGCAGACGCAAGTGCAAACATCCGCGCTTACGCCGGATGAGGTCAAGCAATCCGCCGCGGGGAACGTCGCGGAACTGCAGCAGTTGATCAAGGGCTCGGAACTCAGCGAGTTGCGCACCACGTACAACGCCAGCTATGGAACGAGCTTGCTATTCCACGGCAAGGAAATGACGTACTACGTGGCGCTTTTCCAGCAGAAGAACTTCTGGCGCGTGATCAAGACGCAAGACGCGGCGCGCGCCGAAATGATCTATCGCGATTTCGTGCGCCAGACTGTGCAGTTGTCGAATGTAGAGATTCGCCGCACGCAACTCGAAGCGCAGAAGGCGTTCACCGAACGCATGATCGCGTTGTCACAGGGCCGCGCCAACCGTCTGCAAGCGGATCTTGACGTAGCCCGCCAGCAGCAGACGATCGTTGCGAACCAGCAGCAGCAAACGCGCGCGGAAGCACTGGCACTGGCTCAGCAGAAGACTGCCGCGCAAGAGCAGCTGCGCGTCGCCCAGCGCCAGGTGCGCGACCTGCAGCGCCAACTCGAAAGCGGCTTGCCCGCGCACTAACCCGGACTGGGTCGAACGGCCCATCTCAAGGCCGGGCGTAGCGGTGCTTTACCGCAGCCCGGCCCGCCGAAACGACGCGTTGCGACGCGCCGGCAATCCCATTCGCGCGGGCTGCGCTGGTCTTCGTAGCATGCGCCTTACTTCTTGCCGCGCGCGCTAGCGCCGCTTCTTTTCTGTCACCGGCTGCTCGTTTTCCGATGCGCGACGCGGCTCGTGCTCGTGGACGGCGATCGGGTCGCTCGCGGGAAAGCTCTCTTCCAACGCCTCGTCGAGGCGACTATCCGTCGAGTCTATCGACGGTTCCGCCTGCTTTCCGGCAGCGGGCAACGCAGTGTGCTTCTTGCTCGTCATGACAGGCTCCCTATGAACGAAGTCGACGGTTGAGCATAACGCAAAGGGAGCATCGACGACATCGGCCGAACGGTATAGGACGCGCGTGCGCACTCGCCAGAGCACGCGAGGATCGACATGCGGCGGGTGCGCCCCAATCTGAATAAATAAAAACTTCAAACGTGAGCCTGCCCGCTCGTTTTCCGAGTGTCGCAGGAATGCAGTGCGGAAAATAGAACAATGACCGGTCGCGTGGACCGGCCCATCAGACCGCCTGCGCCAAACCTGCAATGCTCAGCTCGGGAGGAGCGCAAACACGATCGGCGAACGACAAGGCAGCAAACACCATGGACAAGAAACCCGTGCGCGCCAAGCGTTTCAACGCTTCACACGTGGTGGAGGCAGAGCTGGAACATCTGGATTGGGCAACGAAGCAGCCGGCGCAACGGATGTTGGACGCCGGCTACTGGCGGCGTCGCGTGTTGGCGGTTAAAAGCAAGTTCGAGCTGACGGACCAGCAGGTGGCGAGGGTAGAAAAAATTCTGCAGCGGCTCGGTCCTCTCGCGAAGTGACCGTCGCCGCACCGCGGGCACGTCGACGCTTACGCGTGACCGCCGCCGCCATGATTGCCGTGGTTGCCGCCGTCGCCGCCCGTGCCGAACAGGCGCCGGCGGCGCGTCACCACTACCGGCGCGTCTGACGCGCTGCCGCGCTCTGGCGCAGGGCGGTCGGATGACGGCGCACCGTACGATTCGCGCGGTTCACGCGGTTCCCGATGCTCGCGCGGCTCCCGCGAGCCGTGCGGGCCGCGCGTGGTGTGCTCGCCATGCGACGGACGGCCCGCGCGCGGAGCCGGACGGGTTCCGGTATCGAGCTGGATCGTCGAGATGGCGCGCTTGTAGATGCCTTGCAAGCCGACGGGCGTGCGCAGCATCACCAGATACTGATCGAACGACTCGATGCACCCTGTCAGGCGGATGCCATTGACAAGGTAAATCTCAACGCGCTTTCGTTCTTTGCGCGCAGCGTTCATGAAGTCGTTTTGCGGATGCGATTCTGCGGAAGCCATGGACAATTCAGGTTAGAAAGACGGTTGTTCGCCGCGATTCTACCCTGTGTGGGGGCAGAACGCGTCGACGGGCGAACTGCGTCCACTATAACGGCTTGCGCTCACATAAGCACCTGATAACTATTGGCTGTAACGTTGAGTTACGAAATCCGCCGACCATTGGCCGGCTTCTTCGGCCACGGCCCGCGTTTGCTCCCGTCGATGGCGGAAAATGCCGGCATTGCGAGCGCGTCGGTGGAATAAATTCCGGGTCCAACGCGTTTAGTCAAGGACAGGGTTAAGCACTGAGAAGCAGGAACCGAAGCGCTAACGCTGGTAGAGACAGATTTGCATGGGGCTGAAGTAAACGCTGAAGCGCTAACTCCGGTCGACCGCTTTGCATGGGACCGGACTAAGCGCTGAAGCGCTAACTCCGGTCGACCGC
>NZ_JAWRXU010000814.1:0-267 GCF_046534895.1 Paraburkholderia sp. SIMBA_053 | reverse complement strand
ACCACAAAAAAGAACCCTTGATAGAAAAGAGTTCGCAGGAAGAAGAATTTTTTACTTTATGCATCTTTTTATACATCGTTGATTTAACAAGATTTCTCTTTGAGACAGCGCTTAGGGAAGTATATAAAAAGCGCACCTTCTGTATGTGGTTTTGTCTATTTTTTTGAAAATTCAATAAGTTACCACTATATTTTGTTTACATAATTCAAGTATAATGAGAGAGCGAGAAGAAAGAAGGGATTATGTGTTGAAAAGTAAAATGAATCA
>NZ_JAWRXU010000813.1:0-267 GCF_046534895.1 Paraburkholderia sp. SIMBA_053 | reverse complement strand
CGTATCCAGTCGCCGTCGACAATGCCCTTCACGGCCGCCAGATCGGCGCTCAGTTCCGCAACGGGATAAGGGGCACGGCGACGAAGGCTTGGCAGGCTACGATGCTGGCTGTGGCAGTAGTAGCCGTTCTTGAAGGAAGTGAGCGTATAGGGAAAGCGTCGACGCTCAGCTGCGCGTGCTACTTCTCCGCGGCTCGGCGGTACATAGTGAGGTACGGCCGGATAACCGTACCGATGCAGCTTCTCCGAATAGAACTCGACGCGCCGC
>NZ_JAWRXU010000812.1:0-267 GCF_046534895.1 Paraburkholderia sp. SIMBA_053 | reverse complement strand
ATCGCTGCCCTGCGCGACGTGCGTGAGCCACGTTGCGTACTTGAGGCCGAAGTTGGCCTGCAGCAGATCCGGCGCCGCATGCGCCAGATCGCCGACCGTATTGATACCGAGCGCGGCCAGCCGATCGCTCGCCTTCGGTCCGATGCCGTTGATCTTTCGCGCAGCGAGCGGCCAGATGCGCGTGGGAATGTCTTGGGGCGTCAGAATGGTAAGGCCGTCCGGCTTGTCCAGTTCGGAGCCGATCTTCGCGAGCAGTTTGTTCGGCGC
>NZ_JAWRXU010000811.1:0-267 GCF_046534895.1 Paraburkholderia sp. SIMBA_053 | reverse complement strand
GCTGAGCGGTAGCTCGCTCGGCTGGAAGGGTCGCCCCAGTTGGAACTCGCGAGTGCAGGCCATCTGCTCCTCAAGTAGCGACCAGATGGCCGGCCAATCCGGCGTCGCGCTAATTACCGGCAATATCGATTCCAGCTCTGTCAGCAGTGACTGGGTGTTCTCCTGGCCCGCCGTTACTGAATCGACAATGTTCTCGAAGGCGGCTGGGCATGTGGATGGTCCCTGCAAGAGCTTCTTCGCCTCAAAGTAGAAGAACTTACCGCCACC
>NZ_JAWRXU010000810.1:0-267 GCF_046534895.1 Paraburkholderia sp. SIMBA_053 | reverse complement strand
CGGCTGCGTTTGCATCGCGCGGCCGGCTATCTCGCGAATGGGTCGATGCCGATTGCCGAGATCGCCGAGCGGTCCGGCTATAGCAGTTTGCAGTCGTTCACGCGGACGTTCAGCGCCGTCTTCGGCATGCCGCCCGCGCTGTATCGGAAGGCCGGGACGCACAGCCGGTTCCGGCCGTCTCTAGCGGATTCAGGAGGGTGCGAAATGACGATGAGAGACGTGGTGATACGCGATATCGAGGGCTTCGACGTGCTGAGCGTCGATCAC
>NZ_JAWRXU010000809.1:0-267 GCF_046534895.1 Paraburkholderia sp. SIMBA_053 | reverse complement strand
CGTACGCCATCGCTCGCTTTGTGTTCGCCGGCGTAGCGCTGGTCACACCTGCCTTGATTGCATGGAGCCCCTCCGGGCTGTTTGCCATCCTGGCCGCCCTCGCACTGTCTTCCGCTGCCATCGGGATGGTGCTCATCAGGCGCACTCGTGTGGCTACTCCTGCCCTCGCTGAAGTATGACCCTTCGAGTGTTCTAGTCGGCATGGGCCGCCGGATCATCCCCGACGCCCCCACTGGACTGACGCGGCCCGCAGAAGCATCTGCGGGC
>NZ_JAWRXU010000808.1:0-267 GCF_046534895.1 Paraburkholderia sp. SIMBA_053 | reverse complement strand
ACCAGTCGGCGCCAGTGCCGCTCACCACGAGCGACGCGCGCGACGCGGTCGGCTCGATGAGGGCGGCGTTGGCGCCGTCGACGTCGCGCGCCCAGACGGCCGCCGCCTCCGGCGTGCGGCCGTGGCGGGTGTGCCGGTCGACGAGCCGCCGCATCCGCTCCTCCTCGGGCGTCGCCACGAACCAGCTCTCGGCCAGAAGCGAGGGGATGCGCGACCACGGATCCTGGTCGACCAGGAGGTAGTTGCCCTCCGCGATGACCAGCCGGG
>NZ_JAWRXU010000807.1:0-267 GCF_046534895.1 Paraburkholderia sp. SIMBA_053 | reverse complement strand
CCTTATAGATGATTTAATACCCTCCACCTCTGATGCTAACTGGTTATAAAAACCTTCTAACCTTGAATATCGTTTTTCTTGCTTTCGACCAAAGATTACTGTTGCTAGAGCTCCCCCAACATTAGGGATCAATTGAAGCCCAGCTTCAATGATTAAATCTTTAGAAACCCCGTTATCCCTATCTTTCATTTTTCCACCCTATATTATTTCCTGTTAATTTATAAAGAATCACAAACCACCTTCCATCTTTAGCGTTAGCTTTTTCCA
>NZ_JAWRXU010000806.1:0-267 GCF_046534895.1 Paraburkholderia sp. SIMBA_053 | reverse complement strand
CTCGATGCGTACTACAAGAAGTCGACCAATCTGCTCGACGAAGGGCAATTCGGTTCGGCCCTGATCTTCACGCCGTTCAACTATCAATATGGCAAAACATACGGCGTCGAATTCACGGCGAACTTCAGACACGACAATGTCTCCGCCTATCTGAACCTCGCGTACAGCCGGGCACAGGGCAAGCAGATCAGTTCGGCGCAGTTCAATTTCGATCCCGACGAGTTGGCCTTCATCAACAGCCATTGGGTGTTTCTCGATCACGACCAG
>NZ_JAWRXU010000805.1:0-267 GCF_046534895.1 Paraburkholderia sp. SIMBA_053 | reverse complement strand
GCCGATACGACTGGCTGCTCTCCCGCGCGCATCGGCTGCTCCGTCAACTGCGGCGCGAGCCGCAGACCCCATACACCGTCGACAGATTCGGCTTGCGCAGCCGCGCCGCTCAATTGCGCGTGACCGGCAAGCGGCGCATAGCCCGCAGTACACAGCATCAGAGAAACGAGCCGCCTTAAGCGAATGCGCTGAAATACACTGCGTAGTTTCAAAAGAGGTAACGAAAGGAAAGAATGAAGGACGCAGCAATGCGAAAAGAAAGCACGC
>NZ_JAWRXU010000804.1:0-267 GCF_046534895.1 Paraburkholderia sp. SIMBA_053 | reverse complement strand
CCCTCAACGCGCAGCTGCTCCGGCGCATCGACCTGTCGCCCGAGGCGAGTGTGCGGGGTGTGCTCGAGCGGTCCTGACGCGGGATCGCCTCGGGGATCCCGCGAACACCGAGATCTCACCGGCGCTTCAGCGCGGTGACGGCGCTTGATCGGCGGTGCAGACAGCAGCGGCCGCCCCGCCTGTGAGACGGAGCGGCCGCCCTGCGACAGCGCCGCCTAGGGGACGATGACTGCGCGGCCGCGGATGCTGTTCGAAGCGAGATCCTCG
>NZ_JAWRXU010000803.1:0-267 GCF_046534895.1 Paraburkholderia sp. SIMBA_053 | reverse complement strand
GCCATCAAGGAAATTTCTGAGCAACTGAACCGCAGCATTAAGACGATCAGCACGCAAAAGAACACCGCGATGCGCAAGCTCGGACTCGAAAGGGATTCCGAACTCTTTCAGTACGCGCAGAGTAATGGCTTGATGAATCTGTCGTCGTATGCGCCGGGCGAGCTGGATACCGGCAGCAGCCCTTCGCAGGGAAGTTCCTAAGCGCGATCTCAGAAGCTGGCTGTCGGATTCTCAAATCGGGAAAACGGATCAAATAAAAACGCCGCC
>NZ_JAWRXU010000802.1:0-267 GCF_046534895.1 Paraburkholderia sp. SIMBA_053 | reverse complement strand
CCGCTGACCGCGCTGGAACGTCCACGCACCCGTGACAGTGTATGCCCATCACGGGTTTAAGAAGACACCGGGAGTGAAACGATGAACGTATGGTTCAACGGTAGAAGTGTGGATGCGCGCCGGCCACGCGGAAACGCTGCACGTTATATTCGCCGTGCTGCCGGATTCGGTATTGTGGGCGCCGGTGCGCTGATCGGTATTGTTCGACTAACAGCGTGGTTGTCGAACGCTACGTGACGGCTGTACGAGGAAACGCAAAAAGACTCG
>NZ_JAWRXU010000801.1:0-267 GCF_046534895.1 Paraburkholderia sp. SIMBA_053 | reverse complement strand
ACTCACGGCTTATTCAACGTGTATTGCAATAGGATGGGAAACAAGACCCCTCCGCTTATTAGCTCAATA
This sequence comes from Paraburkholderia sp. SIMBA_053, assembly GCF_046534895.1. NCBI lineage: Bacteria > Pseudomonadati > Pseudomonadota > Betaproteobacteria > Burkholderiales > Burkholderiaceae > Paraburkholderia > Paraburkholderia sp. SIMBA_053. The sequence goes on along the minus strand of NZ_JAWRXU010000801.1, from coordinate 198 downwards.
AAGGCGACACAGATCCGCGTAAGAGCGCCTAGCGCGTGAGCTGCTTCAGATAAAAGAGCGTTTGCAATGTCGGCAATACTTGCTGCAAAACACGATTGAATGTTGTGGATGCTGCTGTTCCGACATATACAACGTCCATCGGCTGAAGCTGGAACTGCGTCGACAACATGATCGAGTCCGGCTGAGTCATGTCAAGAT
>NZ_JAWRXU010000800.1:0-267 GCF_046534895.1 Paraburkholderia sp. SIMBA_053 | reverse complement strand
CGACGAGCTTCGTTACGAGTATCCCGACGAACTCGTGCCGCCCGGCATCACCCCAACCGCGTACCTGCGGCGCGAAACCTATCTTGGGGCACATCGCCGGTACCCGCGCGGCATCCCGCACAAGGTGCAGACGCAGATCGAGCACGAACTGTCACTGATCGCGGACCTGAAGTACGAGCCGTATTTCCTGACGGTATACGACATCGTCCGTTTCGCGCGCAACGAAGGCATCCTCTGTCAGGGGCGCGGCTCGGCTGCGAACTCGGC
>NZ_JAWRXU010000799.1:0-267 GCF_046534895.1 Paraburkholderia sp. SIMBA_053 | reverse complement strand
GCTTCATCGTTACTGCTCCCGTCCCGCTATCAAAGTCGCTCGCTCTTCACGAGCATCAGGTCGCCGATTTTGCGCAGCGGCACCATCATCGTTTCGCGCCGTTCGTTCGGCGTGTTTTCGTTGAAGACCAGCGTCAACGTCGCGGTGATCACGTCGCGGTCGTGCGCGGCGGCGTCGAAGTTGTAGCCGGTCGAATCGAAATTGCCCCAGTAGTTCAGAAAGAAAAGCCACGTGCCATGCTCCGGCGCCGCCGACGAAAAAATCCCC
>NZ_JAWRXU010000798.1:0-267 GCF_046534895.1 Paraburkholderia sp. SIMBA_053 | reverse complement strand
CTGACGGGCGAAGTGGCTGTCGATCACAGTTCGGCGGGCAACATCGGCGGCGTGTATGACATCGCGAAGCGCGACTGGTCCGACGAGGCCCTCGACATGCTCGGCATACCCGCGACGATGATGCCGGAGCATCTGGTCGAATCATCGGATGTGGTGGGTGGTTTGCTGTCGCAATGGACGGAGCAGCTTGGACTCGAAGCGGGCACGTCGATCGTCGCGGGCGGCGTCGATGCGGCGATGGCCACATATGCGGCGGGTGTCACGCGC
>NZ_JAWRXU010000797.1:0-267 GCF_046534895.1 Paraburkholderia sp. SIMBA_053 | reverse complement strand
AGCGACAACTGGTCGAGCAGATTTCGTACAACGTGCTGTTTCGCTGGTTCGTCGGCCTGTCGATTGAGGAAGCGGTGTGGAATCACTCGGTGTTCAGCAAGAACCGGGATCGGCTGATCGAATTCGATGCGGTGACCGACCTGTTCAACGCGACAGTGGAAACGGCACATAAACGCGGCTTGCTGTCGGGCGAGCATTTCAGCGTCGACGGCACCATGATTCATGCGTGGGCTAGCCACAAGAGCATCCGCCGGAAGGATGGCGGGG
>NZ_JAWRXU010000796.1:0-267 GCF_046534895.1 Paraburkholderia sp. SIMBA_053 | reverse complement strand
CTGGTCGCGCACGGCGGGGCGTTCGCCGGCGCCCGCCTCGACATCGGCACCCGCGTGCTGCTTGAAGTGCTCTGCCTCGGCGGTTCACAACTCCTCAAGAATGGGCTGATTCGGGTCGAAAACGGCGCGAACGGGTCGGAGAACGGTGGTTCTTCCGGAGCTGTGAACGGCGACCGCCCGAGCCGCGTGCTCGACCTCGGCTGCGGCACCGGCGCACTCGCCGTCTCGTACGCGCTCGCCCATCCCGGGCCGCAGGTCATCGCGACC
>NZ_JAWRXU010000795.1:0-267 GCF_046534895.1 Paraburkholderia sp. SIMBA_053 | reverse complement strand
GGTTGCCGTCGCCGATGGCCGCCAAGTCGATGGTCGGCAGGTCAGCATTGTCGGCATCCAGCGTGGCGCTTTCGGTGTCGCTGGCCGGGTTGCCCGCTTGGTCGGTGACGTCGGCGACCACGGTGATGGTGCCGTCGACCAGGCCGGCGGCCGTCAGGTCTTCGGTGGTGCTGAATGCGCCGTTGGTCACCGTGGCGGTGAACGTGGCGGTGTTGTTCTGGCTGTCGGTGACCGTCAGCGTGACCACTTGACCGTCTTCCACGTTGG
>NZ_JAWRXU010000794.1:0-267 GCF_046534895.1 Paraburkholderia sp. SIMBA_053 | reverse complement strand
CTGATAGCACGGACCATCCGCAGCCAGACAGCGGCCATCATCGGCAATATCATGCTTGCCGTGCCCGGTGCGATGCTGATCGCAATGGCGTACCGGGCGGCGACGGGACATCACTACATCGATCAGACGAAGGCGACGCACCTGCTGCACGATGCGAATCCCACCGCGCAAACGCTGTTCTACGCGGCGGCCGCGGGGATATGCCTGTTTCTCGCAGGGCAGATCGCCGGATATTTCGACAATGTGTGCGCGTATAACCGCATTCCC
>NZ_JAWRXU010000793.1:0-267 GCF_046534895.1 Paraburkholderia sp. SIMBA_053 | reverse complement strand
ATAGAGCACCACGCCTGGCACGAGCCCGGCTTCGGCGACGCCAAGAAAAAAGCGCAGCACGTAGAACATCGTTTCGCTGCGCACGAACATCATCAGGCACGACAGCAGGCCCCACAGCATCGTGATGCGCGCGATCGTGGCGCGAGCGCCGAACTTCTTCAGCAGCAGATTGCTCGGCACTTCGAACACGAAATAGCCGAAGAAGAAAATCCCCGCGCCGAGTCCATACGCCGCGTTGGAGAGGCCGAGGTCGCCGGTGAACTGCAG
>NZ_JAWRXU010000792.1:0-267 GCF_046534895.1 Paraburkholderia sp. SIMBA_053 | reverse complement strand
GCCGGCATTCATGCGCTTCGAAACGACACGAACGCGCGACCGATAGACCGCACCGGTCGCGCGCCCAGCACATGATTGCAGGCTTGATTCAGGCTTTCGACAACTCACCGTCGGTGAGTCGCCAGATGCCGAGCGGATTGTCATGCTTCAGCGCCTCGGGCAGCAGATCGTCCGGGAAGCCCTGATAGCAGACGGGGCGCAGGAAGCGTTCGATGGCAGTCATGCCAACCGAAGTAAAGCGGCTGTCGGACGTTGCGGGAAACGGCC
>NZ_JAWRXU010000791.1:0-267 GCF_046534895.1 Paraburkholderia sp. SIMBA_053 | reverse complement strand
AAGAAGTTTTACACGAAAAAACCCTGAGGGTCAAATGTACTGCTTGAAAGATAGCAGCTTGAAATAAAGCACTAGGTGGTGGTCTATTTGTATGTCATACGATTTGCAGTTCTTTGTAGGGGATCTGAATACCAGTAATTACCCAAAAGATTCTTTGAACCAAGAAGGATTGTGAGTTTAAGGGCTACAGACTATTTAAAGGGCTATACATTGGGATATAGCGCCATGACAGATATGGAAAGATGTAGTATCTTGAGCGCATAACGG
>NZ_JAWRXU010000790.1:0-267 GCF_046534895.1 Paraburkholderia sp. SIMBA_053 | reverse complement strand
GCCGCCGGGTGCGGAATCGCCCACCATCGCGCTCGTGCACGGCATCGGGATGTCGCATCGCTACCTGTCGCGGTTGCATGACGTTCTTGCTGATCTCACGCGTGTGGTGTCCGTGGACCTGCCGGGATTCGCGGGGCTGCCCAGGCCCTCCGGCAATCCCGATGTGGTGCGGATGGGACGAGCACTCGCGGAAGTGATCGCCGCCCTGGGGGAGGATCGCATCATCGTCGTCGGTCACTCCATGGGAGTGCAGTGGGCGGCCGAGGC
>NZ_JAWRXU010000118.1:0-451 GCF_046534895.1 Paraburkholderia sp. SIMBA_053 | reverse complement strand
CGCGTTGGGCGGTATAACGTGCCGCTTGCAGATCCCGCTGCAGCGCAGCCAGCACTTCATCCTGCTTCAGGGTCTCTTCTTCGCGCGCCACCATTGCTGCCTCAATTGCCGCCGGTTGAACGACCTGCAAGACCGCCTCGGCGATGGCCGCGTCCGCGCGCGTGCCACCAAACGCAATACAGCGCGGTTGCCCCTTGTCCAGCCAGCCGCGATGACAGCTATAGCGCAAGGCGTCGTGCCTGTTACCCGTGTAGTGTACCGTTAGCTTGCTCGCGCAGCGCCGACAGCGCAACAGTCCCGCCAGAAGGCACTCGCCGCTCTTTGGGGCGCCAGCGTGTCCGGCCAGACGCAGGTTGCCATTGATCGCGCACTGGATCCGCTCGAATTCGTCCCACTGAACGTACCCGTCGTGGGCATTGGGAATGAGCGCAAGCCACTCATTCCGAGGTTT
>NZ_JAWRXU010000789.1:0-267 GCF_046534895.1 Paraburkholderia sp. SIMBA_053 | reverse complement strand
AGCGGTGGTTACTACAACTACAGTTATGAATCTAAGTAATGTCATAAAAAATTCGAAAATTGGATAAAAAGTATGAGTGATGCAATTTTACCGTTGATTGGCAGAAGTAAGGTTCTGTTTTCCGAAGATATTAGCAAAAACGAAGAACTGCTTGCTGCTGAAGTTTCTAAGTCAAGGTTTCTTGTGCTTGGTGGGGCGGGTTCAATAGGTCAGGCGGTAACAAAAGAAATATTTAAAAGAAACCCGAAAAAACTTCATGTTGTTGAT
>NZ_JAWRXU010000788.1:0-267 GCF_046534895.1 Paraburkholderia sp. SIMBA_053 | reverse complement strand
GGTACAACGCGAGATCGAGCGCGCGGTTCGCGGCGAGTGGAGTGCGCGACCCGGCATTGCGAGTGTGGCTTTCGCCATACCTGACCGGCTTGCTTCCACGCTAGATACGGAAGAGAGTCGCCGGAGTGGCAATTGCTTCGCCGAGGAATGGGTTGTACTGGTTGAGGGGATATCGGAACAGAGTTTGCTCGATTTCGCGCGCAACGAACTGACCTCGGAGCTTTGCGAGCGATGGGCAATGGTGAAGGGAGATGGGCGGGAAATCTA
>NZ_JAWRXU010000787.1:0-267 GCF_046534895.1 Paraburkholderia sp. SIMBA_053 | reverse complement strand
GCGGCAAAGAAAAGTAGGTGCCGCCCCGCACAGGGGCGACGCCTGAACGGCAAACACCATAACGCGGATGCCAGCGCAAAGACGAGCACACCCAACCCGCCGACACCAAACACAAACGCAGATGCGAGAGAAAAAACCAAAACCCCGCCCAGCGTCGCAGACATAGAGAAAAGGAGACACTGCAATGCCAGAAACAACGATCAGCCGATACCCAGTCCCGACCCCGGGCGAATGGCCCGACGACATCCGCGCCCGGATACTGGAAGT
>NZ_JAWRXU010000786.1:0-268 GCF_046534895.1 Paraburkholderia sp. SIMBA_053 | reverse complement strand
CGCGGCTTGCGGTGTGACGCCGCACGCCCAGAACACAGGCAGTTCGTCGTCGCGCACGTCGACCGCATCGCCGAAATCGGGCCGCGACAGATCGCGAATGCCGATCAACGACGGATCGCCGATATGCACCGGCGCGCCGTGGACAGCAGGAAAGCGGCTCGTGATCTGAATCGCGCGGATGGCGTCGGCGGCTTTCAGTGGGCGCATCGCGACGACGAGGTTGCCCCCGAACACGCCTGCCCGCACATTGCGTTCGCGGGTACGATAC
>NZ_JAWRXU010000785.1:0-268 GCF_046534895.1 Paraburkholderia sp. SIMBA_053 | reverse complement strand
GGACGAGTACTCCGTGCGCTTAAGCGTAGCGCCCCTGAAACCTCAGCGGCGCACGAGCATGGCAAGCGAACGATGCGCATCGAGTTCCCTGTCATAGCCTGTAAGCGGACCATCTACACGGCGTATCACACGCGGCGTGGCTACCGTCGTTGCCTCGGAGAGCACCGTCGAACTGGACATCGGTGTGGTGCCCGTCAAACAGTAGCCAACATCGCGCCGCGCGTTAGCGCAGGTGCGCACCTTGCCTGCGTCAATCAGCGTGGCGAGC
>NZ_JAWRXU010000784.1:0-268 GCF_046534895.1 Paraburkholderia sp. SIMBA_053 | reverse complement strand
CCTGTATTTTTAGGAATTGCCCTTGTCATGTTCTCCTTTATGGGAACAGAAATTGTCGCAACCGCAGCAGGTGAATCGTCTCAGCCTGAAAAAGCCATTACTATCGCGACCAATACCGTTATTTATCGCATCTTATTTTTCTATTTAGGATCTATCTTTATTTTAGTAACGGTTCTTCCATGGAATTCGTCAAGCCTAATGAAAAGCCCATTTGTATCTATTCTTGAATTAGTGAATGTACCGGCCGCAGCTCAAATTATGAACTTTA
>NZ_JAWRXU010000783.1:0-268 GCF_046534895.1 Paraburkholderia sp. SIMBA_053 | reverse complement strand
GCGCGAGAGCGTGCGCTTCACCGCCGTGCATGAAGGCGAGAACGCGCGCGCCTGTCTCACGCGCAAGATGCTCGAAGCGTACGGCGTCGACTTCACGAAGCTGACGAACGCAGCGGATCAGGGTGCAGACGCATGCGTCGATGTCAGCGCGAGCGTGCCGGACGCAACGGTCGAATTCGACTTCAACGAGCAGAAGCTGAACATCACGACCCCGCAGAAGTACATGCGCAATCTGGCGCGCGGCTACGTCGCGCCGGAACTCTGGGAC
>NZ_JAWRXU010000117.1:0-452 GCF_046534895.1 Paraburkholderia sp. SIMBA_053 | reverse complement strand
ATTTTGCGTCGGGCACGCAATTCATCGCGAAGAAGGGCACGCTTACTTCGCCGCAACAGTTGAACGGTGTGCGGATCGGCGCCGATAAAGGCACGACCAATGAGCAGCAGGTGCGCGCGCAATTCCCGAGCGCGACGATCATCGCTTACGACGACACGCCGTTCGCATTCGCCGCGCTTCGCACGGGCAACGTGCAGGCGATCACGCAGGACGGACCGAAGCTCGTCGCGTTGCTGGCGAAGGTGCCGGACAAGGCGAACTACGAGATCCCGCCGTTCACGATCTCCAACGACTACGAAGGCGTGGGCGTGCCGAAGGGCGAGACGCGCCTGCTGAATGTCGTCAACGACACGCTGAAGGATCTCGAAGCCAAGGGCACGGCCGGCACGATCTACGATACCTGGTTCGGCCCGAAGAGCGCCGCGCCGCTGCCGCGTCTGTTCAGGATCGGC
>NZ_JAWRXU010000782.1:0-268 GCF_046534895.1 Paraburkholderia sp. SIMBA_053 | reverse complement strand
CGCGCTCGCCGTGTTCTATCTCGCGATAGCGGGCTGGCTCGCGCCGCGCCGCGCGCGTCTCGGCCTGCTATTCGACTCGATGTTCGCGCTCGCCGTCATCTTCGCGACGCTCGCCGTGCCGCTCGCGTTCACCGGACCGACGACGAGCGCGACGTGGGCAATCGAAGGCGCCGCGGTGACATGGCTCGCCGTGCGGCAACGACGCCTCGTCGCGTTCGCCTTCGGCCTGCTGATGCAACTGGCCGCGGCGGGCGCGTTTGTCGTCGGC
>NZ_JAWRXU010000781.1:0-268 GCF_046534895.1 Paraburkholderia sp. SIMBA_053 | reverse complement strand
AGTTGAGCGCGCGGACGCGGATGCATCACCCGCAATGATTGACTCGCAAAAACACCACGGCCGCGAATCTTCGCGGCCGTGCATTATGTGAATTGCTACGCGTAATCTGCGGGATTCGACGCAGCGAGCGCGGTGTCGCGTCGCCCGCCGCATCCTGGCGACGCACGCCGCGCCGCGTGCTGGCGGCCGTGCGCGTCGCGCCGAACTCTAGCAGGATGCGCCCTCTCGCGCGGCTCGCGAACACGAGGAAACCGAAACCGTCGGCCTC
>NZ_JAWRXU010000780.1:0-268 GCF_046534895.1 Paraburkholderia sp. SIMBA_053 | reverse complement strand
AATGCCCGCCAGCAAAGGCTGGCGCGGGTTTTCGGCGCGTCGGTGAGACCCGATGCTTGCGCCGGGCTCACCTCGCGGCCGGTGCGCGCCGCAGAGAAACCAGGCTCACCGAAGCAATGCCGCCAGGTGCAAGCCGCCGGTTTCTATTCACCAGTCGAATCGGGAATTTGAAGCAAAGGTGAGCGTTTTCGGGACTTGTGCAGCGGTGCGAAAAAAGCCGCGGGCATCGTCACCTGAGAGTGATGGATGGCGCAATCGCGCCCTACGC
>NZ_JAWRXU010000779.1:0-268 GCF_046534895.1 Paraburkholderia sp. SIMBA_053 | reverse complement strand
CCTGTTCGAGCTGCTCTTCGAGCGCTTCGGAGTCGAGCGCGAGATCGTTCGTGGTCGCCGCCGCGCGCCCGGCCAGCAGCACGAGCGTGATGTTGCGCGTCTCGCACCAGTCGGCGAGTACGCGGCCTTCGTAGGCGAGATCGTCGGGACGGTCCCAAGTAAACCAATGCTCCGCGCCTTCGACGAAGAAAACGCTGCCTCGCCTGAAGCCAAACGGCTTGAGCGCGCGCAGCGCGCCATAGAGACGCGCCAGCGGCCGTACCGCGGC
>NZ_JAWRXU010000116.1:0-452 GCF_046534895.1 Paraburkholderia sp. SIMBA_053 | reverse complement strand
CGTTTCGCAGCTGCGCGCTGGTTCTCGCGCACGAGATCGTCGTAGAAAATGAATTCGTCGCAGTTGGCCGTCAGCAGATCCGACGTCGAGCGCTGCACGCCGACGCCGATCACCTGCTTCGCGTTTTCACGCAGCTTCGACACGAGCGGCGAGAAATCCGAATCGCCGCTGATGATGACAAACGTATTGACGTGCGACTTCGTATAGCAGAGGTCGAGTGCATCGACGACGAGGCGAATGTCTGCGGAATTCTTGCCCGATTGCCGTACGTGCGGAATTTCGATCAGCTCGAAGTTCGCTTCGTGCATCGCGGCCTTGAAGCCCTTGTAGCGGTCCCAGTCGCAGTACGCCTTCTTCACGACGATGCTGCCTTTGAGCAGCAGCCGTTCGAGCACCAGCTTGATGTCGAATTTTTCGTATTTCGCGTCGCGCACGCCGAGCGCGACATTTTC
>NZ_JAWRXU010000778.1:0-268 GCF_046534895.1 Paraburkholderia sp. SIMBA_053 | reverse complement strand
ATCAGCGCCAGACAGCGAACTGTAGCTACTGCATTGCCTGTTACTGTCGCCAGTAAACCAGTAGCTGTGAACAGTCAGCAGCGAGCATCTGCGCAAACAATATCTGTCGGTTCCAACAGTAAGTTTACTGCCGTTAACGTAAGGTGCCGTCAATCAGCGCTGTTGCTGACTGTTTCTGCAGCGATGAGCACAAACGCTGCTCAGTCGGTTTTGCGCAGCTATGTACAGCAATTGGAAATTACAGACGAGCTGCAGGTTAGACCTGCCC
>NZ_JAWRXU010000777.1:0-268 GCF_046534895.1 Paraburkholderia sp. SIMBA_053 | reverse complement strand
AGTCGCGCATCTGGTTCCCCGCACGCGCGTTCGACAATACGATGTATGTGTTGCTGTCGAATCACGTCGGCATGACCGGCGGCTGGGACACATGCGGTACGAGCGCAGTCTGGAGTCCCTATGGCGATGTGATTGAAGAAGCCAGCCGCGAACGGGAAGAAGTCATCGTCGCGCGGCTCGATCCGGCCGTGCTTGCCGACGTTCGCGAACGGGAAACGGCGCTGGCGGATTTCGTCGCGCATGGCGATATGGCGGCCGATAACGTTGC
>NZ_JAWRXU010000776.1:0-268 GCF_046534895.1 Paraburkholderia sp. SIMBA_053 | reverse complement strand
ATTGGAATCAGCCGTATCGAAACACATCGGCTCGAAGTTGAAATGCGTGCAGAAGCGTTCGAGCGCGACGGGGTCGGCGCGTCGCGAGCGCGCCGTGTACGCGATGCGCGTCACGTGATCGAGCACCATCGCGCCCGTGCCCTCCAGAAAAATGTCGTCGTGTTCGAGGCCCGAATAATCGACGACGTCCTGCACCCGATACTCCGCCTTGAGCATCTCGATCACATCCGTGCGTCGCTCGCGTCGGCGGTTGCGGCTGTACATCGGA
>NZ_JAWRXU010000775.1:0-268 GCF_046534895.1 Paraburkholderia sp. SIMBA_053 | reverse complement strand
GGGAAAGGTGCTCAGTGCTGATCTTGTTCATCATGCACCTCCCCCTCGATTGCATCGATCAACCCGTACATCAGCAGGGCCAGTTGCGTCACTAGTTCCGTCTGTATCTCCCCTGGAACCAACGTCTCCTGCACCGACTCCTCGAACAGGTCCCTCTGCCTCATTACCAGTGTGCGCATAGCTGCCTCCCTCACGTGTCGACAACGTAAGGGAAGATAACGCCGCGTCGACGAGACGCAGCAGTTCTACTAGCACTGGATGCGGTAAC
>NZ_JAWRXU010000115.1:0-453 GCF_046534895.1 Paraburkholderia sp. SIMBA_053 | reverse complement strand
GCAAAACGGCGTCGAACAGAAAACGCTTGTCGCGCCGCATGTGCCCGGCAGCCCGGTCTTACCCTCGGTGGTTTGGTTTCCTGCTCAACGCGAACCGGACGCCTCTGTCTGGCTACGCGGCAAAGCTCGCATTACGTTGCCGGACACGCCAGAGAGCAGCCTTGTCCTTTCGGCATTGAGTGGCACACGGTGTTCGGTCGACGTAGCAGCCGATTTCACATCCGTCGCGTGGCGCAAGCTTTTGCAAAATGCTGTCGCAGGTTTAATGGTTCTGGCGGGCCGCCGTGCCGGCATGTACTCACGAGCCGATATCGCCGGCCTGGCTCTCGCCTACTTGCAGGAATGTCTCGCGGTTGCCCGTGCGGAAGGCGCGACACTCGGCGACGAAGTCCCGCAAGAAATCGTCGATGCATTTCGTGGTTATCCGGCCGACCTGGGCACTTCGATCCTCGC
>NZ_JAWRXU010000774.1:0-268 GCF_046534895.1 Paraburkholderia sp. SIMBA_053 | reverse complement strand
ATCTCAGAAGACTGTCCGAACGAGTGAGGCCACCTCTATTGCGTACCTCCGCCACCACATGGATGCCTTCGGCATCAGCCCGGATGACCTCGCTTCCTTCCTGGCGACCAGGCCAGCGGATCGGATACGTGTCGCTACCGTAGCGCGGATGGTGATACCTGGAGCGGTGAAGGCAAGACGCCCCAATGGCTGAAACAGGCCATTAGCGCAGGACAGTCCATCGGGCACTTCGAACTTCCGTTGGGGGCGCTCGCCCAGCCGGCAACGC
>NZ_JAWRXU010000773.1:0-268 GCF_046534895.1 Paraburkholderia sp. SIMBA_053 | reverse complement strand
GCCACGATTTGACTCTGGATTGTCCTCGCACGACGCATCGGAGACCGGGTGGCTGGCCGCGATACGCCGAGTCCTAGCATTATTGGGCTGGGGTTTGCGCACCAGCTCAACGGGGTTCGAGATACTCTCCATGCCCCATTCCTTGCGAGCTATGTTGAATACATGAGACAGGACCGCCATGCGGCGCAGCACAGTCGCAGGCTTGTAGTCCTTCAGCCACTGGTCCCGTAACCGCGCCACATCGGCGCTGCGAATGGTAGCAAGCGAC
>NZ_JAWRXU010000114.1:0-453 GCF_046534895.1 Paraburkholderia sp. SIMBA_053 | reverse complement strand
CCTGCATTCGCGACGAGCGAATCCAGCGTGCGGCTCACCTGACGTGCGTTGCGTGCGACTTCCGACATCCCCTTCTTGTGATTGTCGAGCTCTTCCAACGTCATCATGGGCAGATAGACGTCGTGTTCCTCGAAGCGGAAGAGGCACGTCGGATCGTGCATCAGCACGTTGGTGTCGAGCACGAACAGCTTGCGAACCTCCACCTGCGCACCCTTGGCCGTGCCTTTCTTCGTTCCGGTGCGGGTCGACTTGGCGCTGGTGGCGGCGGGCGCTTCCGCTTCGGCGGAACCCTTGCCACGCGCGACGACAGGCGCTGCCGTCACGGCGACTTCGGCCGGCGCGGCGGGGACGGGCTGCAGCAACGCGGCGGTCTGCTTCGACTTGCGACTGCGGGACGGTGTGGCTTCGGCAACGGGCTCGGCGGCGCTATGAACGGGGCGCAGCGTGGTGGCC
>NZ_JAWRXU010000016.1:0-138264 GCF_046534895.1 Paraburkholderia sp. SIMBA_053 | reverse complement strand
GGTTTGAAGCACTTCCGATAGAACCTATCGGCATAGCATCGCGTTTGCCTGGAGTCTCGTTCCGAGACTCCAGCGCTACACGTTCAATCGCAGTTACAGATAGCTGCAGACGTAGTCGAGCGTTTCGATCACGTCGATGTCGAAGCGGCTCTTGCCGGGCACCGAAAACGACTCGCCCGCGCGATAGGTCTTCCATTCGTCGCTGCCTTCAAGGCGGATGCGGCACTGGCCGGCTTGCACTTCCATCAGTTCGGGCGCGTCCGTTCCGAAGTTGAGCGTGCCCGGCAAAATCACACCCAGCGTCTTACGCGTGCCGTCCGCGAAGAGAACGGTGTGCGAAACGCACTTGCCGTCGAAGTAGACGTTGGCACGTTTGATAACGGAAACCTGATCGAATTGCGTTGCGGCCGTCATGGCGGTCTTCCTATGAATCGTCGTGAAGGGATGCGTTAGCGCCGCGTTGCGGCAGCCCATTGTGCGTAGTCTGCGTCGACCGTTTGCGCGAGCTTGCGGTCGAGCGCAACTCGCCATCATACAGACGTCGCGCATCGACATCGGCATAACGCCGAACATCAATCGGGCTTACGCCAGCGGCCCGAATCCGGACACACGACGACCGGTTCGCCATTCAGCAATACCTGCTCTTCAGCGGGCTGTGAGATGGGTAAAGGTGCAACGTCGAATTCGACTTGAAGCGCGCGTGCGACATGTACGTCTTCGATAGGAAGCTCCCACGTCAGGAAGATCTGCACACTATCGCGATCCGGCGTGAAGTCGTCCACGTTGAAGCCGCTGCTACCTCGCCGGATCACACCATGGGGCTGACCTGTGTCGAATATCACGGCCGTTCCGCGGGTCAACGGAATGCGCTGCCCCGAAGAGGCGAAATGCAGGTCGAGCCCCTTGTCGTCGCTCAGGAACAGGTTGCAGAATGCCGCGCCGCCGTACTGCATGGCGTCATGGTGATACGTGGCCCCGCGGCAAGCCATTAAGGCGACGTCGCTGGAGGCAAGTACGTCGGGCAATCCGAGTGAGCGCGTCCAGTCCGACATCGCCTGAACACAGAGCGTGTAATCCGGCCAACGCATACGTGTTCGCGCGAAAGGCATGACTTCCACATCGCCGGGATCGAGAACCATGCGCGACGACGTCTCTCTCTCCCAATCGACCAGCACACGATGAGGCAGTTCGGGCACGTCGACGATGCCCGACAGCACGATGTCGCTCACGCGCCGTGTGCGAATGGCGTCGCCACTGGAGAAACAGGAGATCAGCATGTCTGGCGCTCGATGCCATCGGAAGGACGAAACATCCGCACATTGTAGCGATAGCGAGCCGCTCGCTCGCGCTGCGCCAGCCGCTTGCTAGTCAACGGAACTACCGCCCGCCGCTGCATAACGGCCGGGGGTGGTTCCCGTTGCGCGCCTGAACATGTCGATGAAAGCGCTCACGTTCTCGTAGCCTAGTTCGAGTGCAATGGTCGTGACGCTGACACCATCGGCGACCAGTTCCAACGCGCGCAGCAATCTGGCCTGTGCGCGCCATTGCGCAAAGCTGAGCCCCGTCTCGGCGATGAACCGCCTGCTCAGCGTGCGCGGCGAAAGCCCTGCCCACTCGGCCCATTGTTCGAGACGGCGCGTGTCGGACAGATTGCAAACGAGCGCGTCGGTGATGCGCACTAGCCGTGCGTCTTCTGGGCTCGGCAAGCCCAGCAGTTCCGCCTTGGACGCCGCCAGTTCGTCCAGGATGACCTCGGCGACCCGCGTCTGTTGCACACCGAGCAGCGACCCGTTCCAGGTCGCTGCGCGCCGCACGGCGGCTCGCAGCAGCGGCGTGGTGCGGATCGAGCGCGGCTCACGCGGTAACGCATCGCACCTATGCTCCGCAATAAACACGCTCCACCCTGAAAACGGGCCATGCGAGCGGATCGAATGCTCGCAATGTGGCGGAATCCATATCGCGTGAATTGCGGGAACGACCCATTGCTGCCGCTTCACGCCGACCGAAACGAGCCCGCTCAACGCGCCCATCAATTGCCCGCGCGCATGGGCATGCGACGACACCGCGCGCGATTCGCGCTGCGTGAGTTCTGCGGCAGCAAGGAACGGCCCGTCGGGCGATGTCACTAGCTCTGGGCGAATCAGCGGAGTGGTCATGGCTGGAAATCCGTATCGAATGGCCTTTATACCTGAGACGCGCCGCCGCTGCTTGCCTACACTGAGCGCACTACCACTTCGAGGAACTCACTGCGATGAGAGCCGAACAGCTTCTTCCAGACCACGTCGATTCCGTCGACGTTCGCGGCGTGACGATCCGCAAGGGCACCGTCGCCGCCTTTCTTGCCAACGCGCGTATCTGGAGCGACCGCGCCTCCGGCGAGACGGCGCGTGAGCGAGCCGCCGCCGATATTGTCGAAGCATTGCCGGCCTTGCGCGCGTCGGGACTGTTCGATGTGCTTACCATTATCGATCCGGCATTGCGTGCATGGATCGACGCGCAGCCGCTTACTTGTTCGCTCGACGAGGTGAAACGATGAAAGCAGCCGTCGTTATGCAAGCCGGCCAGATGCCCGTCTATGGGGACTTCCCTGAACCTGTACCCGCGGATGGCCACGTGGTGATCGACGTCGAGGCTTCCGCCCTCAGCCATGTCACGCGCGGGAGAGCGTCCGGTACGCACTATTCGTCGTCGCAGACGTTGCCGTTCGTACCCGGTATCGACGGTGTCGGGCGCCGCCCGGACGGCACGCGCGTTTATTTCTTCGGACCCAGCGAGCCCTCAGGCGGTTTCGCGCAGCGAACCCTGGTCGCGCAGAAGCAGTGCATCGTCATTCCGGAGGCACTCGACCCTGTCGCCGCCGCGGCCCTGGCCATTCCCGGCATGTCGTCGTGGGCAGCCCTCATCGAGCGCGCAAAATTCGTTGCCGGCGAGACTGTACTGGTGAACGGTGCGACGGGTGCGTCGGGACGCCTCGCCGTGCAGATTGCGAAGCATCTCGGAGCCGCAAAAGTCATTGCAACAGGGCGGCATCCGCAGACGCTCAGCCGACTCCAGGCCGTGGGCGCGGACTGCGTGATCTCGCTCGACCAGGACGAGCCGGCGTTGAACCGTGCGCTGCAACCGCACTTTCGCGACGGCGTCGACGTGGTGCTCGACTACTTGTGGGGCGCGAGCGCGTTGACGCTGCTGACAGCCGCGGCGCGGTCGCTTCCCGGCGGTTATCCGATGCGTTTCGTGCAGATCGGCTCGATCGCCGGCGCCGCTGTTGCATTGCCGGCCGCAGCGCTGCGCGCTTCGGCAATCACGTTGCTCGGCAGCGGTATAGGCAGCGTTCCTTTCGAGCGGCTTCTGCACGCGGTGCGCGAGGTGCTCCATGCGGCCGTGCCGTCGCGCCTCGAAATCGATACACGCGCGGTTCCTCTTGCAGAACTAGCGACGCATTGGGAAGACAATGGGAGTCGCGCGCGCACGGTTTTTATCATGCAAGAGTGACAGGTGGGCGTTTGTCTTTATGCGCGCATCGCACCGATCGACTAAGCACGATCGCAGGGCGAGACGCACGTAAAGGACAGCCGGTTCGGCACGACGGCAACTGACGCGCATTGATCGAACGGTGGCCGCGTCGCCGAACCCTGGCAGATGAAATTCGATGCGCGTGCCCGAGCCGGCAACAATTCCAGCCACAGCGACGCGCTGGCGTTGACACATCTTCACTGCTGCGCATGCTTCGCTGCGTCTTCGATCACCGCGGCGACTTCCTTGGGACGCGATTCATACACGGAGTGGCTTGCCCCCGCCAGTACCGTGGTGTGGCTATGCGCGCGCTGGTAGTAAAAGCGCTCGAGGTCCGGATTGATAATCTTGTCGTCGGCCGCCACGATGCCCCAACTCGGCTTCATGGTCCAGGCGGCGACCTTCATCGGCTCGGAGAAGACCTTGGCCGCCGTGAGAATTTGCGCGCGTGACTCGAACTCCGCTTCCTTGAGCGGCAGATCGGCTGCGAAATCTTTCGCGAAATCGGCGGGATTCAGATAGGTGTAACCGTCGTCCGTCTTCTTGATGGCGCCTGCCTGCTGCGACGTGTAGCTGGGCATCTTCTTGCCCAGATCGCTTTCGTCTTCGCCTACTGCCGGCGCATGAGCCGCGACGTACACCAGCCCCGCAACTTTCGGATCGACGCCGGCCTCGGTGATCACCGAGCCGCCATAACTGTGCGCGACCAGAATGGTGGGACCGTCCTGCATGTCGATCACCCGCTTCGCTGCGGCTACGTCGTCGTCGAGCGAGGTCAGCGGCTCCTGCACCATTGTGACGTGGTAGCCGTCTTTGGTCAGGATGTCATAGACCGGCCTCCACCCCGAGCCGTCGACCCACGCGCCATGAACGAGAACGATATTGCGGATCGGCGCTTTGGCGGGTTGCGTGTCCTGCGCCATTGCGCTGGCGGATGCGAACATGCATGCAGACAAGGAAAGAACCGTTGCGGCTAATGGCAAGATTTTCACGGCGAAACTCCATTGATAACGATTAGATAACCAGTTGGGATCCTGTGCACGACTGCATGGTCCACAGGATCCGGCGTGCGGCACTTAACTACCGGCGTAGAGGTTGCAGAAGCTGACCGGGCCGACGCACGCAGATTGCATTGCCGTATGCGACGCAGCACCCGACGCTGAGCTGCCGCTTTGTGCGACACCGCCGACGGCTTGCATCGTCAGTTGCTGGTCGCCTTGTGCTGCGACTTTTGCTTCTGCTGCCTGGACATCTGCCGGGTAGTTAACATCGTCACCGCTGGTAGGCCGATATCCAGCGTGCTCGACGCGGACGAGATCTGCACGAACTTCCGCACGTGTGAGCGGAGCGCTGCTTTGAGCGAAGCTGAGTACCGGAGCGCCGAGAGCGGAAACGGCGAGAGCGAGGCTTACGAACAACTTGGACATGATCAATACTCCTTAATTAAGTGAATGGTTCGCGGCGGAAAGCCGCGGATAAAATCGCTTTGCACAGACCGGCAGGATCATCTCCGCCGAACAACAATTACTATCGGATTCCTAACTATCTGACTTTCCGGTCTCACGGGTCGGCATTCGTTCCTTCGAACTTCCTTCTCGTCGGGTTCCGGATTAATGCGTTTGCATCTGGCTACATAGGGGCAAACACAGGGCCCCGACGTTTATTCCAAACTTTTTTTAAATTGATGGACCGCGGCGCTCACCTCGCGGCGAAGCCTTAGCAGGCGACATGCAAGCGGACATAAAGGAAACTGCAAGGAACGCGTTTGCGAGCCCGCGCACAAACGCCTGTTTGTTTCCGCGACGCATGCGGCTGCGCGGCCCGGCATCCTGGTAAGAGACGTCGCGAAGTGCGCGTTCGCGCCGCCCTTATAGCTGGTAGCGGAAGATTCTTGACTTATCTACCCTGAAAATCAGCGAAAGATGCGTCCAGCTGACGAGCCTATAACCGCGCTTCTCAAGATAGTCGTACACTTTCGAGCCGACGACATCCCGCATTGAAGTAGACGAGGATTCGACAATGATGATTTTCGGCTTGTACTTTTCAATATTGATCGACATCAACACCTGATAATCGTGACCTTCGGCGTCGATGGAAAGCAGGTCGATCTCATGATCGGAGTAACGGCTATGTTCGAGCACTTCGTCCAACGTCGTGGTCTCGACGCTGCGCACCGATGTAGGCGACGCCGTTCCATTTGCGGCTACTTCGGGATCGAGAGTGGAGGTCAACCCATAGCTCGAGAAGTTATAGACGTTCTTTACAGCCTTTTCGCTTGAAATAGCCGCACACACATTTGTATCGGACGCCCGCGCGAGTCTGAAGGCCTCGATCTTGATGGGGTCCATATCAATGTTGATGCCCCGCCAGCCGCGCTTGTACAACGCATACGTATTTGAAAACTTGATCGGGTGATAAGCACCCACATCCACATAAACGCCCTTGGAGCACGCGGGGCTGATTATCTCGCGGAGCACAGCATCTTCTCCGAACTGGGAATAATACAAGCGCGCTCCCCGTGTCAGCCACGTTTTCCGCACAAGCCAAAGAAAATGCCCGAAGGTCTTAAGCGAACTCATAGTAGCCCCACGCCCTGAAATCGATGCGATGGCGGAAGACTAATCAACATTCAGCGCTTTTCAAGGACATTAACTCAACGAATTGGGCCTTTCAGAAACAGGGGCCTATCATTTGCGTCTTTCGAAGACTTGATGTGCTAAGTCTTTAACACCCCTCAGCAGGCCGTCACTTTATTCTCAGCGCCTGAAAATCACCGCATAAAAAGATCTGCTTGATGTCGCGGGCTCGCAGCCCGGAAGAAGCGATTATGTCGTTGCTTTCGGGCCAGCATAGGATATTTAGAACTTCGCAATCTGCGGAATCATGGCCGCTTGGCCACGCACCACGCCTGAGTCGTCGAATAACTGCCACACCGTTGCATGCTCGATCCAGAAACGCTGTCCGGACTTCGTAATGCGAATGCCGCGATACCCGGTGACGAAACCGTCGCGCGCGACCTGATCCAGAAACGCCTGACGCTCCCCGCGCTCAGGAAGTTCCGCCGAAAGCCTCGAGCGCAGAGACGTGATTTCGTCCCAGTCGTATCCGAAGATCGTCTGCGCTTTTGAGTTGCCATAGATGAACATCGGGTCGGTCTGCGTATCGTGCGCGAGAAGGCCGAACGGCGCCGACGAATAGAGCCATGCAGCACCCTCCGTGTCGCTAATATCGGACGGCACCAGCGATTTACCGAGCAAACGGCGATAGCTATTCGTGAGGAGGCGGAAGAATTCGACATCCGTCTTCAGTGACATGGTGTAGAACGCTCCAAATCTGGTTATCCAAAGCAGTGCAATGGGACCATTGTGAATACCGCTCGTCGCTACACGTGCGAGATTACGCAAATCACGACCGTTCTATCAACCGACAGAGAGAACGGGATCGATCTCTTTGTGCGTGAAGCCAAACCTCGCCATTTGCTCGCGATGCGCGGCCGAGCCCAAATACGATCGCAATTCACGGTTGACCGCATGGCGCAGATCATCGCTGTTCTTGCTGAACGAAAATGCACCGAAGGGTATTTCGAGCGCGCTGCCTGTCACAGGCCGATGCTCGACTGCACGAAGCACCGAGCCGCCAATGCGCTCAGCCAGTATGCGATTTCCGAGGGCGGTGCTCGCATAAGCGTCCACGGTGCCTGAGCGAACTGCCTCTATCGCTTCAGCCTGCTGCTGAAAGACGACAATCTGGTCCTCGCTTACGCCAGCCGCTCTGGCCGACTCGTGCTGCACCTGTCCTGCGATGATGCCAAGCCGGGCATCGCGCCGCTCGGCGACCGACGCATAGCTGTCCAGCGCCTTGTCGTTGTCTGCACGGACGAGAAAGCCGTCTGCCATCGCCCAGACGGGAACGCTGAAGGCCACCTGCTGTGCCCGCTCCGGCGTCATGAACAGAGGAACATTCATATCCCAGCGGCCGGTTGCTACACCATCGAGCAACTCGCTAAACGTAGTGAGGCAATGCTCGATCTCCGTCGCACCAATGGCACGAAGAACAACGGTAGCCAGATCGATATCGGCGCCCATAGCCGCCCCGTCCGGTCCGCTCCATCCAAACGGAGGTTCTTCCAGGTACGCGATCCGAATCTTCATTGCTGCCTCGCAAATCCGCGAAGTCGATGGTGCGTCGATTGTACTGGGACACGCGGCATCGCAAGAAAACGCAAAGTCTGACGCAAAGGAAAAGCCACCCATGAAGGGTGGCTTTTCAATGTTTGGTGGGCCTCCCGTGAGTCGAACACGGCACCAACGGATTATGCTAACCAGCTACGGCTTTCGCCGCCCCTTTCGGGTTTGTGGTCTGGACTGTCTCTTGTCTTTACGACCTGCCCGTTCAGTCTCTACACGTTCTCTCAAAGAGAGCTTCGCTCGGGATTGCCACGCTGCGAGAACAGCAGAGGTTTCCCCGAATTTGAGCAGTTCTACCAAGGGGCAGAGCTAACTTACCCCAAGGCAACCCATTCATGACTCACCATGCCGTGCTGCGAGGTTTAGGTGAGTCTTTGCTAAGTCCGCTGCTCTAACCAAGCATGAGCTAGAGGCCCTGAGAACTCGAGATTTTACCGTATCTGAAGCTACCAACGTACAGCATGTTGCGCATGCCTGTTTGTCGAGTGGCCGCCATACTACACGAAAAAGGGGCCTCCGCGACCGCTCCGCTTTGACGGAACAATTGGGAGACCCCTTCAAATTGCTACTTACTCAAGACGGCCACACCTGCCGATCAGTTGCCCTCAAGGAACGACTTGAGTTTGTCCGAGCGGCTCGGATGACGCAGCTTGCGCAGCGCCTTTGCCTCGATCTGACGGATCCGCTCACGCGTGACGTCGAACTGCTTGCCGACTTCTTCAAGCGTGTGATCGGTGCTCATCTCGATACCGAAACGCATGCGCAGCACCTTCGCTTCGCGCGGCGTCAACGAATCGAGCACGTCTTTCACGACGTCGCGCATACTCGCGTGCAACGCGGCGTCTGCCGGCGCCACGGTGTTCGTATCTTCGATAAAGTCGCCCAGATGCGAATCGTCGTCGTCACCAATCGGCGTTTCCATCGAGATCGGCTCTTTCGCGATCTTCATGATCTTGCGGATCTTGTCTTCCGGCATTTCCATCTTCTCGGCCAGCGTTGCCGGATCCGGCTCGAGGCCGGTTTCCTGCAGAATCTGACGCGAGATGCGGTTCATCTTGTTGATCGTTTCGATCATGTGAACCGGAATACGGATCGTGCGCGCCTGGTCCGCGATCGAACGCGTGATGGCCTGACGGATCCACCACGTTGCATACGTGGAAAACTTGTAGCCACGACGATATTCGAACTTGTCCACCGCCTTCATCAGGCCGATGTTGCCTTCCTGAATCAGGTCGAGGAACTGCAGACCGCGGTTCGTGTACTTCTTCGCAATCGAGATCACGAGACGCAGGTTTGCCTCGGTCATTTCGCGCTTCGCCTGGCGCGCCTTCAGTTCGCCGGCCGCCATTTGACGGTTGGTTTCCTTCAGGTCCTTCAGCGGCAGCACCACACGCGCCTGCAGATCCAGCAGACGTTGTTGCTGCTCGCGAATGGCCGGAATGTTCCGCGTGAGGATCGCGCTGTACGCGTGACCTTCGCTGACGATCTTGTCGGCCCACTCGAGGTCCGTTTCGCTACCCGGGAAACGCGCGATGAACTCCGCACGCGGCATGCCGCACTTGTCGACCACCGTATGGAGAATCTGACGCTCGACCTGACGCACTTCGTCCACTTGCGCACGCAACGTGTCGCACAAACGCTCGACGGTGCGCGCGGTGAAGCGGATCGTCATCAGCTCGTTCTGGATGGTTTCCTGCGCTTTCAGGTACGACTTCGACTTGTAGCCTTCCTTCTCGAACGCGCGACGCATCTTGTCGAACCATTCGCTGATCAGGGCGAATTTTTCGAGCGACGCACGCTTGAGCGCTTCCATTTGCGCTGCGTTGGCCGTGGCCTGCGCGGTGCCGTCGTCTTCTTCTTCGTCCTCTTCGTCTTCTTCCTCGGCTTCTTCGTCCTCGCTCTCGATCGCTTCCGCTTCCTGCACGGAGAAGCCGTCCGCGTCTTCTGCGTCGGCGTCGATCAGGCCGTCGACCAGTTCGTCGATGCGGATTTCCTCGTTCGCGACGCGCTCTGCCATGGCGAGAATGTCGGCGATCGTGGTCGGGCACGCGGAAATGGCCATCACCATGTGCTTCAGGCCGTCTTCGATGCGCTTGGCAATTTCAATTTCGCCTTCGCGCGTCAGCAGTTCGACCGTGCCCATTTCGCGCATGTACATGCGCACCGGGTCGGTCGTGCGGCCGAATTCCGAGTCGACGGTGGACAGCGCAACTTCCGCTTCTTCTTCGACTTCGTCGTCTGACGAAGCGGCGGGCGCGTTGTCGTTCAGCAGCAGCGTTTCAGCGTCGGGCGCCTGCTCGTACACAGCCACGCCCATGTCGTTGAACGTGCTGATGATGCCTTCGATCGCCTCGGTCTCGGTGAAGTTGTCCGGCAGGTGATCGTTGATTTCAGCGTACGTGAGGAAACCGCGCTCCTTGCCGAGCTTGATGAGCGCGCGCAATTTGGAGCGGCGCTCCTCGAGTTCCTCCACCGTGCCGGGCGCCGATGAAGAAAACGCATCTTTCAGAAGCGCCTTTTCTTTGGCACGGCGGTCGCGAGCCTTGGCCTTTTCCACTTTGCCGGAAGCGGCCACAGGGGTTTCTTCGCTCTGGGTTGCGTCGTCATCGACGGGTACTTCATTCAGCTTTTTCGTCATGGAGTTCGCCGTACCGGCTGTAGTCTCGACTCGCGGCTGGTGGACAACAGCCGGTTGAACCGTGGATACTGGAGTCTCGCGCACTGCCGCATCGTCCTGCGCGACAGCCGCTTCCCTTGCGCTTCTGACACCCGGTCGTTTCGCGGCCGGAGGTGGTACAGTTTTCGCCGCCTTGGCGACCGCCTTTGCCATCTGAGCCGGCTCCGCTCGCGCGGCCGGAGTGGCTAAAGACTTCTTCCCGGCAGCCGGTGTAACGCTAACGGCAGACGCTTTCCGGACGGAAGAATCTAACCTGGCCGAAGTGACCTTTCTGGTCTGCTCCCTGGAGCGTGGGCCGGGTGTGTTCTTTCCGTCTGTAGTCTTTGCCATCGCATCGCCTTTTCGCCTTTGCTAGGAAAACCCTTTGAAAAACAAACCGCTGGAAACCTTTTATTATACCACTCAGGTTTCTGCGCTTCCGCCTACAAGCCGAGCTGGCGCTTCATGTCAGCCCGCTTCCTGTTGAGCTCTGCAAGCTCCGCGAACTCCTCCGGCGTGTGCCGGGATTGTCGTGAAAGTTGCTCGAGACGATCGCAATAAGCGTCGTATCGCATCTTCAGAATCGCCGCTTTCAGCTCCTCTCCGACGATCCTCTCCTGCTCGCGCCGCTCTTCTATGACGGTCGCATCTTCCGGGTCCTTCAGCAACAAATCCCGGACATTTTCATCATAGTCCAGAATTTTGCGAAAGATTTCCTCGAAAGTTGGGGCGTTTGCGCCGTTTCGCAATAGGTCGGAGAGCAATTGAAACTCCGCCGAATCGCCGAGTGCGCGCGCATGCGTCGTCACTTCTTCAAATAGTTCGCTGTGCCGGGTCACGGTGAGAAGCGCTTGTTCGGCTTCTTCGTCGAGCACCGCGACCGTGCGCGGATACATCACAAGATTGCGCAGCGTCTTTTCTTCGATCCCAGTCACGCTGCGCCGGTCCTTACGGGCCGGCGCCGAACGCGCCGCCGCCGCAATGCGCGAGTCGACCTCGCAGAGCGCGGCGACCTCGTCGAACGGCACGTCGAGCCGATCGGCGAACATATGCATAATCTGCGCGCGCAGTGCATTGGCCGGCAGCGCCTGCAGCAGCGGCTTGGCGTCGAACAGCGCGCGTGCACGGCCTTCCGGCTGGTCCAACTCCTTGCCGGCGAGCACCTCGTTAAGCATGAACTGCGAGAGCGGCATGGCGCGTTCCACCTGCTCGGCGAACGCCTCCGTACCAAACTCGCGGACGTAGCTGTCCGGGTCGTGTTCAGCCGGCAGAAACAGGAAGCGAATGGTCCGGTTGTCAGCCGCGTGCGGCAAACAGGCGTCCAATGCGCGCCGTGCGGCGCGCCGGCCGGCCGAATCGCCGTCGAAACTGAAGATGACCGTGTCGGTCTGGCGCATCAGTTTCTGCACGTGAATCGGTGTGCAGGCCGTGCCCAACGTCGCGACCGCGTTCTGAAACCCCAATTGGGCCAGCGCGACCACATCCATATAACCTTCGACGACCAGCACGTAGTGCTGTTCCCGGATCGCAAGACGGGCCTCGAAAAGCCCATACAACTCGCTGCCTTTGTTAAATAGAGGCGTTTCCGGCGAATTCAAATACTTCGGCTCGCCGCCGTCCAGCACCCGGCCGCCGAAGCCGATTACCTGCCCCTTCACGTTGCGTATAGGGAACATGATCCGCTCGCGAAAGCGGTCGTAGCGGCGATTCTGGCCCTGCGCGTCCGACTTCTCGCTGACGATTACCAGACCCGATTCGACAAGGGAATCGTCGCGATAGTTCGGAAAAGCCGCTTCCAGGTTCTGCCAGCCGTCCGGCGCGTAGCCCAGCCCGAAGCGAGCGGCGATCTCGCCGGTCAGGCCGCGTTTCTTCAGATATTGAATCGCGACAGGCGCGCCGCGCAATTGCTTGCGGTAGTAGTCGCAAGCCGTCTGCATGACGTCGGAAAGCGCGGTAGTTACTGCTTTCGAGGCCGCCGGTGCATAGCCGCCGGAACCGCCGCCTCCGTAGCCCGGCGAAGGCTCGTTCGGCACCGTCAATCCGACGGATTGCGCGAGTTCGTTGACTGCCTCGGGGAACGAGGCGCCGACGTGTTCCATCAGAAAGCCAATGGCCGTTCCATGCGCGCCGCAGCCGAAGCAGTGATAAAACTGCTTGGTCGGGCTCACCGTGAACGACGGGCTTTTCTCGTTATGAAACGGACACAGCCCCATGAAGTTCGCGCCGCCCTTCTTCAACTGCACGTACCGCCCCACCACGTCGACGATATCGACGCGGTTGAGCAGATCCTGCAGGAATGACGGAGGAATCACGTTAGACGACGCCAGCTTAGGAGCTCGATACCGCGCGCGCCGCCCATGGCGGCCGCGCGGGCCACAACGCGCGGTTTACTTCGCGAGCGCGGCTTTGACTTGCGCGGAAACGGCGGTCATGTCGGCACGACCGGCGAGCTTCGGCTTCAGCACGCCCATCACCTTGCCCATGTCCTGCGGGCCGGCCGCCCCGGTTTGCGCGACGGCGGCCTGCACCTCGGCGACGATCTCCGCCTCCGACATCTGCGCGGGCATGTACGCCGACAGAATAGCCAGCTCGGCCTTTTCCTTGTCCGCGAGGTCCGTGCGGCCGGCGCCTTCGAACTGGCTGATCGAGTCTTTACGCTGCTTGATCATCTTGTCGATCACAGCAGTGATTGCGGTGTCGTCGAGCGTGACGCGCTCATCGACTTCACGTTGCTTGATCGCGGCGAGCAACAGGCGAATCGTGCCGAGACGCTCCGTTTCACGCGCCCGCATGGCAGCTTTCATATCGTCGTTGATCCGGTCTCTGAGGCTCATTACTCACCTGAATGCGTTGAAAATTGAAAAACCGGCCGAGTGGACTGCATCGACATTCACCAACACGAATACCCGCTTGGGACAGCTTCCTCAAGCGGGTTGGCGCAATGTGCGTAGTGGATGCGACCCTGCCGGCTGGTCCGAAAAGACCTTGTTTTCCGAGGCAGCACCTGTTGTGCCGTCACCGGTTGCATGTCGCGGCTCTGTTTGAGCGGAACTGCGACAACGCCAGAATCAGTAGAATTTCTTTGGCAGCATCTGGCCACGCAGACGCTTGAAATGACGCTTCACCGCAGCCGCCTTCTTGCGCTTACGCTCAGCCGTAGCTTTTCGTAAAATTCGCGCGCACGAAGTTCCGTCAACAAACCGTTTTTCTCCATGGTGCGCTTGAAACGGCGCATGGCGACTTCAAACGGCTCGTTGTCTTTTACGCGGATGGTCGTCATTTTTCAATAACGGAACTTTGTAAAGGTTCAGGAGTATAGCAGAGCTTTCGCACAAAGCCATTGCGCCGTCAAGCCCCCCGGGCATACTCCGCAGCGGCCTCACCGGCCGCCACGCCTGACGCCCAGGCCCACTGAAAATTGTAGCCGCCGAGCCAGCCCGTTACGTCGACCGCCTCGCCGATGAAGTACAAGCCCGGTGCGCGGGCGCTCATCATCGAGGTGGACGAAAGGTCGCGTGTATCCACGCCACCGCGGGTCACTTCGGCCTTGCGGTAGCCTTCGGTGCCGTTCGGCGTGAGCGTCCAGCGCGACAAGGCTTCACCGACACGGCGAAGCACCTTGTCCGGCAGGTCGGCCACGCGAGCTTCGGCGGGAATCTGATGGGTCTCGAGCCACACGTGGGCAAGCCGCTGCGGCACCCATTCCGACAACAGATTGGCAATCTGACGCCGCGTCCCGGTCTTCGCTTCAAGTAGCGCCGCGGCGGCGTCCCGGTCCGGCAGCAGGTTGATGTGGATCGGCTCGCCCGGCTGCCAGTAACTGGAGATTTGCAGCACACCCGGCCCTGAGAGGCCGCGGTGCGTGAGCAGCAGGTCTTCTTCGAATTCAGCGCCGGACTTCTTGTTGCCGGTCGCGATCCGCACCTCCAGCGACACACCGGAGAGCGCCGAAAACGGCTCCCAGTCGGCGGCGGCGAACGTGAGGGGAACGAGCGCGGGACGCGTGTCGATGAGCTTGTGGCCGAACTGCTTGGCAAGACGATAGGCAAAGTCGGTGGCGCCGATCTTCGGGATCGACAAGCCGCCCGTAGCGACGACAAGCGCCCGCGCCGCGATTGAACCCGCGTTGGTGTCGAGCGTGTAGCGGCCTTCCACGTCCTGCCTCACATGCTCGACCGAGAGCGGCGCACGCCATGCGACGCGTCCCGCGTCGCACTCGTTTTTCAGCACGTTGATGACGGCGTCGCTCGACTCGTTGCAGAAAAGCTGCCCCTTATGCTTCTCGTGCCACGTCACATGATGCCGCTTGAGCAGCGCCATGAAGTCGCGCGGCGTGTAGCGGGCGAGCGCCGAGCGGCAAAAATGCGGATTCGCCGACAGATAGTTGGCCGGGCCCGCATACAGGTTCGTGAAGTTGCAGCGGCCGCCGCCCGAGATCCGGATCTTCTCCGCGAGGCGCTGCGAGTGATCGATCAGCACCACGCGCCGGCCGAGTTGCCCGGCCACCGCCGCGCACATCATGCCGGCCGCGCCCGCGCCGATC
Source organism: Paraburkholderia sp. SIMBA_053 (assembly GCF_046534895.1). Taxonomy (NCBI): domain Bacteria; kingdom Pseudomonadati; phylum Pseudomonadota; class Betaproteobacteria; order Burkholderiales; family Burkholderiaceae; genus Paraburkholderia; species Paraburkholderia sp. SIMBA_053. The sequence goes on along the minus strand of NZ_JAWRXU010000016.1, from coordinate 123,365 downwards.
ACTGCAATATCGTAGGATTCCATGGGGCCGCATTGTACCTGCGCGCCTGCGGCGTCCTGGCTCGCACTGCTATACTTTAACGCTTACCTTTTTGCATTTCGGGTGCGTCCAAGCGCCCGTTTCAGCCCACCAGACATGCTCGTTCTCGGCATCGAAAGCTCCTGCGACGAAACCGGCCTCGCGCTCTACGACACTGAGCGCGGCCTGCTCGCGCACGCGCTGCATTCGCAGATTGCGATGCATCGCGAGTACGGTGGCGTGGTGCCCGAACTGGCCTCCCGCGACCACATCCGGCGCGCGCTGCCCTTGCTCGAAGAGGTCATGGAGCGGTCGGGCACGGCACGCGGCGACATCGACGCGATCGCCTACACGCAAGGGCCCGGGCTCGCGGGCGCCCTGCTGGTGGGCGCGAGCGTCGCCAATTCGCTTGCCATGGCCTGGGACAAGCCGACCATCGGCATTCATCATCTTGAAGGGCATTTGCTGTCGCCTTTGCTTGTCGACGAGCCGCCGCCGTTTCCGTTCGTCGCGTTGCTGGTATCTGGTGGCCATACGCAACTGATGCGCGTGACCGACGTGGGCGTCTACGAAACGCTGGGCGAAACGCTCGACGACGCAGCGGGCGAGGCCTTCGACAAAACCGCCAAGCTGCTCGGCCTCGGCTATCCCGGCGGCCCAGAGGTTTCGCGCATGGCCGAATTCGGCACGCCGGGCGCGGTGGTGCTGCCGCGCCCCATGCTGCATTCAGGCGATCTGGACTTCAGCTTCAGCGGCCTTAAAACGGCCGTGCTGACGCACGCAAAAAAGCTTGGCGGCGCGAATATCTGCGAGCAGGCGAAAGCGGATCTGGCGCGCGGCTTCGTGGACGCTGCCGTCGAAGTGCTCGCAACCAAGTCGCTCGCCGCGCTCAAGCGCACGAAGCTCAACCGGCTAGTCGTGGCGGGTGGCGTGGGTGCGAACCGGCAGTTGCGCGAGGCCCTTTCGGCCGCCGCGCAAAAGCGCAACTTCTACGTGCATTACCCGGACTTGTCGCTGTGCACGGACAACGGCGCAATGATTGCGCTCGCAGGCGCGTTGCGGCTGCAACGCTGGCCCGATCAGTCGGGCAAGGACTACGCGTTCACCGTCAAACCCCGCTGGGATCTGACGTCACTCGCACGCTGAATGCTTCGCGAACGGCGCGTTACGCCGACAAAAAAGCCGCTTGTTTAGAGCGGCTTTTTTCATGCAATCAGGATTTCGAGGCAAAGCGTCAAACCAACCGCTTATCACGCTCGATCACGGCGTACGCGCTGTGATTGTGAATCGACTCGAAGTTCTCAGCTTCCAGCACGTATGCGACGATCCGCTCATCCGCGTTCAGACGCTGCGCGACGTCGCGCACCAGATCCTCGACGAACTTCGGGTTTTCATACGCGCGCTCGGTCACGAATTTCTCGTCCGGACGCTTGAGCAAGCCCCACAGCTCACACGACGCCTCTTCCTCGGCGATACGGATCAGGTCTTCCACCGCGACCTCGCCCGCCAGTTCCGCGTTGATCGTCACATGCGAGCGTTGGTTGTGCGCGCCGTACTGCGAGATTTTCTTCGAACACGGACAGAGGCTCGTGACCGGCACGAGCACTTTCAGGAACAGACGGGTTTCGCCATTACGCGTGTCGCCGGTCAGCGTCACTTCGTAGTCCAGCAGGCTCTGCACGCCGGACACCGGCGCGGTCTTGTTCACGAAGTAAGGGAACGACACTTCGATGCGGCCCGCCTCGGCCTCGAGTTTCGTCAGCATCGCGGCGAGCATCTTGCGGAACGTGGCGGGTTCCAGCGGCGCCTTGTTCTCTTCGAGCAACGCAACGAAGCGGGACATATGCGTGCCTTTTTGCTCTGCGGGCAAATGCACGTCGAGATTCCATGTGCCGACCGTCGGCTGGGCGTCACCGCCTGGTGTGCGCACCGTCAGCGGATGGCGGACCGCCTTGACGCCGACCCGCTGGATTGGAATCTGGCGAGTATCGGGCGTGCTTTGCACGTCTGGCATCACAAAGGCGGGATTCATCTGATTCATGTTCTTGTCCTTTCAGGAAAACGCCGACCCGCCTCAGGCTTGAGGCTCCGCAGATAGCCCTGCGCCGGAGCAAATTTGCCGGACGTTGAGGCTGCCCATAACGGGCTTTGCGGAGCGACGGGGTCGGGAGTCCTCAGCGGCCGCGCGGAGCAGAAACCGCAACGGCAAACGCCGGCCCCTGCCGGCGTTCGATGATGAGCCACGCACGGGCCCATCGATTCAAGTTAGCGACTTCTATTGCCACCATGGCAACGGACGGCGCAATAAGCGGTGCCGGGCTTTACGGCGTGCCAGTCGATATGACTTTTATCGCCTGGCTCGCCGACAAGCTCATCAACTCACCTTAAGCGACGCGCTTGACCGACGACTGGCCGGCCACGGCACCGCTCGACAAAAAGCGTTCGCGAATCGACTTCGCAATGCCCGCGGCGTCGAGGCCGCACGCGGCGAGCAGCTTGGCCGGATCTCCGTGATCGATGAAGCGGTCGGGCAAGCCCAATTGCAGTACCGGCCGCGTAACCCCACTCGCGAGCAGGGCCTCGACACATGCCGAGCCCGCACCACCCATCACGCAGCCTTCTTCGACGGTGACGATGGCGTCATGCGTTTCAGCGAGTTGACGCACGAGGTCAGCGTCGAGCGGCTTCACGAAACGCATGTTGGCCACGGTGGCGTCGAGTTGCTCTGCAGCTGCCAGAGACGGCGCGACCATCGTGCCGAACGCCAGAATCGCGATGCGCTTGCCCGCCGGTTGTGACGTCTCGCGGCGCACTTCGCCCTTGCCGACAGGCAGAGCAGCCATTTGCTTCACGGTGGCCACGCCGGTGCCGGCGCCGCGCGGATAACGCACGGCCGTCGGACACGATTGCTGCAACGCCGTGTACAACATCTGACGGCATTCGTTTTCGTCGGACGCGACCATTACCATCATGTTCGGGATGCAGCGCATGAACGCGAGGTCGTAAGCACCTGCGTGCGTCGCGCCGTCCGCGCCGACCAGACCTGCGCGGTCGATCGCGAACACGACCGGCAGATTTTGCAGCGCGACGTCGTGGATCAGTTGATCGTAGGCGCGTTGCAGGAACGTCGAGTAGATCGCGACGACAGGCTTCATGCCCTCGGCCGCGAGACCACCAGCGAAGGTAACCGCGTGCTGCTCGGCGATACCCACGTCGAAGTAGCGGTCCGGGAAGCGCTTCTCGAACTCCACCATGCCGGAACCTTCACGCATGGCCGGCGTGATGCCGACCACGCGCGCGTCCAGTTCAGCCGCGTCGCAAAGCCACTCGCCGAACACCTGGGTGTAGGTTTTCTTGGACGGCGCAACAGCCGGCTTGATGCCTTCAGCGGGATTGAACTTGCCCGGGCCGTGATACAGCACCGGATCAGCCTCGGCGAGCTTGTAGCCCTGGCCCTTCTTGGTGACCACGTGCAGGAATTGCGGACCGCGCAGTTCCTTGATGTTTTGCAGCGTAGGGATCAGCGAATCGAGGTCGTGACCGTCGATCGGGCCGATATAGTTGAAGCCGAATTCCTCGAACAGCGTGGCCGGAACGATCATGCCCTTCGCGTGCTCTTCGAGCTTGCGGGCCAGATCGAGCATGGGCGGCGCGACGCGCAGCACGCGCTCGACGCCAGCACGCGCCGCGGCGTAAAAGCGGCCCGACATGAGACGCGCGAGATGGCGATTGAGCGCGCCGACCGGCGGCGAAATCGACATGTCGTTGTCATTCAGGATGACGAGCAGCGGCACGTCGTCTTCTACGCCGCCATTGTTCAATGCCTCGAAGGCCATGCCCGCCGTCATTGCGCCGTCGCCGATCACGGCGATGCCCATGCGGTTATCGCCCTGCAGCTTGCTGGCGACCGCCATGCCGAGTGCCGCCGAAATCGACGTGCTCGAATGCGCAGTGCCGAACGTGTCGTATTCCGACTCGTCGCGTTTAGGGAAACCGGAGATGCCGCCCAACTGGCGCAGCGTGTGCATTCTGTCCCGACGGCCCGTCAGGATCTTGTGCGGATACGTCTGATGGCCGACGTCCCACACGATGCGGTCGTGCGGCGTGTCGAACACATAATGCAGAGCAATGGTCAACTCGACCGTGCCGAGGTTGGACGAAAGATGGCCGCCCGTCTGCGACACGCTGTCGAGCACAAAGGCGCGCAACTCGTCGGCAAGCGGTTGCAATTGGCGGCGATCGAGGCGGCGCAGGGCTGCCGGGTCGTCGATGGTTTTCAGCAAGTCGTACATCGTCGTTCCATTGTAGGAAAACTTACGCGCCCGCACTTCATACATGCGCCTGGTGGGGACGGCGCGCGGCGGCGGGCTTTCGCGTTCAGCTGACCCGGTTCACCACCAGATCTGCCAATTCGGCAAGACGCTGCGCGCGCGCGCCGAACGGCGCCAGCGCGGCGTGCGCGTCGCTGCGCAGCTGCGCTGCCAGCGAACGCGATGCGTCGAGCCCAATAATCGACACGTAGGTCGGCTTGCCGTCCTTCGCGTCTTTACCTGCTGTCTTGCCGAGCGTCGCCGAGTCGGTCGTGACGTCGAGAATATCGTCGACGACCTGAAACGCGAGGCCGACCGCAGCCGCGTATGCGTCGAGCGAACGCATGGCGTTCGCGTCCGGCGCTTCACCCGCCAGCGCGCCCATGCGCACCGCGGCGCGCAGCAACGCGCCGGTCTTCATGCGGTGCATGGTTTCGAGTTGCGTACGCGTGAGCGTGTGACCGACGCTTGCAAGGTCGATTGCCTGACCGCCGCACATGCCGATCGAACCGCTGGCAAGAGCCAGTTCGCGCACGAGCGCCGCCTGCTGCGCGGGCGCCAGAACCTCGGAAGTCAACGCGACGAACGCCTGCGACTGCAATGCGTCGCCGACCAGCAGTGCCGTGGCTTCGTCATATTTGACGTGTACCGTGGGTTTGCCGCGGCGCAGCGCGTCGTCGTCCATGCACGGCATGTCGTCGTGCACGAGCGAGTACACGTGGATCATTTCGAGCGCAGCCGCTGCTGCATCGAGACACTCGGCGCGCGCGCCGGTCAGCTCGCCTGCTGCATGGCACAGCAGCGGGCGAACCCGCTTGCCGCCGCCCAGCACGGCGTAGCGCATCGCCTCATGCAGCTTGGCCGGCTCCGTTGTCTCAGCCGGCAGGTAGTGTTCGAGTGCCGTTTCGACGCGCTCGAGCACCGAGCGCGTCCATTGTTCGAATGTCATAGGTCGTCCCCGCTTTCAGTAGCGGCTGTTCCTGCGGTATTCACGGGCAGTGGCTTGAGCGTCTCGCCGTCGAGCACCCGCACCTGCTGCTCGACTTTCTCGAGCTGTTGCTGGCAAAACGCCACCAGAGCCGCGCCACGCCGATAGGCGGAGAGCGATTCTTCGAGGCTGAGATTGCCGCTTTCCATGCGTGCAACGAGCCCTTCAAGCTCTGCCTGCGCCGCCTCGTAGTTCTCAGGCAGCGGCGTGCTTTCGACGCCTTCGGCCGGCGCCGCAGCAGTATCGTTCGACGCGGTCTTCGCCATGAATAGTCGCAAAATTAAAACAAGTCGGACATTCTACGGCAAAAGAGACAAATCCGACTCGCCAGCCGACCTTCGGGCCGCCTGTCCGCCCTTCGCCGCCCTGTCAGTCTCGCAGAAAAAAAACGATTGGTCTGCGGCGAAAAGGCCGAACTTTCTCGACATTTTTGACCCAAATCAGTGACTTAACTGTCCCAAGGAGGGGGAAACAGGTATAATCTTGGGCTCCCTAAATCGAATCTTCGATGGTTGGGTTGTTCACTGCTTTCACGTCTTCATCGGGAGTGGGAATGTCCAATCTGAGCAATGCATTGCAGTTGCGGTCTGTTCACAGCCAACTGCCAGTCACGGCTTACTTTGACGAAGCGCTTTTAACGCGCGAAATCGAAACCCTTTTCAGGAAAGGTCCTCGTTACGTCGGGCACGATCTCATGGTGCCGGAAGCGGGGAATTATTTTGCCTTGCCCAGCGAGAGCGAGGGGCGCGTGCTCGTTCGTAACCAGCAGTCGCAAGTCGAACTGCTGTCGAACGTGTGCCGCCACCGGCAGGCCATCATGCTCAACGGCCGCGGCCACGCTGAGAATATCGTCTGTCCGCTGCATCGCTGGACGTACGATCTGAACGGCCAGCTTCTCGGCGCTCCGCATTTCGCGGACAACCCGTGCCTGAACCTGGGCGCCACGCCGCTGCAGAACTGGCAGGGGCTGCTCTTCGAAGCGCAGGGCCGCAACGTCGCACGCGACCTGGCCAACCTCGGCACGAAACGACATTTCGACTTCTCGGGCTTCATGTTCGACCATGTCGAGGTGCACGAGTGCAACTACAACTGGAAGACCTTTATCGAGGTCTATCTGGAGGACTACCACGTCGCGCCGTTCCATCCGGGCCTCGGCAGCTTCGTCAATTGCGACGACCTTACGTGGGAATTCGGCGAGTGGTACAGCGTGCAAACGGTCGGCGTTCACAAGGACCTCGAGCAGCCGGGCAGTCCGACCTACCGCAAATGGCACGACGAAGTGCTGCGTTTCCGTGGCGGCACTCCGCCGGAGTTCGGCGCGATCTGGATGGTGTACTACCCCGGCATCATGATCGAATGGTATCCGCACGTGCTGGTCGTGTCGTGGCTGATTCCGCGCGGTCCGCAGAAGACCACGAACGTGGTCGAGTTCTATTACCCTGAGGAAATTGCGTTGTTCGAGCGTGAGTTCGTCGAAGCGGAACGTGCCGCCTATATGGAAACGGCCCGCGAAGACGACGAAATCGCCGAACGCATGGACGCTGGTCGCCGAGCGCTAATGGAGCGCGGCGAATCACAGGTTGGCCCATACCAGAGTCCAATGGAAGACGGCATGCAGCACTTCCACGAGTTCCTGCGGCGCGAGCTCGGCACGATCTGATTGCGGCCTCGCTGCAACTCACTTGCGTTTGCATCAACACACGGAAAGACGGGCTTCGGCCCGTCTTTTTTTGTTTAGACTAACAGGGTAGCCCGGCCATCCGGTCGCGTCATGAGACCGCCGGCAACGGAGCCGCCATCGCCCGCATCGAGGAGACGTCATGCCCCACACTCACTACACCACTTTGATCTCTGCGACGAATCTCGCCGAACGACTCGCCGAGGCGCCGGGCAGCGTGTTCGTCATCGACTGCCGCTTTGACCTGGCCGACCCGGAAGCCGGTGAAAAAGCCTATCTCGCAGGGCATCTGCCCGGCGCGCATTATCTGCATCTGGACCGCGATCTGTCCGGGCCGAAGAACGGTACGAACGGGCGCCATCCGTTGCCCGATCGCGCGCGGCTCGTTGAAACGCTGGAATCGCGCGGGTTGAAGCAAGGCCAGCAAGTCGTCGCCTACGACGCGCAAGGCGGCATGTACGCCGCGCGCGCCTGGTGGCTGCTGCGCTGGCTCGGCCACGACGCGGTGGCGTTGCTCGACGGCGGCCTGCAAGCGTGGGAAGCCGCCGGTCAGCCGTTGACGCAGGACGTGCCGCCGCAAAACACCGGCGACTTTAAAGCCGGCGCCCCGCTTTCCGTCACCGTCGACGCAAACATGGTCGAGCGCAATCTCGGTTCTAAAGAGCGCGTGGTGGTCGACGCGCGCTCGGCCGATCGCTATCGCGGCGAGAACGAGACGCTGGATGCGGTGGGCGGGCACATTCCGGGCGCGCTCAATCGCTTCTTTAAGGACAACCTGACCGCTGACGGCCGCTTCAAGCCGGCTCATACCCTGCGCGACGAGTTCACCGCACTACTCGGCGATACGCCGCCGGAACATGTCGTTCTGCAATGCGGCTCGGGCGTGACGGCGTGCGTCAATGCGCTGGCGATGGAAGTCGCCGGTCTGCACGGTGCAGCGCTCTACGCGGGCTCCTGGAGCGAATGGAGTTCTGATCCGAAGCGGCCCGTCGCAACCGGCCCGAATCCCTAAGCGAAGCAAAGCGCCGCGAGGAAAGCCGAAGGCCGTTGCCGCTCACGAGCGGCAACGGCCTTTTTATGTGTATGCGGCGGGGACCGGGCGGCCCGAACGGGTCAAAGCGGCAAGCTCACGCGCGGAGCAGAAGCAGAAGCCGCACTGTCGAAGCTCAAAGCTCGAAGCCCGAAGCTCAAACCACTCCGTGCTGCTTGAACCAGGCCAGCGTCCGACGCCAGCCGTCTTCCGCGTCGGCCTTCTTGTAGCTCGGCCGGTAGTCCGCGAAAAACGCGTGGCCCGCATCATCGTACACAACGAATTGCGAACCGCGCGCTACCTGCGGCCCTTGCGCAATCGCCTGCTTCATCTGCTCGAGCGAGTCCTGCGGAATGCTTTGGTCCTGCAACCCGTAGAGACCGAGCACCGGCGCATGCAGATCCGCCACGCGGTCGAGCGGGTTCGTGGGTGTAGTCGCCGTGCGATCGCCGGTAACACGTCCATACCACGCAACCGCTGCCTTGAGCCGCGGATTGTGCTCTGCGTACAGCCACGCGATGCGCCCGCCCCAACAGAAGCCCGTCACGCCCAGCCGGTTCAGATCGCCGCCGTGCTCGCCGGCCCAGGCGACTGTCACGTCGAGATCGGCCATCGCCTGTTCGTCCGGCACCTTGCTCAAGATCTGCTGACTGATTTGCTGGATGGTCGGAAGCGCCATCGGATCGCCTTCGCGGACAAACAGATCCGGCGCGATCGCCAGATAGCCGAGCTTGGCGAAACGCCGGCACACGTCTGCGATATGCTCGTGCACGCCGAACGCCTCATGAATGACGATGATCACCGGCAGATGCGTCTTGCCCTTCGGCTGCGCGCGATAGGCCGGCACGAGCGTGCCGCCTGAACGCACGGCGATCTCGCCGGCTTCGAGACCTTCGCTGTCGGTATGGATGGTTTGCGCCGACACGGGCAACACGGCGGCAGCAAATCCAGTGCCGATCGCGGCCTTGATGAAAGTGCGCCGGTTGAAGGGAACGTGCGGGACCAGGCTGTCGACATCGGGATTCAGCATGCGGGCGCTCCTCGTTGAACGGTGGAGGCAACAGGATACGCCTCACGCGCGTCCTGTTGCAGATGCAACCTCTTCGCGAGGCGCGCCTTCAGTGCAGCTTGACGCGCGGTAAGGTGGTGCGCCGCAGCCAGTGTGCAAAGGTGTCGAGCACCATTCGGGCGTAGCCGTGTAGCGCGGCAATATGCAGCCGGTACAGCGACATGTACATGAAACGCGCGAACAGTCCTTCGATCAGCATATTGCCGCCGATCACGCCGCCCATCAGATTGCCGACCGCGCTGAAGTGTCCAAGCGACACGAGCGAGCCGAAGTCGCGATACGTGAATTCCGGCAGCGGCCTGTTTTCAAGCCGCGCCGCGAGCGCTTTCAGAAGAAAACTGGCCTGCTGATGCGCGGCTTGCGCGCGAGGCGGCACATTCTTTTCGTTACCGGGCCAAGGGCAGGCAGCGCAATCGCCAAGCGCGAAGACGTTGTCGTCGATCTCGGTTTGCAGCGTGCGGCGCACGTTGAGCTGACCGAGGCGGTTGACCGGCAAGCCGTCGAGCTGGCTCAGAATAGCGGGTGCCTTGATACCTGCCGCCCACACCGTCAGATCGGCACGCACGGTTTTTCCGCTCGCGGTGCGGATGATGCCGGGCGCGACCTCGGCCACGGTCTCGCTCGTCATGAGCTTTACGCCGAGCTTGGTGAGCAGCTCGGCGGTGGCCGTCGACACACGTTCCTGCAGAGCCGGCAAAATGCGCGGCCCTGCCTCGATCAACACAATGCCCACGTCGTGCCGAGGATCGAGCTTGTGCAAACCATACGCGGACAACACCTGGGCCGTGTTGCGCAATTCCGCGGAGAGTTCGACGCCCGTCGCGCCGCCGCCGACAATCGCCACCTGAATGCGCGGCTCGGACGAAGGCGACGTGCCCAGTCCGGATTCGACCGGCTCGTGCGCCTGATGCTCGGCCCGCATGCAAGCCGCGATAAGGCGCTTGCGAAAGCGCTCGGCCTGGCTCACGGTGTCGAGTGCCAGAGAGAACTCGGGCGCGCCTTTCACGCCGAAGAATGCCGTCGTGCTGCCGATCGCGATGATCAGCGTGTCGTAGTCGAGCTGGCGTTCGGGAAGGAGTTCGGCGCCGTCGTCGTCAAGCACTGTACCAAGGGTAAGACGCCGGTTCGCGCGGTCGAGGCCCGTCAGTTCGCCCTGCTGGAACTCGAAGCCATGCCAGCGCGCTTGCGCGGCATATTCGAGTTCCTGCGTGAACGGGTCCATACTGCCGGCCGCCACTTCGTGCAGCAGCGGCTTCCAGATGTGCGTCGGATTGCGGTCGACGAGCGTGACCTGCGCCCGCGTACCGGCTTTGTTCTTGTGACCATAGCGATCGCCTAAGCGAGTTGCCAGCTCCAGTCCTCCTGCGCCTCCGCCAACGACGATAAACCGATGCATTGAACTCTCCGTATTTGCCAATGGGTTGTGCGTCGTGATCGCGCGCGAGAGGCACGCGTCTTTACCGATTGTCCGCGAGCAGCATGGTTTGTCACAAGCCGCCAATACGCATATGTGACATGCACACGACGATATCGCGCGCCGTCACATAGGCGTCAATGCGCTTCCTCCCAGTTGAGGCCCGCGCCTACTTCGGCGACCAGCGGGACTTTCAGCGCGGCGACACCGCACATCAACTCGGGCAGACGCTGGCGCACTTCGGACAGTTCCGCGTCCGGCACTTCGAGAATGAGTTCGTCGTGCACCTGCATGATCATGCGGGTGCCGATCCTGGATTGTTCGATCCACTTCTGCACCGCGATCATCGACAACTTGATCAGATCGGCAGCCGTACCTTGCATTGGCGCGTTAATGGCCGCGCGCTCCGCGGCCTGGCGGCGCGGACCATTGCCGCCGTTGATTTCCGGCAGCCACAGCCGGCGGCCGAACACCGTTTCGACATAACCCTTCGCCTTCGCGCTCAGACGCGTTTCGTCCATGTAGCGAGCGACGCCCGGATAGCGTGCGAAATAGCGGTCGATATAGAGCTTCGCGGCGTCGCGCGTAATGCCGAGGTTCGACGCGAGGCCGAACGAACTCATGCCATAGATCAGACCGAAGTTGATGACCTTCGCCACGCGCCGCTGATCGTTCGACACTTCGAGCGGCGTCACGCTGAAAATCTCGGCGGCAGTCGCGCGGTGAATGTCTTCCCCTTGGGAGAACGCGCGCAGCAACGATTCGTCGCCGGAAATGTGCGCCATGATGCGCAGTTCGATTTGCGAGTAATCTGCCGAGACGAGCTTGTGCCCCGGCGGCGCAATGAAGGCCTCGCGAATACGGCGGCCTTCGCCTGTGCGCACCGGAATGTTTTGCAGGTTCGGATCGTTCGACGCAAGGCGCCCCGTAACCGCAACGGCCTGCGCGTAATTCGTGTGCACGCGACCGGTTGTTGCGTTGACCATGCGCGGCAGCTTGTCGGTGTAGGTCGACTTAAGCTTCGACAAGCCGCGATGTTCCAGCAGGATTTTCGGCAGCGGATAATCTTCCGCGAGCTTCTGAAGTACTTCTTCGTCGGTGGACGGCGCGCCGCTCGGCGTCTTCTTCACGACTGGCAATTCGAGTCTCTCGAAGAAGATCTGACCGATCTGCTTGGGCGAGCCGAGATTGAATTCGCCGCCGGCGAGCACATACGCTTCGCTCTCCAGCTGAATCAGACGCGCGGCGATTTCGCTGCTTTGCTGACGCAGTTTTTCCGCGTCGATCAGAACGCCGGTACGCTCCATCTTGCGCAGCACGCGCGACGTGGGCACTTCGATGTCGCGATAGACATGCTCGAGCGCCTCTTCCGCAGCAAGCTGCGGATACAGTGCCTGATGCAAACGCAATGTCACGTCGGCGTCTTCTGCGGCATATTCGGCGGCTTTGTCCAGCGCGACTTCGTCGAAACCGATTTGCTGGGCACCCTTGCCCGCGACGTCTTCGTACTTGATCGTTTTGATGCCGAGATGGCGCAACGCCAGGTTGTCCATGTCATGCGGACGATGCGACTCCAGCACGTACGATTGCAACAGCGTGTCGTGTTCGACGCCGCGCATCTCGATACCGTAATTGGCCAGCACCTGCTCGTCGTACTTCAGATGCTGACCGACCTTCTTGTGCTCCGCGCTTTCGAGCCACGGCTTGAGCCTCGCAAGCACTTCGTCGCGCGGCAGTTGCACGGGCGCGTCGGGGCCGCGATGCGCGAGCGGCACATAAGCGGCATGACCCGCTTCTACCGACAGTGACAGACCCACGATTTGCGCGGTCATCGGATCGAGCGACGTGGTTTCGGTATCGAACGAAGTCAGTTCAGCTGCGTTGATTTTTTGCAGCCACGCGTCGAACTGTTCCCACGTTTGCACGGTTTCGTAGTGGCGCTCGTGATCCACGCTGAGCGCAGGCGGCACGTCGGTTTCCGGCCCTTCGACCGCATCGGCAATTTCGACCTCGCGCAGCCATGTCTTGAACCCGTGACGCGTGAAGACATCGCGCAATTCTTCGCGCGATTCGGGCCGGCTCTGCAAATTCTCCTCGATCGACGTGAGATGCCCGGTCAGATCGCAATGACGCTCCACGGTGACGAGCTTGCGCGCCATCGGCAGAAAATCCAGAGCTCGTCGCAGATTGTCTCCTACCGCACCTTTGATTTCGTCTGCATGTGCGACGATGCCATCTAGCGACTCGAATTGCGACAGCCATTTGAGCGCGGTTTTCGGCCCGCATTTCTCGACGCCGGGCACGTTGTCGACGGTATCGCCGATCAACGACAGGTAGTCGACAATGCGCTCCGGGGGGACGCCGAACTTCGCAAGAACGCCGGCGCGGTCGAGTTTTTCGTTGGTCATCGTATTGATGAGGGTGACATGATCCGACACGAGCTGCGCCAGATCCTTGTCCCCGGTCGACACGATCACGTTCATGCCGCGCTTTTCCGCCTCGGTGGAAAGCGTGCCGATCACGTCGTCGGCTTCCACGCCGTCGATCATCAGAAGCGGCCAGCCGAGTGCACGCACGGCCACATGAATTGGCTCGATCTGCCGCGAGAGATCGTCCGGCATCGATGGCCGATTCGCCTTATAGTCGGGATACCAGTCGTCGCGAAACGTTTTGCCCTTGGCGTCGAACACGCACGCGCTATACTCTGCTGTGACTTCCTTGCGCATGCGCCGCAGCATGTTGATCATCCCGTAGAGCGCACCTGTGGGACCACCATCGGGCCCGCGCAGATCAGGCATCGCATGGTAGGCCCGGTACAGATAACTCGAACCGTCGACCAATAGCAGGGTCTTACCTTCAAGGCTTCGTTCTTCAGGCATTATGACTAAGAGAAAAGTGATTCCGAGTCTGCGATCACTCGCAGATCAAGAGCGCGCAACGGCAAAAAAGGCCCGCGCATCGTGGCAGATGTTCACGATTATGGCAGAGTTTATCGAGGCGACCGAGTACCTCTCGGAGATCCGCCCCGCTGTCAGCATCTACGGTTCAGCGCGCCTGAAACCCAGCTCGCCGTACTACAAACTCGCCACGCAAATTGCCCGCAAGCTCTCCGATGCAGGCTTCGCCGTAATCTCCGGAGGCGGCCCAGGCATCATGGAAGCCGCAAATAAAGGCGCTCATGCAGGCAAGGCGCCTTCGGTCGGGTTGAATATCGAGTTGCCGCACGAGCAGTCCGGTAACCAGTGGCAAGACATCTCGCTGCGCTTCCGTCATTTCTTCACGCGCAAGGTTACGTTCGTGAAGAATTCAGATGCCGTGATCGTGATGCCCGGTGGCTTCGGCACGCTCGACGAACTCGCGGAAGTACTCACGCTCATTCAAACCAAGAAGTCGCGTCACGTGCCGATCATTCTGGTGGGCGCAGAGTTCTGGGAAGGTCTGCTTGCGTGGTTCAAGAACTCGCTCACGCCTATGGGCCTGATCAATCCGACGGACATCGACCTGATGCAGGTGATCGACGACCCGGACCAGGTGCTCGAAGCGGTGCTCAAGTTCTACGAAGATCGCGAAGGCGCTGAGCCGCAACCCACCAAGTCTGAAGAAGACCGCATGTTCTATCTGTAACGTGCGAGTGCAGCGCTCGCGCGCTGCATTACTGCTGGATCAATCATTCAAGCGGGCGGCCTCGGGGCTGCCCGTTTGCGTTTGCGCCTGATCGGTCTGATCGCCTTGCGCCTGCAACCATTCGCAGAATTGCGCGACGAGCGGCGCGTGGGCGACTTCTCTTCTTGCCACCCACCAATAGCCGCGCGCGTCGATGCGCGGCGCCGCCAGCGGCATCACGAGCCGCCCGGATGCGAGTTCGTCGGCAAGTAGCGGCAAGGGGCCGAGCGCCACGCCGAGTCCATCTACTGCGGCCTGCAGGGCCAGATAGAAGTGATCGAACGATTGCTTCTTCCGGCATTTCGCCGTCACGCCCGCGGCCGACAACCAGTTGCCCCAGGCATCGGGCCGCGTGTCGGAATGCAGGAGAACGTGTCGCGCGAGGTCGTCGGCCGTGTTGATCGGCGAGCGCTGCAGTAGCGCGGGACTGCACACCGGAAGCTCGCTCTCGCCAAGAAAGTGGCCGCTCACACAGTTTGGCCAGTGAGCGGGGCCTCGCCTCACCGCAACGTCGAAGCTATCCAATGTTTCGACCGGCGCGTTCGACGTCGCCAATCGCAATTCGACGTTCGGCACCTTGCGCTGGAATTGATGCAGGCGCGGCAGCAGCCATTTCATCGCGAACGTGGGCAGCGCATTCACCCGCAGCACGTGAACCACGCCGGTGTCGCGTAATTGATCGGTGGCGTGCGCGATGCTGTCGAACGCGGCCTGCACGGTGGACAGATAGCGGCGGCCAGCCGTCGTCAGGCGCACGCGCTTGCCGTGACGCTGGAACACCTGCACGCCGAGCCACGACTCGAACGCCGCGACTTGCCGGCTGATTGCACCGTGCGTCACATGCAGTTCGTTCGCCGCAGCGGTGAAGCTTTCGTGCCGCGCCGCGGCTTCAAAGGCGCGCAGCGCGGGAAAAGGAGGGAGGTTACGAGCCATGCTTGTGATTGTAGATCACAAAGACACGCGCAAAAATCGTTTTGCCGCATGGCGTTTCGGCGCTAACCTCTTGAGCTTGAACGGAAAGCGAAGCGCCATGGACCACAATCTCACCTCACTCGACTCCGCCGCAGCGCCGAGGCCCACTTTGCGGGAAATTTTCGGCGGTTTTCTGGGCTTGGGACTCGTCTCATTTGGCGGAGCACTGCCGCTCGCGCGCCGCGCGCTTGTCGAGCAACGCCGCTGGTTGAACGCGGAAGACTTCACCGATCTGCTGGGGCTTTGCCAGTTTCTGCCGGGCGGCAATGTGATCAATCTCTCAGTAGCCGTCGGCATGCGCTTTCGCGGAATCCCGGGCGCGCTCGCTGGATTGCTCGGCTTGATCGCCGGGCCGTCGCTGGTGGTGATCGGTCTTGGCGTGTTGTACGAGCGCACGCAGGACGACCCGCATGTGCGTCATCTATTTGCGGGACTCGCGGCGGCCGCAGCGGGGCTTCTGATTTCGATGGCCGTAAAAATCGTGCTGCCGCTGCGCAATAAACCGATGGCCGCGCTCATCGCCGCCCTCGGCTTCGTTGCTATCGCGATCATGCGGCTACCGCTGTTGCCCACCATGCTTGTGCTGACGCCGCTCAGCATCTACGTTGCATCGAGGAGCGCACAATGAACGACACGCTCGTTTCTCTCGCCATCATTTTCAGTCAGCTTTCGCTGCTCGCATTCGGCGGCGGCAACACCATTCTTCCGGAGATGCAGCGTCAGGTGGTCGAGGTGCATCACTGGATGCCGGCCAGCGAATTCAGTGCGCTATTCGCGCTTGCCCAAGCCGCGCCGGGGCCCAACCTGATGATCGTGACACTGATTGGATGGCACGTGGCCGGCTGGCCCGGCATGCTGGTGACGTCGATCGCGAAGTTCGGGCCGTCGTCGATCGTGACCATACTCGCGCTCCACGCGTGGGACCGCTTCAAGGACCGGCCGTGGCGGCGTTATGCGCAGTTGGGGCTGGTGCCGGTTACGGCAGGCATCGTCGCAGCGAGCGCGGCGCTGATCGCGGAAGCGTCGGATTCGACGGCGATTGCGTGGGCAGTCACAGCGGCCACCGCCGCAATCGCATTGAAAACACGCATTCATCCGCTATGGCTGCTGGCCGCCGGAAGCTTGATCGGGCTGACCGGCTTTGGGCAGTAGACGCATCGGTTGATGTCCTTGCTCTTCCGCCGATCGCAGCCGCCGGCGGAAGAACCGACCGCCCCAACACTCCGTTTACTGAAACGCCACCTCTGCAAAGCTGCGCAGCTTGCGGCTATGCAAACGATGCAGCCCGTTCTCGCGCAAAAGCTCCATGGCTTTCACGCCGATCTGCAGATGCTGGTCGACTTGCGCGCGATAGAACTGATCGGCCATGCCCGGCAACTTCAGCTCGCCGTGCAGCGGCTTGTCCGACACACATAACAAGGTGCCGTAAGGCACGCGGAAGCGGAATCCGTTTGCTGCAATGGTCGCGCTTTCCATGTCGAGCGCGATCGCGCGGCTTTGCGACAGCCGCTGAACCGGCTCACGATGATCGCGCAACTCCCAGTTGCGGTTGTCCACACTCGCGACAGTGCCCGTGCGCATGACCCGTTTGAGTTCCACGCCGTCGAGCCGCGTGACTTGCGCGACCGCGCGCTCCAGCGCCACCTGCACTTCGGCGAGCGCCGGAATCGGGACCCACAGCGGCAGATCGGCGTCGAGTACGTGATCTTCTCGCACGTAGCCGTGCGCGAGCACATAGTCGCCGAGGCGCTGCGTGTTGCGCAGGCCCGCACAGTGGCCCAGCATGATCCACGCATGCGGACGCAGCACGGCGATGTGATCGGTGATGGTCTTCGCGTTCGACGGCCCGACGCCGATGTTGATCATCGTGATGCCGCTGCCGTCCGCGCGCTTCAGGTGATACGCGGGCATCTGCGGCAGACGCGGCGGCGCCGTGCCTTCCTGCGCCTGCTCGCCGAGATTCTCGTTGTAGATGACCACGTCGCCCGGTTCCACAAACGACGTGTATTCGCTGCGATAGGCGCGCAATTCCTCGTCGTCTGTATGGGCCATCATGGTGCGGCCAAGTTTGACGAATTCGTCGATATAAAACTGGTAGTTCGTGTACAGCACGTAGTTCTGGCAATGCGTGGGCGAAGTCGCCGTGTAATGCTTCAGCCGATGCAGCGAGAAATCCACGCGCGCCGCCGTGAACAGCGCGAGCGGATGCGGCTCGCCCGCCAGCGGCTCATAGGTGCCGTTGACGATACGGTCGTCGAGCAGCGCCAGGTCGGGCGTGTCGAACACGTCGCGCATCAGGAAGAGGCGCTCGCGATCCAGATCGCCTTCGAGGTGAATGCCCTCGGCAAACGCAAAATGAATGGGGATCGGCTGATTCGACACGCCAACTTCGATCTTCACATGATGGTTTTTAGCCAGCAGACGCAACTGCTCACGATAGTAGTTGCCGAACAGATCGGGGCGCGTAACGGTCGTCTCGAACACGCCGGGGCCCGCGACAAAACCGTACGAGCGGCGCGAGTCGATATGCGTGTTGACTTCGGTACAGACGCGCACGAACGGGTAGCACGCACGTACCCGGCGTTCGAACAGTTCGTTGCGGCGATAGCGCGCGAAGGCGTCGCGCAGAAATGACGTGTTGGCTTCGTAAATGGCCGACAGGCGTGTGACGGCCTCGGCAGCGTCGTCGAAGGATTCGGTCGGGAAGCTGTTGGCGGGAGTTTGCACCGCGCGTTGATTGGTATCGTTGTTCATCTTCATTCGCCTCTATTGATGAGACGACATTACCACGGAACCCATGATCGCCAAATGACGTCGAGGCGAGCGCGGCACGCGCCGCCGGGAGCCCAGCGAGATTGCGGGCGCGCTGCGCGAAAGCGGCGCAAAATAAGGCGATTGCGCCCGTGGCAGAAGCTGGATTTGCTAGAATCGGGGCACCATTCCGGAGAATCACCATGAAGCCGCTCCTTCCCGTCGCCGTTGCACTGGCCCTTGCCTTTGGCAACGCCGCGATGGCTGCCCAGCCTGTCGACGACACTCCGCCCCCGGGCGCGCCGCAGTCCGCCAACGAACGCGCCGGCCTGCCCGACCTGGAGAAGATCAACCGGCCGGCAGCCGAGGTCAGCTCGAAGGTGGAAATCAACGTCCCGCGCACGCCGAGCTTCCACGAGCGCAGCGGGAACGGCACGGAAATCACTGAATACCGCGACAAAGGCAAGCCCGTCGAAATCAACGTCCGCTCGAACCTTGGCACGCGCTACCAGATGAGCGCGCCGCTCGATACGTCGCCCACCGTGCGCGACAACGGACGCGCGAGCACGCGTCTGCCTTCGGTGAACCTGAGGTACTGATGCCTGGCGGGGCGCCGGCGCCGCTCCTGATCAATGCCCTGCGCCGGCGCGCGTCGCCGGTGCTGTGAGCTTGAATTTCGCATCGCGCGGCGGTGCGCCGAGCTTCGCAACCGTTCCACCGACCTGCCTGAACGCGCGCTCCACACTGCTTTCACCACCGCACGTAGCCCGCTGGCCGCATCGCGCCAGCCCGACCAACCTGACCTGACGTTTCCCGCATGGCTGTCTTCACCGCTGTCACCGAATCCCAACTAGCAGACTGGATGCGCCATTACGATCTCGGCGAAGTCGTCGAATTTCGCGGCATTACATCCGGCATCGAAAACAGCAACTTTTTCCTCACGACCACCCGCGGCGAATACGTCCTCACCATTTTTGAAAAGCTCACGGCCGGGCAGTTGCCGTTCTATCTGAACCTGATGCGCCATCTTGCGGAGCACCGCGTGCCTGTGCCGGACCCCATGCCGCGCGAGGACGGGTCGCTGTTCGGCATCCTGCACGGCAAGCCCACCGCTATCGTGACGAAGCTCGAAGGCGCGCCGGAACTGGCGCCGGGCGTCGAACATTGCATCGAAGTCGGACAGATGCTTGCGCGCATGCATCTCGCCGGGCGCGATTACACCGGCTATCAGCCGAACCTGCGTAGCCTGCCGTGGTGGAAGGAAACGGTGCCGACCATCCTGCCGTTTCTCGAAGGCGAGCAGCGTGACTTGTTGTCGTCCGAGCTCGCGTATCAAGAGGCGTTCTTTGCGTCGGCAGATTACGCGGCGCTGCCTGAGGGACCTTGTCACGCCGACCTGTTCCGCGACAACGCCATGTTCGCGCATGCCGCGCCGGAAACCGGTCACGAGGTTCGTCTCGGCGGCTTCTTCGATTTTTACTTCGCCGGCTGCGACAAGTGGCTGTTCGACGTCGCGGTCACCGTCAACGACTGGTGCGTCGACCTCGCCACGGGCAAGCTCGACGAGGCGCGCACCGAAGCCATGCTGCGCGCGTATCAAACGGTGCGTCCTTTTACCGTCGAAGAAAACCGTCATTGGGGCGACATGCTGCGGGCGGGCGCGTACCGTTTCTGGGTCTCGCGCCTGTATGATTTTCATTTGCCGCGCGCGGCCGAACTGCTTAAACCGCACGATCCCGGCCATTTCGAACGCATTCTGCGCGAGCGCCTGTCCGGCGTCGCACTTCCAGGCATTCACACCTCATGCAACTGATCGAAGTTCCCGCGAAAACCGGCTATGTATGGTTCCGGCAAGGTATCTGGCTGTTCCGCAAGAATCCGCTCGCGTTTCTCACGCTGTTTTTCACCTATTTGCTGGTGATGACGCTGGTTGCGCAAATCCCGCTGATCGGTAGCGTGTTGCCGCTCGCGTTCATTCCGGGCGTCGCCGTCGGCTTCATGGCCGCATGCCGCAATACGATCGCGGGCAAGCCCGTTTTTCCAACAATCCTCGTGGATGGCTTCCGTTCGTACGGACCAGTGGTCGCCCGGCGGCTGATCGTGCTCGGCGTGTTCTACGTAATCGCAATGGCGGTGGTGCTCGCGGGTTCGGCACTCGCCGACGGCGGCATGTTGCTGAAGGTGATGCTTGGCGCGGGCGCAGCAATGGACCCTCAGGCAGTCGCCAACAGCAATATGCCGCTCGCCGTGGTTACGGCCTTTGCGTTCTACATTCCGGTGGCCATGCTGTTCTGGTTCTCGCCCATTCTCGCGGCATGGCACGATGTACCGCCCGTCAAGGCGATGTTCTTCAGCCTCGTCAGTTGCTGGCGAAATCGCGGCGCATTCATCGTGTTCGGCGCGCTGTGGTTTGGCGTGGCAATGATAGTGTCGCTCGGCTTGTCGGCATTGATGCAGGCGCTCGGCGCGGGTGACTTCGCGTTCGCCGTGCTGATGCCCGCCACGATGATCGTCACGACCATGCTGTATTGCTCGTTCTACGCGACATATCGCGGCTGCTACGGCGTGCAGACTCCGCAAACGCCTGATCTGCCGACTACACCGGCAGCCTGAGGCCTGAGGCCTGAGGCCCTACGCCGGGCGCCCATTGCCGCTCGCAACACGGCCGCTCTGTTGCTTGTCTCGCGGCGCTGCGTCTACCGCGGCGCCCGCTTCTCGTAGTCCGCCTTTACATCTCATAGTCGTCAATGTGCGCCGATTTGCGGCACAATGGTTTGCACTCAATCTATTTGCGTGCACTCCTTTGACACGAGATGCATCATGACCCAGCGCCCCGCTTTGCCCTTCACGCTCGACGAGCAACTGTGCTTCGCCCTCTACTCCACGTCGCTGGCGATGACCAAGGCCTACAAGCCGCTTCTCGACAAGCTCGGTCTCACGTATCCGCAATATCTGGCGATGCTGGTGCTATGGGAAAGCGACGACGTCACGGTCAAGGGCATGGCCGCGCGCCTGAACCTCGATTCGGCAACTGTCACGCCCCTGCTCAAGCGCCTCGAGACGCAAGGTCTGGTGGAACGGGTGCGGGGAGTGGAAGACGAACGTCTCGTCTACGTTCGACTCACCAAGGCCGGCGCAGCGCTCAAGCGTCAGGCCCGCGAGGTGCCCGCCGAAATCTTTTGCGCCACGCAACAGACCCCCGAATTCCTGCTCCGATTGCGCGACGACCTGACTCGCCTGCGCACCACGCTTAACGACTACACGGATAACTAGACGCGCCGGTGCAAACGCTGGCTATCGACATCATGTGAAATTTCATTTGTACACAAATGATTTGTGTACTATATTTATCACATGCCGCTTCACTGGCACCGCGCCACAACGGCAGGTAGCGCGAAGCGGCAACATGCAGATCTTCCCAAACCCAGATCAAGGAGCAGCGCGATGAACATCCTCTACAAAGCAAGTGCAACGAGCACCGGTGGCCGCGACGGCCGTGCAGTATCGTCGGACAATGCGTTGGACGTGAAGCTCGCTGCGCCGCGCGAATTGGGCGGCAATGGTGCAGCCGGCACGAACCCTGAACAGTTGTTCGCCGCTGGCTATTCGGCATGTTTTCTCAGCGCAATGAAGTTTGTCGCGGGTCAGCACAAGCAGACGCTGCCTGCCGATACTCAGGTCACCGCAGAAGTCGGCATCGGTCCGAACGACAAGGGCGGCTTCGCACTGGACATCGATCTTCGCATCTCGCTGCCGGGTCTGGATGCAGATGCAGCTAAAGAACTGGTCGACGCCGCTCACCAGGTTTGCCCGTACTCGAACGCTACGCGCAACAACGTCGCAGTTCGTCTGCAAGTCGCGTAAGCTGCCAGGTCGGCGGGTCGCTCACGGCTCGCCGGGAAACGCAGCACTTTAACTGCCGGCCTCATCCGCGCCCGCCCTCGACGCCGAGGGCGGGCGCGTAGCCATTTACATCTCAACTTGCCGATGACACGCGTCCGACGACTGAACGACACCTTCGACACCGGCCTGGTCTGGTTTCGCCGTGACCTGCGCAGCACCGATAACGCCGCGCTGTACTATGCGCTCAAGCATTGCGAGCGCGTGTGGTGCGTGTTCGTGTTCGATACGACGATCCTGCAACCGATCGTTGATAAGTGGGTGACGCGTCATCCGGGCACGCAGGCGCAAGATCGCCGTGTCGAGTTCATTCTTGCGTCGCTGGGCGAACTTGACGACGCGCTGCGCGCTCAGGGTGGCGGGCTCGTCGTGCTGAGCGGCGATCCGGCCGATCTCGTGCCGAAGCTCGCCAACGAGTTGCAGGTCGATGCGGTATTTGCGAACCACGACTACGAACCCGCCGCGATCGAGCGGGACGAGAACGTGCGCGAGCGTGTCGCCGAGGCAGGACGCCAATGGCTGACTTTCAAGGATCAGGTGATTTTCGAGCGCGCCGAACTGTTGACTGGCCAGAACAAGCCATTCACGGTATTCACGCCGTACAAGAACGCGTGGCTCAAGCAACTGACAAGCTTCGATCTGAAGCCTTATCCGGTCGAAACCTACGCAGGCCACCTAGCCAAGCTGCCGGCAAAACTAGACCGGCATCTACCGACGCTCGATCAACTGGGCTTCGCGCCCAGCAATCTCGGAGATCTCGAGTTGCCCACCGGCATGAGCGGCGCCCGGTTGCTGCTCGACGACTTTCTCACGCGTATCGACAGCTACGCAGAACGGCGAGATTTTCCGGCGGCCAAGGGTCCCAGCTATTTGTCCGTGCACCTGCGCTTTGGCACCGTGTCGATTCGCACGCTCGCGCGGCTCGCTCATGAGATGTCTCTGCAACCGGACGGCCAAGGCTCGGCCACGTGGCTCTCGGAACTGATCTGGCGGGATTTCTACTTCATGATCCTGTCGCATCAGCCGAAGCTGGCTAGCGGCGCGTCGTTCAAGGAAGAGTACGACCGTCTGCGTTGGGAGCAGGGCCCGGAAGCGGATGAAGCGTTCGCCGCATGGTGCGAAGGCCGCACCGGCTATCCGCTGATCGACGCGGCCATGTTGCAGCTGAACAGCACCGGCTACATGCATAACCGCCTGCGCATGGTGACCGCGAGTTTTCTGGTGAAAGACCTAGGCGTGGACTGGCGGCTCGGGGAGCGCTATTTCGCCGATCAACTGAACGATTTCGACTTCGCGGCGAATAACGGCGGCTGGCAATGGGCGGCTTCCACAGGATGCGACGCGCAGCCCTATTTCCGGATCTTCAACCCAGTCACGCAATCGGAGAAATTCGATGCCGACGGCCGGTTCATGAAACGCTATTTGCCGCAGTTGGGGAAACTGCCGGCCAAATGGATCCACGCGCCGTGGCTGGCGGGCGCGGAACGGCTCGCACAATACGACGTTGTGTTAGGCAAGGATTACCCGGAGCCGATTGTCGACCACGCGCAGGCGAGAGCCCGGACGCTGGCTCGATTCGGGAAGTGAGCACACGCTCACCGCGTCTAGTGACGCAGCTGGAAAGCGGGTTTTTGTAGCAGCGCTACTGGCTTAGAGCCGACGCTCAGCCCTGCGCCAGCACCGGCGTCATTTGCTACCGCCGATGCTTTAATTACAGCGCAGCTTAGTGCTGGCTCATCCACGACGGCTGACGAAAGTTCGCGTCGCGATCCAGCTTGCGCATGCGGAACTCGAGGTCGTACAGGTCGGTCGCTTCGGCCAGGAACGCATCAGCGCGTTCTTTTGCGAGTTGTTCGGGCGACTTGGTCAGAAAGAGGAACAAGCGGGTAAGCAGGTACATGATGAGAACCTCGGCAATGAGTGTAGGCATTAACGCCTAGGGGATAACCCGTATTATAGGGAAAACCCTAGGATTACGCCAACATTCATTTTCGGCTGTTGCTCAAAAGTCACCGTGCGTACGCAGAGGCGTCGGCCGAAGTGCTCTCGGCGACGCCCGCGCTCACCCGCCGCTGGTGCTTGAAGAACTCCCACACCATGGCGCTGGCGTCCGGGCCCTTCGCGGAATGGAACGGCACAGAATCGTCTCCGCCGCTCCAGGCATGTGCCACGCCTTGCACGTGACACAGGCGAACGACGCGCCGGCCGCTACGGAAATAGTCGCGTAGCGTCATGCCGCCCTTGCGCTCTTCGCGCATTTCGCCGGATTTGCGCGCGCCTTTGGGATCGATCATCCGATTCAGACGCAAAAATTGCGTCGCAAGCTGGTCGGCGTTGACCGGCGCAACCACATGATCGGCGTCGCCGTGAATGATGAGCGCCGGCATGCCCGGATAATGCGCAACGTCCGCGACCTCGTCGACGAGTTCAGCAGGATCGCGCCGCGCGCCGCGCCGCATCACGTCCATCGCCGTAATGCCGGAGCGGGCTTCGCCAAACGCCGGGCCAGAGTGCAGCGCGACCGCCGCAAAGCGGTCCGGAAAACGCAGCGCCAGCAGCGCCGCAAGCCCCGCCCCCGCAGAAATTCCAGCCACATAAACGCGCTCGCTGTCGAAACCATGCTGGGCGACCAGCGCATCGACGAGCGACACCACCGCCCGCGCCTCGGCACCACCGGCGCTTTCGCCGGCGTCGTACCAGTGCCAGCAGCGGTGCGAATGCGCATGCTTCGACTGTTCCGGATAAACGACAGCAAAGCCGTAGCGGTCCGCCAGCACGTTCATCCGCGTACCTTGCGCGAATTCGTCGATGGATTGCGTGCAGCCGTGCAACATCACAAGCAGCGGCATGGCTTCGAGAGCGTGGCCCGACGGAACGTAGAGGCCGTATTGAAGATGATTGACCAGCCGGCCGGGCGCCGCAGGCGCCGAATGGAACGAACGCGTCCACGATCCGCTCGCCCAGGCGGCCGCCCGTGGGCGCACCCGCGATTCGCGTGCGGCCGCGTGCGGCGCTTCGCGTTTGACGGGCGAACGCAGTGCGGCAGACTTCAGAGGGCGAACCTTCGTCGACGGCTTGCTGGATGCCGCGCGGGCCGGGCGCTTAGTGGCGCGCTTGGCGGTCGTGTGGGCGTGCTCGGTCTGAATAGCGAGCAGGCGCTTGAGGCCGCGGAGCCAGATTTTTGATAAACTTTTTGCCATCGGCGCTGAACCTCGCAAAAAGGGCAGGATTGACGAACGCACATGCGTTTCTTGTGCAATGCACAATAACATCAATCCTCAGGCGATGCAGAAGCCGCCAGGCGAGTCCGCCGGCACCGCTCGCCGCACCAAACCTTGTCCCCGACCGCCATTAAAGGCTGCTGGCGCCTGTTAGCCGCCTAACATCCCCAAGCAAAAAGCTTGTCTGCGCGCCGCGAGCCTTCGGCAGGCGCCGTCTATACTAGGCGCTTACCCCAACGCGTCGGCGCTTTGCCTCGCTCGCGCGTTAGAGAGATATCAATGATTCTATGCGGCTCTGACCGCCTTTTCTCGATGCCCGACCTGCCAGCCCAACTGTGGTACTCGATCACCAGCCTCGGCGGCGCCGGCATGACGCTGCCGCTAGCGTTCGCCATCGCGCTGTGGCTCGGGGTCGGCTACACGTGGCGCATGGCGGCCGGCTGGCTGTTGCTGCTCGGTGCGGCAATCGGCGTCGTGACGGTGACGAAGCTGGCGTTCCTCGGCTGGGGCGTAGGGGTGCGCGAGTTCGATTTCACGGGCGTCAGTGGCCACGCCATGCTCTCGACGGCCGTCTATCCCGTCGCCCTGTTCCTGATGCTTTTCCGCACGCGGCCGCCCGTCCGCGTGCTGGGCGTTGTACTCGGGCTGGCTGCCGGAATGGCGGTTGGGCTGTCGCGCGTCGTGCTGAGCGCGCACTCGCCTTCGGAAGCAATCACTGGGTGCCTCGTCGGCGCGCTAGCCGCGCTTTTGTTCGTGCGGACGGCCTGGAACGCCGTTCCCGAGCGCCTTTCCGTGCTCCCAGTCGCGGTCAGCCTGATGGCGCTTGCCGTGCTGATGCACGGCGTTCACGTGCCGACTCAGCGCTGGGTGACGCACATCGCGCTGAAAGTCTCCGGCCACGACCGGCCGTTCATCCGCGCAAAGTGGAAGGCCGTGCGCGATGTCCGGCCGGCCGCCGCGCCACTCTCGCAGACGCGAAACAGCCTCGCGCCGCCGCGCTCTCTGAACGCCTAAGCCGTTTTCTGGCTCGCCATCCGCCTTCTTCGCGCGGCGGCATGCTCGTCGCGCCAGCGCTATAACCTCGTCTATATTACGATACGGGTTTCCAATCATGGTCCGGCGCGCGCCGGACTTCCACACGTTCATGACACTGTCCCGCCGCCTGCTGAAACAAGCGCTGCTGATGACCAGCGCGGTTTCTATTGTCTTTAGCGTCAACGCCCGCGCCGATGAACTGGTGGTCTCCGCCGCCGCGAGCCTGACCAATGCGTTCACCGCGGTGAGCGAAGCCTTCGAAAAGCAGCACGCCGGCACCAAGGTTCTGCTGAATTTCGGCGCGTCCGACGTACTGATGCAGCAAATCGCCAAAGGCGCGCCCGCCGACGTTTTTGCGTCAGCCGACCAGAAGGCCATGGACAAGGCCGCGGCGGAGAAAGTCATCGTGCCGGCCACGCGCAAGGACTTCGCTGCCAATTCGCTCGTCCTGATCGTCCCGGCGGACAGCCGTTTTGCGCCGTCCAGTCTCAACGAATTGACGTCGTCGAATGTGAAACGGATTGCGTATGGCGATCCGGCCTCCGTGCCGCTTGGCCGATACACGCAAGGGGCGTTGCAAGCCGCCGGCATGTGGGATGCCGTGAGCGCCAAGGCCGTGCTGGCGGCGAACGTGCGTCAAAGCCTCGACTATGTGTCGCGTGGTGAAGTGGACGCCGGTTTCGTGTTCGGCACCGACGCCGCCATCGTCCCCGGCAAGGTGAAGGTCGCGCTGACGGTGCCGACGCAAACCCAGATCACCTACCCGATCGCGCAAGTGGAGGGCAGCCGTCATGCAGCGGACGCGCAGGCCTTCGTGAGCTTCGTTTTGTCGCCGGCCGGCCAGGCGGTGTTGGCGAAGTACGGTTTCAAACCGGCCCACTAACGTCCGGATCGCTCCACTTCCATCAACGTCGACAACGGACCGCAGACGATCATGCAACAAGCCTGGATTCCGCTGATGCTGTCACTCAAGGTGGCAGGCTGGGCGACCGCGCTGAATCTGGTGTTCGGTGTTGCCGCCGGTTTCGGCCTGTCGCGCTGGCGCTCGGGAGCGCGCGACGTCGTCGATTCGTTGCTGACGCTGCCGCTCGTCATGCCGCCCACGGTGCTCGGTTACTACCTGCTCGTCCTGCTCGGGCGACGCGGTGTGATCGGCGCCTGGCTCGACCGCTTCGACATTCAGCTGGTGTTCACCTGGCAAGGCGCGGTGATCGCGTCGACGGTGGTGGCGTTCCCGCTCGTGCTGAAATCGGCGCGCGCCGCCTTTGAAGCCGTCGATCCCCAACTCGAACGCGCCGCGCGCACGCTCGGCGTCAGCGAAACGGCGGTTTTCTTTCGCGTGAGCCTGCCGCTTGCCGCGCGCGGAATTCTCGCCGGCGGGCTGCTCGCCTTCGCGCGGGCGCTCGGTGAATTTGGTGCGACGCTGATGATCGCGGGCAATCTGCCGGGCCGCACGCAGACGCTTTCGGTCGCGGTCTACTCAGCTGTGCAAGCGGGCGACGACGCCACGGCGAACTTCCTCGTGATCGTGACCTCGGTGACGTGCGTCGTGATCCTGCTGCTCGCCGGCCGCCTCGTGCCGCAGCGCACGCTTCTGGTTTCCCGCTGATATGCCGCTCGAAGTCGACATCCACAAGACATTCGTAAGCGCCGAACGCCGCTTCGCGCTCGACGTCGCTTTCACTGCGACCACGCAGCGCGTGGTGCTGTTCGGCCCGTCCGGCGCGGGCAAGAGCCTGACGCTGCAGGCAATCGCCGGTCTGTTGCGTCCCGACGAAGGCAAGATCACGCTGCACGGCAACGCGCTGTTCGACAGCAAGCTCAATGTCGATCTGAAGCCGCAGGCGCGCAAGGTCGCGTACCTTTTCCAGGACTACGCGCTGTTTCCGCATCTGAACGTGCGTCAAAACATCGGTTTCGGCTTGCAGCGCGGCTGGTTCAATCCGCGCGCGCGCAGCAGTCATGCACAGATCGAT
This sequence comes from Paraburkholderia sp. SIMBA_053, assembly GCF_046534895.1. Taxonomy (NCBI): domain Bacteria; kingdom Pseudomonadati; phylum Pseudomonadota; class Betaproteobacteria; order Burkholderiales; family Burkholderiaceae; genus Paraburkholderia; species Paraburkholderia sp. SIMBA_053. Next base: position 95,340 of record NZ_JAWRXU010000016.1, on the reverse strand, counting down.
TACTGGCTCGACGCGCTGGAGTTACGCGGTGTCGCCGGCAACTATCCAGCGCAACTTTCGGGCGGACAGAAACAGCGCGTCGCGCTTGCGCGTGCGCTCGTCGCGCAACCTCAACTGCTGTTGCTGGACGAGCCGTTTTCGGCGTTGGACAGCACGCTGCGTCAGCGCATGCGGCTTGAGTTGTCCGACTTGCAAACCCGGCTTGATATTCCGATGGTGCTTATTACGCACGATCCCGACGACGTAGCCGCCTTCGGGGATCAGGTCGTGCAGATCAGCGACGGCCAAGTTCGCGAAAGCCAGGCATTCAGCGGCTACGCCCGCAGCGAAATCTGACCGGCGGGCGCCCTTGCCCTCTCTCTCGCACGAACGCTCAGTCTTTCACGCCGAGTATCACGCTGGACGCCATGAATGCCGCGACGGCGCTCGCGCCTTGTGCGAGACCGAGTGATTCGGCGCTCTCGTTCGTGACCACGGCGGTGATGATCGCGCCGCCTTCGAGCATGAGCGACACCTCGGCACTGACCGCGCCCCGCTTCACGCTTTGCACGATGCCGCGCAGCTGGTTGCGCGCAGAAAGCTTTACCGGCGCGCTGTTTTCCCGTTCGACTAGCAACACGACCCACGACGCCTTGATCAACGCGAACGCCGCCGAGCCGACTGCAAGGCCGAGCGATTCAGTGCTTTCGTGTGTGAGGACGGCGACGATCGTGTGCCCGCCGGGAAGCGTCAGCGAGACTTCGTCGTTGATCGTGCCGCGCGCGATATGCGCCACGGTGCCGTACAGCTGATTGCGTGCGCTCGTTTTTACACCGATGCGGCCGATCAGATCCCAGTCGGGCGCGAAACCTTCGATTGCGGCGCCCGCACGCTCGAGAAAGCGCCGATGTTCGCGCTCGACCGCGCGGAATGTTTCGATGAGCTTGAGTGCGCGCGGCGTCAGCGTGGTGCCGCCGCCACCCTTGCCGCCAGTCAGACGCACGACGAGCGGCTCGCCGGCGAGGTTGTTCATTGCATCGACGGCGTCCCACGCGCCCTTGTAGCTCATGCCGACGGCCTTCGCCGCGCTGGTGATGGAGCCGGTTTCGCCGATCGCCGCGAGAAGCGCGATTCGCGACGCGCCGCCGAGCGTATTGGCGCCCGCCTGGAACCAGACCGAACCGCCGACTTCCAGCGGTTCGTGAGACGGATCGTTGAGCTCGGGTGCCATGGCGAGGAGCGGTCAGTGAATGATCGGGAACAGCAGATCATTATAGCGACCGGTGCTGCGCCCCTCGGAGGCTGAAGGCTACGCTAGCCAGGCAAGCCGAAAGGCAACACTGCCGCGCCGCCCGGACCGCACCGGTTGAAGCGAGCGCCGCCGCTCAAAGCGCGTATTGAGCGATCCCGTTGCCGAACGACCAGTTCTCCTTCAGGACTTCGACGAGGTTGATCAGCACATCCTCTCGCCTCAGCCCGGGCGACTCGTGCAACTCATCGACCATGCGCTTGTAAAGCGCCTTCTTCTGCTCCAGCGTGCGCGTGTTGTTCAGCGTTATCTGAATCATCACGAGATCGTCGGTTCGCTGCACATTCAGGTACTGGTTGTCGTACACGAAGTTGTCCGCTTCGTGCTCCGTGATCAACATGAAGATGTCGTCTTTCGGCACGTTGAATGTGGCAACGAGCGCCCGCTGGGTGCTGTCCGCAATTGCCTTCCGATATTCGGCGGGCTTGCCGGCGCGCAAAGCGATTCGGGTAATCGGCATGACTGACTCCTCAAATGTGTGAATACGTGCACACAGCTTAGGCCGGCCGGTTCATAATGAACAGATATTGCTGGCTATTTCATCTATATTCATTCGAAATGAAAGTCCTCGATCTGGATGCCGTCCGTGCGTTCGTACTTGTCGCCGATCTGTGCAGCTTCACGCGCGCCGCCGCTGCGCTCGACACGACGCAATCCGCGGTCAGCCTCAAGCTCAAGCGCCTTGAAGTACATCTGGGCAAGCAGTTGCTGGAGCGCACGCCCCGCGTGGTGCGTCTTTCCGTCGACGGCAAAGCGTTTCTCAGCGCTGCCCGCGATCTGTTGACCGCGCATGAACGGGCGCTGGGGTCGCTGTCAGTGGACCGTCGGCGGCTCTCGCTCGGCCTGAGCGAACACGTTGCGGGGCCCGACCTGCCGCAACTGCTGGCGCGACTGAACGCGCACGACCCAGGGCTCGTGGTCGAACTGCACCTGGGTACGTCCGCTGCGTTGCTCGCCCATTTCGACGAACGCCGTCTCGATGCGGCGATCATCCGATATGGCGCGGACGAACCGCCGCGCGACGACGCTCAGGTGTTGTTCAGCGAGCCGCTCGAATGGCTGGCAACGCCGGCATGGCTGCCGCGAATGGGCGAACCATTGGCGCTCGCGCTGTTGAGCCCGCCGTGCAACGTGCGCGATGTCGCGCTGCGTACGCTGACGGAGGCGTCGGTGGCGTGGCAGGAGGTCTTCGTCGGTGGCGGCGTCGCGGCTGTCGGCGCGGCGGTGGCTGCGGGACTCGCGGTGTCGCCACTTGCGCGCAGAGTCGCGCCGCGCGGTTTGATCGATGTCGGCGGGCGGCTTGGGCTGCCGCGACTGCCGGAGTCTCGCGTGACGCTGCACTCCCGCGTGCGGGACGAGCGTTCAAAGGAAACGCTGCGGCTCGTGACGAACGGGCTGGCGAGCGGGTGAGCTGGCTGGAAGGACGCGTTTTGGGTGCGTTGGCGATTAGCGGTTGGCCGACTCAGTGCAAGATCGGCGGAAGTGAGCCGCTGCGGGCTGTTGCCGGGTCCGCGGTTGCTGCCGTCTGATTAGCGCTGGTATTAGGCGAGGGCGCGGAGGCATGAGGCGCGATCGTCGCCGATGTTTTCGCCGCACTTCGCTTGCTCCCGTTGTCGCTCATCGCGCCGTCCCCGGCGGCGTGACTTTGGGTCGTAGCGGCGTGCGTTGCCTTCGACTGAGCGGGTTGCGTCTGTGCCACTTGGGCGCGGCCCCTCGTCCCTGAGGCGGCGACCGCTACCTTCTGCTTCGACTTACCTTGCGCCGTGTGAGAGGCTTTGTTGGCGCCCGTGGCCGCCACGCGTTTGCTAGCGCCGTGATCGGTCGAATTTTCTAGGTGACCGGCCGCGGTCGCCGACTTTGAAGCGCTCTTTCCACCTCGCACAGACTGCCCGGCAACCGCGCCGTGCTTGCCGTGCGCGCTCGCCTCAGGCGGATTCCACACTTCTGTATAACCGGCCGCGATGGCCGCTCCAGACGCACACCACACGGCGACCGCCGTTGCTACTGCTCGAAACCACATCTGCCGCATCTCCTGAATCTTTGACTTTCGTGACGAGCCGGGATTATATTCCCTTGCAAAAATCCATATTTGGACTAGTATAGGCAATAAGTACATATAAGGACTTACCCGCTCATGGCTCATGCCGCCCGCGCCACCCAGCCCGAAGCGCCTCTGCATCGGCCGACTTCGGAACCATCGTTTGCAGAAATGTCTGCGGCGGGTTTGCGCGCGTTCTTCAGAATTGCGCAAGACTGGGATCTGAGCGCCGACGAGCAGATCATGCTGCTCGGTTCTCCAGGCCGCTCCACTTTTTTCAAGTGGAAGCAGGCGCCGGAAACGGCGCGCGTCGGTCGCGATACGCTGGAGCGCCTGTCTCTGCTGCTCGGCATCTACAAGGCGCTGCAAATCCTGTTGCCGCAACCGGGCACAGCGGACACCTGGATCAAACGCCCTAATAGCGCACCGCCATTCGGCGGCCGTCGCGCGCTCGACCGCATGCTGGCGGGCAATGTCAGCGACCTCGTGGCCGTGCGCCAGTATCTCGACGCAATGCGAGGCGGCTGGGCGTGACAGAACCGCATTGGCAGGACCGCTGGCGCAGCGCGCCTCTGGATTGGTCGCCCGCGTATCGCGTGATTCCCACTCGTTTTCCGGCCGTCAATCTGTTCGATCGGGTTGCATCGCCGGAAGATTTCGACGCGCTATACGCGCTCGAAGCAATGACCAACGACCGTCTGCGCACCGAAGTCGGAGAACTCGATCTCGTGCCGCGTGAAGAACGCCGTTTTGGGCCGGGCTACGGACCGATCATGGCCGCGCTCACGCATCTGAATCCGCTAGGCAGCAGGTTTTCCGACGGCACCTACGGCGTGTTCTATTGCGCCCGTTCGCGCGTCACGGCCATCGCCGAAACGCGGTATCACACGGCCAGATTTCTGGAAGCCACCGCGGAGCCGCCAATGCGTCAGCAAATGCGCCTCTATACCGTCGTGGCACAAGGGGAAGTGGTCGACCTTCGCGGCGATCCGAAACTCGATCTCGCAGTGCTCTCTCCCGACGACTACCTCGCCGGTCAATCGCTCGGCCGTGCGGTGCGTGAAGCGGGAGCGCCGGGCATCGCGTATCCATCGGTGCGGGATACTGAAGGCGAATGCCTAGCTGCATTCAGGACAACGCTGCTGCGCGACTGTCACCACGCGGCGTATCTGGAATACAACTGGAACGGCACGAGCGTGGATATGGTGTTCGAGCTCAACCAGGTCGGCTGAGAGCGCCTCGATAAGCGCCTCGTCAGGGCAGCGCCAGCGCCGCCGCGCCTTCGGCGCGCGCTTCTTCCACTGAAATCGACCAGCGCCGCAGCGCTCGCGGCTCGACGATAGTCAGCCTGCCGCCCGGGCCAAATGCGCCCGTGTCGATGAACACCTGCGCGCCGACCTGCTTGATGTCGCGCATCGGAGTATGGCCGCAGTACGTGAGCGACAAACCACGCTGCCGCTGCGGATCGCCGTTGCCCATCGCAAGATCACGTCCCCACAGCAATTGCTGCCGCGTGTCCGCGGAGAAATTGCCGGCATCGAGTTCGGCGTCAGTGCCGAAAAATTCGGCATGCAGAACATTGAAACGTTCAGGGCCGCTGCCCACCACGCGCACGAGCGGCAGCGTGCGCAGCCGTTCGGCATAGCGACGCAAACTCTCGTCGGGCAGATTCGCTGCCCACGCGCCGCCAATGCCGTACCACCATTGCCGCCGCAACCGGCCATCGGCGACGGCGCACAGCGCGTCTTCATGATTGCCGAGCACGGCGAAAAACCAGGGCTTGTCGAGCAGAGCCAGCGCCTGTTCGGAATGCTCGCCGCGATCCACCAGATCGCCGACTGAAAAGAGCCGGTCACATGCAGGATCGAACGAGACGAGGCGCAGCAGATAGCGCAATGCATCGACACAACCGTGCAAGTCGCCGACTACGAAGTCGCGGCCGCTCCGGTTCGCCGAATGGTGCTGAACAGAGGTGTCGAGTACGGAAGCCATACGTTCATGATAATGCGCAATCTCCAATGCGTATGAGCGCTGCCTCTCGTAGCGCGGCAGGAGAAAGCGCAAAGTTGACAGTAAACCACGCAAAAACCCGCGCGTACGCGGCAGAGTTTGCCGAAAACAGCCTGTTTGCGGGCGCGGTCTTGCTGGCTTCGCGTTTTGACAACTCATGTTGCCCGCAAGCCGCTGTCACGCGCGCGCGAACAGCAATCCGACCAGGATCGGCCACTGAAAGTTGCGCACACAAGTGCTGCGAGCTTGCATCCGTGCTTCGACTGAAAGGCGCTCGCAAAGCCGTTGTAAGCGGCTGTGAGTACGACGCGCCCCGTTCGTCAATCGACGCCCGCAGACGAGTAGAATCCGCGACACGCCCGCCTTCCGCTCCCCTTCCATGCTCATAAAATATTATCCGCAAACGCTTCGCAATCGTCCGCGCATGCTGATCGCTCTCGCGGTCGGCGTCGTCGTCGCCATCTTGACGCCACAACACATGCGTCCGATGGTCCGCGTGCTGGTCGGTTGGGACACTACGGTGTGGACTTACCTGGTGCTGATCTGGGCGCACATGGCCGCCGCCGATGCAGGTCGCGTGCGCGACTCCGCGCGCCGTGACGACGAGAACGCAGGCGTCGTACTGTTCGTGATCTGCATGGCGACCATTGCAAGCATTGCCGCGATCGTGCTGGAACTCGCCTCGGCGAAGGGCACGGCGGGTGCGTCGACGGTATGGCACTACACGCTGACCGGCCTCACGCTGATGGGCGCGTGGTTCCTGATTCCCACCATCTTCACCCAGCACTACGCCCGGCTCTACTACGATACCGACGTACAGGAGACGCCGCTTCTGTTTCCCGATCATTCGCTCACGCCGAACTATTGGGACTTACTTTACTTCTCGTTCACGATCGCGGTTGCCTCGCAAACCTCGGATGTCGTGCTGCGCTCACGTCCCATTCGCCGGGCCGCGCTCGCACAATCCGTTTTGTCGTTCTACTTCAACGTCGCCGTGCTCGGCTTGTGCGTGAACATCGCGGCGGGCCTTCTCGGTTCCTGAGGTTCGCCACTGCTCGAAGGCGAGCACGCACCAATACGACGCGCGCGCCTCGCCGAGCCGTGAGTCGCGCGTGCCGCTCCCAATGACGGCGCTTGCCCGTCCCACCGCAAATCTCGTGTAAAACGCGGACCATCTCCGGCCCGTTTTACACGTGCCCGCAGCCCTCTCCAGCAGCGCGCCGACTTCGCTGCCGCACACCTTCCCATAAGGGCACTCCGTCGCCCTGCACTGCCAGTCGCATCAGTTCAGTGGCACAAGCCTTGCTGACCTCCGCAGACGGTTCTGGCCGGCCCGCCCCGACGCCTGGCGTCTGTGCACCTGTAACTGGCCAGCGGCGTGACGATCTTTGCACTACATTGACCAGTACGCGCCACAGTCTACGGACCGCGCGGCCTCCGGCTCTGGAAGCCCAATGAGCGCTGTGATCGCATGTCACTTGCATCCACACCGCAGCAGGACAAATCTGGAAACGACCGATGGAATCTCCAAACGGGTACGCGCCGCGGATCTATTTTTTTCATTCACTTCTGGTTGGACCGCTTGACGCGTGGCCCGCGCAGTTCGCCCACGCGGCCGCACTGGGCTTCGATCACGCGTTGATCGGCAGCCTCTTCGAACCGGGCCGGGCGAGCCACGGGCAGGTGGTCGGCAACCATGCGCGGCTGCATCCCGTGTTCGAAACCGAACAGCCCGCCGTCGACGCCATCCGCACTCTCGCAGGCGGGGCGCGTCAGCAAGGCCTCACGTTGCTGGTCGATCTGGTGATCGACCGGGTGGCCGCCGATGGCGCACTCTACGCGGAGCATGCGGACTGGTTCCATCCGCTGGAATCCGAGGAGGCGCGGCTAGACCCACGGCATGTGCATCGTGAGGACAACGTCGCCTACGCGAACTTCAACGACGCCGGCACGCGTGCCGCGCTAGCCGACTGGTGGACGCAGCAGCTGCTGGCGCTTGCCGACGCCGGCATTGGCGGTTTCCGCTTCGATTCTCCGCATCGCGTACCCGCCGAGGTGTGGCGGCATTTGCGCGACGCCGTACGCACCGCGCATCCCGACGTGCGATTTCTCGCGGCGACGCCAGGCCTTGCCCGCAGCGATCTGATCGGGCTTCAGGGCGCGGGCTTCGACAGCGTGTTCTCGTCGGTGCGCTGGTGGGACTACCGCGCGAGCTGGATGGTGGAAGAGCATGCGGTGCTCGCGCGCATCGGCGGACCGATTGCGTTTCCCGAAGCGCCTTACGGCACTCGCCTCGCCGCCGAGTTGAGCGACCCGCATGATTCGAGCATCGTCGAACGCGCGTATCGCCGCGCGCTGTACGCGGCGTCCGCCATCGGCACCGGCTGGCTGATGCCGATGGGCTTCGAATACGGCGTGAGCGAACCAATGTCGCAAACCCGAGGCGACGCGTCGCAATTCGCACTGGCTTGCCAGGCGAAAAAATTCGACCTGACGCCGCAGATCACGCGCGCCAACGAACTTGCACGCACGTCAAGAGCGCTGCACGCGAACGGGGAATTGCGCGCGTTGAGCGGGCCTGGCGCACCCGCCGCGGTGCTGCTGCGCGCCGACCAACCCGACCTGCGCGATGCCGCCGAGGCGGTTCTCATCGCAATCAATCCGGAACTCGGCGCGCCTGTGCGCGTCGATCCGGCGCGTTTTCTCGCCAGCGTGCCCGGCAATTTCACGCGCTTCGTCCCTCTCGATTCGCCAGGCCGTGCCTCGCCTGCGGCTTTAACGCCGTTCGCGCTCGCACCCGGCGCTGTGCGCCTCTTCCAGGCCCTGGCGGAGAAGCCGATCTGTCTTGCGCCGCCCATCGACAAGCCCAACAGCAAGCGTAGCGGTCGCAAGACCGTGATCGAAGCGATCAACGCGCCGCGCGTGGCGATCGAAAGCGTGACGCCTTCTGTGGACAATGGCCGCTTCCCCGCCAAACGAAGCGTCGGTGAGCGCGCTGAAATCAGCGCTGCAATTTTCGCGGAAGGACACGACAAGATCGCCGCCGCCGTGCTGTGGCGTGCCGCCGACGAGAACACCTGGCACGAAGTGCTGATGGCGCCGGCGCAGCCCGCGGGTCTCGACATCTGGAAGGCGCGCATTCCGCTCGATCGCATGGGACGTCACGAATTCACCGTGATCGCCTGGCGCGACGACTTCGCTTCGCTCGTCGAACATGTCGAGAAAAAGTTGAAGGCGGGCCAAACCGTCGAGACCGAACTCGATGAAGCCGCGCATCTGTTCGCGCTCGTGCTGGCCGAAGTCGAAACGACCGAAGGTGCGGTCATCGAACCGCTCAAAAATATCGTCGAGCATTTCACCAAGGCCGACGCCGAAACGAAGCTCAAACTGCTTCTGGATGCCGGCACCAGGAAGGCGATGACCGCCGCGCGGCATCGTCCGTTCCTGAGTCGCGATCCAGTGACATACAAGATCGACGCCGAGCGCACCGCCGCGCGCTTTGCAAGCTGGTACGAAATCTTCCCGCGCTCGATGAGCGACGACGAATCGCGCCACGGCACGTTCGCCGATGTCACGACCAAGCTGCCGCGCATTCGCGACATGGGCTTCGACGTGCTGTACTTTCCGCCGATTCATCCAATCGGCGTGTCGAATCGCAAGGGCCGCAACAACACGCTGAACGCACAGCCCGGCGACGTAGGCAGTCCGTATGCGATCGGCGCGGCAGAAGGCGGACATACCGCCGTGCATCCGCAACTGGGCACGCTCGACGACTTCAAGAAGATGCTCGCCGCCGCGCACGCGCATGGCCTCGAAATCGCGCTCGACTTCGCGGTGCAATGCTCGCCGGATCATCCGTGGCTGAAGGAGCACCCCACGTGGTTTGCGTGGCGTCCCGACGGCACGCTGCGATATGCGGAAAATCCGCCGAAGAAGTACCAGGACATCGTCAATCCCGACTTCTACGCGCACGACGCGAAGCCCGACCTGTGGCTAGCATTGCGCGACGTGTTTCTGTTCTGGATCGACGCGGGCGTGCATATCTTCCGCATCGACAACCCGCACACCAAGCCGCTGCCTTTCTGGGAATGGGTGATCGGCGACGTGCGTGCGCGGCATCCGGACACGATTTTCCTCGCCGAAGCATTCACGCGTCCGCGCATGATGTACCGGCTCGGCAAGATCGGTTTCTCGCAGTCGTACACGTATTTCACGTGGCGCGAGTCGAAACGCGATTTCATCGAGTATCTGACGGACCTCACGCAAACCAGCGCACGCGACTTCTATCGGCCGAACTTCTTCGTGAATACGCCGGACATCAACCCACGTCATCTGCAATCGCAGGGACGCACCGGCTTTCTGATTCGCGCGGCGCTCGCTTCCACGCTCGCCGGCTTGTGGGGCGTGTATAGCGGCTTTGAACTCTGCGAAGCGGCTGCGCTGCCGAACAGCGAGGAATATCTCGATTCCGAGAAGTATCAATTGCGCGCGTGGGACTGGAACCGGCCCGGCAACATCACGGCGGAGATCGCCGCGCTGAACCGCATTCGCCGCGCGAATCCCGCGCTGCAAACGCACCTCGGCCTCACGTTCCTGCCCGCGCACAACGACAACATTCTATTCTTCGAGAAGGCAACCGAAACGCGCGACAACGTGATTGTCGTCGCCATCAATCTTGACCCGTTCAACGAACAGGGCGCGGACATCGAATTGTCGTGGGAGACATTCCAGAATTGGAATCTGCACGATCAGGGCGCGCTCGAAGTGACCGATCAGATGACAGGCGCGCGTTTCACATGGCACGGCCGCTGGCAACATGTGCGGCTCGGCCCGGGCCAGCCTTTTTCTATCTGGCGCATTGCGCCGCTCGGCGGCCTGCCCGCAGAGCGTCCCGATGAAGCCGACAGCGATTCGACCAGCGACCTTCACGCAGACGCTGGCAACCCTACCCCGACGGAAGGTGCGATATGAAGCGTGACGATCCCTCACAAGGCACGTCGGAAGCCCAGGCAAGCACGGCAACCGCCACTGCAACAAAAGCTCGCGCGCGCCGCCGCGGCAAGCCCGCGACATTGAGCGACGATCCGCTCTGGTACAAAGACGCAATCATCTACCAGGTGCACATCAAGTCGTTCTTCGATGCGAACAACGACGGCGTCGGCGATTTTCCCGGCCTGATCGCCAAGCTCGATTACATCGCCGAACTCGGCGTGAATGCGATCTGGCTGCTGCCGTTCTATCCGTCGCCGCGTCGCGACGACGGATACGACATTGCCGATTACCGCAACGTGCATCCCGACTACGGCCAGCTTTCCGACGTCAAGCGCTTCATTCAGGAGGCGCATGCGCGCGGCATCCGCGTGATTACCGAGCTCGTGATCAACCACACGTCGGATCAGCACCCGTGGTTTCAGCGCGCGCGCCGCGCGAAGCCGGGCTCGAACCATCGCAACTTCTATGTGTGGTCCGATACCGACCAGAAGTATCAGGAAACACGGATTATTTTCATCGACTCGGAGCCGTCGAACTGGACGCACGATCCGGTCGCGGGCGCTTACTATTGGCACCGCTTTTACTCGCACCAGCCCGATCTGAATTTCGACAACCCGGCCGTGCTGCGCGAGGTGTTGCAGATCATGCGGTTCTGGCTCGACATGGGTATCGACGGGCTGCGACTCGACGCCGTGCCCTATCTGGTCGAACGCGAAGGCACGAACAACGAGAACCTGCCGGAAACGCATGCCATTCTGAAAAAGATTCGCGCGACTATCGACGCGGAATATCCGAACCGTATGCTGCTCGCCGAAGCGAACCAGTGGCCGGAAGACGTGAAGGAATATTTCGGCGACGAAGACGAATGCCACATGGCGTTCCACTTCCCGCTGATGCCGCGCATCTACATGTCCATTGCGAGCGAGGACCGCTTTCCGATCACGGACATCATGCGGCAAACGCCGGACCTTGCCGAAACGAATCAGTGGGCCATTTTCCTGCGCAATCACGACGAACTGACGCTCGAAATGGTCACGGATTCCGAGCGCGATTACCTGTGGAATACCTACGCGAGCGATCGCCGCGCGCGCCTTAACCTCGGCATTCGCCGCCGCCTCGCACCGCTGATGGAGCGCGACCGCCGCCGCATCGAGTTGATCAATTCGCTGCTGTTGTCCATGCCGGGCACGCCCGTTATCTATTACGGCGACGAACTGGGCATGGGCGACAACATCCACCTTGGCGACCGCGACGGTGTGCGCACGCCGATGCAATGGTCGTCGGACCGGAATGGCGGCTTTTCGCGCGCCGATCCTGAGCAACTCGTATTGCCGCCCGTGATGGGTTCGCTTTACGGCTTCGACGCGGTCAACGTCGAAGCGCAAAGCCGCGATCCGCATTCGCTGCTCAACTGGACCCGGCGCATGCTCGCCACGCGTCGCGCGAAACAGACTTTCGGACGCGGCACGATCCGCTTCCTGAAGCCGGAAAATCGCAAGATTCTCGCGTATCTACGTGAGATGCCCAACGAGCCGCCGATCCTTTGCGTCGCGAATCTGTCACGCGCGCCACAAGCGGTGGAACTCGACCTGTCGGAATTCAACGGCTCGGTGCCGATTGAAATGACCGCCGATTCCGTGTTCCCCCCAATCGGCCAGTTGACTTACCTGCTGACGTTCCCGCCGTACGGCTTCCTGTGGTTCATGTTGTGTCCGGGTGGACAGCGTCCGACCTGGTCGCAGGCGCACCCCGAGCCGTTGCCCGAATTCGTCACGATCGTGATACGCGAGGGCCAGGTCGGTCCGACACCCGAAAACGTGCGGCTGCTCGAATCCGAAGTGCTGCCTTCGTGGTTGAGCCGCCGGCGCTGGTTTGCATCGAAGGATCAGAAGATGCATGCGGTCCGGCTCGCCGCGTTGACCACGATCCCCAACGGAGGCTTCGCCTTCACCGAGATTGAAGCGGATGTTGGCGATCACACCGAACGTTATGTGGTGCCGATCGCAATCACCTGGGGTGGCGAGACGACCACGCCGCTGTTCCTTCAACTTGCGTTGGCGCGTGTGCGGCGCGGCCGCAACGTCGGGCATCTGACCGACGCATTTGCGTTGCCGATCTTCGCGCACGGCGTGATGCGCAAGTTGCGCGAACGCGCGGTCATACCGACCGTGCAGAAAAGCGAGATCAGGTTCATTCCGACGGAGCGTTTCGCTGAACTCGAAAATCTTGGCGAACGCCCGGAAATTCGCTGGCTCGCGGCGGAGCAAAGCAACAGTTCGCTCATCATTGCAGACGCTGCGGTACTGAAACTGGTGCGGCGCCTCGTGAGCGGGATTCATCCGGAAGCGGAGATCAGCCGCTATCTGACGCAGCTCGGTTATGCGAACACCGCGCCGCTCTTTGGCGAAGTGGTGCGCGTCGATCCCGAGGGCGTGCCGCATACGCTCGCGATTCTGCAAGGCTATGTCGACAACCAGGGCGATGCCTGGAACTGGTCGCTCGATCATCTGCGCCGCTCGGTGGACGAACTCGCGATCGCCGTCGATACCGACGCGTCGTCGACGCCCGACCGCGGCAACGAAACTCTTCTGCTGAAAGGCTACTCGTCGTTGGCCGGCATCATCGGCAGGCGCCTTGGACAGTTGCACGTCGCGCTCGCCTCGCCGACCGACGACCCGGCGTTCGCACCTGAACAGGCAAGTGCCGAGCAAGTGAAGGCATGGGTCGACGGCACACAGTCGATGCTCGCGAGCGCGCTCGACCTGCTCGCGCCGCGCGTCGAACAGATGCTCGATGCGGAGACGAAAGCCCTCGCGAAAAGCGTGGTCGACCGGCGTGCCGCGCTGGTCGAGGCCGTCAACAAACTGGTTTCGCCCGACACGCAAGCGCAGCGGATTCGCATTCACGGCGACTTCCATCTGGGCCAGGTGCTGGTCGCACAGGGCGACGCCTATCTGATCGACTTCGAAGGCGAGCCGGCGCGCTCGCTCGAAGAGCGTCGGCAGAAGTCGAGCCCGCTGCGCGACGTGGCCGGCCTGATGCGTTCGTTGTCGTATGCGAGCGCCGCGGCGCAGTCCACGATGGAAAGCGCACCGCAGCAGACCGCGGATCGCAAACGTTCCCTGTTCGACCGTTTCCGCGTGCAAGCCACGGAAACATTCCTGAAGGAATACCGCGCAGCCACCGCCGAAGCACCGACGCCGCTTGTCGCGCCGGAGGCGGAACAGGCGCTACTCGATCTGTTCCTGATCGAGAAGGCCGCGTACGAAATCCGCTATGAAGCGGCCAACCGTCCGGCATGGCTCAGCTTGCCGGTGCGCGGACTAGCCGCGCTCGCAGGCCGTTTGCTCGGCGACAAAACCACGTCGCACGATCCGTCAACCCAGGCGCAAGACGCCGCCACACCGCCTCATCCGGCCGAGGGCGACTATGAGTGAACACGATCCGGCCGCAGGCCTTCAGCCGCTCGATATGGATGCGCTCGTCGAAGCGCGTCACCCCGATCCTTTCTCGCAGCTCGGACTGCATCACACTGACAGTGGTCCCGTGGTGCGCGCGCTGTTGCCCAATGCGGCGCATGTCAGCGTGATTTCGCGTGCCGACGGCTCGTTGCTCGGCGAACTTCAGGAGTTGCGTCCGGGCCTTTTTGCGGGCCGCGTGAGCGCGGCGGTGCCGTACCGTCTGCGTATCGACTGGCATGGCACGGAGCAGGAAATCGAGGACACGTATTCGTTCGGCCCCGTTCTCGGCGATGAACCGCTCGGGCGTCTCGCGGGCGGCGATCCCTATGCCGTGCTCGAGTGTCTCGGCTCACGCCCCATGGAAGTGGACGGCGTGCCTGGCGTGCGCTTTGCCGTATGGGCGCCGAACGCGCGGCGCGTCTCCGTGGTGGGCGACTTCAACGCGTGGGACGGCCGGCGTCATCCGATGCGCCTGCGTCATCAGGCGGGCGTGTGGGAATTGTTCGTGCCGCGGGTCGGGCCGGGCACGCGCTACAAATACGAGTTGCTTGCACGTGACGGCCATCCGCTGCCGCTGAAAGCCGACCCTTGTGCAATGCAGACCGAGAAGCCGCCAGGCACGGCCTCGGTCGTCGCACATGTCGACGAGATCGAGCAGTTTCCGTGGAGCGACCAAGAATGGATCCAGTCGCGCGGCGAAAAACAGACGCCGCGCTCGCCGATTTCCATTTACGAGGTGCATGCGGAATCGTGGTTGCGCATCGCCGAAGAAGGTCAGCGAGGCCTGGATTGGGACGAACTCGCCGAGCGCCTGATTCCCTATGTGAAGACCATGGGATTCACGCACGTGGAGTTCATGCCGGTCGCGGAGCATCCGTTCGGCGGATCGTGGGGCTATCAGCCGCTTGGGCAGTTTGCGCCGTCCGCGCGCTTCGGCAAACCGGAGCAGTTCGCCGCCTTCGTGAACAAGGCGCACGAGGCCGGACTCGGCGTGATTCTCGACTGGGTGCCCGCGCATTTCCCGAACGACGCGCACGGCCTCGTCGAGTTCGACGGCACACCGCTTTACGAGCACGCCGACCCACGTGAGGGCTATCACCAGGACTGGAACACGATGATTTACAACCTCGGCCGCAACGAGGTGAGCGCGTTCCTGGTGGCCTCGGGCCTCGCGTGGCTGAAGCGCTATCACGTGGACGGCCTGCGCGTGGACGCCGTTGCGTCGATGCTTTACCGCGACTATTCGCGCGCCGCCGACGAGTGGGTGCCGAATATTTACGGCGGGCGCGAAAACCTCGAATCGATCGCGTTCCTGAAGCGCCTCAATCATGAAGTGGGCTACGTGCCAGGCGTGCCCGGCGCGATCACCATCGCTGAGGAATCTACCGCCTGGCCAGGCGTGACGGCGCGCGTCGAAGACGGCGGCCTGGGTTTCAACTTCAAATGGAACATGGGCTGGATGCACGACACACTGCACTACATGCAGGAAGATCCCGTCTATCGGCAGTACCACCATCACAACATGACGTTCGGCATGGTCTACGCGTATTCCGAGCGCTTCGTGCTGCCGCTCTCGCACGATGAAGTGGTGCACGGCAAAGGCTCGCTGCTCGGCAAGATGCCCGGCGACACGTGGCAGAAGTTCGCCAATCTGCGCGCGTATTTCGGCTTCATGTGGACGCACCCTGGCAAGAAGCTGCTTTTCATGGGGGGCGAATTCGGTCAGATCGCGGAATTCAATCATGACGCGTCCCCGCACTGGCATCTTCTCGACGACGCTCATCATCATGGCGTGCAGTTGCTGGTCCGCGACCTGAACCGTTTGTACAGCCACGAACCGGCGCTGCATCTGCTCGACAGCGAGCCAGGCGGCTTCGACTGGCTGGTGGGCGACGACAGCGCCAACAGCGTGTTCGCGTATCGCCGCACGGACGGGGCGGGTCGCGAACTCGTCGTGGTGTGCAACATGACGCCGGTGCCGCGCGTCGGCTACCGCGTCGGCATGCCGCGCGAAGGACGCTGGTCGGAAGTGCTCAATACAGATGCAGGCGTGTACGGCGGCTCGAATATGGGCAACGGCGGTCTTATTCATACCGAGGCGATTCAGAGCCACGGCTGGCCGCATTCGGCCTCCCTGACCTTGCCGCCGCTAGCGACGATCGTGCTGCGAGCCGATTGAGCGGAGACTGACAGGGAAACGGGTGCGACCGGGCGCCGCCCGGTCATGCCGAAGCGAGCGCGCGGCCGCGTGAAAACCGGCCGCGCGCTCGTTGCATGAAGGCCCGCGCTAGCGCTGCATCAAACAGAACAAGGAAGCGGAACCATGTCGCATGCAATGCCCGACCGGCTTCTGCCTGGCTCGCCGTATCCGCTCGGAGCCAGTTGGGACGGCCTTGGCGTCAACTTTGCAGTGTTCTCGGCGAACGCGCAGAAAATCGAGCTTTGCCTGTTCGATCCCACGGGTCGGAAGGAGATCAAGCGCTACCCGCTGCCCGAATGCACCGACGAAGTGTGGCACGGCTATCTGCCTAACGCGCATCCGGGCACCGCTTACGGCTTTCGCGCGCACGGTCCGTATCAGCCGCAGCATGGCCACCGTTTCAATCCGCACAAGCTGCTGCTCGATCCGTACGCGCGCAAGCTCGTCGGCCAGTTCCGCTGGTCGGATGCGTTGTTCGGTTATCGCGTGCATTCGAATCGCGCGGATCTTTCAATCGACCGGCGCGACTCGGCGCCTGCGATGCCTAAATGCGTCGTGATCGACGAAGCGTTCGACTGGTCGCACGACAAGCGCCCCGATGTGCCGTGGGGCGAAACCATTATTTATGAAGCGCATGTGCGCGGCGCGTCGATGCTGCGCCCCGATTTGCGTCAGCATGAACGCGGTACGTTCGCGGCGCTGTCGTCGCCGGACTTTATCGAGCATTTGCTGAAGCTCGGTGTGACCGCCGTCGAATTGCTTCCCGTACATGCATTTCTGAACGACCGCTTCCTGGTTGAACGCGGCCTGCGCAACTACTGGGGTTACAACACAGCGGCGTTCTTCGCGCCCGAGCCGTCGTATCTCAGCACGCACCGGCTCGACGAAATGCGCATTGCCGTGCGCCAGTTGCACGCGGCCGGCATCGAAGTGATTCTCGACGTGGTGTACAACCACACGTGCGAAGGCAATGAAATGGGCCCGACCGTCTCATGGCGCGGTCTCGACAACGCAAGCTACTACCGGCTGATTCCCGGCGACGAACGGCACCATATCAACGACACCGGCTGCGGCAACACGGTGAATCTGCCGCATCCGCGCGTACTGCAAATGGTGATGGATTCACTGCGCTACTGGTCGACGGCCTTCAATATCGACGGCTTCCGTTTCGATCTCGGCGTAACGCTCGGGCGCGAGCAGCATGGTTTCGATCCGGGCTCGGGTTTCTTCGATGCGCTGCGCCAGGACCCGATACTCTCGCAACGCAAACTGATTTCGGAGCCGTGGGACATCGGTCCGGGCGGTTATCAGCTTGGCAATCATCCACCGGGTTTTGGCGAATGGAACGACCGTTTCCGCGATACCGTGCGCCGTTTCTGGCGTGGCGACGCGGGCCTGCGGCCGGATCTCGCAGCCCGCCTGACCGGTTCCGCCGATTTCTTCAACCGGCGTTTCAGGAAGCCGTGGGCGTCGATCAATTTCGTCGCGTCGCATGACGGTTTTACGCTTGCCGACATTACCGCGTATGAGCACAAGCACAACGAGGCGAATCGCGAAGGCAACAACGACGGTCACAACGAGAATTGCAGCAGCAATTGGGGCGTGGAAGGACCGACCGACGACCCGGCGATTCTCGAAACCCGAAAACGCGTGGCGCGCTCGATGATGGCCACGCTGCTCGTCGCACTCGGCACGCCGATGATGCTGGCCGGCGACGAATTGTTGCGCACGCAGAACGGCAACAACAATGCGTACTGCCAGGATAACGAACTGTCCTGGATCAACTGGGAAGCCGCGCAAGCGCCGGACGGCCGCCAGATGACCGAATTCGTGGCGCGCGTGATCGCGCTGCGCAAACGGCATCAGCTGCTGCGCGAAACGCGTTTTCTGTTTGGCGACCGTGAAGTGTTGCCGGGGCTTTTCGACATCGGCTGGTTCGACGAGAAAGGCGACCCGCTGACGATCGAAGCCTGGCAGGACCCTGAAGGGCGCGCATTCACATTGCGGCGCGCAGGTCCGGGCCTGAATGGCGAAACGGAAGTATTGTTGATGATGCTCAACGCGAGTGCAGAAGGGCTGCGTTTTACGCCCCCTGCGCCGCACCTGGAATGGCACGTGCTGTTAGACACTGCGGATACGGAAAGCGCGCCGCACCGGCTCGCCGCGTTGGATATCGAAGTCGCGGCGCATGGCCTCGTGATACTGGCCGCGCAACCGGTCGGCGAGGCCGACTGGCAAGCGGGCTGGATAGCCGGCGCGCAGCATGGGCCACGTCTGTTGACTGCCCTGCCGCCCGATCCCGGCGAGCATCCGCCGACGAGCGACTCGTCGCCGACCACGTAGATCGCGGCGGCGATGCCGCCAACGGCGTGTGAGCAATCCGACAGCAAAACCGAATGGTGAAGAGTCATGTCAGAAAATCCAATCGACCCACACGCGCATCATTACGCTCATTGCCTGCCGTTTGGCGCGCAATTGCTGGGTCCCAAAGGGACGAGCCCACGCACACGGTTTCGTTTCTGGGCGCCGTCGTGCAAAAGCGTTCAGGTTGAAATCGAGAACGGCCCCGCGAAAGGCGCGCATGAAATGACGCCGGCGGGAAACGGCTGGTTCGAAGCGAGCGTGGAAAGCGGCGCGGGCACGCTGTATCGCTTCCGTCTGGACGACGGCAATGCGGTGCCCGATCCGGCGTCGCGCTTCCAGCCGCAAGACGTGCATGGCCCGAGCGAAGTCATCGACCCGCGCGCGTATCGTTGGGAACATACGGACTGGCATGGCCGTCCGTGGGAAGAAACGGTGTTGTACGAGCTGCATGTCGGCGCAATGGGCGGCTATGCAGGCGTGCAGAAGCGCTTGCCGGCGCTCGCTGCGCTTGGCGTGACCGCCATCGAACTGATGCCGTTGAACGATTTTCCCGGCAAGCACAATTGGGGCTATGACGGCGTGCTGCCGTACGCGCCCGACTCCGCATACGGCCGTCCCGAAGAACTCAAAGCGCTGATCGACGCCGCCCACGGTCTCGGCCTGATGGTGTTTCTCGACGTGGTCTACAACCACTTCGGACCTGACGGCAACTACCTGCATGAATACGCGCGGTCGTTTTTCCGCGAAGGCACGCATACGCCGTGGGGCCCGGCAATCGACTTCGACCGCACTGAAGTCAGCGATTTCTTCACGGACAACGCCATCTACTGGATCAACGAATATCGCATTGACGGGTTGCGTTTCGACGCCGTCCACGCCATCGACAATCACGCATGGCTGCGCGAGCTGTCCGATCATATCCGCGCGCACGTCCAGCATGGCCGCCACGTGCATCTCGTGCTCGAAAACGAGCACAACAGCGCAAGCCTGCTCGAGACGCACTTCGACGCTCAATGGAACGACGACGCGCACAACACGCTGCACGTGCTGCTGACCGGCGAAACCGAAGGCTATTACCACGCCTATGAAGATCAGCCGATTCGCCGTCTCGCGCGCGTGCTGTCCGAAGGTTTTGCGTATCAAGGCGATCCGTCGCCGATTCATGACGGTGCGCCGCGCGGCGAATCGAGCGGGCATTTGCCGCCGACGTCGTTCGTCATGTTCCTGCAGAACCACGATCAGATCGGCAATCGTGCATTCGGCGAGCGCCTCCGCAAGCTGACCTCGGACGACGCATTGCGCGCAGCGACCGGGTTGCTGCTGCTGTCGCCGCAAATTCCGCTGCTGTTCATGGACGAGGAGTACGGCTCCACGCAGCCGTTCCTGTTCTTCACCGACTACACCGGCGATCTCGCCGACGCCGTGCGTGAAGGACGCCGCCGCGAGTTCGCGCGCTTCTCGTCGTTCAGCGATGAGAAACGCCGTGCGCAAATTCCCGATCCGAACGACGCCGGGACGTTCGCCGCATCGTCGCCGCCGGAGACTGCGACGGCACCCGCGCACGACGACGAAGCGAAAGACCGGCTGGACTGGATGCACTTCTACAAGTCCGCGCTGGCGGTACGCGCCAAACTGATTACGCCGCGACTGAAACACGGCAAGGCACTCGGCGCAACGGTGCTCACCGACGAGAACGGCGCTGACGCGAATGCGCTGATCGCGCGCTGGAAACTCGGCGACGGCGAGACGTTGTCGTTCGCGCTCAATCTGTCGAAGCAGAGTGTGCCGTTCAACGACGTGCCCGCGGGCAAGGTCATTTTCGAAACGCCGCCGCGCGTGCGCGAACAGATCGATGCGAACGTGTTGCCGCCGAATGCGTTCGTCGCATGGCTGACGGGCGACATCAACGACTACGCGAGCGGTCACGATGCGCGCGTTGTCGGCAAAGAGGAGCGCCGCACGTGAGTACCCGACGCCCTAACGACACGATAGCCACACTCGCGACGCGCGCCGGCTTCGAGGTGGAGTGGGAAGACGCGCATCGCAAGGTGCATCGTGTGCCCGAGAACACGCTTGCAGTGCTGCTCGAACGGATGGGCTTGCCATGCGGCAATGCCACGCAGATCCGCCAGAGCGCCGCCGCGCTCGAAGCCGAACTGTCGGGCCGCAAGCTGCCGCCGCTCATGACTGCTGAAGTCGGGCGCGGCATAGCATTGCCTGCGTCGGCGCTGAAGTCGGGCAGCCACTACCGGATCGAGCTGGAAAGCGGCTCGATCATCGACGGACGCTTTACCGCGCCCAAAGGCGAGCAGGCTTTGCTCGCGCCGATCGACGAACCCGGCTATCACACGCTCGTGATTCACGAACAGCGTGTCACGCTCGCGGTCGCGCCGTCGCGCTGCTATACCGTCGACGACGCGTGGCGCGCCTTGCGCAACGACGACGGCGGCGACGACGCCAGGACTCCGCCGCTATGGGGCATCGCCGCGCAGCTGTACGGCCTGCGACGCACGGGCGATGGAGGCATTGGCGATTATTCGGCGCTCTCGCAATTTGCGACGAAAAGCGCGAAGCACGGCGTGCATGCGCTTGCCGTCAGCCCGACGCACGCCATGTTCAGCGCGGAGCCGAATCGGTTCAGCCCGTATTCGCCGTCGTCGCGTTTATGGCTGAACGTCACGCATATCGATCCGGCCGCCGTGTTCGGAGCAGACGCTGCACGCGCCGCGATGGAGTCCGCGCAAGCCACCGACGCGTGGACGCAACTCGAAGCCTTGCCGCTGATCGACTGGCCGAACGCCGTGATGCTGAAGCTGAAAGTCTTGCGCGCGCTGTTCGAGAATTTCTGCAGCCAGGAACGTGCGCAAGGCGGCAAGCAGGACACACCGCGCGCGCTGGAATTCCACGGATTCTGCGAACGCGCGGGACGTGCGCTCGAAGACCACGCGCGTTTCGAAGCGCTACAGGCAGCGCAACTCGCACAAGGCGGCAACGGTCATTGGCGAAACTGGCCTGAGGCCTTGCGCGATCCGCGCAGTCCCGAAGTCGATGCGTTCGCCGAAGCGAATCGCCATGAAGTCGACTTCCATCTGTTCCTGCAATGGCTCGCGGCCAAGGGGTTGTCGCACGCGCAGCACGCAGCGCGCGAGGCAGGCATGGCCGTCGGGTTGATCGCCGACCTCGCGGTGGGATGCGACAGCGCCGGCAGCCACGCGTGGTCGTATCGCGACGACATGCTGCAAGGCGTGTCTGTCGGCGCACCGCCCGACCTGTTCAATCAGGCCGGTCAGAGCTGGGGACTCACCACCTTCTCACCGCGCGCGATGCGCACGCAGGGCTTCTCCGCTTTCATCGACATGTTGCGCGCCGCGTTCGCGCATGCCGGCGGGATTCGCATCGATCACATTCTCGGTTTGCGGCGTCTGTGGCTCGTGCCCGAAGGCGAAAGCGCGCGCGACGGCGCTTATCTGCGCTATCCGCTCGAAGACCTCTTGCGTCTTATCGCGCTCGAATCGTGGCGGCATCGCGCGATTGTGATCGGCGAAGATCTCGGGACCGTGCCGCCCGGCTTCCGCGAACGGCTCGACGATCATGGCATTGCCGGCATCCGCGTGCTGTGGTTCGAGCGTGACGAAGACGGCACCGGCTTCAAGCCGCCGCAGTCCTGGGACCGCAACGCGGTCGGCACGACCACGACTCACGATCTGCCGACCGTCGCCGGTTGGTGGCGCGGCAGCGACATTACGTGGCGCAACAAGATTGGGCAGACGACGGCGCGCGCCGACGGCCGCGATCCGGAAGAAGCCGCGCAGGAAGAGCGCGCGAGCGACCGCGCCGAATTGTGGCGCGCGTTCCAGCAAGCCGGCGTCGCCGCGCCCGATGTCGAAGCGCCGCCGCCCGAGAGCCCGCCCGTCGATGAAGCCCTCGCATTCGTTGCGGCGACGCCGAGCCCGCTCGTCACATTTCCGCTTGAAGACCTGCTCGGTCAGACCGACCAGCCGAACCTGCCGGGTTCGATCGACGAGCATCCGAACTGGCGCCGTCGCGGGAATCTGTCTGTAGACGAGATGTTTGAAGACGACAATTTCTGCGACCGCCTTCTCGCCGTCGATCGGGCCCGCAGCACCGCGACCGTTTCTAATCCATCAGCCAACATTTCTTCGGGGCCTGACACGCCATGACCGTCCCGCGCTCCACTCTTCGCCTCCAGTTTCACCGGGGCTTTACGTTCGACGACGCCGCGAAGCACGTCGACTACTTCGCGGCGCTCGGCATTAGCCATGTGTACGCGTCGCCCATTACCACGGCCGAGCCAGGCTCGATGCACGGCTACGACACCGTCGATTACACCCAGGTCAGCGCCGAATGCGGCGGCGAGGCAGGCTTGAAGCGCCTCGTCGACAAACTCCACGCGCGCGACATGGGCCTCATCGTCGACATGGTGCCGAACCATATGGGCGTCGGCGGATCGAGCAACGCGTGGTGGCTCGATATCCTTGAATGGGGGCGACATAGCGCCTATGCACGTCACTTCGATGTCGACTGGCATTCGCCCGATCCGGCTTTGCGCGGCAAGGTGTTGCTGCCGACACTCGGCGGCCCGTATGGCGATGAACTCGCGTCGGGCCGTATCGCGTTGCACTTCGCGGCCGATAGCGGACGCTTTTATGTCGGCTACGGGCCGCACGTCTTTCCGGTGTGTCCGACCGACTACGCGTCGATTCTGCAGAGCGCCGACCGCGCCGATCTCAGCGCACTCGCCGAACGCTTCCATGGACTGACGACGCAGCCCGCGGATCAGCCGCGCGCCGCCGAAGGGCGCGACGCTTTGCGTGAGTTCGTCGCGCAAAACGGCAAGTCGGCAATCGATTCCGTGATCCAGACGTATTCCCCCGAAGATCCGGTCACGCGCGACCGCCTGCATCGGCTGCTCGAGCGTCAGCACTTCCGTCTCGCGTGGTGGCGCACCGCCGCGGACGAAGTCAACTGGCGGCGCTTCTTCGATATTTCGACGCTCGCCGCGGTGCGCGCCGAGCGGCCGGAAGTATTCGAAGCTGCGCATGCGCTGGTCTTTCGCCTGTATCAGGAAGGCACGATCGACGGTTTGCGGATCGACCACGTCGATGGACTCGCCGAGCCTCGCGAGTACTGTCAGCGGCTGCGGCAACGTCTGACAGAGTTACGCGACACCACGCCGTATGTAGTCGTCGAAAAGATTCTTGCGCGCGGCGAACCGCTGCGCGACGACTGGCCGGTGGACGGCACCACCGGCTACGACTTCATGAACGACGTGGGCGCGCTGTTGCACGACCCGGCGGGCGCGGAGCCGCTTGCGCAGGCGTGGACCGAACTCACAGGACGCAGTGCGAATTTTGCGGACGAAGCACTCGTCGCACGGCGCAAGGTTCTTGCGGAAAATCTTTCGGCGGAACTCGACCGCGCGGCGCGAGCGCTGCATCGCATTGCGCGCGACTCGCTCGCCACGCGCGATTACACCTTCACGACATTGCGCCGCGTGCTGACCGAACTGGTCGTGCATTTTCCGGTGTACCGCATCTATCCGCAAAACGGTCTGCGCAGTGCCGCCGACAATGTGTTTTTCGAGCAGGCGCTGGCCGGCGCGCGCGCGACGCTTTCTCGCGCCGATCATGGCGTGCTGGAGCGGGTCAATGCATGGCTCGGCGGCAGTGTGGACGAAGCGCCCGCCGGGCGTCATGGCCAGCCGCAGCAAGGGCAGAACGGTGCACCGCCGAACCATGCGGGTTCGGCGCGGCGCACGGCGCAGACGCTGTTCTCGCAGTTGACTGCGCCGGTTGCCGCTAAGGCCGTCGAAGATACCGCGTGCTATCGCTACGGGCGGCTGTTGTCGCGTAACGAGGTGGGTGCCGATCCGGGAGAATTCGCGTTGTCGGTCGAGCAGTTTCATGCGGGCAATGTCGAGCGCTCGCAGCGCTTTCCTTACGCAATGCTCGCAACGGCGACCCACGATCACAAGCGCGGCGAAGACGTGCGCGCACGGCTCGCGGTACTCAGCGAGATCGCGCACGAGTGGAGCGCGACCTCGCGTGCATGGTCGACGTTGAATGCACCGCACCGGCGTTCGCCTGAAGGCACGCCGATCAGCAGCGTTGCACAGGACACTAGCTACGACTGGGCGCCCGGCCCCGCCGCTGAAGCGATGCTGTATCAGACGCTGGTCGGTTGCTGGCCACCGGACCTGAAGCCGGATGACGAGGCGGGCGTCAAGGCATTGGCCGAACGCGTCGCGCAGTGGCAACTCAAAGCACTGCGCGAAGCCAAGCTGCAGACCAACTGGTTCGCACCCGACGAAGCGTATGAAGCCGGCTGCCGCGACTTCCTGTTCGACATCATGGCGCCGCAGCGGCGGGACGGCTTCCTTAAGGAGTTGGCCGCGTTCGTCGCACGGATTTCACGCGCCGGCGCGGTCAACAGTTTGCAGCAGACTGTCTTGCGGCTCGCATCGCCTGGGATTCCGGATCTTTATCAAGGTACCGAGTTGTGGGATTTCAGTCTCGTCGATCCGGACAATCGCCGGCCCGTCGATTTCGAGCAGCGTGCGACCTGGCTTGCCCAGGCGCCGCCTTCGGAGTTTCTGTCGACGTGGCGCAATGGACGTGTGAAGCTCGCCGTCGTGCAGCGAGTGCTCGCGCTGCGTGCGCATCTGCCGGAGTTGCTGAGCCAGGGCACGTACCTGCCGCTGACCGCGCGGGGCGCGCATGCGTCGAATGTGATTGCGTTCGCGCGGCGACATGGGAATGCGTGGGCTGTCGTCATAGCGAGCCGGCTCGCGGCCGGCTTACTGGGCGAAGAAGGCGATCTGCCGATGGTCGATCCGGAGAAATGGCAAGACACGGCGGTCGAGATGCCGGCGGATCTGTCAGCGCGAGCTTTGTTCGACTGGCTGAGTCCGGCTGCGCCGAAGGTCGATGAAAACGGCTTGCTGTATTTGCGCGATGCCCTTGCGGCAATGCCGATTGCAGTGCTTGTCGAGGACGGCGTGCCGCGCAATTGAGAGCGGGCGTGATTGCCGGCTTGCCGAACCGGAACGAAGGCGGTGTTGGAGTCGTGAGACTCTAGCCGCCTTCGTCGTCGAAGACTTTGGGGTACACGCGCACCAGCACGATGCGCGGACCCTTCATCTTTTTCACGACGACGTCGAAGCGATCGAATTCGACTCGCTGCCCTTCTGTAGGCAGATCGTTGAGCGCCTGAATGACGAGACCGCCAACCGATTCGGCCTTGCCTTCATCGATGTCGATACCCAACGCGCGCTCCAGCGACACGACCGGCAAGCTGCCCTTGCCCATCAACGTGCCGTCGTCCATGCGAGTCCAGTCGGCGTCGCCCTGACGGAACTCGTCGTGAATCTGGCCGACCAGCGCGCCGAGCAGGTTGTCGAGCGTGAGGAAACCGATAGGCTTCGAGTTCTTGTGACCGACCAGCGCGAAGTGCGGCGCTCCTTTGCGGAAGCGGCGAAACAGTTCGAGCGCCGGCATTTCCGGCTTGACGTATTGAACTGGGCGCGCGTACTGCGAGAGATCGTCGAGCGTACTGCCGGCGTGGCGCGCCAGCAGCAGGTCCTTCAAATGGATCATGCCGGCTACGCGCTCGCCGGAGGCGTCCTCGAACAACGGGTAGCGGCTAAAGCGATGCCGCGCCACAACCTGCATGTTCTCGCGCAGCGGCAAGTCGAGCCGCAAGCCGATCATTTCATACGACGGCCGCATCAGGTCGGACACCGTCATGCGCGAAAAGTCCAGCGAATGCGCAATGGTGTTCCACTCGTCCTGGCTGTACGCGTCTTCCGGCGCGCCGCGTTCCGACGCAACGTTGGTGCGGCGGCTACGCAGAATCAGCTTCAGCTCGTCGGTGGAGTAATGCGAGTCGTGTGCATGGTCGGCGTTCAGACCGGCGAGCCTCAGCACCGCATTGGCACTTGTGTTGAGCACCCAGATGGCCGGATACATTGCCCAATAAAAGCCGTACAACGGCGTGGCGGCCCACAGCGAAACCTTCTCCGCTTCGCGAATTGCGAGCGACTTCGGCGCAAGTTCTCCCACCACGATATGCAGAAACGAAATACACGAAAACGCGAAGAAAAGCGAAATGCCGTGGATCAGTTTCTCGGATTCCACGCCGGCAAGGCTGAAAAGCGGCGTGAGCAGCTCGGCAAACGCAGGCTCGCCGATCCAGCCCAGGCCGAGCGACGCGAGCGTAATGCCCAACTGACAGGCCGACAGATAAGCGTCGAGGCGGCCATGCACCTTGGCAAGCAGCCGTCCGCGCATGCCGTGCCTTTCGGCGAGGCTCTGCACGCGCGTCTGCCGCAGTTTGACCAGGCCGAATTCGGCCGCAACAAAGAAACCGTTCAGGGCGACGAGAAACAACGCACCGATAAGGGCGACAACCTGTATCAAAGCGGAGGGCTCCGGCGACAAAAGTTGTCAGTATAGAGGTTGAAAGCTCGCCGAAAAGTTAATCGCGAACAACACGTGCAAGGCGCGGCCGTTCATCGGGGCGACGAAGCGCTCAACGGAACACGCAAAGCGAGCGTGGCCGGCGCGGTTTCAGTGGCGTCATGCTGGTCGAAGCTGCCGCCGTGCGCCTGCGCGACACGCTTGCAGAGCGCAAGCACCCATGCGATGCGGTTAGCTTCCCGCGTTTCCCGGGCCTGCTTGCGCGCGAACGCTTCGAGCACATGAGGCAGCGACGGATCGTCCAGTGCGGCGCTCGTCTGGTACGTGACAGCCGCATGCCAGCTGGTCGCATCCGCGCGCGATTCCAGCGTGACAGTCGCGCCTTCTGCGCTGGATTCGACGGCAAACGTGAGCATTAGCCACAGCGCGGCGGCAAGACGCTCGCGATCGCCATTCAGTTGCTCGGTGGCGAGCTGCGAGTTGATTGCGATCTCCACGCGTCGCGAACGCGCGAGTGCCGAGCGCACCTCTTCGGCGGTTTCATCGAGCAGCGGATGAAGCGGGAACGGCTCATAAGCGAGCGCGAGCGTTTTAGTCTCGGCGCGCGTGGCGTCGACGATCGTTTCGAGCAGCTTGACCTGCTGGTCCACGCCATTGCGGATGCCGGTGACCGCGCGCTGCGAATTGGGATCGTTGGCGTCGAGCTTGCGTTCGAGCACGTAAGCCCAGCTATGGATAGCGTTCAACGGACCACGCAGATCGTGCGATACCAGCGAGAGCACGTGGTCGCGCATGAACAGCGCGGTTTCGGCGCGCAAATGCGCGGTGCGTTCGGATACGGCGAAGCCGGAAGTCACCGGTTGTGCGCCAGCGGATCCGGTTGAAGACGTTGTCACGATCGACCTCTCTGGCAATGCATCATGATTGGGGAGCCCCATTATAGGCATGCCGCCGGGCGTCACCACCCTGGCCGGATGGACGGCTGGAACGCAATCGCCGTGCCACGCGGCATTGTTCGACCGCACCACGTCAACGCGCCTACAATGTCGGTTTCACGTTTTGAACTGAGGAGCGACATATGTCGACTGTGACTACCGAATCCGGCTTGAAGTATGAAGACATCGTTGAAGGAACGGGCGCGGAAGCGGTTGCTGGCAAGACCGTCAGCGTGCACTACACCGGCTGGCTGACCGATGGCCAGAAGTTCGACTCGAGCAAGGACCGCAATGATCCGTTTGCGTTCGTGCTCGGCGGCGGCATGGTCATCAAGGGCTGGGACGAAGGCGTGCAAGGCATGAAGGTCGGCGGAACGCGTAAGCTGACCATTCCGCCGCAACTCGGCTACGGCGTGCGTGGCGCAGGCGGCGTGATTCCGCCCAACGCGACGCTCGTGTTCGAAGTCGAATTGCTCGACGTCTAAATCGTCGTTGCTGTTCGCCATGGCGCCTTTCCGATGACGCACGCCGTTGTTACCGAACCGAGCGTTTCGCTGCGCCGCTTCGAGGCGGCGCAAGCGTCGGACGTGCACGACTTTCACCAGGTCGTACTCGGGCTCCATGGCGCGATGGTGATGTCGGTGGACGGTGTCGCGCAACGCATCGACGCACACTGCGCCTGGCTCATTCCCGCAGGCGCACGGCACGATTACGCGGGCCTCGGCGAGAACCGTCAGCTGGTGCTGGATCTTCCGGCCACGACGCTCGCTGTGCCCGAGCGTCTGTTTGACCGTGCGCGAGCCGTCGCCGTCGACGCGCCGCTTACCGAACTTATTCAGCGCATTGCGTCGCGGGCCGCGAACGGTGCGCCGGCGGACGATCTCGGCGCCCGTCGTTTCCATTGGGACGCTGCCGCACGTCTGGGCGCCGCGCTGGTGGCGGGCGCGGCGATGAAAGGCACCGACGCCGACGCGCCGGCCGCGGGACTCGACTTCGCGAGAATCGACCGCTGGCTGCGCGCGCATTTATCGGAGCCGCTACGTATCGCCGATCTCGCCGCGCATTGCGGCTTCGGCATGCGGCGGTTTCACCAGCTTTTTACCGAAGCGTTCGGCGAAACGCCGCATCGCTATTTGCAGCGGCTGCGGCTCGATACGTCGCTCACGCTACTCGCCGATCCGCGGCTTTCGCTAACTGACATTGCGTTGGACATCGGCTTCGGCGATCAAAGCGCTTATACGCACGCGTTCACGCGACGGTTTGGTCTCGCCCCCGGTCAATGGCGCGCGTTGCGGCATTGAGCGTCGCGCAGTTGAGCGTTGACCAATGACGCGGTGACACACCACGCTTTGGGGCATGAAAAAGGCGCGCTGACCGACCATCTCAGCGCGCCATGTACCACTCTTTTCGATAACGCAGACTGCCTCAGCCTGCCAGACCGCGCTCCAGATCGGCGCGGATATCCGCTGCGTTCTCCAACCCCACGGCGAGACGAATCAAGCCTTCCGTAATGCCTGCAGCAGCGCGCGCTTCGGGTGTCACGCGGCCATGGGTTGTCGTCGCCGGATGGGTGATGGTCGTGCGCGTGTCGCCGAGATTGCCGGTGATCGAGCAGATTTTCGTGCTGTCGATTACGCGCCAGGCGTTCGCTCGCATCTGTTCCGGCGTGTCGCCCTTCAACTCGAACGAGACGATCGCGCCGCCCGCCTTCTGCTGACGCATGGCCAGCGCGTGTTGCGGATGCGATTCGAGGCCAGGATAAAACACGCGCTTTACGGCGGGATGGTCATCGAGCCAGCGTGCAATTTCGAGCGCGTTCGCCGACTGCTTTTCGACGCGCAGCGACAGCGTTTCCATGCCCTTGAGCAACACCCATGCATTGAAGGCGGACAAGGTCGGCCCGGCGCTCCGCACGAACGGAAACACCTTTTCCATGATGAACTTCTTGGAGCCGACCAGCGCGCCGCCCAGCACTCGCCCCTGGCCGTCGAGGAACTTGGTGGCCGAATGCATGACGACGTCGGCGCCAAGCTTCAGCGGCTGTTGCAACGCCGGGCTGCAGAAACAGTTGTCGACCACGAACAACGCATTGGCGGCTTTGGCGATCTTGCTGATTGCTTCAATGTCGGCAACCTCGGTCAGCGGATTCGACGGCGTTTCGAGGAAGAACATCTTCGTCTCCGGACGCACGGCGTTTTTCCACGCGTCCAGATTCGTCGGATCGACAAACGTAGTGGTGATACCGAACTTGCTGAAAATCTGCGAGAACATGCCGAGCGTGGAACCGAACAACGCCTGCGAACTGACCAGGTGGTCGCCCGCTTGCAGCGTGGACATCACGACGGACATGATCGCGGCCATTCCCGAAGCAGTCGCCATGCACGCTTCGCCGCCTTCGAGCGCTGCCAGACGGTCCTGGAACATCGAGACGGTCGGGTTGGTGAAGCGCGAATACGTGTAATAGTCCTCGGAATTCTTGAAGCGCTCGGCGGCGTCCGCGGCGCTCGCGAAAACGAAGCTCGACGTCAGGAATATCGCTTCCGAATGCTCGTTGAAGTCGCTGCGCACCGTGCCCGAGCGGACTGCCAGCGTATCGAAGTTCAGGGAGTCGTCCATGTTCGTTGTGGTTTCCAATGTTCCATGACTGCGTTCGGTGCGCGGCTAGTATGCGGTTGTATGCAGCGAAACCGCGGCCGAACGGCAGCAACAAAAAAGCCCGCTTCTGTGCCGGCGCTTTTGCGTCGGTACAAGCGGGCTTCATATGCGGGGAAAAGCTGGAGCGGAGGCGGATGGTTGCGGCTTGTCCACCATTCGCTTTAGCTGTTTTGGGTTGCCCCGCGTCCGCAAGCTGAGATCAAATCGACGCAAGCTGCCATGCTAACACGCTCGCGGCGCGGCGTGCAGCGAGGCGCGCCATGCCGCGAACGCCAGCTCTGAACTCAGCCCACCGACAACTGCAAATGCAGCTGCGAGCGCGCTGGCCCGCCGCCGTCGATCGCTTCGCTCGCGGCGTCGCGATCCGACTGCGAAGACGGTGCGAGACGCGCGGTTTCGATGCGGTCGAGATACTCCGTGGTCACGTCGCCGGTCACGTAGTTGCCGTCGAAACACGACGCCTCAAACTCCTTCAGCGCCGGATTGATGTCACGAACAGCTTGCTTGAGCGCGTCGACGTCCTGATAGACGAGATGGTCCGCGCCGATCATGCGTGCCACTTCTTCGTCCGAACGGCCATGAGCGACGAGCTCGCCGCGCGTCGGCATGTCGATACCGTAGACGTTCGGGAATTTCACCGGCGGCGCGGCCGAAGCAAAAATCACCTTGTTCGCGCCGGCATCGCGCGCCATCTGCACGATTTCATGCGAGGTGGTGCCGCGCACGATCGAGTCGTCCACGATCAGCACGTTTTTGCCCTTGAACTCGATGCCCATGGCGTTCAGCTTCTGGCGCACCGACTTCTTGCGCACCGCCTGGCCCGGCATGATGAACGTGCGGCCGACATAACGGTTCTTGAAGAAACCTTCGCGATACTCGACGCCCAGCTTCTTCGCGACCTGCATCGCCGCCGGACGGGACGAATCGGGAATCGGCATCACGACATCGATTGCGACGTCAGGCAGCTCGCGCCTGATCTTCTCGGCGAGATAGTCGCCCATGCGCAGGCGCACGTTGTAGACCGGCACACCGTCGAGCACCGAATCCGGACGCGCCAGATACACGAGCTCGAAAATGCACGGGTTGAGGCTCGGGTTCGTCGCGCACTGCTGCGAATGCAGATTGCCTTCGATGTCGATGAAAATCGCTTCGCCCGGCGCGATATCGCGGACGAACTCGAAACCGATACCTTCGATCGCTACCGACTCCGACGCGAGAATCCACTCGACGCCTTCCGCCGTTTCCTGCTTGCCGAGGCAAAGCGGGCGAATGCCGAACGGGTCGCGGAAGCCGAGCAGGCCGTAGCCGGCGATCAGCGAAACAATCGCATACGAACCGCGCACCCGGCGATGCACACCCGACACGGCCTTGAAGAGCGCAGCCGGATCCAGTTGCAGGCCCGAGCTCGAAAGCTGCAATTCGTGCGCGAGCACGTTGAGCATGACTTCCGTGTCGGAATTCGTGTTGATGTGGCGGCGATCGATGCGGAACATCTCATCTTTCAGTTGCTGCCAGTTGGTCAGATTGCCGTTGTGCGCGAGGATGATGCCGAACGGCGCGTTCACGTAGAACGGCTGGGCTTCTTCTTCGCTCGACGCCGAGCCGGCGGTCGGGTAGCGCACCTGGCCGATGCCGGTGTTGCCCGGCAGGCTGCGCATGTTGCGCGTGCGGAACACGTCGCGCACCATGCCGTTGGCCTTGTGCATGTGGAAATTGCTGCCGTTCGCCGTGGCGATGCCGGCGGCGTCCTGACCGCGGTGCTGCAGGAGCAGCAGGCTGTCATAGATCAGCTGGTTGACCGGAGAATGGGAAACTACGCCTACGATGCCGCACATGGCATGTCCTTCAAAGGTACGAAATTCGTCAGAGCGGCCGGTGCCTCGCAAGCGCACGATATGACGCGCGGGTTCGCGACATGATGTAGAGGCAGCCGGTTTGAGCCGGATTCCTGCGGCGTTCCTTAGACACTCAATTGCTCGTCACACGCGGACGTAGGCAGCGAGCGTCTCCGGAAGCAGCGGTTTCATTACGTGCACGCCCTCTACCGCATATGGCCGCAGCAAGGCGTTGCGCCAGAATTCCTGTTGGGGCAATTCGGTCAAGCCTGCGAGGGCGACCAGAATCAGCACCAGAACGACCCCACGCACGAGGCCGAACATCAAACCGAGCGAGCGGTCCACGCCGCTCAGGCCGGTAGCCTGCACGATGCGGCCAAGCAGCGCGTTCAGCACGCTCGCCACCAGCACCACACCGATCGCCACCAACGCGAAGGCCAGCAGCCACTGTGTCAACGCGCCGCCCGGCCACGTGGACGGGATATACGGCACGACATAACCGACGAAGCGGCAAGCAATGAAAAATGCCGCAATCCAGCCGATGAGCCCGAACACCTCGGACAAAAACCCGCGCCACGTGCCGCGCAAGGCCGACAAACAGATCACCGCCATTACAGCGTAGTCGAAGGCAGTGAACATCGCTCGCTTACTGTGCAGCGCCGTTGTTCGCGCCCGACGACAAGCCGGCCTCACGAACCTTTGCAATTGCGGCACTCGCCGCTGCCCGGTCCGCAAACGGGCCGGCACGCAAAAGTGTGAGCGTTGTGCCGTCAGCCTGTTTCCGATGTTCGGTATATGCGGGCACTCCGGCCGCTTTCAACTTGGTTGCCCAACTGCGCGCATTCGCTTCGTTTGCAAAAGCGCCGAGCTGCACAGCGAAACGGCTGCCCGGCGGCGAGGCCGGCGTGCCCGAATTCGCGTCCGTATTGGCGACGGCGTTGGATTCCTCCGCCGATGGCGCGGCGGACGTTGCATTGCTGTGCGGTGCCGGCTTGCTGGCCGGCTTCGCGGCAACGGCTGGCGCCGTGGTGGCTGGCGCAGGTGCAGGCGCGGAGTTGGCAGCAACGGCGGGTGCCTGCGGCTTCACAGCCGGCTTGGCGGCGGGCGCAGGATTCGTGCTCGCTTCCGCCGGCTTGGCGTCCTGCGTCGCGCTCTTCTTTGCGCCGCCCGACTGCGTTTGCGCAGACGAAGTAGCGGGCGCGAGGCCTGAAGCCGCGAGTGCTGAGTCGGGCGTCGGATTGTCCGGCGCTACGCCAGCCTGAGTGTCTTCCTCGCGCCGCGCGAGCTTGGGCGCCGGGCGACTCGGGATGTCGATGGAGATGTCGTCTGTGACAGGCTTCGGATGCGAGTCGAGCACCATGGGCAGCACGACCACGGCCGCGACGACCATTGCGATTGCACCAACCAGCCGACGCCGCGCGCGCTGCTTTTCGGGCAACGTGGGGTCGAGCAGCATCGCATCGGCGTCGACGGTGCGCTCCGTGCGGCGCGTTCGCCGCTCCACGCGCTCGCTACGGGCAGCCCGGGTGGAACTGGTGTTTGCGTCGCGCCGGCTGGGCGCGTCGTCTTTCTTGCCGAACGAGAAAATTCCCATGAATCGCTTGGTTCGAGCGTGGCGCCCGTTCAGTGTTGCTGCGATTTACGGTAGGCCATAACGCCGGCTACCGTATAGAAACTGCCGAAAACCACGATTCTATCATTCTCTGACGCCCGCTTTAGCGCATCTTGGTACGCCTCGGCAGGCGTGGCGTAGCGCGTCACGGTGCTGTCGGCGCTGTCGCCCACGCCTTGCGCGTGCAAGGCGGCTTCCAGTTCTTCCGCCGATGCCGCTCGCGGCGTTGGCAAATCGGTCACACACCAGTGGTCGATCTCGCCCTTCAGATGCGCGAGCACGCCGGCAATATCCTTATCGCCCATCATGCCGAACACCCCGTACGTGTACGGGAAAAACCCCATGTTGCCCAGGTTCTGGCTTAGCACGGCGGCCGCATGCGGATTGTGGCCGACGTCCAGCACGACTGCCGGTTTGCCCGGCAGGACCTGGAAACGTCCGGGCAATTCGACGTTCGCGAGACCGAGCCGGATGTCCTGGGCCGAGACCGGCAGACGGTCGCGGAGTGCCTCCAGCCCGGCCAGCGCCGCGGACGTATTGATCAACTGATTCGCGCCGCGCAGCGCCGGATAGGCGAGCGCGGACCGGCGCAGCGTCGGTCCGACGTAGCTCCATTGCTGGCGCTCGCTGCCGGCCTGCCCTTCGTAGCGGAAATCGCGGCCGAACAACCACAAATCGGCGCCAATCTGGTCGGCATAGTCGATCAGTGTTTGTGGCGGGACCGGGTCCGCGCAGATCGCCGGCTTGCCCGCCCGGAAAATGCCAGCCTTTTCGAGCGCAATTTTCTCTCGCGTGTCGCCGAGGTATTCCGTGTGGTCGATGTCGATGCTCGTGATGATCGCGCAATCGGTGTCCAGAATGTTCACCGCATCGAGGCGGCCACCCAGACCGACTTCGAAAATCACCGCGTCCAGTCCGCGCGACGCAAAGAGGCTCATGATCGCCAGCGTCGTGAATTCGAAGTAAGTGAGCGAGACCGGCTCGGCAAGGCTCGCCCGTGCGGTTTCGACCTTTTCGAAGTGCGACAGCAGTTCGGCGTCGCTCGCCATCTCGCCGTTTATCCGCGCGCGCTCGTTGAACGACAGCAAATGCGGAGAAGTATGACAACCCACGGTAAAACCGGCGCGCAGCAGGATCGATTCGAGGATCGCGCACGTCGAGCCCTTGCCGTTCGTTCCGCCGACCGTGATCACCGGGCACGCGAACGACAGTTCCATCGCGTCGCGCACCTGACTGATGCGCGTGAGACCCATGTCGATGCCGACCGGATGCGCGGATTCAAGGTGCGTGAGCCACGCGTCGAGGGTGGGGAATGTGGTCATCGGGTGAATCGCGAGAAAATCATTGAGCGGTGCGACGAACATGCGCGGGACGGCACATGGTGCTGCAGGTGAGACCGTGATTATCCCGGAAATGGCAGCGCGCCGCTTGATTGCTCACGCGGCGCGCTGTTTTTACTGCATTTCAACGACGACGGCGTTCGACGGGCGTTCCCGTCAAGCGCCGCTTACGCGACGGCGTCCGCCGGCTGATGGCTCAGCAACGCCATCAATTGAGCGAGTTCTTCCCGCAGCTTGCGACGGTCCACGATCATGTCGATGGCGCCCTTCGTCAGCAGGAACTCGGCGCGCTGGAAGCCTTCCGGCAGCTTTTCACGAACGGTTTGTTCGATCACACGCGGGCCGGCGAAGCCGATCAGCGCCTTCGGTTCCGCGATCACGACGTCGCCGAGGAACGCGAAACTCGCCGAGACACCGCCCATGGTCGGGTCGGTCAGCACAGAGATGAACGGCAGCTTGGCTTCGGCCAGCTTGGTCAGCATGGCGGTGGTTTTCGCCATTTGCATCAGCGAAAGCAGGCTTTCCTGCATCCGCGCGCCGCCCGAAGCGGTGAAGCAGATGAACGGCACTTTTTGCTCCAGCGCGTTCTGGGCGCCGCGCGCGAAGCGCTCGCCGACCACCGAACCCATCGAGCCACCCATAAACGAGAATTCGAAGCAGGCCACGACGACTGGCAGCGTGTGGATCGCGCCGCCCATGACGACCATTGCGTCGGTTTCGTCGGTGTCGTCCATGGCTTCTTTCAGGCGGTCCGGGTACTTGCGGCTGTCTTTGAACTTGAGCGCGTCGACCGGGACGATTTCCTGACCGATTTCGTAGCGACCTTCAGGATCCAGCAAGCCGTCCAGCCGCTCGCGCGCGCCGATACGCATGTGGTGATCGCACTTCGGGCAAACGTGCAGATTCGCCTCGACGTCGTTGCGGTACAGCACGGCTTCGCACGACGGGCACTTGATCCACAGGCCTTCGGGGATCCCCTTTCGGTTCTTCGGGTCGGTTTGTTTGATTTTCGGCGGCAGCAGCTTATCGAGCCAGCTCATATTCAATCCTTCTGGGGTCAACGGTCGAGCAAACGGCGGGACAAACCCGCCGCTGGCACTACAGACGACAAAATTACTGTTATCGGGCGGTCGCGACGCTGTCGAGCGCTTCGCGCACTTCGGCGACGAAGCGTGTGAGCGTCCCGGCGGCGGCTTCGGGAGCCGTCTGCTCGAGCAATTGCACGATACGGCTGCCGATCACAACGGCGTCGGATACTTCGGCCACGAGACGCGCCGTTTCGGCGTCACGGATGCCAAAACCGACGCCCACCGGCAAGGGCACGCGCGACTTGATGGCCGGGATTTTACTCGCGATGCTGGAAACGTCCAGATTTGCCGCTCCGGTCACGCCTTTTAACGAGACGTAATAGACGTAGCCGCTGGCTATTTTGCCGACTTCCGCGATACGTTCGTCGGTCGACGTGGGCGCCAGCAAAAAGATCGGGTCGATGCCCGCGGAGCGCATTTTTTCGGCGAAGTTAGCGCATTCTTCCGGCGGATAGTCGACTACCAGCACACCGTCGACGCCCGCTTCCTTCGCTGCGTTCGCAAAAGCTTCCGCGCCCATGCGTTCGATGGGATTGGCGTAGCCCATCAGCACGACCGGCGTGGTGTCGTTGGTCTCGCGGAAGCGTTTCACGTCGGCGATCACGTGGCGCAGCGAGACGCCGTGTGCGAGCGCCCGCTCGGACGACTGCTGGATGACCGGACCGTCCGCCATTGGGTCGGAAAACGGCACGCCGAGCTCGATCACGTCGGCGCCGCCGGCGGCAAGCGCGTGCATGAACTCGACCGTGCGGGCTGGATCCGGATCGCCGGCCGTCATGAAAGGAATCAGGCCTTTTTTGCCTTGCGCTGACAGCGCGTCGAACGTGTTCTTGATACGGGACATGGAGTTATTCTCGATTAAGCGACTGCTGCGCTGGCGCTCGGCGCGTTGCGTCATTGAACTTCGGTTTGCCGCTGAGCCTTGGGTTTGGCCGGCCGACGCGTTGCGGGCGCGGCAGCAGCCGCGCTCACGCGTTCGCGCGCTATCGCGCAGTAACTTTCATTGATCTCATAGCCGACGAATTCGCGCTGCTGACGGGCGCAAGCGACTGCGGTGGTGCCGCTGCCCATGAACGGGTCGAGCACGCGGCCGCCCTTCGGACAACTTGCCAGCACCATTCGCTCGACAATTTCCAAAGGCTTTTGCGTGGGATGATCGACGCGCTCGGCGTGTTGCCGGTGCAGCCTCGATACAGACCAGACGTCCTTTGGATTATAGCCAAGCTCCAGCCACTTACTGCCCTCGAACAACTTACGCGAACGCGCCTTCTTCGTGACTGCATCGTACGGGATGCGGACGGGATCGAGGTCGAAATAGTAATCTTTCGACACCGCGAAAAAGCCGATGTTGTCATGCACCGAAGTAAACCGGCGCACCGTTCCGCCCATGCTCGGCACACGCCGGTCCCAGATGATCTCGTTGATCATCGTGAGCTTTGTCTTCAGGAAGCTGAAGATTTCCGGCGCGTACTGCCACGTGCAAAAGATATAAAGCGAGCCCGACGGCTTGAGCTTCGGGATTGCCAGCTCAAGCCAACCACGCGTCCAGGCGAGAAAATCGTCGCCGGTTCGCATGTCGGAGTCGTTGCCGTAATCCTTGCCTAGCCCATATGGCGGATCGCACAGGATCAGGTCGATCGACCCGTCGGGAATGTTCGCTACATCGGTCAGAAAATCGCGGTTCAGCAACTGGATGCCCGCAGGCATCTGCGGTAAAAGCAGAGCAGGCGCCCCGGGCGTCAGTGGCGCGCCGGCCGGCGGTATTTCAGTGGTCGCCGGTTGCGGCTCGTCGAACTCGTCACGCATCGGTGCGGTGCTCAGAACTGGATGCCCGATCGCTCGGCGACCGTGTGCATGTCCTTGTCGCCGCGGCCCGACAGGTTCACCAGAAGGTGCTTGTCTTTGGGCAGCGTCGGCGCGAGCTTCGTGGCGTAAGCCAGCGCGTGGCTGGACTCCAGCGCCGGAATGATGCCCTCGATGCGGCAGCAGTCGTGGAACGCCTTGAGCGCTTCTTCGTCGGTGATACCAACGTATTGGGCGCGGTTAATCTCTTTTAGCCACGCATGCTCAGGGCCGACGCCCGGATAATCGAGGCCCGCCGAGATCGAATGTGTCTCGATGATCTGCCCGTTCTCGTCCTGAAGCAGATAAGTACGGTTGCCGTGCAGAACCCCTGGACTGCCGCCGATCAGCGAGGCGGCGTGACGGCCCGACTCGATGCCGTCGCCCGCTGCTTCCACGCCGATGAGCTCGACCGCGGTGTCGTCGATATACGGGTAAAAAATGCCCATTGCGTTCGAACCGCCGCCGACGCACGCGATCACCGCGTCCGGCTGCCGCCCGATGAGTTCGGGCATCTGCACTTTGCACTCGTCGCCGATCACACGCTGGAAGTCGCGCACCATCATCGGATAAGGATGCGGCCCCGCCACCGTGCCGATGATATAGAACGTGTTTTCGACGTTCGTCACCCAGTCGCGCATTGCTTCGTTCAGCGCGTCCTTCAGCGTGCGCGACCCCGACTCCACTGGCACAACCGAAGCGCCGAGCAGCTTCATCCGGTAGACGTTCGCGGCCTGGCGGCGCACGTCCTCGGCGCCCATGTAGACCACGCATTCCATGCCGAAACGCGCGGCGATGGTCGCCGTGGCGACGCCGTGCTGGCCGGCGCCGGTTTCGGCGATCACGCGCGGTTTGCCCATGCGCTTGGCCAGCAATGCCTGGCCGATCACGTTGTTGATTTTGTGTGCGCCGGTGTGGTTAAGGTCTTCGCGCTTGAGAAAAATCTGCGCGCCGCCCAGCAGTTCGCTCCAACGCTGCGCGTGGTAAATCGGCGACGGCCGGCCAACGAAGTACTTTAGTTCGCGCTCGTATTCGGCGACGAACTCCGGGTCTTTCTGGAATTTCTCGTAGGCAGCACGCAGCTCGTCGAGCGCGTGCACAAGCGTTTCAGCGACGAACACGCCGCCAAACTGGCCGAAATGGCCTCTTTCGTCAGGCAAGTTGTACATGGTGATCACTCATATCTGGCGCGCGGCATTCTTTGGGTGCCGCGCCGCGAAATCATCCGGCATCCGCCGCGCGCACCGCGCGTACGAATGCCGCCATCCGGGCGTGATCTTTCACGCCCCTGGCGCCCGGTACTTCGATGCCGCTCGAGACATCGACCGCGTACGGGCGCACGCGATGGATCGCGTCACTGACGTTTTGCGCGTTCAACCCACCACTCAAAACGGCCCGACGCGCGAGCTCTGCTGGAATAAGTGACCAATCGAAAACCTTCCCGCCGCCGCCATAGCCTTCGACATGGGTGTCGAACAGAAAGCCGCTGGCAGCTGAATAGTTGAGAGCCGATTTTACCAAATCGGCCGGTTGAGTATCCGCCGCAACTCGCAGCGCGCGCAACCAAGGCAAACCCGCAACGCCGGCGAGCGATTCGCATTGGTCCGCCGTCTCGTCGCCGTGGAACTGCAACAGCGAAAGCCCGACGTTGCTCACCACCTCGCGCATCCAGTCGGGCGTGGGGTTCACGAACAAGCCGACCACCGACACGAACGGCGGCACCTGATGCACAAGCTCGACGGCCTGCGCAACGCTCACCGAACGCGGACTCGGCGGGTAGAACACGAGGCCGATGGCGTCGGCGCCGAGATCTATCGCGCAGCTGACGTCGGCGGGTTTCGACAGTCCGCACAGCTTGATGCGCGTTCGCCGCGGAATGCCTTGCTCAGGCGCGGCAGCGCCGGCTTCGTTCGCGAGGTTGTCAATCCCGTGATTTTCAAAGTTCATGATGTGCCTGCTCGTTCCATACGGTACTCCACGGCACGCTGCCGGTCTGCGGCGCGGGCACCGCGAAGTGCTCAGGATAGCCCACTTGCGCGAGATACAACCCGTCCGGCATGAAGGTCGGCGCCGCCCATTCGCGGTCGCGGCTCGCGAGCACTTCGGCCATCCACGCGACCGGGCGCCGACCCTTGCCGACATAGACCAGGCACCCCATCAGGTTGCGCACCATGTGATGCAGGAACGCGTTCGCCCGGAAACGGAAATGGATGAAGTCGCCCTGTTGCTGAATGTCGATCTGATACAGATGCTTGACCGGCGTCTTGGCCTGACATTGCGACGAGCGAAACGCCGAAAAGTCGTGTTCACCAATCAAAAGGGCGGCGGCCGCCCGCATCGCGTCTATATCGAGCGACGTGTGCACCCAGCCGGCGCGCGCTGCGAGCATCGGCGAGCGTACGGGATGGACGTACAACAGATAGTGATATGTGCGCTCGAACGCCGAAAACCGCGCGTGGAACGCTTCCGGCATCGGCTTCGCCCACTGCACGGAGATTGTTTTCGGCAAAAACGAGTTCGTCCCGCGAATCCACGAAATGTCCGCTCGATCGAGCTCCGTATCGAAATGCACGACCTGGCCGAGCCCATGGACGCCCGTGTCCGTGCGGCCGGCGACTACGGTGTGCACCGGCGTCTGTGCGAATTCGCGCAGCGCCTTTTCGAGCTCGTCCTGAACCGTGTTGCCATGCGGTTGCGACTGCCATCCGCAGAACGCCGAACCGTCGTACTGAACGCCTAAAGCAATCCGCTTCACGACAACGGAGCGAGCGTCGAGAGCAACGCGCGGGCGTCGTTGCGCGTGGCCGGATCGTTTGACTCGATCACTTCGTTAATCAGCGTGCGTGCGCCGGCAAGGTCGCCCAGTTCGATGTACTCGGCCGCCAGGTCCAGCTTGTTGCGCGCGATGCGGGCCAGGTCGGCAGGCGTGAACGCCGGTAACGGCTGGGCCGGGCTTGGCGGCAGCTCCAGATCGAAATCGAGCTTCAGCGCGCCGAAGCCCGCTGTACCGAGGTTGCCGGCACCGAGACCTGCCACGGCAGCACGGCCGGCGGTCCCGGCTGCGATTTCGTCCGCCGCATGCGGGGCTTCGTCCGCATCGGACGGCAGCACGGCCTGCCGCGCCGTTGCTTCCTGCGACGCGACGGGCTGTGTGCTCAGCGACTCGGGCGCATGAACGGTTTCTGCCGCCGACTCCACGCGCGGCGGCAAGGGCATATCGAGACTGCCGAATGCATCGAGGGCGTCGCGCGGGAAGTCCGCCGGCGCCTGGACGCGCGGCTGGTCGGCCGCTGCCGGTTGCGCGGGCGTGTCGACTTGATCGTCGTGGACTTGCGCGGTTGTCGCCAGCGGCTGCGGACTCAACGGCTCCATCGGCTCGGCCGGCAACGGCTCGTCGTCCCATTCGAGACGATGCGAAAGCGGTTCCGGCTCCCACGCTTCGTTAACCTGCTCGAGCGGCTCGAGCGGCAGCGCGTCGGCGCCTAGCTCGGCGGCGGCGTCGAGGCTGGCAACGGTCGTCGCAGCGTCCAGTTCGTGGTGAACCTGCACCGGCGGGGGTTCGGCTTGTTCCAGCGCAGCGGCTTCTGCGGGCGCGGCGTGGTCGTCGCTCAGCTCGGCGTTCGGCGCCGCGAAGTCCGCCGATGGCTCGTGCTCTCCGGCTGGCTGAGCCGTCTCGCGTACGCCCGCGACCTCGTCGGCAGCGCGTAGCGCAGTATCCCGCTCTGCTGCTCCCTGCTCTGCCGCCTGGCGCGCTTCAGCCTCGCGCGAAGCGGCTGCGCGAATTTCCGCCTCGCGCTCTGCAGCAACACGCTCCGACATTTCACGAGCGGCGGCTTCGCCCTCGGCAGCTTCGCGCTCGGCGGCGGCCATCGCGGCCGCATGCTGCGCGGCGGCGGCGTCCGCGTCGGTCAAGTTAGGCTCGACCACCTCGTCTGCAGGCGCAATCCGATTCGACTGCTCTGCCACGCCGGACGCCGCTGTGCCGTCCGCTGACGCCGCGTGTTCCTCCTGCGCCAGACGCTCACGCTTGCGCCGGCCAAGACGCAAGGCGGTCAACAGCACGACCAGCGCAGCGCCGACCGCCGCCGCGATAGCGAGGTTCGTCTGCGAAATGCCCGTATCGTTCGACGTGTTGGTCGCAGTGCCCGAACGACCGGGCACGACCGCGGCAGACGACGCACCCCCGGCCGATTGCGTGCCGCTTGCAACAGGCGCGACCGGCGCTGCCGGGGCCTTGCCGATGCCGTGCTTCTGCAACTCCATCAGCACGCGATTCTTGAGCGCGAGCAACTGCTGCAAGCTCGACACTTGTGCGCGCGGCTGCGAGGCGCCGGTGGCGGCGGCTGCCTCGCTTGCCGAGGGCTGGACCGAGCCGGCCCACACATGCGTGCCGCTCGCAGCCGATGCAGCTTGCGATCCGGCAGCAGTAGCAGCAGCCGACGATGCCGCGTCGCTCGTCACAGCGGAGCTTGCGTCGCTGGCTGAGCCCTGAACCGCAGGCGAAGTCGCAGCTTGCGTAGCGGGGCTCTGCCCGCCTGCCGCACTCGCCGCTGCTGCACTGCCAGGCGCGGCGCTGCTTACGCCGGATCCGGCTGCCGCATTCGACGACGAGCCGTTGTCAGCCGTCGGCACCGATGCCGGACCCGCTGCAGACGCGGCAACCGCGCCCGACGCGTCCAGCGCCGGCACGTTCAGCACTGAGCCCAATCGCATGCGGCTCGGATCGTGGCCCATGAAGGCGCTCGGATTCGCGTCGAAGAGCGCGCGGGCCGCGCGAGCGAGCGTGGCGCGGTCGTGTGACTGCGTGACGGCAATCGCCACGTCGTTCAGCGACTGACCGGGCCGCACCGTATATTGGCCCCCAGTCGCAGAGGAGACGGCCGCGGTTCCGGAAGCGGATACCGAAGCGCCGTCCGGCGCGCTCGCTGCGTCGACGGGCGCGGCCATGGCGCGGCTCGAAGCGGCGCCAGCCAGCATCACCGCCAAAGCGGCTGCGACCGCAAGGCGGCCGGTATCTGGGCGCGCAAACATGGCCCGAAGGGAAGAGAGTCGAAGATTCATCGGGACTCCTGGCGCGTCAGCGCGCGGCCCTTTTTTGCGGTTATAAAAAGACAAGATATTCGGAGCACACAAATGAAAAAAGCGCCGCGCAAGCGCGACGCTTCTTGAGTTTTCTACGCGTCGTGACCGCGTAGTTTACTTTACTTGTCGAGCACAATGCGAAGCATACGGCGCAGCGGCTCGGCCGCGCCCCACAACAGCTGGTCGCCGACCGTGAATGCCGACAGATATTCACCGCCCATGGCCAGCTTGCGCACCCGGCCGACCGGCACCGTAAGCGTTCCAGTGACCACTGCCGGCGAGAGGTCGCGCATGGACGCTTCGCGCTCATTCGGGACAACCTTGACCCAGTCATTGCCCGAAGCGAGGATGCTGTTCACTTCGTCGAGCGGCACGTCCTTGTTCAGCTTGATGGTCAACGCCTGCGAGTGGCAACGCATCGCACCGATCCGCACGCACAGGCCGTCTACCGGAATCGAACCCGGCGTGCCCATGGCCGGCTTGCCGAGAATCTTGTTGGTTTCGGCGCCGCCCTTCCACTCTTCCTTCGACATGCCGTTGCCAAGGTCTTTGTCGATCCACGGAATCAGCGAACCGGCGAGCGGCACGCCGAAGTTGTCGGTCGGCATGCGGTCGCTATTCATGGCGGACAACACGCGGCGGTCGATATCGAGAATCGCCGACGACGGATCAGCCAGATCTTCTTTGGCTGCGCCGTATAGCGTGCCCATTTGCTGCAGCAATTCGCGCATGTTCTGCGCGCCCGCACCTGATGCGGCCTGATACGTCATGGCCGTCATCCAGTCGACGAGGTTCTCGCGGAACAGGCCACCGAGCGCCATCAACATCAGGCTGACCGTGCAATTACCGCCGATGAAATTCTTCTGCCCCTTCACAAGGGCGTTCTTGATCACGTCGAGGTTGACCGGATCGAGAATGATGACCGCGTCGTCCTTCATGCGCAGCGACGAAGCCGCGTCGATCCAGTAGCCGTTCCAGCCGGCCGCGCGCAGCTTCGGGAACACCTCGTTTGTGTAGTCGCCGCCCTGGCAAGAGATGATTGCTTCGCACTTCTTCAGGTCTTCGATGCTTGTTGCATCTTTGAGCTTGGTCTCGTTTTTGGCGAACGACGGCGCGTTGCCGCCCGCGTTGCTGGTGCTGAAAAACACCGGTTCGATCAAGTCGAAATCGCCTTCCTGTTGCATGCGTTGCATCAGGACGCTGCCGACCATGCCGCGCCAACCTACGAGACCTACGTTCATGACTTCATACCCTTCGAGTGGAAACTTCCCCGCATCTTTGCCCGCAGTGACC
Organism: Paraburkholderia sp. SIMBA_053; assembly: GCF_046534895.1. Classification (NCBI taxonomy): domain Bacteria; kingdom Pseudomonadati; phylum Pseudomonadota; class Betaproteobacteria; order Burkholderiales; family Burkholderiaceae; genus Paraburkholderia; species Paraburkholderia sp. SIMBA_053. The sequence continues at coordinate 50,867 of NZ_JAWRXU010000016.1, read as the reverse complement.
GCGCGGGGAAGATGAGCGGGCACGACGGACGATCAGCGCTTCGTGATCGTTTTCGGGGTAATCGTTTTAATGGATGTTGCGGTGGTAATGGCGAGCTTAACCACACGGGCCGTTTTGCCGTGCAGTTTCGAAATCGAGGAGATTTGAGCCGTTTGTGCCATCGCTACAATATACACGAAAACCGGAATCCGGCGACGTCAATGTCCGTCGCTGCCGTCCGTATTACGCGCGAATCGGCCTTTTTGAAGGCCGATTCGCGTTTTTGACGCTGATTAATGACCTGGCTGATGAACTGACCGATCTTCCGTCAAGCCAGCCGCGCAGCCGAAAGCTTGTCGACGCGCGAGCGGTAGTTACAGCGCCGCGACGACGGCGTCGCCCATTGCGACAGTGCCGACCTGCTTGCAACCGGGCGTCAGAATGTCGCCGGTTCGGTAGCCTTGTTCAAGCACCTTCTTCACCGCATTTTCGATGCGATCCGCCTGCTCGGCCTTGTTCAGCGAATAACGCAGCATCATGGCCGCCGACAGAATAGTGGCCAGCGGATTCGCGACGCCCTTGCCCGCAATGTCCGGCGCGGAACCGTGCGACGGCTCGTACAAGCCCTTGTTGTTCTTGTCGAGCGAGGCCGACGGCAGCATGCCGATCGAGCCCGTCAGCATTGCCGCTTCGTCCGAAAGAATGTCGCCGAACATGTTGCCGGTCACGATCACGTCGAACGACTTCGGCGCCTTGACGAGTTGCATCGCGGCGTTGTCGACGTACATGTGCGACAACTCGACGTCGGCGTATTCCTTCGACACGTCGATCATGACGTCTCTCCAGAATTGCGACGTTTCGAGCACATTGGCTTTGTCCACAGACGTGAGCTTCCTGCCGCGCTTTTGCGCCGCCTGAAACGCGACGTGGGCGATGCGGCGCACTTCCGGCTCCGAGTAGCGCATCGTGTCGAAGCCTTCCTTCGAGCCGGCGAACAGGCCGTCCGGCGCTTCGCGCACGCCGCGCGGCGCGCCGAAGTAGATGTCGCCGTTCAGCTCGCGCACGATCAGAATATCAAGACCCGAAACGATTTCTTCTTTCAGCGACGACGCACCGGTCAATTGCGGATAGCAGATTGCCGGACGGAAGTTCGCGAACAATTGCAGATGCTTGCGCAGACCGAGAATCGCCTGCTCGGGGCGCAGCGCGCGTTCGAGCTTGTCGTACTTCCAGTCGCCGACGGCGCCGAACAGAATGGCGTCGGCTTCCTTAGCGAGCGCGAGCGTGGAATCGGGCAGCGGATGACCTTTCGCCTCGTAGCCCGCGCCGCCAACCGGCGCTTCTTCCAGTTCAAACTTTTCGCCAAGCACGTTCAGAACCTTCACGGCCTCTTTGACGATTTCGGGACCGATGCCGTCGCCCGGCAGCACTGCGATCTTCATGCGAATTCCTTAATGATTGTCTTCCAGGCTTCGAGCCTGAGCTAACAGGCGCGCCTCAAGCAATTAAGCACTCAAGCACGCAAGTCTTAACCGACGATGCGATGCGCGAGCCACGGCTGCTTCGCAATACGCTCGGCTTCGTACTGGCGAATCTTGTCGGCGTGACGCAGCGTGAGGCCAATGTCGTCGAAACCGTTCAGCAGGCAGTACTTGCGGAACGCAGCGACTTCGAACGGATACTCAGTGCCGCCATCCGAAGTGCGCACGACTTGCGCTTCGAGGTCGATGGTCAACTGAAAACCGTTGAACGCATACGTTTCGTTGAACAGGTGATCGACCTGCTGTTCGCTCAGCACGATCGGCAGCAAGCCGTTCTTGAAGCAGTTGTTATAGAAAATGTCGGCGAAACTCGGCGCGATGATCGCGCGAAAGCCGTATTGCTGAAGCGCCCAAGGCGCGTGCTCACGCGAGCTGCCGCAGCCGAAATTCTTGCGCGCGAGCAGCACCGAAGCACCCTGATAACGCGGCTGGTTCAGGACGAAGTCCGGATTCAGCGGACGCTTCGAATTGTCCTGACCCGGCTCGCCGTGGTCGAGGTAACGCCATTCGTCGAACGCGTTCGGACCGAAACCCGTTCGCTTGATCGATTTCAGGAATTGCTTCGGAATAATCGCGTCCGTGTCGACGTTCTCGCGATCGAGCGGGGCCACGACGCCTGTGTGTACGGTGAATTTATCCATGACGCTTGCGCCTGTTTCAGGACCGGGCGATGCGCGTGGCGGCATGAAAGCCGCTCGCCGCGTCGCCGGCAAAAATCAAAAACCGGTTATTTTTCAGCGTGATTGCTGATCGAATTGCCGAGGTGCGACATGTCCTGCCCAAATCCGTGCACCGTGTTGCAGCCGGTCAGACCGAGCAGTAGCCCAGCCAGAGTACCGAGCGCGAAGCGGCGCAAAAGAGCGGTGCGATTCATGTTCTTCATCATGCGATTTATCCCAGCTTGCGAATATCGACAAAATGCCCTTCGATGGCCGCGGCTGCGGCCATGGCGGGGCTCACGAGATGGGTACGGCCACCGGCGCCCTGACGACCTTCGAAATTACGATTCGACGTGGACGCGCAACGCTCGCCCGGATCCAGCCGGTCGGCGTTCATCGCGAGACACATCGAGCAGCCCGGCTCGCGCCATTCGAAACCGGCGTCTGTAAAGACCTTGTCGAGGCCTTCACGCTCCGCCTGCGCCTTGACCAGACCCGAACCCGGCACAACCATGGCGAGACGGATGTTCGGCGCGACGCGGCGACCCAGTTTCTTCACGACGTAAGCCGCGGCGCGAATGTCTTCAATGCGCGCGTTGGTACACGACCCGATGAAGATTTTATCCGGCTTGATCGACTCGATCGGCGCATTCGGTTCGAGCGCCATGTATTTGAGCGCGCGTTCCATTGCATCGCGCTTGACCGGGTCTTTCTCGCGCTCGGGATCCGGCACGCGGCCGTCCACGGCGGTGACCATTTCCGGCGACGTGCCCCAGGTAACCTGCGGCACGATGTCCGCCGCGTTGAGCTCGACAACGCGGTCGAACTGCGCGCCTTCGTCGGACTTGAACTGCTTCCAGTACTCGACCGCGTGATCCCACTCCGCGCCTTGTGGCGAGAACGGGCGGCCCTTGAGATATTCGATGGTCGTGTCGTCGACCGCGACCATGCCGGCACGCGCGCCCGCTTCGATCGCCATGTTGCAGACTGTCATGCGACCTTCCATGGACAGCGAGCGAATCGTCGAGCCGCCGAATTCGATGGCGTAACCAGTGCCGCCCGCCGTGCCGATCTTGCCGATGATCGCGAGCACGATGTCTTTCGCCGTGCAGCCGCGCGGCAACGGCCCTTCTACTTTCACCAGCATGTTCTTGCTCTTCTTCTGCAAGAGCGTTTGCGTGGCGAGCACATGCTCGACTTCCGACGTGCCGATGCCGTGCGCCAGCGCACCGAACGCGCCGTGCGTGGACGTGTGCGAGTCGCCGCAGACGATCGTCATGCCCGGCAGCGTAGCGCCCTGTTCCGGCCCGATGATGTGCACGATGCCCTGACGCAGGTCGTTCATCTTGAACTGCGTGATGCCGTAGGCGTCGCAGTTCGAATCGAGCGTATCGACTTGCAGCTTCGACACCGGATCGGCGATGCCGTGGCTGCGGTCCGTGGTGGGCACGTTATGGTCCGAGACGGCCAGATTCGCGCTGATGCGCCACACCGGTCGCTGAGCCAGCTTCAGACCTTCGAACGCCTGGGGGCTGGTCACTTCGTGCAGCAGGTGACGGTCGATATAGAGAATCGTCGTGCCGTCTTCTTCCGTGTGGATCACGTGTGTGTTCCACAATTTGTCGTAGAGAGTCTGTGCCATGGTATGCGGGGTAGTAATGACTGCGGGCTGACTGTGTCGGTCGATTATGCCACGCAAAGTCTCGCACCGGGGCGCCTCGCGATGGGAAAAAGCGATAAAAAACAGTGAGTTGGGTGGTAGTGTCGATACCTGTATCGACGTTACCCTGATGAGCGGGGAGATGCTGGTGGTGTTTGCAGAAGAAATCTGTTCCCGCTTGATCGACGGATTGATTGCGAACGCAATGCGCGATGAATGAGCGACTCGCTCAGCGGCGAGGCGCGACAGCTTTCAGTGTTCGAAAACGCTGACAAGTACGATTAGAATGCGACGAGCCCCGGTTTGCGCACGAGCGACGCCTTTGATCCGACGCGAATAGAAGGACAAAAAAATGGAACGACAGTCCGACTCTCGTCCTCCCCGCCCGACAGATGCCGGCTCCCGACAGTCTGCACCGACCCACCTCGCCGACATGCTCGACAGCTTGAGCGACGGACTCATGTCGATCGACAGGTCGTGGCGCTTCACCTATCTCAACCATACAGCTGAACGATTCTTGCAGCAGGAACGGCAAAATCTGCTCGGCCGCGACATATGGCAGTGTTACCCAGACCTGGTAGGCTCCGGCTACTATCGCGTCTATCAGGAGACGGCGGCAACGGGTCTTCCCGGCCGGCACACTGACTATTACGCACCGCTCGGCACGTGGTTCGAGGTTCGTTCATTTGCGCACGACGACGGCATTACCGTGCTCTTTCGCGACGTCACACGTGAACGCGAGCACGCGGCACAACTGGAATTCGAAGCGAGCCACGACTATCTGACCGGGTTGGCGAACCGGCGCAAGTGCATGGAAGTTCTGTCACGCGCGGTCGCTGAGGCTGCTTCGCCTCGCTCTACGCACGATGCTTCAGATGCGGTCCTGTTTATCGACCTTGACCATTTCAAGGAAGTCAACGACGCCTTTGGTCATGCTGTCGGCGATGAACTGCTGCGCGGCTTCGCGAAGAGGCTGATGGCCATTCCCGATCCAGCATTTTTCGCCGCACGCGTAGGGGGCGACGAGTTCGTTCTGTTGTTACGCAACACCACGGAAAGCGCGGCAGAAGCGTTCGCGCATGCGGTGCTTCGCGAACTTGCAGCGCCATTCGAAGTATCTGGAAGATCCATCTCGCTGTCGGCTAGCATTGGCATCGCGCTGCTAAGAGAAGCGCCAGGTTCGGCCGAGACGTTGCTCAATCATTCCGACGCGGCCATGTACGCAGCGAAGTCATCTGGCCGTTTCCAGGTGCGCTCGTACGATGGAGCCCTCGACCGGGGCGTGCGTGAGCGCCTTGCCTTGCGCATGGATCTTCGTGAAGCGTTTGAGGCGAACCAGTTCGAGCTTCATTTCCAGCCTCAGATATCACTCACGAACAATTCCGCAATCGGTGTCGAGGCACTTCTTCGCTGGCGTCATCCTGACCGAGGGTTGCTGACTCCGCACGCATTCCTCGCAGTCTTACTCGAGTCCCCTTATGAAGGGGCGCTCGTCGAATGGCTGCTCAATGCAGTTTGCCGGCATATTGCTGAATGGCGACGGCAGGGCATATACGTACCACGGGTCAGCCTCAATCTGTCGGCTCGGCAACTTCTGAGCGTGGGTCTTACAGACAAGATTCTCCATATCGCGACGAAATACGACGTTTCCCCCGCAATGCTCGACATTGAGGTCACGGAGGATTCGCTGGTAAGCGATATCGAAAAGGCAACGTCCATTCTGTCCGCGCTGAAGCAAGCGGGCATATCCACATCGCTGGACGACTTTGGCTCCGGGTACTCCAGCCTCGGCTATCTGGTCCGATTGCCTATAGACACGCTTAAGATCGACAAGTCGTTTGTTCGAGCACTGGCCGAGTCACAGAAGGCGTCGACGGTCATTCGAGGCATTGTCGGTCTCGCACGTTCGCTGGGCATGAAAACTATCGCGGAAGGCGTCGAGTGCCAACACCAGGCCGAAGAGTTGAAGGACGCCGGGTGCGATGCCATTCAAGGTTATCTGGTGAGCCGCCCGCTTGACTCGAAGGCCCTGGCGGAATTCATGTTGCGAGTGTCACAGCGCGATTGAAAGTAATGTTGGCGACTTCAGCTTGCAAACTGCGTGATGCTGATAATGCGGCTGATAATGCGGCCCGCCTGTTGTTTGTTCCAGGTTGTGCCGTGCACACGAATGCTCTCCGATCGACCCGGCGGGAAAGCATGTCGACAGCGAACGCAGTACACTCTCCATGACGGACTTGCAATGCTTGCAACAGCACAAGGCCCTGAGCACTGAGGCACAGTCAACGCGCCACTGCGCTTGAGCAAATAATCCCGACTCCCACTTCCGCTGCACGCGTCAGTGATCGATGGACACATTACAGAACATGCGCGTTTTCGTGCGCGTGGTGGAGGCCGGCAGTTTCACCGCCGCCGCTCAGTCTTTTAATTCGACGACCGGCGCCATGTCACGCGCAGTCTCCGAACTGGAGGCTCATCTGCGCACGCGCTTGCTCAATCGCTCCACACGCCGTCTCGCGCTCACTACCGCAGGCGAGCGTTATCTCAAGCGATGTCAACAGATTCTTGCGGATATCGACACAGCGGAAGAAGAAGCGAGTTGTGCCCACGAACGCCCGAGCGGCGCGCTCCGTATGCATAGCTTTGCGAGTATCGGACAACACTATGTGCTGCCCGCCATCGCACACTATCGCGCGCTTTATCCCGACGTGACCGTTGAGCTGACACTGTCGCAGCGCATGCCGGATCTTTTCGAAGGCAGCGCGGATGTCGCCGTGATTGGTGCTTCTGCACTACCCGATTCCGACCTCGTTTCGTTCCCGCTTGGAACGACGTTCAGCATACTGTGCGCATCGCCCTCGTATGTAAAAACGCACGGTGCGCCGCAGCGGCCGGCGGATCTTGCAGACCATGAGTGCCTGATTCTGCAGACGCCCGCATTCGCGCCGCACGAGTGGATACTCGACGGGCCAAACGGCAGTGAAGCGATGCAGATCGACGGCCCGGTTCAGGTGAATATCGCGGAGTCGCTCGTCGTTGCGATCCGGGAAGGGATGGGCATTGGCATGGTGCCGCTTTACGCGGCAATCGCCGGATTGAGGGATGGCACGTTAATACGCGTATTGCCGGACTACACGCTGCAGAAGATGCACGTTTATGCGCTGTATCCGTCGCGGAAGTTTATCGACGCAAAGACGAGGACATGGGTGGAGTTCTTGCGCGCGCATTTGCCAAAGGTGATCGCCCGCGACGAGGCGTTGCTGGCTGAGATTGGCCGAACCGATAGCGGCAGCGATGCGAAGCCGCGCGGATAGCGTGCCACACATAGGTCTGTCACACCTTGCAGATACCGAAATCTCTCACGAGCGGCGTGTGGAAGCGTCTGCCTTTGCACACGCGCAATGAGCTCCCGCGAACGAGAGGTTTACCCAAATCCAAGAACAATCTTCTGCACGAAGCACCCTTAATTTTAAGCGCCTGCTTATTTAGACTGTGATCACTGGTTTACGAACAGGGCTGTTCGTAGCAGGACAAACAAGTCTGGAGGTAGGTAATCATGAAGTCTCTCATTCACGCCGTTGTCGTTGCCGCTGCCCTTGCTGCTCCGGTAGTGTCGTTCGCGCAATCGAATGGGTCAGTCACCCGTGCACAGGTACGCGCCGAACTGACCCAGTTGCAAAACGCGGGCTATCACGTTGGTGACGGCGACAACGCACACTATCCCGAAGCCATTCAGGCTGCTGAAGCCAAGGTTGCTGCGCAGAACGGCGCGACAAGCGGTTACGGCGGTGAGGTGAAGGGTTCGTCGGAATCAGGACACCCGTCAGTGACAAATGCGGACTGGAACGCGATGTACAACCACCCGTAATGCATTAGTTTTGGATGTGCGCGGCAGGATGCCAAAGTATCTGTCCATCCCCGCCGTCGGGTTCCGTCGTAGATCGATATGCGGCCTGTCTCGTGTTGCCGGAACTCGGATCAATTGTCGCCCTGCTCGCCTTCGCCAGCCCCTGCCCTTTGCCGTCGCTGCGCGAGCGCAATGCGATCGCGTTCCGCTTGCGCGGCGGCCGTTGCGTCGATCGGGTCATCACGCTGCCGCATCAGCCAGTAGACGCTCCCCAGCGCCACCAACGCAAACGCAAGCGCCGCAATCTGGGCCGGCGCACCGGCGGGATCGAGAATAATAAATTTGCGGGCGATCGCCAGCAGCGCAACCAGAAGTACTGTTTTGACCTGCACGATGTGATCGCGCCGGGCCATCACGCGCGTAATCGAATGTTTGAATTCCATAGCGATCAACAGCGTCATGATCATGCCGAAAACGGTCTGATACACCTCGTGATCCAGCGGGTTCAGCGCGTTCGAAACCAGCAACAAAATCACCGCGCGAATCAACTGCCAGAGCGACACGAGGATGATGATAGAAATCACCACGCTCAGGACATGCGTGACAATCTGCTCGAATCTTTCATAAAAGGTGAGCAGATCCCACTGTACGCGTAGCGTATCGAGATCCTTACGCAGCCAGCTTTTCTTTCTTTCCATGATTTGGCTCCGCAGCGGCCGGATTGTCCAAGCATACCCGGATTAACGACTAGACTTGAAGCATCGTAGACGCATGCGCGGCAACAAGAGCGTATGCGTCATTCAATCGGAAGACGCGGAAGTCGAGCGCGACCCGATGTAAAGGAACGATCGGCGGAAAGCGAACAAAATCCGGGAGTATCGCGAAAGACGCCCACTCACCGTGTGCTTACGATGCACCAATATGGCGGATCGCGGTTATCCCAACGCGACCGCCTGCTCGTGAACGTCCTCAAAGGCGGATAGCATCTCATGGTCAGAATCTATGGACCCATGCGCAGCGCAAACGGCTACGCGATACGTGACTTCCTGCATCGGAGCGACATTCCGTTCGAATGGATCGAACTGCGCAGCGATAAAGAAGCGGAGGAACTGGCGCACGTTCAGCATCTTTCCGACTCGCGCTTGCCGGTTTGCGTCTTCCACGACGGCACGCGGCTCGAATGTCCGACCATCCGGCAAATCACGGAAAAGCTCGGCTGGTTCGCAAGTCCATCCCGTGAGGCCTACGATCTCGCGATTTACGGCGCGGGACCAGCGGGATTGAGCGCGGCAGTGTACGGTGCATCGGAGGGGCTGCAAACCGTACTGGTGGAGCGTTGGGCACTGGGCGGCCAGGCAGGCAGCAGCTCCAAAATCGAAAACTACCTGGGCTTCCCACGGGGCTTGAGCGGCGCGGAACTCGCAGAGCGGGCGCGCGTTCAGGCCATCAAGTTCGGCGCCGAAATCCTGCTGGCGCGCGCCGGCGTGCACGCGGAGTTTCCGCCAGGCCGTGGCATCGTATCTCTGGAAGACGGCACACGTATCACGGCGCGCACGTCTATCTGCGCGACCGGGGTGGCATATCGCACGCTGGCCCTCGCGGGTGAAGAGCGCTTTCTCGGCGCGGGGCTCTACTATGGCGCCGGTGCGAGTGAAGCCGAGCTGATCGATGGCGAAGACGTATATGTGGTGGGCGGCGGCAATTCGGCGGGACAGGCCGCCATGCATTTTTCGCAGTCGGCCAACCGCGTCTACATGGTCGTGCGTGCCACATCGCTCAAGAACACGTTGTCGCATTACCTGGTGGATCGCATCACGTCCGCGCCGAACATCGAAGTACGCACGTGCACCGAAGTTACCGCGCTCGCAGGCGGTGACGTGCTGGAGGAGGTCACGCTGACCGATATCCGCACCGGCCGGCAAAGCACGGTAAAGACGAACTGGCTATTCGTGTGCATTGGCGGGGTGCCACAGACCGAGTGGGCGCAGGAGGTCGGCATTGTCCGCGATGAAGGCGGCTACCTCGTGACCGGTCCCGACCTGCAGGAATATCGGGCGCACTTCAACTGGCCGTTAGAACGCGCGCCGCTGCATCTGGAAACATCTATGCCCGGCGTATTCGCAGCAGGCGACGTGCGTCACGCGTCGATCAAGCGCGTGGCGTCAGCAGTGGGCGAAGGCGCAATGGCTGTGGCGCTGGTGCATCGCTATCTCACTAGTGCTTGAGCGGACGCGCAACCTTGATCCACGCGCCTCTGCGCGTACCTTGTCCGAGGAGTACGAACATGACCCCTGGTTGCACGCACCAAGGCGCGGCCCGCATTTTCCACACACCCATCGACTATTGCGAGGACTGTGTGAAGCTCGGCCAGCCGTGGGTACATTTGAGGCTTTGTCTTTCGTGCGGACACGTCGGCTGTTGCGATTCGTCGCCCAACCGGCATGCAAGCAAACATTTTCTCGCGACCGGCCATCCGCTGGTCCGTTCAATCGAACCCGGCGAAACGTGGGTCTGGTGTTATCACGACGAGATCGTCGTAGGTGAACTTGAGTCGTAACGGCAAAACCGGCCGCACGTGCGGCCGGCTTTGCGTTCTTCGGCATGCCCGCGTCACGCATGCGCCGGTGCCTGTTTCGGCGCCTCGCTCGGCGCTTCTGCAGGCGCTGCTCCTTTTTGCACACGCACCGAATGCGTACCCGAGTCGTAGGTCATTGTGACCTTGTCGCCGTCGCGCACGTCGCCTCGCAGCAGCGCATCGGCGAGTTGCGATTCCACTTCGAGCCGAATCTTACGTTTGAGCATCCGCGCGCCGAACTCGGGGTCATAGCCGATCTGCGCAAGGTGATCGCGCAAGCCATCGTCGAACGACAGATCGATGCCTTGGGCCAGCGCCGTACGCCGTACGCGCGCAAGTTGCAGATCGACGATGCTGCGAATCTGCTCCTTGCCGAGAGCATGAAACACAACCACCTCGTCGACGCGATTGAGAAACTCCGGCTTGAAATGATGCCGCAGGATTTCCATCAACCGGTCGCGCAGTGCAGGATAGTCGAGCTGCTTCGAGTCGGCCTTCATGTTGTCCTGGATCACCTGTGAGCCAACGTTGCTGGTCGCGATGATGATCGTGTTGGTGAAATCGACCAGACGTCCCTTGCCGTCGGTGAGGCGCCCTTCGTCGAACAGTTGCAGCAGGAGGTTGTGCACCTCCGAGTGCGCCTTTTCGATTTCGTCGAGCAGCACTACGCAATATGGCCTGCGCCGCACGCGCTCGGTGAGTTGGCCGCCTTCCTCGTAGCCAACATATCCGGGCGGCGCACCAACTAGCCGTGCCACCGTGTGACGCTCGGAATACTCGCTCATGTCGATGCGCACCAGCGCGTTCTCGTCGCCGAACACCGAGGCGGCAAGCGCCTTCGCGAGTTCGGTTTTGCCGACGCCCGTTGGGCCCAGGAAGAGGAAGCTGGCAGTCGGCTTGCCGGCTTCTGTCAGACCGGCGCGCGAAAGCCGCACTGCTTTGGCGACCGCGGAGACGGCTTCATCCTGGCCGACCACGCGCTCCTTCAGGCGGTCTTCCAGTCGCAACAGCTTTTCACGGTCCTGAGCAGTGAGTTCAGCCAACGGTACACCCGTGAGCGACGAAACGATCTGCGCAATGTCCTCCGCCGTGACTTCCTGCGAACTGGTGCCGCGCTCTTTCTTCCACGTTTCAGTGGCTTCATGCAGGCGTTTCTGTTCGGCGACGAGCCTCTCTTCCAGTTCCTTGGCTTTATCGAATTTCTTTGCAGCGCTGGCTGCGTCCTGTTCCTGTTTGATGCGGCGGATGGTCGCCTCGACATCGTGCAATGGCTGCGGACGCGAATTCGACGAAATGCGCACGCGTGCCGCGGCCTGATCGAGCAAATCGATTGCCTTGTCTGGCAGAAAGCGTGCGGCGATATAGCGGTCCGAGAGCTTTGCAGCAGCATCGATCGCCTCTTCGGTGATCTTCACCTTGTGATGCGCTTCGAGCCGGTCGCGCAGTCCACGCAGAATCTCGATCGTTTCCTCGACGCTCGGCTCAGGCACCATGACTGGCTGAAAGCGCCGCTCCAATGCCGAATCCTTCTCAATGTACTTCTGGTATTCATTCAACGTGGTCGCGCCCACGAGGTGCAACTCACCGCGAGCGAGCGCGGGCTTGAAGACATTGCCGATATCCAGACCGCCTTCGCCGCCGCCCTGGCCGGCGCCGACAATGGTATGCAGTTCGTCGATGAACACCACCAGACGGTCCTGGTTCTCGATGATCTCGTCCAGCACCTGCTTGACGCGTTCCTCGAACTCGCCACGATACTTCGCGCCTGCCACGACGCTATTGATATTCAGCTCGACCACCCGCTTGCCACGCAGCACTTCCGGCACCTGGTCCTGAGCAATGCGTTGCGCAAGGCCTTCGACAATAGCGGTCTTGCCGACACCGGGCTCGCCGATCAGCACCGGATTGTTCTTGCGCCGCCGCGCGAGCACTTCAATGGTGGTTTCAATTTCCTTGTCACGGCCGATCACCGGATCCAGCTTGCCTTGACGCGCAAGCGCGCTGAGATCGCGCGCGTACTTGTCGAGCGTGGGCGTGGTCGAGCGGCCCTCCATCTTGCCGTCTTCGGCACCCTGGCCGACCACCTTGACTGCTTTTTGCCGCAGCGATGGCGACGACAGCCCGAGCTTGCGCAGCAATTCACCTGCAAAGCCGTCTTCTTCCTCGACGAGCCCTATCAGAATATGTTCAGGCCCGACGTAGCTGTGACCCAGTTCCTGCGACGCCTTCAACGCGTTTTCCAGTGCACTTTTGGCGCGCGGCGACACGCCGATCTGCTCGTTGTCGCTCGGCTCCTTGCGGGTACCGCGCGGCGCCGTCTGGTCGATGGTCTTCTTGATCTCTTCCGGATCGAGCTTGAATTCCCGCAGGACTTCCTGCACGACATTGTTATCGGCGAGCGCCAGCAACAGGTGTTCCGTATCGACTTCGTTCTTGCCGTATTCGACGGCTGCTTGCGCCGCAGCTTGCAGGCGGTCCAGACCGCTCTGGCTCAGGTACGTCTGCAGGTCCACCGCTTCACGCGCCCGGCGATGACGGCGTGTCCGGCCGCCCGACTGTCCGCCCGCTGAATCGCCGATTTGTCCGCTACCGGTGCCTGTATCCTGCTCCGCGCCGCCGGATTGTCCCGGCGCGCGTCTAATGCGTGACCGGCTGCCGCGGTCGTCTTCCATCTGCGGCCACATGTCGTCGAACAGACTTTCGAAAAGTCCGCCGTGAAAGAGGGACTCGAGCGGCGACAGGCGGCGCTGATTACGCGCCATGAACTCCATGTAGTGCTGATCGCACAGCATCAGCTGACGGCGTTGGCCGTTTTCGGTGATCGTGATCTGCGAGGTTGCTGGCTTTCCACAAACACTGCACTCGGCCATGATGATCTCCTGTCCGTCCGAGAGCGCATCGCTTTGCGGGCGGGTAATGGGTGGGTGGAAAATCTCTGTTCCGCTGCTTATTCCGATGCCGCCCCTGTTTGCGCGCCGGACTTCATCGAGACCGCGGAAGGTGACCGGTTGTTCACGACAGGCATGACTGCGGAGCGCGGATCTTCACTTGATCTCGATGCGCCGCTTCGGTGCCGGTTCTCCGGCCGCTTTGGGAACGCGCAGCGTCAGCACGCCGTTTTCAAATCTGGCCTCTACCCGATCGAGATCGACGCCTGCGGGCAGTGGGACCGCGCGCTGAAAGTGTCCAAACGACCGCTCGACGCGATAGCATCCTTGTTCTTCGCTCGTCGATTCCAGGCGCTTTTCGCCACTGATGATCAGCATGTCTTCAACCACTTCGAGCTCGACGTCGTCACGGGTCATGCCTGGCAATTCGGCGACGATACGCAGTGCGTCGCCTTCGTCGGTGACATCGATCCGCGGTTGAAACTCGCTGGCGCTGAAGTCGCCGAACCAGCTTCCGAGCGGTCCACGGCCGCCGAACGGATCGCGTATCAGTTCGGCCAACAGATGAATCGGATCGGGCAGCGGCCAGGTGGCAGCTGAAAGTGCTACCGGCGCAGCAGCGGCTGCCGCCGGTGCACCGTTACCCGTTTGCGTGCCGCCAGTCTGTTGCGCATTTGACCTCGCGCTTTGCTGACTGGTGTTCGGCGCGCCGGCGCCGCCCGATGCGCTCTGTTGCGCGGGGTGCGAGCGCAAAAACCGGAACGGGTTCCATTTGTCGAGATCGAGAAGCATGTGATTCTCCCTTCGTGAGGTACGCCAGTGCCAGACCTGAGGCTGGACCACTGGAGGAGACGGACGGTCCACTCGATCTCCGGATGCGAGGTTTGCCGCGGGCGTGACCTTTTGACCCACGACGAGTCCCGCCAGCGGTGCACTTACGGATGTAAAGGCGCGTGTGGCTCGCCGGTCAGGCCGTCATGGTGCCAGGCACGCGCAGTGATGCCGACTACGAAAAGCAGCGCGCCCGTGAACAACGCATACACGCCGATCAGCCAGACAAGCGTCAGTGCGCCGGCGCCCGGAAAGACCAGCACGAAGATGCCGAACAGCACGGCGAGCACTCCGGTGAGCACCAGCATCCACGCGTTGCGCAGACGCCTATGCAGCCGGGTTGCCGCAATCAGATCGAGTACGCCGGTGATAATCGCGTTTGCACCGATGACGGCGATCAGCACGAGCGTGGTAAGTCCCGGCACTAACGCGGCTATCACACCAGCTGCGACGCTGCAGATACCCAGCAGCAAGAGCACCCACCACGTGCCGTGCGTCGAGCGGTAGCGGATGGCCGCAACGATCGTGACAATGCCGCCGGCAATTGCGTAGGCGCTGAAGAGAGTGATGAGCAGTAGCAGAGTAAGACCCGGCCAGAACAGCGCCAGCATGCCGAACAGCAGCGCTACCGTGCCGCGCAGAATGAGCATCCACCAGGCGCGCCCAAGTAGTTCATCCATGTGGGACTCCGAGCCGTAACGTCAGTTGATGAACCTCAGTCTAGGCCCCGCGCATCTGCGATTCTTTCGCGTTTCTGCCATGTGTTTCGCAATTCTGCGTTGAGTCAGGACGCATGGCGAACAGCATCCAGACTGGTATCCCGGATGCACCGAAATGACCCGATCCATCACCGCGTCTTATAGCGGTTCGCCGTGAGGAGTTCTAACATGAACTTTTGCAGCGCGCGGTCCGTGCATTGCGTCATTCATGACATTCTTGTGGCACAGGACCGGTCGGTATCGTTTTGAATCGTCGTGTCAAACGTCGTGCCGGGTTGCCCAGCAATGAAACTGCGCTCCGTCAACGAAGCCGGTTGCTTCTGCCCATATTACGAACCCGCCTAAAGCAGCCTTCAATTCGGCCTAAGCTTAGGTATGCGCCAACGCAAGAAGGAGACTTTGCTCATCATGAAGCAAGCAATAGGATCGACTCCTGATCACGGGTTACGCTGCCAACCGATGAACGTCGTTTTCACCAATGGCGAGCTGAATCTGGTGCAAGGATTTCGGCTCGTCATACCCACGGGTAACACTGTTGTGCAGGCTGTGGGCTCCGACGACCTTGGAACGAGTCACTCGATTCTCATAAGTGCTCCATTTGTCGCAGTTATTACTGGGGCGGCGCAGTTGGCCACGAACGCTGACAACGATCCCAGCGGATGGCTTATCGAACTTAGACCGAGCGTAATGGGCCAAGTCTCGCAAGAAGCGTTTGACGCCCTCCCGAAATGGTCCGAGTCTTGGGATCCCTTTTTGCGCGAGGCCGCGGATACATTGAATGCTTTGGCGAACGCGGATCTTTTCGACGCTGCGTGCACCGACGCTTTTGCCGATGTCTTTTCGGTGCACATCGCTGTCCGTTACGGGCACTGTGCTGGTGCGATCGAACCGGACATGCCTATTACGCGTCAAATGCTGGCTCGCATTCAAGCCTTCGTTCATGAGAACATCGCCGAAACCATTCTGGTCGAGCAACTCGCAGTTCTGGTGAACATGAGTGTTTCAAAGTTTGCACGCGTTTTTAAAACGGCGACAGGAAGCCCGCCCCATCTGTACGTGACACTCGAACGAGTGAAATTTGCGAGAGCGATGTTGTGCGACGAGACCATTCCGTTGGTCGACGTTGGCGCACGCGCGGGATTTCAGACGCAGCAGCATTTCACCGACGTGTTTCATAGATATACCGGTGTGACGCCGCGCGCATTCCGGCTTTCCCACCGGAGCTCCGGTAATTAATTCGTTTAGCGAAGTTGCGAACAGGTAACAACCGCTGTACTTCCGCGATCGCGATTGATGCGCCCGTAGCGGGGGAACTATGCGGGTTCGCCTTGATTTTATGACCCACGAACCTATCAGTAATCGACGGTGATCCGGTTGTCGACCCGCATCACACCGGGGGCAAGCCATGCTACCCGCTCGGCCTCCTCGCGTTCGGCCCACGAGCGGACCGTGCCGCGCAGGACGACATTATTGCCTTCGGCCTCCACAGTGATGTGCTGTGCGTCGACTTCCGCGTTGCGCTTGAACGCGTCCTCGATCTTGCGCTTGAGGTCGTCGGGCTCGACCTTCGGCTTGATCTCAATCTCGTTCGTGAGGCCGGTTACGCCGCTCGCCCGTAGCGCCGTATCTGCCGCGCGGCGGCGCTGGTAGTCCCATTCGACTTCGCCCTTCAACGTCACATCTCCGTCCCTGACAACCACCTTGATGGTGTCCGCCGCATCAGGCAATTCGACCTGCAGTTGGGCAATGATCTCGCGCACGATCTCCGGATCGGGCGGCCTGTTGATCAAAGGCAACCGCACCTCCACATCGTTTGCGACACCCCTCACGCCGCGCACGCGCGTCGCGTCCTCTTCGGCCTTGCGCCTTTGCCGGAAGCTGCGCGCGAAACCGGACAATGTGACCGCACCGTCCCTGACTGCAACTCCGATATCCGATGCATCGACGTCCGGATCCCACTTCAGTTCGTTCTCTACGTCTCGCTTGAGGTCTTCGTCGGCGCTCATCACGCTCCTCGTCGGTTTGTTGATGGACTAACGCGCGCACGCGGACCACGCCCTACTCCACACGCATCGGTCCGCGGTAGGGCAACGGTATGACGCGCCGGGCCCATTTTCTTCCGTACGCCTGCGCAGTTTTGCGCAATGCCACCTTACGTTCACATTCGAAAGCCGCGCAGCACAGCGCAGAGATCCGACACGTCTTCGCAGGAATGAGGAAGAAGTGCAACCGTCAAGAACCTAGTCTTGAGGTCATCGTCATCGCGTCAATGACCCGTCCAAATTCCAGGGTGCGCGCCGGGCGCGACATGCACGGTTGGCTGGCACCGCTGCTGTTTTGCGGCGCGGTCGACGTCTTGCGCGCGGCACTGAGCATGAGTTCAACCGTCTTGCCGCGCGTAACGGTCTGCGCTTATTTCCAGAGAAAAGGAGCAAATCGATGAGCGATTTAGTCGTTGTAAGCTTTAAAGGCGAAGAAACGGCCGACCAGGTGTTGACCAAACTCCAGCAGATGCAAAAGGAGCACCTGATCGACCTTGAGGATGCCTGTGTTCTGGTCCGCAGCGCGAATGGCAAGGTACACCTCAAGCAAGCCGTCGATCTCGTCAAGATCGGCGCGCTCAGTGGCGCGGCGTGGGGTGGCCTGTTTGGTGCGCTGGTTGGTCTCATGTTGCTCAATCCGCTCGCCGGACTGGCTACAGGCATGGCCATCGGCGTTGGTACGGGCGCGCTGTCGGGCGCGCTCTCGGACTATGGAATCGATGATGATTTCATGCGTTCGACGGGCCAGAACATCGAGCCGGGTTCGTCGGCACTCTTCATCCTCGTGCGTCAAGTGAATTTCGACAAGGTCCTGCCTGAGCTGAAGCCTTTCGGCGGAAAGGTATTGAAAACGTCTCTCACAAACGATCAGGAGGAACGCCTGAAAAAGGCACTAGAGAGCCTGAACAGCAGCGGCACGACAGCATAAGCATCACTGCGCTGCATCACGGTCGTGGTCGTGAGTTGTGTCGAAGTTCGCAGTTGGGTCGGATCGACACCCGGACGCGGAGTACGAACTGAAGTGCGATCCGGACATCGCTTCCAACCGCGCGCGAACCCATGCAAGCTGACCATGCCGCCCTTGACCGCAACCCCGCTATCTGATGGCTTGCGGGAAAGCGGCAGCACACCGAAAGCTCGCGCAACCCGCGGATGCCTTCCTGGAGAGACACGATGAACATTGCATTAATTGGCGCCACCGGCCGCACCGGTCGGTTAGTCGCGGAAAAATTGCACCGTGCGGGCATTCCGTTTCGTGCATTGCTGCGCGACGAGGCGCAGCGGGCCCACTTCGAAAGCCTCGGCGGGAGCCCTGTGATCGTCGACCTGACGCAGGACTTTTGCGCGGCGCTTGCGGGGGTTAATACGGTTATCTTTGCCGCTGGCTCCGCTGAATCCGAGGGCGCCGAGCAGGAGCGTCAGATCGACCGGGACGCAATCATCAAGGCGGTCGATTGCGCAAAGCAGTATGGCGCGGACCGCTTCATCGTCGTCAGCACGTTGCTGGCATACGCCCCTGAATCCGCTCCAGATGCGCTTCGGCATTACGCCCAGATGAAGCGCGCATCTGACGATTATCTGATCGGCAGTGGACTCGATTATCTTGTGCTGCGTCCCGCCACACTGACTATGGAGCCCGGTACCGGGAAGATTGAGATCGTGGCCGACGCGCAGTCCGCTCGTGCTCCCGTTGCGCGCGAGGATGTTGCCGATGTCGCGCTTGAAGCGCTCAGGATCGGCCTTGTCAACACGATCGTCGGATTTGCTGGTGGCAGCAAACCGATCGACGACGCGTTGGCCGCGCTTCATTGACGTTGCGCGCCGCTCATGCCAGATCGTCGCGCCATAGGCGGTGACGCAGGCCGCCAGTTGCGTCGAGCACTCACACGCGCGCAACGGCGCGAACGTCCGGGCGAACATTCCGACAATACGAACTAGACTGAAATGTCGGCCGCCTGCCCGCGAGAACAAAGCCGTGCGGCCCGTCGCGATGGAGAACTCCCATGCCGAAGACCGTTTTCTCAGCCGAGCAGATTCGCGATGAAGCGCAAAGTCGCGTGGCAAAAATTAGCGCGAATACGCCGGAAGAACTGCGCGTGCGCATACCGCTGCCCGAACGGCACCCGCCCGATGCCGCCGGCAGGAACTGGAACATGGTGCCGCTCAACGAGAAGGGCACCGACTTCACCCACGAGGTCCGGCGCATCGTCGAAGACATGCGCACCGAGTTCGTTCTGCCGGATTGACGCTGCAACGCCGCAGGATCGCGTGAGCGGTTCCGTTGAACGAGGTCGGGCACACAACGGCTTGTATGGTCGGGCGATGAGTTCGGAGAGTGAACCGGACGATCTGTGCGCGGCACTCACGCTGTACGCCGATGACGGCGGCGTGGAACTCGACCGGAACGCAGCCGGACATGCGTTGGGTCGTTGCAGAGGACCAGATCCGGCCCGATGAAGCGATAGACCGCGCGGCGGCAGGATCGCGACAGATCTGGGCAGAAACCGGAAAGAAGCTTGCGCGGACCATGGCTAGAGTGGCTAGAAGCGGAATCAGGACGACGTGATCCGACGCCGACGCCTGGAAGCGTCCATGGCAGTACTTTTCGGGCCGAGTCAAAAACGCAAGGAGCGAATTCATGCCGGATACGGAAACCACGTTTGCTGCCGCCGGGCAGCACGACGATCAGATCCCGCTGCGCAAGCTCTTCGAACCCGTCAAGGTGGGGCCGTACAACCTGCGACATCGTGCCGTGATGGCACCGCTGACGCGTTCGCGCGCGAGCCGGCCTGGCAACATACCGTCTCAGCTCAATGCCTGCTATTACGCGCAGCGTGCATCGGCCGCGCTCATCATCAGCGAGGCGACGCAGGTGTCGATGCAAGGACAGGGCTATGCATGGACGCCCGGGATTCACAGTCGCGAGCAGGTCGAAGGCTGGCGGCTCGTGGCGAACGCCGTGCACGAGGCAGGCGGGTTGATGTTCATGCAGCTCTGGCACGTCGGACGCATATCGCACCCTTCGTTGCAGCCTGATGAAATGCTGCCTGTTGCGCCGTCTGCGCTCCAGCCGGAAGCGGAGGCGTTCATCGAGAACGAGCGCGGGGAAGGTGTCCTCGCGCCCTGCGTCACGCCCCGCGCGCTGCAGATCGAAGAGATGCCATACCTCGTGCGCCAGTATTTCAGGGGTGCGCGCAACGCAAAGGCTGCCGGTATGGACGGCGTCGAAGTGCACGCAGCGAATGGGTATCTGCTCGACCAGTTCCTGTTGTCGGGCACAAACCACCGCACGGACGAATATGGCGGGTCGAGCGAGCGCCGGGCCAAGCTGCTGTTTGAGGTGATCGAGACGGTTTGCGAAGTCTGGGGGCCCGAAAGGGTGGGCGTGCGGCTTTCCCCTCTCGGCAGCTTCAACGACATGCATGACGACGATCCCGAGGCGACGTTCTCTTACGTCATCGAGAAACTCAATCGATACCGGCTCGCTTATTTGCACATCGTTAATCCCGCGCTGGCGGCGACCGGTGAGGACGGCACTTTCACGGAGCGTGCGAAACGCATGAGCGAGATGATACGGCGCACCTATCGCGGTGTGCTGATGGTCGCAGGCGGGTTCGACGGCAGCAGTGCGGAAAGATGGCTCGAGGATGGCAACGCGGACCTGATCGCGTTCGGACGCCCGTTCATCGCCAATCCCGACCTGCCCGAACGCCTCCGGCTGCACGCTCCGCTCAATTCGCCGGACCCGTCCACGTTCTACGGAGGCGGCGAGCGCGGATACACCGACTATCCGTCGCTTGCGCAGGAGCGCGGGGAGGCCCCACGGTCCGTCATCGACGGGCGTTGGAGATAGACCGTCGTTGACCGGCGAGCCCGCTGACGTCACGCGACGATTTGCGATGGCCGCAGAGTCGGCGATCGATCATTGCTGAGAGGCGCACCATGGTTGTGACTACCTGGGTTGTCGTTGCCGACGGCAGCCGTGCACGAATCTTCGAGACACCGGGACTTAAACTGGAATTGCGGGAAATCGAAGACCTCGTCAATGTCGGCCCAAGTGGACCGGCGCTGAGCGAGAAGGATCGCGAAAAGTTCGCGAAGACCGTCGCCGACTATATCGAACAGGGGCGGCTCCATCAGCGGTATCAGCGATTGCGGTTAGCCGCCGAGCCGAAGTTTCTCGGGATGCTGCGCGCGCGCCTGAGCGAGGAGACGCGTCAGATGATTTTCGAAGAGATCAACGAAGACCTCTCGGCCCTCGATGCGCGCGAAGTTCAAGCGCACCTGCGAAGTCATTGACGGCGAACTGCCCGGTCGTAGGCCGCATTCAATGCGTCAAGCCGTCAGAGAGTCGGGCCTGCACGCGGGCGTGTTCTCTCTGGTTCGCGGCGGCGGCTAACCCCGATACCGTCGCTTCGATACAACAGCGATTCGAGCCGTGGGATGAAGCACGGAAGCGCTGCGCCTTGTGGGCTGGGACACCACCAGAATTGTGGCGAAATTGTGGCGAATTACTTCGGAAATACGCAAAGGTCCAATCCAGACCGGAAATGAAGTGCGCCGCCTGGGCGGTTTTATACTCGCCCCGCTGTCTTCTGACGCAATCCCAACACGCTCGAGTTAATTCATGAAAAAGATTCGCATCGCCCTCGCTGTCTCCGTTGCGCTTGCCGCGACGGCCGCCCACGCACAGACCTCGGTCACGCTGTACGGCCTCATCGACGCCGGTATCACGTACACGAATAACGTCGGCGGAAGCAGCCGGGTTGCACTGGCGAGCGGCAACATCAGCGGTAGCCGCTTCGGCCTGCGTGGCACGGAAGATCTCGGTGGCGGCCTGAAGGCCGTCTTCGTGCTCGAAAATGGCTTCAACGTCAATAACGGCACGCTCGGCCAGGGTGGCCGGATGTTTGGTCGTCAAGCGTACGTCGGCCTGAGCAGCAACAGTTTTGGCACCGTCACGTTGGGTCGCCAGTATGACTCCATGGTTGATTTCGTCGCACCGCTGTCTGCCACGGCAGGCCCGTTCGGTGACTCGGGTTTTGCGCATCCATATGACAACGACAACCTGCAACATAGCGTTCGCTTCAACAACGCGGTCAAGTTCACCAGCCTTGACTATGCGGGCTTCAAGGCTGGCGGTATGTATGCGTTCAGTAACACCCAAACAGGCTTTGCTGTCGATCGTGCGTACAGCGCGGGAGCCAGCTACAAATTCGGCGGCTTGAACGTGGCTGCCGCCTACCTGCAGATCAATGGTTCGGGCGCTTCGAATCCGAATACGACGGGTGCCGCTGATCCAACCGAGTTCAAGGGTGGCCTGACGTCGGATGTGCAGCGTACGGCTGGTGCAGGCGTGAGCTACGGCTTCGGCCCTGCGACGGTCGGCTTTGTTTACACGCACAGCCAATATCAGAATACGAACGCGTTCGGGCTGAAAAATGGTGGCGCTCATTTTGACAACTACGAACTCAATGGCAAGTACGCAGTTACGCCAGCGCTCATGCTCGGCGTTTCTTATGCCTACACCGATGCGCATCTGAGTGGTGCAACGTCGTTCGGCGCCGATCCGAAGTGGAATCAAGTCAACGCGATTGCGCGCTACTCACTGTCGACGCGTACGGAGCTTTATGCCGAAGCCATGTACCAGCATGCAACCGGCAACAAAAACGTCGCAGTCATGTACAACGCAGGTGGCGCTTCGTCGACGGGCAATCAGGTCATGGGTTCGGTCGGTATACTCACCCGCTTCTAAGGAAGTCTGGCGCACAGGGCTAGCGAGTTAGCCCTGTATCTGCGCAAGAGCCGTGTGCGCCGGCGAGCCACCCGCCGGCGCAGATTCACCTTGGGCTCGGGCACAGCGCACTTCAACGAAGACTCTTCGGAGTCGTCGGGAATCACTCGATAAAGTCCATCGTCCTCTCAACGCGATTCTGAATGCGCCTGCGTTTTGTCCGATATTCGTTTGGCATCGGCAAAGTTTGTGGACTACGCTCCCCTTTGCTATGCGACATTAAAGCGTGGCTGACTCACGAAGTCACAAATTCGCGGACTTTCGTGCACCCCTTCTGCACGTGCCTGCCGACACCGGGCAAAACTACTGCTTGGTGAAGCGTTTCGCCAGTTAGTTTTGCCAGTTAACTAGCTAGCGAACGACGAGCTTTCTCGCATCCTGTGAGCCAAAGCTAATAGCACCGACGGCCCTCTTTCTTCCATCGCTCGTTTCCGCAAACAGCGGCAGCCCTATCGCTGCACCGATTCTCTAATTCCATTCCGTTTGAATTCGGCGTCTCATCCCGCCAGGCAATGGGCCCCTGCGCTGAGATGGTTCGCGCCAGATTGGGTAACAAGGAGATTATCGTGAAGATCAAACCATTCAGCATTCTCTCAGCAACCGCCGTGGCGCTTCTCTTACTCAGCGGCGCCGCGCAAGCCGAGGGTCCCGGTGGACACGACAGCCACGAGGGACACGACGGACACGGCGGCCCACGCGGCCTTTGTTCGAACGCAACGCTCAGAGGACCGTATGCATTTACCGGTCACGGCGAAATTATCGGATTGATAGGACCGAATAATAAAGTCGCTCCCTATGCGTCCACGTTGATTCTTGATGACGTCGCCCTCGTGACGTTCGATGGCACGGGCGGCTTCACGCGCACCGACTTCGGCATGATCGGCGGGCTGCCGAAAGGGGGCCTGACGACCTTCAATCCAAACCAGAACGGAACATACTCGGTGAACTCCGATTGCACCGGCACCATGAAAATCATTTATACCGCCGGGGGAGCCGTGCCGGCGGGTGTCGAGACTGACCTGAACATGGTCATCGCTGCGGATGGGACGCTCGTCGAATCCGTTGTTTACAGGGCGGTCACTGTCTCTGGCGCGAGCGGAGACAACTCGGTAACGTGCCCGCAATATTGCGAGCAGGCTGTGCAAGAAAATTTCGAGGGGAAGAAAATCGTTGTCTACGGCTTCCGCTAATCGGGTTCCAGATGGGCTCACGCTCGCTGAGGCGCTTGCCATGAGCGGCGCTGAGCCCAGCCTTCGGCGAAAATTCCTGGTCCTTTAGTTCCGCACCGTCCGCCTGACGATGGGGTCGCCTACTCGACCTCTCGCACTCATCTAAATTCTTGTGCAACCCCGGCGAAATACAGCTAGGTGAAAGTCAACGTTCACGGACTCGACGCAATCACGTTGCACATTGATGGTCCGGCAGGTTGTTGCGTTACCCATCATCGCGGGGAGACGGCGATCACGGCAGGCACAATGAGGTCGAACATGTGCTTCTCGTCAGCTTCGACGGTTTGCACGAGTAGTAGATAGCCTGAAGCGAAACCGCCTTTGCGACATCGACGAGCCAGAACTCAGATCGTCCCAAACAATGCCCTCGGCCGATCCTTTAGCGTGCCCGCCAGCAACCGCAACGCGCTCACGAGCTGATCGCGGCTCGATGCACACGCGAGATTGATACGCACGCCATGCTCGATTTCCGAGCGATCCACCGCGAACGCCGACGACGGCATGACCACCACGCCGCGCGCCTTCGCGTTGGCTGCAAAATCATCGGCGCGCCAGGGCGGCGGCAGCTTCAGCCAGACGAACATGCAGGCGGGATCGGTCTGTAGCAACGACTGCGGCAACAACTCCCGCGCGAGCGCCTGACGCGCGCGAATCTCCGCGAGTTGCGCATCCATGATGTGGCGCGCGGTACCGTCCTCGATCCAGATCGACGCGATCAGCATCGACATCGGCGCGGGCATCCACGCGGTAGTGCGCACGGCCTCCGCGCACAGCGCGGAACTGTCGGGCGGACTCGCCAGATAGCCGAGCCGCAGCCCGGGCGCGAGAATCTTCGACGTCGCGGCAATATGGAAGGTCAGCTCCGGACACAGACTCGCGAGTGTCGGCAGACGCTGAGACACCAGTGGTCCATATACGTCGTCTTCGATGATCGCGACACCGTGCCTGCGCGCGATGTCGACGAGCGCCATCCGGCGCTCGAGACTCATCGTCGTGACAGTCGGATTCTGCAGATTGGGCACCGTGAAGATCGCCTTGACCGGCATGCGCCGGCATGCGGCGTCGAGTTCATCTGTCAGCAGGCCGTCGGCGTCGCTCGGAATGCCTACGATCTCGAACTGGAACACGGGCGCAAGCGCCTTCAGCCCGTAGTAGGTGAGCCGGTCGGCGAGGATCACGCCGTCCGTGCCGATCAGACTGTTCAGCACGGCATACAGGCCGTGCTGCGCGCCGCTCGTGACGACCACGTGCGCGGCATCCGGCGTAAATCCGGGCGCCGCCATCCAGCGTGCGCCAGCCGCGCGCGCCCATTCGGGGCCTTGCGGCGGCTGGTATTCCTGCAATTGCGAATAGCGTGGATCGCGTGGCAACTCGGCGAGCGTGCGCGCCAGACACTCCAGAAATTCGCCCGTGGCCGGCCGGTTCACCGTCAGGTCGATGGCGGCATTGTTCGTCGCGCGCGCCGGTTCAACGCTCGGCATCGCGCCGCCCGTCACTAGCGAGCCGCGTCGCTTGCTGCCGATCACCAGCCCGCGCAATTGCAATTCCTTGTAGGCGCGCGACACCGTCGACACGTTGATGCCCAGTTCAGTCGCCAGTTGCCGCTGCGGCGGCAGACGGCTGCCGGGCGGATAGACGCCGCTGCGGATTTCGCTCTCGATCGAGCTAGACACTTCGATGTAGGTCGATCGCTTCGTCTGCTCCGGCGCGCCGTTGGCCGCGCGGGCTGCGTCTTTGCCAGAAGCCATAAGATCAACTGTCTCCATACAAACCGGCTTTGTCCGCAATTGTGCGGAGGTGTGGCGATTCTATACCAGACACGCCCGAGCGTATGCCTTCCTGACGGTCCCGACGTGGTCGTGGACAGCGGCGAAGATTGTGCCCGCCTTCATCCAGGGAAAATGCCAGGACCACACAACAGTCGTTTTAATTGCACACAAAAATTTATTGTGTGATTCTAGATGCCAGAGTTTGTCTGGTAGCGAGCGTGTCGCGACGCCGCCAGGCATCGTTCGGGAATCAGCCAGCAGGAGTGTTCCAGTGCGTGTTACGCAGTCCACGGTCTCCGACGCACCGCCCAAATCCGGCGCGGCTTTACGTCAACAGCACGTCACGATGATCGCGATGGACGCCAGTAATGTCTGAGATCGCCATCGTCGGCGCGGGATTCATCGGCCTTGCCAGCGCTGCTTCGTTGATGCGCGACGGACATCGGGTCACGCTATTCGATCCGTCCGGCGTCGGGCAAGGCGCATCGTTCGGCAACGCAGGGACGTTCGCGCATTACGCATGCATTCCGGTGAACAACCCGTCTGTGTTCCGTGACCTGCCGCGCTACCTGTTTTCAGGCGACAGCCCGTTCAGGCTGCGCTATCAATACCTGCCGCACCTGGTGCCGTGGCTCGCGCGCTTCATGATGAGTTCGCTGCCGCGCCGCTATGAGGCGAGCGCGGTCGCGCTCGCTGCGCTGCTCGCGCAAGCGCAGGAAGGCTATGCGCCGTTGCTGGCGAATGCCGAACTCGCGCGCTTCGTGCGGTCACGTGAATGCCTGTATCTCTACTCCAGCGCAGCTACGTTCAACGCGGCGCGTCCCTCGCTCGATCTACGCAAGCAGCTCGGTGTCACCTTCGACGTGCTGGGCGGCAACGACATTCGCGCGCTCGAACCATCGCTCGCGCCGATTTTCGAGCGCGGCGTGCTGTTCAGCGACAGCTGGCATTTCTCGGATCCGCAAGGCTTCCTGCAAGCGCTTTTTGAGCAACTGGCGGCGCAGGGACTGACGCTGCAGCGTTCGACTGTCAGCGCGGTGCAGCCTTCCGGCGATGGCGCAAGCGTGACGGCCGACGGAGTCACGCGGCGCTTTGGCCATGTGGTCATCGCTACGGGCGCGCGCTCAGCGCAGTTCGCGCGGCAATGCGGCGACGTCGTGCCGCTCGACACCGAGCGCGGCTATCACGTGCGTTATCCGGGCGCGCAGCAACTCATTTCGCGGCCTGTCGGCTGGGCCGAGCGGGGCTTTTACATGACGCCGATGAGCGACGGCATCCGCGTCGCGGGAACCGTCGAACTGGGCGGCTTCAGCGACACGCGCAACCGCTCGTTGCTCGACCTGTTGACGTTCTCATCACGACGCGCGTTGCCTCTGCTCGAAACGCCGGACTCCAGCTGGCTCGGCTTTCGTCCGACCTTGCCCGACGGTGTGCCGGTGCTCGCGCGCTCGCGTGCAAGCGAGCGTGTGATCTATGCATTCGGTCACCAGCATCTTGGGCTCACGCTGGCCGGCGTGAGCGGGCGAATCGTCGCGGCCCTGGTTGCGCGTCGTTCGCCTCCGCTCGATCTTGCGCCATATGCGGCGACGCGTTTTGGCATTTAGCGAAGGACCAGACTGCGGACAACTCACCGGACACAGCAGCGACAGGTTTCAGTTTCATCTACCCATACGTGGGACGGTTTCGACGCGTCGCGCATCGAACCGCTCGTTCGACATAACGCGCGACGTGACATCTCGCAAGGAGCTCATCATGAATCGCCGCAACTGGCTGTTGAATTTCGCCGTCTGCCTGCTCGGCGCGCAGACGCCGTTTGCGTCGGCAGCCGATCCGGAAGTCGTCAAGATCGGCTTTGTCGGACCTTTAACGGGCCCTGTTGCGCGGGTTGGGAAAGACCTGCAGTACGGCGCGCAACTGGCGATCGACGAAGAAAACGCACGACATCCCACTGTCGGCGGGAAGCCAGTCAAATTCGTGCTCGACGTGCAGGACGATCAGGCCGATCCGCGCGTTGCGATCCAGGTCGCGCAGAAGCTGGTCGACGATGGCGTGGTCGGCGTGATCGGCCATTACAACTCGGGTTGCAGCATTCCGGCGTCGACGGTCTATCACCAGGCAAATGTTGCAATGATCACGCCGGGCTCGACCAATCCGCAATTGACCAAGCAGGGCTACAAAAATGTGTTTCGCACGATGGGCCACGATGGCATCGGCGGTGTGGTCGCAGGACATTTCGTGGTGGAGCAGATGAAGGCGAAGCGAATCGGCATCATCGACGACCGCACAGCGTTCGGCCAGGGTCTCGCGGACGCCTTCGAAAAGGGCGCCAAAGAAGCAAACGGCAACATCGTTGTTCGCGAATTCACGAACGACAAAGCGGTCGATTTTCGCGCCATCCTGACGACGTTGAAGAGCAGGAACGTCGATCTGATTTTCTTCGGCGGCCTGGATGAACAGGGCGCAATGCTGATCAAGCAGATGCGCTCTCTGGGCATGAACGCGCAACTGTTCGGCGCGGGCGCGTTGAAGAGCAATGCGTTCCTGCAGATCGCCGGGACCGCGGGCGACGGCACGCAGGATCTGGAACCAGGTCCCGCGCTCGACAAGCAGCCGGCTGCGCTCGAGTTCGGCAAGCGTTACAAGGCACGCTTCAATCAGGACGTGGAACTGTACGCGCCGTTTGCGTATGACGCGGCGCTCGCGATGCTCAAGGCGATTCACACGGCGAATTCGCTCGACCGCTCGAAGATCGTCGACAGTCTGTCGAAGGTCAACGTCACGGGCGTGACCGGACAGATCGCGTTCGATCCGTACGGCGATCTGATCAAGCCGCCGTACACGTTGTTCCAGGTTCAACAGGGTCAATGGAAGAGCATGAAAACGCTGGGAGGGAGCGGCGCCTGAAATGCGCAATTACACACCTACACGAAGTGTCGGCGGCGTCTAATGTGCTTGCTCTTCGCAACCGCGACGAGCCATAAAGATCCGCACTGGTCTGCTCGCAGTTCACCGTGTCTGCGAACAGCCAGGTGTGGCGGTGAGAAAAGTTACTCGTCCAACGAGGACGCCTGCGCAATGTCCTTATATGGCTTGCCCGACTCGAGTTCTTTCATCGTCTCGACGGGCTTGTTGTAGTACTTGTCCAGAACGGCCTGGGCCGTGGCCGGTGACGGCGGCTCAGAATTGCGTCGCTCAGGCGCTTGCCGCCTGATAGTGGATGGATCGGCTCTGCTCTGCCCGCCGAGCGGCTTGCCCTCAATAGTCTGGTTGTCCCCGAACTTACCAAAGCGGCTCAGCCGTTCGAACTCGGAGGAAGAACCGCCATCACTGCGCTTGACGCGCGCATAGGAGCCGCCGAACTCGCCGGGCTGGCCAGGAAGATCCGTCTGATTCAGAGAATGTATGCCGCCAGGCGGGTGATATTCGACTTCATTCGATCCAAGCGGTCTGGTTGGCTTGGGTGGCTTGGGCGCACTGCCCAATTTCTGCTGGCCGAGGGCCTTCTCAAGTTTCTTTCCTTCCAGTTGCGGATTCTGGTCCTTAAAGGCGCCGACATCCGCTTCATGTTTTGCCAGCTTAGCCTGATGGTCTGCGTTTCGCTGAGCCATCTCATCAGCGGAGAACTTCTTCGTATATGTGCTCTTGACGACAAATCCGCCACCCTCCTGGAACGCAACGTCCTTATGTGCCTTTCCCGCTTCGAGTTTCGGCTGCAGCTTGGTTTCGACACCCACGTTTCCGGTGCCTTTGAACTTCTGCGCGGCCTTTGCAACGAGGAACAGGCGGCCAGCGGAAGCGCGCGGACTGGTCGGTGAAGGTGGCAAAGCGGCCAGCGCCGGATTCCTGGCGCGCGCTGACGGTGATGTACTCAACGGCTCAGACGAGCCCGTGGACGAATGTTGCGTGACGCTCGACGTGTTGATCGTCAAATTGGGTTTCGTTTTAATACTGGACACAGCTAGCTCCTTG
Source organism: Paraburkholderia sp. SIMBA_053 (assembly GCF_046534895.1). Classification (NCBI taxonomy): domain Bacteria; kingdom Pseudomonadati; phylum Pseudomonadota; class Betaproteobacteria; order Burkholderiales; family Burkholderiaceae; genus Paraburkholderia; species Paraburkholderia sp. SIMBA_053. Next base: position 21,365 of record NZ_JAWRXU010000016.1, on the reverse strand, counting down.
TTCGAGACGAGTCCTCCAGCCAGTTCTGCAGTCTCAGCAGAGCGAGCGCAGACACGTGAGGGCGCGAGTCAAGACTAGCGGACGTTGTCGAGATACGGCGCGTAGCCGCGAAGCTGCCCTACGCGGACGCGAAGCAACCGCAACGGAATTCGAAGCGCTCGCCGTGGATGTCGATCCCGATCCTGGTCAACCACGCAGGTTGGTCACACTTCCGGACGCCGAACCAAACAGCAATCCGCAAAATGCGATCTGAACGCATGCTTCAGCAGCTTTGCTGCCCGTACACCTTCGCACTTCGAATCGACTATTGACTGGATGTCTTCGATTGAAAAATTAAGGTAGCGTCCGCTTTATTGTCCTTGTCAGATAGCTACCAGCGCACGTCGCTGTGACAGATAAATAACGCACACTAACGCACAAGATCCGATGCCCACTGCGTTCGCCCATACCGTCAAAGAGAGCTTTACGACGCTCACGCCGACGGCCAAGCGCATTGCGAGCTATATGCTGGCGAATCTCGACCGGCTCGGTCTTGAAACGGCCGATCAGATTGCACAGCAGACAGGAACGAGCGGCATTTCCGTTGGACGCTTCCTGCGCAGCGTCGGTTATCGCAATCTCGATGAGCTGAAGCGCGAGTTACGCGGCGCGCAAACGCGTCCCTGGTTCATTACCGATCGCCTCGATGCCTATCGCAGCGAGCGCCATCAAGAAGACACGCAAGGCACGAGTTCGCAAGGCGACTCACTGGCACGGTCAATGGAGCTGGAGGTAGACGCCGTACGCGATGTCTATCAGCTCGCACGAAGCGAAGGATTTGGGCGAGTCGCAGAGCGCGTTGCCACGGCTGACGCCGTGTATGTCGTGGGCATTCAATCGACTCGCGGCATCTCGAATGCGTTTTTCAGCTACCTCGAATACCTGCGACCACGCGTGTTCTATTCCGACGGAATGTCGGGCTCGTACGTGGATTCACTGAACTCCGAATTTGCATCGCCCTACCTGATCGTGACGGACACGCGCGCCTATTCACGCATCGCACGCCGCTATTGCGAAGCCGCGACGCAGCGCGCCATCGCCTTCGCGCTCGTCACCGATCTCTATTGCCCGTGGGCGCGCGATTTCGAATGCGATCTGTTGCAAGTCAAGACGGACGTCGGCCAGTTCTGGGACTCGCTTGCGCCGCTCACGTGTCTCTTCAATCTTCTGCTGAGTTCAATTGTTGAATGTCTCGGCCCCGCCATCGACGGGCGCGTTGCGCGCAATCGCGAACTGCAGCGCGAACTCGATCAATTCGAATTCTGATAGCCATGACCGACACTCCTCGCCTGATACCTATCACCCCCGACACACATCGGGTGGATATCGACCTCGTTTATGCGACGTCCCGCAACTTCACGGGCAAGCCGATCTACCGCGAAGCGCATTGCCTGCTGCTCGAACCCGCCGAAGCTGCATTGCGCAAAGCCGTCGAACTCGCGGACAGCGCAGGCATGACGTTGCGTATCTTCGACGCCTATCGGCCGCCGCAAGCACAAAAGGTGCTGTGGGACTTTCTGCCCGACCCGACGTACATCGCCGAATTGGGCCGTGGCTCGAATCATAGCCGTGGCACAGCCGTCGACCTCACGCTGATAGACGGCGACGGTCAACCGCTAGACATGGGCACCGGTTTCGACGAGATGGTGAAGGCTTCCGAGCATTTCCATCAAGGGCTGCCGCAGTCTGTGCAGCGCAATCGCCTGCTGTTGCTCGGCATCATGCACGCGGCCGGCTTTGCGCACATCGCAAGCGAATGGTGGCATTACGAATTGCCTGGCTCGCGTGCGCTGCCGGTTATAGACAACAGCGAAAGCGGCCCGTTGAAGTTGATGTGACCTGGTAGGTTCTGGCTGTCCGTTTGCAGGTTCTCTTCCTTTACATGCGGAGCAAGTATGAATCTGGTTTTGCGCAATGCGCTGGCAGCGGTCGCGGTGGCATCCGCGATGACGTTTTCCATCTCGATGACAGGCAGCGCGCTCGCGGCGACGCCGAAAGACATGCTTGTCATGGCCACGACGCTCGACGAATTTTCGACGCTCGATCCCGGCGAGGTCTACGAACTGGTGCCGGAAGAATACGTCGCGAACACCTATGACCGCCTGGTACGGGTCGACCTGAAAGACCCATCGAAATTCAACGGGGACGCCGCGCAATCCTGGACCGTGAGCCCCGACGGACTCACATTCACCTTCAAGATCCGCTCCGGTCTCAAGTTCCACTCCGGCAACCCTCTGACGGCCGATGACGTCGCATGGTCGATTCAGCGCTGCGTGCTTCTCGACAAAGGCGCTGCCGCTGTGCTGCAGGGCATCGGGCTCACCAAAGAGAACGCGCTCGACAAAGTCAAAAAGATCGACGATTCAACGGTCAGTATCACGACCGATCAGAAGTACGCGCCGACCTTCGTGCTGAACGTTCTGGGCGCGTGGCCCGCTTCCGTGCTCGATAAAAAACTGCTGATGTCCCATCAGAAAGGCAATGACTTCGGCAACGAATGGCTGCGCACGAACGAGGCCGGATCGGGCGCCTACAAGCTGGTCAAATGGACCGCCAACGACAGCATCATTCTGCAGAAATACGACGATTACCGCATGCCGCTCGCCATGAAGCGCATCGTGCTGCGACATGTTCCTGAAGCATCGAGCCAGCGCCTGCTACTCGAAAATGGCGACGCGGACATTGCGCGCAATCTGAGCCCGGACGACCTCGCTGCATTGACGAAGTCGAACAAGGCTCACGTGACGGCCGTACCGCAAGCCACGTTGCTGTATCTGGGCTTGAACGTGAAGAACCCGAATCTCGCGAAGCCCGAAGTGCAGGAAGCAATGAAGTGGCTGATCGATTACAACGGCATTCAGACGAACGTGGTGAAGACGACCTATAAGGTTCATCAAACGTTTTTGCCAGAAGGTTTTCTTGGCGCGCTCAACAGCAACCCCTATCACCAGGACGTCGCAAAGGCAAAGGCGCTGCTCGCCAAAGCGGGCTTGCCGAACGGCTTCAACGTGACGATGGACGTGCGTAGCGCCTATCCGTACAACGAGATCGCGCAGGCGGTGCAAGCCAATCTGGCTCAAGCCGGCATCAAGGTCGACATTATTCCGGGCGATAACAAGCAGACGCTCGCCAAGTATCGCGCGCGCCAGCACGACATCTACATCGGCGAATGGTCTGCCGACTACATCGACCCGCACAGCAATGCGCAGGGCTTCGCGTGGAACCCGGACAACTCCGACAAGTCCTCGTACAAAATGCTCGCGTGGCGCAATTCGTGGGACATCGCCGGTCTGACGAAAGAAACTAATGCCGCACTTGCCGAATCGTCCACTGCAAAACGCCCGCAGCTTTATCAGGCGATGCAGAAGGAAATGCTCGCGCAGTCGCCGTTCGTCATCATGTTCCAGCAGGTATCACAGGTAGCGATGCGGCCCGGCGTGTCGGGGCTCGAAGTTGGGCCGATCAACGACCTGGTGTCGTACCTGCACGTGAAGAAACAGTAATCGCCGGGCGGCGTCCGAACCATGTCGACAACGTTGACTCCTATCGACCGCATTCGCGCCGCGTCCGCGCGCTGCGCGAGCGTGCGCTGGACGCTGCGCCTGTTGCGCTGGGCGCTGACGCTCGCCATCACCTTCACGGGTCTGCTCGCTGTGACGTTCGTGATCGGCCGCAAGGTGCCAATCGATCCGGTGCTCGCGATACTCGGGGATCGCGCGTCGGCCGCCGCCTATGCGGCCGCGCGCATCCAGCTGGGTCTGGACAAGCCTCTCGCCGAGCAATTTCTGATCTACGTGAATGCGGTCTTGCACGGCAACCTTGGCGTGTCGCTGCTGACAGCCAGTCCGGTACTCGACGACATTCGCCGCGTGTTTCCCGCCACGCTCGAACTGGCCACCTTGGCGACCATCGCCGGCGTGCTGGTCGGCGTGCCGCTCGGCGTAGTGGCCGCGACGCGCCATAACCGCTGGATCGATCACGTCGCGCGCTTCGTGGGCCTCATCGGCAGTTCCGTGCCCGTTTTCTGGCTCGGGCTGATGGGCCTGTTGCTGTTCTATGCGAAGCTGCATTGGGTGTCGGGCCCCGGGAGATTAGACCCGGTGTTCGACGGCATGGTCGAGCCGCGCACAGGCAGCCTGCTAGTCGATTCGCTGATGGCCGGCGAATGGGATGTGTTCTTCAATGCCGTCTCGCACGTCGCGTTGCCCGCGGCAATACTCGGCTATTACTCCGTCGCGTACCTGAGCCGGATGACGCGCTCGTTCATGCTCGATCAATTGAACCAGGAGTACATCACGACGGCGCGCGCGAAAGGCGTGCCCGAGCGGCGCGTCGTGTGGGTGCACGCCTTCGGCAATATCGCTGTGCCGCTGCTCACGGTGATCGCGCTGTCGTACAGCTTCCTGCTGGAGGGCTCGGTGTTGACCGAGATCGTATTCGCGTGGCCCGGCATCGGATCGTATCTGACGGGTGCGTTGCTCAATGCCGACATGAACGCCGTGCTTGGCAGCACGCTTGTGATAGGTGCCACTTTCATCGCGTTGAATCTGCTCACCGACGCGCTCTATCGCGTGTTCGATCCACGCGCCCGCTGATGCAACGGAGACTTTCGACGTGCGTCATCCTCTTGAACATTCGACGCAGGACTGGCCGATGAATGCCGCGCGCCTAACGTGGAAGCAATGGCTGCTCACCGACACGCCCGCGTCGCGCAAACAGGCAGCGTTGGGCCTCGCCTATCGACGCTGGCGGCGTTTCGCGGGCAATCCGCTTTCGGTATTCGGTTTTGCGATCCTCATGGTGCTCGTGATCGTCGCGATCATCGGACCGTGGATCGCACCGCATGATCCTTTGCGTCAGGTGCTGTCGGACCGCCTGCTGCCGCCGGGCTCGCCATCGCACTGGCTCGGCACCGACCAGCTTGGGCGTGACATTCTCTCGCGCATCATCTACGGCTCGCGCCTCACTTTGTCGATAGCCACACTCGTGGTCGTCGTAGTGGTGCCGATTGGCCTCATGATAGGCACGACAGCGGGCTTTTTCGGCGGCTGGGTCGATAACGTGCTGATGCGCGTAACCGACATCGCGCTGGCGTTTCCGAAAATCGTGCTTGCGCTCGCCTTCGCCGCAGCGTTGGGACCCGGTGTGATCAATGCCGTGATCGCAATCTCCATCACGGCGTGGCCCGCATATGCACGTCTCGCTCGCGCCGAAACCTTGAGGCTGGTGCAGGCCGATTTCATTCAGGTTGCACGTCTGCAAGGCGCGTCGAATCTGCGCATCCTGCTGCGCTACGTGGTGCCGCTATGCATGTCGTCCGTGATCGTGCGGGCGACGCTCGACATGGCCGGCATCATTCTCACGGTCGCGGGTCTCGGCTTTCTTGGGCTTGGCGCGCAACCGCCGAGTCCCGAATGGGGCTTCATGGTCGCTTCCGGGCGCAACGTGCTGCTCGATTCATGGTGGGTCGCCACGATACCGGGCTTCGCGATTCTGCTCGTGAGCCTCGCGTTCAACCTGCTCGGTGACGGGCTGCGCGACGTGTTCGATCCGCGTCATGGAGACTGACATGCACACGAGCGAAGCGGCCCATCCGCTGTGTGAAATCGACGACCTGCGCATTGCGTTTCGCGCGCATGACGGCACGCTGAACGAAGCGGTACGCGGTCTCTCGCTCACGTTGAAAAAGGGCGAGCGACTCGGCATTGTCGGCGAATCGGGCTCGGGCAAATCGCTCACAGGCCGCGCGCTGCTCGGCTTGTTGCCGCCCGCCGCACATTGCACGGCCAAAAGTCTACGCTTTGACGGCCAGGACATGCTGGCGATGCCGGCCCATAAACGCCGTCGCTTTTGCGGCTCGCAAATGGGGATGATCCTGCAAGACCCGAAGTATTCGCTCAATCCGGTCATGACAGTCGAGCAGCAGATGCGCGAAGCATTCGCGCTGCGCGATCCAAAACTTGGCCGTCGTGAAATGCGGGCAATGGTCGTCGCGGCGCTCGAGTCCGTGCATATTCGCAACCCTGAACGCGTCGCCCGCTCGTACCCGCATGAGTTGTCAGGCGGCATGGGGCAACGCGTGATGATCGCGATGATGGTCTCGACAGGTCCACGCCTGCTGATCGCAGATGAACCGACGAGCGCGCTCGACGTGCTGGTCTCCATGCAGGTGCTGGCCGTGCTCGATGAACTCATCGAAAAGCACCAGACGGGCCTCATTTTCATCAGTCACGACTTGCCGCTCGTCATGTCGTTCTGTGATCGCGTGGTGGTGATGTACGCCGGTCGCGTCATTGAAACCTGCGCGGCGCGCGATCTGGTCAATGCCCAACATCCGTACACGCGCGGGCTGCTTGCCGCGAACCCGCCGCTTGTGGATCCCCCCGCCGAGTTGCCCGTGCTCTCGCGCGACACGGCGTGGCTCAACGACTTAAACGAACAGCAAGGAGCGCCGTTATGATTCGCGTCGATGCACTGACCGTTCGCTTCAAGACGGCCACGGGACTCGTCGATGCGGTTCGCGGCGCAAGCTTTCATGTCGCGGCAGGCGAGGTATTCGGTCTGGTCGGTGAATCGGGCTCCGGCAAGTCGACTATTCTTCGCGCGCTGAGCGGACTCACACCCGTTGCAGAGGGGTCCCTGCATATCGCCGGTTCAGATCGCGACATGCGCAGGCGCGATGTGCAGATGGTGTTTCAGGACCCCTATGGCTCGCTGCATCCGCGCTTCACCGTCGATCAGACGTTGCGCGAGCCGCTACGTATCAACGGCATTGGCGATCATGAAGCGAGAATCGTGAACGCGCTGCGCGAAGTAGGCCTGAATCCGTCTTTTCGCTTTCGCTATCCGCATCAACTGTCGGGAGGGCAACGGCAGCGGGTGGCGATCGCGCGAGCGTTGATCGTCGAACCGCGCATCGTGCTGCTGGATGAACCGACGTCCGCGCTCGATGTCTCGGTGCAAGCCGAAATCCTCAACCTGTTGAAGCGCCTGCATCACGAGCGCAATCTGACGATGATCCTCGTCAGTCACAATCTCGCCGTGGTCGGCTTTCTGTGCTCGCGCGTGGCGATCATGCGCAATGGAGAGATCGTCGAAGAGCTCCCTATAGAAAGCATTCGGGCGCAAAAAGTCGAGAGCGAGTACTCGCGCAGCCTGATGCTCGCGACAGGCGGTTATCAGCGTAAGGTCGCGGAAGCATTCGGCGTGGACGCGTCGTTATGAAGCAAAAATGCGGGCAGAAATCGCCCACGTTCGCGGCTTATGCAATCCGCTGCATGTAACTAGGCAGATCCGGATCGGGCAGCACGGCGAGCACCTTTAATCGCTGACGTGTACGCGTTTCGCCATGCCGAAGGTGCACGGCGAGCGCCGTTGACGCCGCGGCGAACTCCCCGCGCAGCAGGAGTTCGATCACGGTCCGGTGCTCCGTGAGCGTGCTCATCTCCGGATGCAGCCGGAACGCATCGTAGAAAGCGTGGTTCACGATTAGCGGCATATGCGCCTGGCTGATCGTCGCGAGCAGCTTGCGGTTCGGCGCACCGCTCAGGAACGTATCGTGCAGCGTGACTTCCAAGTGGTACAGCGTGCTTGCATCGACTGAGTCCGGGTCTTCTATCGCGCGCTCGACGTCGCGCAGTGCTGCTTCGAGCTGCTCACGCGACAGTGACGGCGCGCTCGCCAGCAGTGCCGCCGGCTCAAGCAACGTGCGCAACTCGTAATCCTGCCGCACGGCGCGGGCGGTGAGCGGACCGCACAGCCAATGCGAGTACGCGGACTTCTCGACCAGCCCGCGGTCACGCAGCCGGTTAAGCGCTTCACGCACGGTTCCGCGACTCACACCGAAGACTTCGGCCGCATTGCTTTCGTCGATACGAAAATGCCCGAACACGATGCCAAGCGAGATGGCGGCCTCTAGCGAGTCGTAAATGCGCTCGCTGTTCGAAGGGATATCTAGCGGTTCAGAGGGACGGTCGAAGCCCAGCGTGTCTTCGGAGATCGGCGCGCGCAGCGGCTCGGGTGCGCTGCCGTCCGCATTCGCCACGAGGTAGCCCCGTCCTTCGAAGGTGAGCAGCAGGCCGCCGGCGTGCAGCATCTCGAAGGCCTTTCTTACCGGCACGCGGCTCGTGCCGAAGATGCGCGCGACCGGTCCTTCCAGCAGCACGAGTCCCGGCGCGATATTGCCGAGCGCAATGGCCGACTTGAGCCGGTCGTGAATCACGCGGTAGCGCAACCGGTTATCGGCTTCGGGCGATACCTCCGCGGAATCGGTCGGATGGACCGGGTCCACAGTCAGCGGCGCCGCCGGCCGATGCGCGGCTGGATGTGAGCGGGAAGATCGGGAAGCGCCTGCGCGTCTTGTCATCGTCAAACGAACTTCGCCGTCAGGACCGCATGAACTCGGTCCAGCGGCGCACCAGGTAATTGTGCTCATCCATCACCGAATCCCATACGGCGACCCGGCTCATACGCGCGACGTAGCTGCCCCCGTCCCGCATCTGACCCGCGGGCACGAGATGTTTGCTGATGGGACCGGGCAGATCGGCCGACGCGCGCGCACCATCGTACCAGTATGCCCATTCGTTGGCTTCCATATGTGCCCGCGAGCGCTCGGGATTCGAAATGTAGAAGCCTTGCCGGGCGACTGTCGCGCCGGCCCAGCCTTCAAGCCACCAGTTCAGATACTCGTAAGCGGCGTCGAGCACGCGACCATGCGCGAGCCGCGATATGCCGATGCCCCCGAACCACGCCCGATACCCTTCACGCGGCCGCGCGAGCCTGAACTTGAGACCCGCGCGTTCCAGTTCGACGGTGGCGGGCGACCAGATGCTCTGAATCGCCACCTTGTTAGCGATCATCAGTTGCGCGGCCTCGGCGAAGCTCGACCAGAACCCTGCGAAATGCCCACGCCGCTTGAAGTCGATCAGAATCGCGATCAGCCCGTCGATTTCCTCGATACTCAGATTGCCGATGTCGTCGAAGCGCATGAGCCCGCTGGCTTCGACGGCGAGCGCCGCATCGATGGCGCCGATTGCTGCATCCGCCTGCAGTGCGACGCGGCCAGCGAGTTCGGGCGCGAGCAGCCAGGCCCAACTCTCTTCGCCTCCGGTGAGCGAAGCAGGCATCGCATCTTCCAGATAGACGAAGCTGTCCGCATTGTGCGTGAGCGGCAGCATGCTGATGCGCTCGCTCGGCTTGCGCGCGAGCGAGCCGTCCGGCTGGACGTAGAGCCGGTCGGCAGGTGTGCAGCCCGCACCACTGAGCTTGCCCGCCGCATGCCGTGCGGGCGCGCGGCCAATGCGCCCCGTGCGCGGCAGCACGTTGACTTCGTCCCAGCGGCGAATGCGCGCAAGCTCTATGGGTTGCAGCGCATGAGTAGGCCACAGGCAATCGAGACTGTGGAACCACTGGTCGTAGAGTTCATAGCGGTCGGGATGCATCGCGCCGTCCCGCTGCACGGCGCCGCCATCCTGAACGATGAAGCGCAGCCGGATGCCCAGATCCTGCTCGGCTCGTTTGCGGATGTGCTCCTGAAGCGTAACGGTCGTGCCGAGCACGCGCAGTTCGACCCTGGAGGGGTGCACGGCAGGGGCGGGCAAGCTCGGACGGTCGGATTTCAATCTATTAGGGCTTCGGCTGTTTGAAGATGCCGGCACAGACGCCGGTAGGATGCGGCAACCGCGTCTCGCGTGAGACCTTGCGCAATGATGACAAGGCGCGAACGAGGCGCTTCTTCCTTGCCGGCGCCAGGCCATGCATCCAGATGCAGAACAGGATGCACGAGATGATGCACAGCATGCAGCACCACCGGTTGGTCCGCGCCGGCAAGCGCGAGAATGCCTTTGACCCGCAAAATGTTATCACCGTGGCGGTTAAGCAGCAGCGTCAGCCACAGCGTGAAGACGGGCCAGTCCAAAGGTTCGTCGAACTCGATGCAAAACGCTTCCAGCGCCGCAAGTCCTTGACGGTGCGCGGGCGTCGCGTTGAGTCCCGCGAGGGGATTGTCTGCCTGACGGGACTCCCGTGCCACCATGCTCGTGCGCCGAACGAAGTCCCCGAAGTCGTGCTCGTTCGCCGCCGGGTCCAGTACGACCGACGCATCGTCCGCGCACGTGCGGCGTGTGATGCTCGCGGCCGGGTTCAGTTGTGAGAGCGTTTGTTCGAGTACAGCGAGCGCGGCATCGCCGGCAAGATCGGCCTTGCTGACGACAATGCGATCTGCAGCCGTCACCTGCGCAAGCCATTCCGGATGCCGCGCACGTTGCTGATCGGCGTTGACGGCATCGACCACCGTAACGATCGCGCCGATCGAATAATGGCTCGATACCACGCGGTCGGCGAGCAGCGTCGCAACGATCGGCGCGGGCGTCGCGAGACCCGTTGTCTCCAGCACGACGCGAGAGAACGGCGGCACCTCGCCGCGAGCGCGCCGCGAGAACAGCGTGGCGAGCGCTTCCTTCAGTTCGCCGCGTATCGCGCAACAGACACAACCGTTATCGAGCAGTACGGTCTGCGCATCTACCTCGCCGATCAACAGGTGATCGAGCCCGACCTCGCCGAACTCGTTGACGAGCACGGCTGTGTCACGCGCGGCATCGCCCTTGAGAACGTCGGCGAGCAAGGTGGACTTTCCACTGCCGAGAAAGCCCGTAACGATAGTCACCGGAATCACGTCATAGGCGAGGCTCATGGTTGCGCCTCGTCTTCAGCAAACATGGTGAGCGGGTCAAGCGGACGGCCGAGCATGGTCTCGGCGGCTTTCCATATCTGCATGAAATCTTCGACGATGATCTGCGCGCCCGTCGGCGAAGACAGCACGAACGATTGCCCGTGGAAATCCGCGAGCTTGAGCCGAAAGCTTTCGAGCACCCGGTTCGCATGCGCGACCTGCACATACCGCTGCCGCCGCGCGCTCACGCTTTCGCCTGCTGCCACGGTGTTGGACCAGTGACGCCCGCCGCCGAGCAATCCGCACATGCCGCACATTTGCACTCTCCACCGTTTAAGGCATGACGTCGCCGGAATTAGGGCCGAGCGTCTGTCCGACGAACAGGTTGCCGCCCGGGTCGGAGGCGAGCAGCACGGCGGTCGGTGCGACCTCGTCTGCACGGCCGAAACGTCGCAACGGCAATTCCTTTGACTTCGCTTCCTTCCATGATGCGCTGATTCCATCCACGAGGGGCGTCTCGATCGGACCCGGCGCGATAGCGTTCACGAGCACGTTGTCGGGAGCGGCTTCGAGCGCGAGAGACTTCGTAAAGCCGATCACGCCGGCTTTCGCCGCAGCATAGTGCGTGAGTTCGGCGCCGCCCTTAATGCCGAGTTGCGAGGCCACGTTGATGATGCGGCCCCAGCGTTGCGCGGTCATTGACGGCAGCGCGCGCCGGGAGCAAAGGAAGACACTGCGCAGATCGACGCGCAGCATGTCGTCCCACATCTGGGTGGTGAGATCGGTACAGCGCGCCTGCGTCAGCATGCCCGCGTTGTTGACGAGGATGTCGATGCCGCCATAAGCCGCGATGCAGCGATCGACGATGCCGTGCGCGCCCGTCTCGTCCCCCACATCGGCGACGATGGTTTGAACCTCCACGCCGCTTGCGCGGCAGGCGTCGGCATGAGCGGCGAGCCGGGCCTCGTTCAGGTCGGCGAGCACGAGGCGCGCGCCGGCCTGCGCATAAGCGAGCGCAATGGCGGCGCCGATGCCGCTCGCCGCACCCGTGACGACCGCGCGGCGGCCGTCGAGTGAGAACATTGATGCCATGTTGATGAGCGTCCTGTCTGTGTCCTGTCTGTGTCCTGTGTGTGTCCTGATCGAAGGCCTAGCCGGGCCACCGCACGGTGAGACCGCCGTCCGCGATGATCGACTGCCCGGTGATGTATGAAGCGTCGTCGCTTGTCAGATAGCGGATCAGCGACGCGATCTCTTGCGGTCTGCCGACACGTCCAAGCGGAATACCCTTGGCCGCCTCGCGCAGACCGTCCGGGCCGAGCGAATTGACCGCGTCGAGCGATTGCGGCGTTTCGATGAGACCGGGAATCACGGCGTTACAGCGGATGTTGCGCGGCGCGAGTTCCATCGCGACGGCGCGGCACAATCCGGGCACGCCCGCTTTCGCCGCCGAGTAATGCGTGTGGTTCTCCCATCCATACACCCCGCCGGCGATCGACGACACCGCGACCATTGCGCCACCGTCCTGCATGTGGCGCGCTGCGGCGCGAAACGTGCGCATGACGCCGGACAGATCGACATCGAGCATCTGATGCCACTGCTCGTCGCTCATGTCCGTCAGCGGCGATGCGCGCAGCAGACCCGCGTTGGCGACCGCGTAATCGATGCGGCCAAAGCGTTCCACTGCCGCGGCCGCGAAGGCCTCGACCTGGTCCGCCGAGGTGACATCGACGGCCTGCATTAGACATTGACCGCCAGCCTGCTCGACGGCTTGTACGGTCAACTGCGGGTCGTGCGGATCGCCAGAAAAATACCCGCCGACCACGGCGACGCCGGCTTGTGCATACGCTACGGCGAGCGCCTGCCCGATACCGCTCGCGGCGCCCGTTACTAAAGCCACTTTCACAGAGATTCTCCGGTCGGATTACCTGGTTTCGGCAGGGTTGACGTGCCGCGCGAAAAGAATGAGGACGCCGGACAGGAAGCACGGCACCGCGCCGAACCACAGCGCCGCGTGCAGCCAGTCGCCGCCATGATTGAGCATCCAGGTCACGCCCACGCCGGCGAGAATGGCGCCGATCGGACCCATCGCGTGGACGATCGAACTGCCGGTGCCGCGGATCGCCGTGGGATAGCTCTCGCCAATGAAGAACAACGCCGCCGAGTACGGTCCGATCAGGAAGAACAGGCCCAGGCTATAGAGCGCCACCACGACGCCCGCGCTGCTCGGACCGAACAGCATGCCGGCAAATGAAAGACCGCCGAGCATCCAGCCGATGGCGAGCGTATTGCGCCGGCCGATCTTGTCGCCAATGAACCCGTGGCTCAGATAGCCGCAATAGCCGATCACATTCGACAACACGAGAATCAGCAGGGAATTCTCGAACGAAACGTTATGCACGCGCGTCAGCACCGTCGTGCCGAGAACGCTGAACACCTGAATAGCGGACCAGTTGAGCAGAATGCCGCCGCCGAGAACGAGCGTCGCGCGTAGCGCATTGCCGCGAAACGCTTCAGCGAGACCGGCGCGGCTATGCTCTTCGTAATCGACCGCATGGGCGCTCGCGAGCGTGCGAGCTTCGCCGTCCTGTCCTGTTTCACGCAGCTGTTTGATGCGCTTGTGCAGCAGAAACTGGGGACTTTCTTTAAGACGACGCGTCATGAAGAAGATGACGATGGCGGGAAACGTCGCGAATACGAAGCAACCCTGCCAGCCAATGCGCGGCAACAAAAGCGCGGTGAGTCCCGACGCGATCAGCGCGCCGATCGGCCATCCGCCTTGCACGAGGCTGTAGATAAAACCCTTGTTGCGGTTGAGCTTCGGGTCGTTGGCAGCCGAGTAAAGCTCGTTCAGATACGTGGCATTGACGGTCTCTTCGGCGTAACCGAGGCCCGACAATGAGCGGATCAACACGAGCGGCACCTGTCCCATCGCCCCGCCGACCACCGTGAGCCCCGAGCACAGCGCCGCGCCCGCGACCGTCCACAGCAGGCCGGCTTTACGGCCGAGCCTGTCGAGTAACGGCCCGATCGCGAACGCGATCACCGCCGTGCCGACGGCGACCAGCGTAGCGATTTCCGCCTGCGCCGCGGCATCCCAGCCGTAGTGTTTGCCGATTTCCGGCAGCAGCGTGCCGAACAGAATGAAGTCATAAACGGCGAACACCCACGCGAAGAACGCTACTACGGTCGCCCGCTTCACGTCGGACGGCAGGATCTGCTCCAGCTTGAAACCGGAAGCATACAAAGGGTTTTCTTTCATCGTGGCGCTCCTTCGGAGCTCGGGAGTGGACATGGTCGGGACTCGCGTTGGTCGACTTGGTGTTGTGATCAGGATTGACGAGGCTGACGCCGCAGGAAGTCGTCGGCGATTTCGTCACAGGTGCAAAAGCGCACGCCCTCGTGCTTGCGGAAATGCGCAATCAGGCGTTCGAGCATGAGCAGCACCTGCGCGCGACCGGAGACGTCTGGATGAATCGTGATGGGGAACACGGCGTAGTCGTGTTCGCGATACACCCAGTCGAACTGGTCACGCCACATCTGTTCGATGTCGCGCGGATTGACAAAGCCGTGGCTGTTCGGCGCCTTCTTGATGAACATCATTGGCGGCAGGTCGTCGAGGTACCAGTTCGCCGGGATCTCGACGAGATCCGTTTCACGACCGCGCTGCAGCGGCTTCATCCATGTATCGGGATGCTTGCTGTAGTCGATCTTCGTCCATGAGTCGCCCACGCGCACGTAGTACGGGTGGTAGTCGTTGTGCATCAGGCTGTGGTCGTACTTGATGCCCTTTTTCACGAGCAGCTCGTTGGTCACGTTGCTGAATTCCCACCACGGCGCGACGTAGCCAGTCGGCCGCTTGCCGCTCAGCCTGGTCACCAGATCGATGCTGCGATCGAGCACCGCTTCCTCCTGCTCGGGCGTCATCGCGATCGGGTTTTCATGGCTGTAGCCGTGAATGCCGATCTCGTGTCCGGCATCGGCCACCGCCTTCATCTGCTCGGGGAAGGTTTCGATCGAGTGCCCGGGAATGAACCAGGTCGTCTTGATCTTCTCGCGCTCGAAAAGCTTGAGCAGGCGCATCGAACCGACTTCACCGGCGAAGAGACCGCGCGAGATGTCGTCCGGCGAATCTTCGCCACCGTATGAGCCGAGCCAGCCCGCAACCGCATCCACGTCGATGCCGAATGCGATCAGAATTTCCTTAGCCATCTTCAGTTCTCCTTTGAGCAAATCAATCGAGGGCGACCGTCTGTTCGACGGCCAGCGCGAGCGCGATGAGCGCATCGTCGTCGTTCTGCGCGCGCATCAGTTGCACGCTGGTAGGCAGTCCCGCCGGGTCAGCGCCGGTTGGCATCGCGAAGGCGGGGGTGTCGAGAAAGCTGCCGGGCATGGTCATCGACAGCGTTGCGGCATTGACGGCTGCAAAGCGCTGCGGGTCCGCTTCGAGCGGCGCGCATTCCGGCGCGACATGGGGGACGGTCGGCAAGAGCAATGTGGCGCCGTCGATTTTGGCGCCGAACTGGCCGAGCAGGCGGCCGCGCTCCGCGAGCAGCTCGGCAAGCCGCGACGCCGGCACGTCGCGGCTCAGTTCGAGCCGCGTACGCACTCGATGGTCGATGCGCTTGGCATCGTCGGAGTCGAGCACACTGCGATAGGCCTCGAACGCTTCGAGGGAGCCGAACCAGCCACGCGTCGCGATGAGGTCGCATGCTGCATCGAAGGCGCGCACACGCACTTGCTGGATACGCGCGCCGGCCTTCGACAGACGCGCCACGAAGCGCATGAAGTTGTCGCCGACGTCGTTCGTCACCGCGAAGCGCGATTCCCAGCCCAGCGGTACGACGAAGGGTTGTCCACGCAAATCGGCGAGCGCGCGAGGCAGCTCGCGTCCGCGCACAACGGCGTCGAACGCCGCGCAATCGGCGACGCTGCGTGCAAGCGGTCCGCAGGTATCGGCCGATTTCGACAGTCCGATCATGCCTTGCTGCGGATAGCGCGCGCTGCTGGCGCGATAGCCGACCACGCCGTTCAGCGCGGCAGGTATGCGTATCGAGCCGGCCGTATCCGTACCGACCGCGATCGGCACGACGCCCGCAGCGACGGCAATCGCCGCGCCCGACGACGAGCCGCCAGGAACGCGATGCCCGCCGCCTTCGACTGTCGCATCGAAAGCGGAATTGAACGGCGTACCGAAGTGCGGATTAAGCCCGAGCCCGGAATACGCGAACTCGCTGAGGTTCGTCTTGCCGATGCACACGAAGCCTGCACGCGCGCCTGCGGCGACCAACGGTGCATCCGCGGTGGCAGGCGGCCGGCCGCGGAACAGTGCCGAGCCCGCCGTGCTGACGGTGCCCGCGACATCGAACAGATCTTTCCAGGCAATCGGCACGCCGTCGAGCGCGCTGGCCGGGCGCTTTTCGCGCCAACGCGCGGCCGCAGCGCGTGACTCCTCGAGCGCGCGAGTCTCAGTGACGTCGATGAAGGCAGCGTTGCAGGCGCGTGCCCGGTCAATCGCCTCACGCACGGCGCCTTCGACGTCGGCCGAGCCTTCGCCATAGGTATGGGCAAGGCCGACGGCGCTGCGCCGGTCCCACGATGGAACATTCAATTCAGTTCTCGTTCAGAATGTACTTCGTTGACAACATACGTTTACGGTGACGAGGTCAAAAAAAAACAGCAACACAGGGATTACCCTTGGTTGCTGTCTTTTCACGGGGATCCGCGCATCCGGAACCGCGGCGCGGTTGTTGCTGAAGCATCCGACGCGCGGACCGGCACACATGGACAGCCGGCTCGCCTGTATGCTCGGAAATGCATCGCGGCAGCGAAGCAGCCCGTAGTTAATGAAAACGGTAGTACTCACACTCTTGGGAGGTCAGCATGCTTTCCTTCATCGGTACGGTGATCGTAGGGCTCGTGGTCGGGTTGATTGCACGGGCGGTCAAGCCCGGAGACGACAGGATGGGGCTCATCATGACCATCATTCTCGGTATTGCCGGCTCGCTGATTGCGGGCTATATCGGGCGTGCGCTCGGCTGGTATCAACCGGGTCAGGCGGCGGGCTGGATTGCGTCGGTGATCGGCGCGATCATTCTGCTGGTCATTTATGGCATGGTGCGCCGGCGGGCCTGAACTCTCGCGCGTGACGCGCCTAACATTGGCGATAGCGAAAAGGGCCCGCTCCGGATAAGAGCGGGCCCGGCAGGCTAGCTAGTTCAACCGGCGCGCGAGACTGGATCTAGCGAGGCGGTTCGCTGACCGCCTCTCATTCGACGGCTCAGCGCGATAGATCGAAACCGAGTTGCGCGCGCCCAAGCGGCGTCAAATCGCTTTCTTGCGCCCGTCCGATAAAGTCCGTCTCGAAGTGGTCGGCCGGAAAATCGGGGGGACTTTCGCCGCGCAAGAAGCTCGGCAACTGACGCTTCAGATAATCTTCGTTTTTTGCGCACCACGGCGCGGACGCAATGTACATCACGTTGCTGTAGCCGTTGCCGCGGTGTGCGTCTTCGACCGAATGGATGACGTCGCTGTGCCAGAACACGGCGTCGCCCGGTTGCATGTGGGGGATCGGCGTCACCGCTTCGAGCAGCAAGCGGTGCCACTCCGGCTTGATCGACAGCGCGCGAGCCGGTTGAGCGCCGCAGAGTTCGTCGTCGGGAACGTCGTCCTGCAGCGCGCGCAGCATCACGTAGGCCATGACGTTGGCGATCGGAATCAATTGCAGCGTGCCGTCGCCGGGACCCTGCGGCGTCAGCGCGGTCCAGCCCTGAAAGGTGCGAAACATCGAGCACACGGCCGGCGATGGGATTTCCTGAACGTCCGGCCGATACGCCGCGTCGAACGGATCGTAGTCGCGCCAATTGCCCGCCAGCACATGCCGATACACCTTCTGAAAATTCGGATCGAGCCAACGCTCGACCGAGCCGCCATCCACGTGCGGCGACAGACCCAGCGACTCGGAACCGGGCGGCCGACGACGAATGCGGTCCGCGTAGACAGGCACCCGCTCGGGATCGAAATGCCGCCTGCCTTCGCTTTCCGACGTCCATAGGCGATTCAGGAACACTCGTGTGTTCGTCAGTTGTTCCGACTGACGGGCGGCCGTTTGCGGCTTCGACCAGTAAATGCCGTAAATCTGCGGCTTGCTCGACGACAGGGTGCCGAAATACCTGTCTTCCGCGCGATGTGCGAGTTTGGCGTCGAGGTCGTTGCGCTCGACGTATTCGGTGATTTCGTCGTTCCAGTCGCTCGCCTGCTGCCGGTCGAAAACGCCGCGCACAACGCATGCGCCGCGAGCTTTGATGCCGAGGATCGTGGCTGGATCGACGTCGCCGGAAACGACTGACGAATAGTCGAACACGGGAATCGCATCGCGCCCCTGCGCGCGGTCTCGCTGAATGGCGTCGACCTGTCGACGGATCGCGCCCTCCACTTCGCCGAACACCTGCTTGTAGTTCGGCAGCGCGGCTCGCAGCGCGCGCTTGGTCGCGCGAACCGCCTCCGGAAGATTGTCGATGATAAGTGGCATGGTTCGTCTCCTTCAAGCGGTCTGTGTGGTGTTGTCTCATTTGAAGAGTAAGGACGTTTGGCCGTCGCGAAACATGCTTAATGGCCAGATACCGATACAATTCAGACATTGCCGCGTCTCCCCCCGCGCGGCCAGGCAGACCAGCGTGAAACCTCAATACGAACGCGTCACCATTCCCGACGGCTGCTCGGTCCGCGTCTACCACCGGCAGCTCGCGCAAATACCGTTCGAGTGGCACCATCATCCCGAGTACGAACTCACGCTGACGATGAACAGTCGCGGCCGCCGCTTCATTGGCGATCACATCGCCGATTACAGTGGCGACGATCTCGTGCTCGTGCCGCCTGACATGCCGCATACGTGGGCGTCGACTGAACCGATCGATGCCAGCGCGCCTCAGGTGGCGATCGTCGTGTGGTTCAGCGGCGACTGGGCGCGCCGAATGGCGGACTGCTGCCCCGAGTTCGCGTCGCTGCGCACGCTGCTCCGGCGTGCCGCGCCGGGGCTGAGATTCTCCACCGAGGCCGCGACGCTGATGCGCGAGCGAATGGAAGCGTTGCTCGATCAGTCGCCGCGCGTGCGGCTTGGCGCCGCGCTGGATGTGCTGGCGCAACTCGCGGACGCGGCATCCGAGCCGTTGGCGTCGCCGGCTGCGCATAGAGACGGAACGAGACGACACGGCGTACAGGGCGACAACGCTATCCGGTCCGGCAGACGGGACCGATCCAACAACTCAGCCAATTCAGCCGAGGCCGGAAAGCGGTCACTCGCGGGCCCAGCGCTCGCGACGCCGGGCGGCAGCGCGTCCGAGGCAGAACGTCTGAACCGCGTGCTCGATCTGCTCGACAGGCGTTTTCACGAGCCGCTGCGCATTGCGGAGCTGTGCGAGGTGGCCAACCTGTCGGAGCGCTCCTTGCACCGCTACTTCGTGCGGCATCTCGGCGAAAGCGTGGGGCGTTATCTGAGCCGCTTGCGGATCGGCTACGCAACGCGGCAACTGACGGACACCGCGTGGCCCATCGCGCTAATTGCCACGAAAGCCGGCTTTCCAAACCTGGCCAACTTCAATCGACAGTTTCTGTCCGCGCGCGGCATGACGCCCAGCGCGTATCGACGCTTCTTCGAAACCCACGGCCACCCACCGAAAGATGCGGGCACGGCGCCGCACAATCTGCAAGCGCGCCCGCCGTCGCTCGAAAGATCGGGTCGGCGGCAACGAAATACGCCATCGGCTTGAACCGCGCACACGACGAACGGATTGCGGCAGACATACGCCCGAAAATGAAAACGCCCCAACGGTGTAACCCGTTGGGGCGTTTTCTCGTAAAGCCTTAGGATTCGCCTTTGTCCATAGCAAACCTCTTGCTATGGACAGGCAAATTCAAACCCGATTAGCGTTGCGAAATCGGCTTCGCTTCACGTTGCGTGTCGCCGATAAACAGCTGACGCGGACGGCCAATCTTCTGTTCAGGATCCGCGATCATTTCGTTCCACTGCGCAATCCAGCCGACCGTGCGAGCCATCGCGAAGATACACGTGAACATCGAC
Source organism: Paraburkholderia sp. SIMBA_053 (assembly GCF_046534895.1). NCBI lineage: Bacteria > Pseudomonadati > Pseudomonadota > Betaproteobacteria > Burkholderiales > Burkholderiaceae > Paraburkholderia > Paraburkholderia sp. SIMBA_053. The sequence continues at coordinate 1,578 of NZ_JAWRXU010000016.1, read as the reverse complement.
GTCGGAATCCCCAGCGCGCGCTGCACGATGCCCGAGTAGAAGTCGACGTTCGGGTACAGCTTGCGCGACACGAAGTATTCGTCTTCCAACGCGATCTTTTCCAGTGCCATGGCCAGCTTGAACAGCGGGTCGTCGTGCAGGCCCAACTCGTTCAGCACTTCGTGGCAGGTTTCGCGCATGAGTTTCGCGCGCGGATCGTAGTTCTTGTACACGCGGTGGCCGAAGCCCATCAGCTTCACGCCCGAGTTCTTGTCCTTCACCTGCTTGATGAACTCAGGAATGTTGTCGACGGAGCCGATTTCTTCCAGCATGTTCAGCGCGGCTTCGTTCGCGCCGCCGTGCGCCGGGCCCCACAGACATGCGATACCGGCTGCGATACACGCGAACGGATTCGCGCCCGACGAACCGGCGAGACGCACGGTCGACGTCGATGCATTCTGCTCGTGATCCGCGTGCAGGATCAGGATACGGTCAAGAGCGCGCACCAGCACGTCGTTGACCTTGTAGTCCTCGCACGGGTTCGAGAACATCATGTGCATGAAGTTCGCGCTGTACGACAGGTTGTTGCGCGGGTAAGCAAACGGCTGACCGATGCTGTACTTGTACGCCATGGCGACCAGCGTCGGCAGCTTCGCGATCATGCGGATCGCCGAAACTTCACGGTGACGCGGATTGTTGATGTCCAGCGAGTCGTGATAGAACGCCGACAGTGCGCCGACTGCGGCGACCAGAATCGCCATCGGGTGCGCGTCGCGACGGAAACCGCGGAAGAAGAAGTGCATTTGCTCATGCACCATCGTGTGGTTCGTGACGGTCTTCACGAACTCGTCTTTCTGTTGCACGTTGGGCAGTTCGCCCTTCAGCAGCAGGTAGCACGTTTCCAGAAAGTCGGCGTTTTCCGCGAGGTTGTCGATCGGGTAGCCGCGGTACAGCAGTTCGCCCTTATCGCCGTCGATGTAGGTGATCGCCGAATTGCACGCCGCCGTGGACATGAAGCCAGGGTCGTACGTGAACTTGCCAGTCTGGCCGTACAGCTTGCGGATGTCGATCACGTCCGGGCCGAGAGTGCCCTTGTAAATCGGCATTTCAACGCTCGGCGAGTTGTCGCTGAACGATAGCGTGGCTTTAACATCTGACGGGGTCATAGCACATCCTCAATCGAAGTATGTAAACAGGGTTTCGATAATTGCACGCCTGGAACAACGCACTCGCGGCGCTCAAGCGTTGCGCAGCAGCTCCAGGACCCGGATCACATCCGGGTCGGCAAGCTCGCCTTCAGGTTCCTTGCGCGCGAGAAGCAAGTCCATCAGGTCGTTATCGCTCAGCTCGAGCAAGCGCGTAAGTGCGCCCACATCTGCATCGCTGAGGTCATGCTCATATCGGCTGAAAAAACGTTCAAAAATCAGATCGTTTTCCAGCAGGCCTCGTCGTGCGCGCCAGCGAAGGCGCGCACGGCGGAGAGGGTCGGACTGATGCGATGGTTCGTTCATGTCGGTACGTACCGGGCCGCTCACAAGCGTACTAACCGCCCGTTGAGGCAGCGAACGATTGTGAGCGTGAGGTTATTCATCCTAGACA
>NZ_JAWRXU010000113.1:0-453 GCF_046534895.1 Paraburkholderia sp. SIMBA_053 | reverse complement strand
GGATCTCAACAGCGGTAAGATCCTTGAGAGTTTTCGCCCCGAAGAACGTTTTCCAATGATGAGCACTTTTAAAGTTCTGCTATGTGGCGCGGTATTATCCCGTATTGACGCCGGGCAAGAGCAACTCGGTCGCCGCATACACTATTCTCAGAATGACTTGGTTGAGTACTCACCAGTCACAGAAAAGCATCTTACGGATGGCATGACAGTAAGAGAATTATGCAGTGCTGCCATAACCATGAGTGATAACACTGCGGCCAACTTACTTCTGACAACGATCGGAGGACCGAAGGAGCTAACCGCTTTTTTGCACAACATGGGGGATCATGTAACTCGCCTTGATCGTTGGGAACCGGAGCTGAATGAAGCCATACCAAACGACGAGCGTGACACCACGATGCCTGCAGCAATGGCAACAACGTTGCGCAAACTATTAACTGGCGAACTACTTAC
>NZ_JAWRXU010000772.1:0-268 GCF_046534895.1 Paraburkholderia sp. SIMBA_053 | reverse complement strand
CCCGCCGTCGTGATCTCCCACTCGCTCCAGGGCGCCGCGGGGTCAGCTGCGGGGACATCCACCGGAACCGGCGGGTTCTCCGTCAGCTCGTCGATCAGCTTCGCCCTCGCCTCGCTCGCGCGATCGCGCAGCTGGGCTGCAGCGGCGTCGGTGTCGAACGCGGGTTCCCCCGTGAAGGGCTGCCACATCTCGACGACCACGTTTCCGACCGAGGAGTAGGTCTTGTAGAGGGAGTGACCGTCGCCGCCCGGGTAGGTGAGGATCAGGG
>NZ_JAWRXU010000771.1:0-268 GCF_046534895.1 Paraburkholderia sp. SIMBA_053 | reverse complement strand
CAGCGCCGTTGACACGCGCGCTCGCAACGCGGGCAAAACATCGGCTTCGAACCAGGGATTGCGCTTGAACCATGCGATGTTGCGCGGCGACGGATGCGGCAGCGGCATGACGCGCGGCCCGTATTCCTGCCACCGGGTGAGCGTGTCCGTCAAGGTTGGCCCCCGTGCGTCACCGAGTCCGAATTGTTGCGCGTATTGTCCGACCAGCAGTGTGAGCCTGACCGCACCGAGGTGTTGGAGCAACTCCTGGTGCCACCGGGGCGCGCAC
>NZ_JAWRXU010000770.1:0-268 GCF_046534895.1 Paraburkholderia sp. SIMBA_053 | reverse complement strand
ATACAGGCCGGGACGACGAACTCCGAGCGACGGCGGGCACTGTTACTGCTGGTTGCCGACCTCGAAAAGATTTCCACGAGGGCGCAACGGACTCCGACAGCCATGACTGCCGCTGCATTGTTTAGCCGCGCCCGGAATATCTCGGGGATTAGCAAGCTGAGCGCGAATTTCTATCATAAGCCTCGCAGTCATAAAGCCCATCGTTTTGGCAACTGAGTTGCACAGTTCCCGGATGACATCCAGTCGCATAAAGTTGCAAATGACGGGC
>NZ_JAWRXU010000769.1:0-268 GCF_046534895.1 Paraburkholderia sp. SIMBA_053 | reverse complement strand
ACGGCCTTCCATGTCATGACTCTTGCGTGCTGCATGGCGTCCAGCGAGAAATGCTCGCCGACGGCTTCCTTATGTGTCGAATTCAACGTACTGCTCCGCGTTGTCGTTAGCTGAAAATGTCAAATGTGCGCTCGATATATACGCGTCAATATATCGTGTTTGACGAGTCGAACCTATCAAGGCGAAGTTGAAGCGGCTTACGTCGCGCGATATAGCACCTTGTATACCGCGTAAACACGGGCGGCAGCGCTAGAGGTATGAACGCTAG
>NZ_JAWRXU010000768.1:0-268 GCF_046534895.1 Paraburkholderia sp. SIMBA_053 | reverse complement strand
ATGCGTGAGCTGATCGAAAGCAATGCGTATGACCGCGAGTTCGTGGAGCGCTACACGAATGCGGGCGAACTGCTCGACATGCGCGAAGACAGCGATACGCAGGGTTTGTTCGTGTGTGACGAAGACGCGCAGGCGTGTAACGCGATGTTCCCGCAGAACCACCTGTGGTGGGACCCCGTCAGCCAGCGCGAAGTGCTGCATCACACACCGGGTGTGCGTCCGGCGCTCGAAGGGCGCTATGCGCTTGCGGACGGCACGCCCGTCGCCC
>NZ_JAWRXU010000767.1:0-268 GCF_046534895.1 Paraburkholderia sp. SIMBA_053 | reverse complement strand
CTTCGATTCGGGCGGCGACGTTTCTCCCGCGAGAGACCGGATGCGCTCGTTTCGTTCGATCAGCCCGGCCAGTCGGCGGCCGGGCCGAAGGCTCCTCGCAACCGCCAGATCGTAGTCGACGTAGCCCATTCGGCCCCAAGCGAAGACCACCGCCATCCGGAATCGATGCCGAGCCAGATACCAGTCCTGCCGCGTCCAGTCCTCGACCGCTTGGGACGGTACGCCGCGGGTCTCGGGAAGGAGGTGCTCGAACACCTCGCTGAAGGTA
>NZ_JAWRXU010000766.1:0-268 GCF_046534895.1 Paraburkholderia sp. SIMBA_053 | reverse complement strand
AATTCAATCACAAAACAACCTAACGATTACTGTACAAAATCAATCCTATACTTCCAATTTGAAGGGTGAATACAATGCATATAATATGCTAACGGCTATAAAAATTGGAGAATTTTTAGGTTTTAGTTATGAACAAATTCACAAAGGATTAAGAGAATATCACCCTAGCAATGGACGTATGCAACAGTTTCTCATTGCGCAAAATATATACCATCTAAACTTAGCTAAAAATCCACAAGGGATGAACTGTACGGTAGATTATTGCATA
>NZ_JAWRXU010000765.1:0-268 GCF_046534895.1 Paraburkholderia sp. SIMBA_053 | reverse complement strand
CCCCCCGGTCCATCGTTCGACGCCAGGCCAGTAGATATCCGCAGTATGACACCGCGCAGATAAGGGCTCAAGCGCTTCCGAGAGAACGAAGGTCTAGACCGAGGGCGACCTCCGTCGAAGAGCGAGCAACGAGAGGAGAGACGGCACGGCTGCCCCGAAGAAGAGCGCCAGCCCGACGCCGAGAAGTGTCTCCAGTGCCCGCTCGAGGAAGCGTGCTCCGGGCTGCTCCGTGGAGTTCACCAGGATGAAGGTCAGGGCGATGAACGTC
>NZ_JAWRXU010000764.1:0-268 GCF_046534895.1 Paraburkholderia sp. SIMBA_053 | reverse complement strand
GAAGATCATGGCCGGCGTGGACACCGACTTCGAGGGCGAGGCGCGTCCGCAGCCGGGCATCAAGGTCGGCTACCTCGCCCAGGAACCGGAGCTGGATCCGAACAAGACCGTGTGCGAAGCGGTCGAGGAAGGCGTGGGCGACGTGCTGCAGGCCCAGGCCGCGCTCGAGGCCGTGTATGCCGCCTACGCCGAGGAAGGCGCCGACTTCGACGCGCTGGCCAAGGAACAGGAGCGCCTGGAGGCGATCCTCGCCGCCGGCGACGCCCAC
>NZ_JAWRXU010000763.1:0-268 GCF_046534895.1 Paraburkholderia sp. SIMBA_053 | reverse complement strand
AAGAGATCCTCGACGGACGACGCCTGCTCTTTCCTCACGGTCCACCCCAGCTGCTGGCGGCGCTGCGTCGCGACTGATGCCCACGGATCGATTTCGCGCGTTCGTGCCCGCACGTGTTCCGTCGTGAGTGGGTTCGCGTGCGAACGGACCACGTGATCCGCCGGGAGACATGAGCTGTGGAAGGCACAGTCTTGTGTCATCTCTGTGGAGGGACCGTCGACTTCCGCGTGTTTCGGAATATTGCTCTGAACTGCGGTTTTCGGGGTTC
>NZ_JAWRXU010000762.1:0-268 GCF_046534895.1 Paraburkholderia sp. SIMBA_053 | reverse complement strand
ACGCCATGACACATCGAGCAGTTCTGCGCGAGCGTCGCGCCACGTCCGATCGACTCGGCGCTGGGACGCGTGCGGCCCCACGGCGGCAGAGGCGGCAGCACGAGCACGTTGCTCGGCGCGGGGCCGGCGACGTTGTCGCTTTGCGTGAACCACGTCGACGGCGCGCCCGCTGCGCTGCCGATCGTCGCCCATAAGCCGCGCTGCGTGAAGTCGGGATGCTTCGATGGCAGCCAGATAAAGCCGATCAGAGCCGCCACGATCGCAATCG
>NZ_JAWRXU010000761.1:0-268 GCF_046534895.1 Paraburkholderia sp. SIMBA_053 | reverse complement strand
CGCCGCAACCGAGGCATGCGCGCGCAACAGCGTAGACGTGCCGCCGCGCTCGGCCAATACGGCCCAGCCGCAAGACCAGTCGGCGACGCCATTGCCGCACGGCTGCCCGGCGGCAAGACAGTGGCGCGACGCGTCCGTCCTGCATACGGTCACCCGGGCGCCGCGGCGCAATGCCTCACTGCGTGCATACGCAAGCGTGGACACGAGCGCGTTCGCACGTGCGTCGACCTGATCGCGCACCTGCCAGGCTACGAACGATGGCGTCGCC
>NZ_JAWRXU010000760.1:0-268 GCF_046534895.1 Paraburkholderia sp. SIMBA_053 | reverse complement strand
ACACGAGATAGGCGAGCCCGACATACAGCATCACATGCACGAAGACCGGATAGCGCTCGACGAGCACCGACGCGCCGCCGACGCCCGCGCTAATCAGAATGCAGTCCGACAGCGCGCACAGCGCGACGATCTTGCCGACATGCGAGCGCATGATGCCTTGCCGCAGCACGAAGGCGTTCTGTGCGCCGATGGTCACGATCAGCGACGCGCATAACGCCGCGCCATGAGAAAAAGACAGCCAGTTCATAGTCGATCCAGTAGACGGGAG
>NZ_JAWRXU010000112.1:0-455 GCF_046534895.1 Paraburkholderia sp. SIMBA_053 | reverse complement strand
CTCGCGGAACACGGCGGAAACGCGACCCCGCCCAGGCTGCACACGCACAGCGTGGAAACGTCCTCTACAGTGAAATGCTGAAGTGCTTATAGCGACGTGGACGCGAGCCGGCGCCGTGTGGCAGCGTCACGAATGCTTCGGGACTTCGGCTCCCTCTGTCTGCGCGAGGCGAGCGGGCTCGTTCTCGTCGATCCGCTCGGCCTGCGGCTGGTCTTTTACCCATCGCCAGAACAACTCGTAACCGACAGCAAGCATGACGGGGCCGATGAACAGCCCAATGACGCCGCCTGTCACCATGCCGCCCAGCGCGCCGATCAGCACCACGGGCATCGGCACCGCGACGCCTCGGCCCAGCAGCAACGGCTTGAGCACGTTATCGGCCAGGCCCGCGACGAACACATACGCGGAGAAGGCGATCGTCGCCGCGCTGACGCCTTCCGTGAGCATCACGAACG
>NZ_JAWRXU010000759.1:0-268 GCF_046534895.1 Paraburkholderia sp. SIMBA_053 | reverse complement strand
CAGCAGCAAGATCGAACCCTAACCGCGACAGCACACTCTCCACCGCACCACCAAGCTTCTGCGCATGCTGCAACGTACAAGGACAGTGAAACGCGACACGCATCGCGACGGCATCATCAGCGGGCAGCAATGCATCGAGCGGCTCCACAGCAAGCACCTCGACGAGATCGCGCGCCATCGCACTTACCCGCGCGGCCTTCGCCGCATAAAGCGGATCATTGCGCAACAGATGCCCATATTCCTTCACGAACGCGCCGCAGCCGCTTGC
>NZ_JAWRXU010000758.1:0-269 GCF_046534895.1 Paraburkholderia sp. SIMBA_053 | reverse complement strand
CGCACAGGCAAGGACGTTCTCGATCCTCATGATCGTGCCGGGCTTCCATGCCGATTACCATGTCAGCGAGGTCTTTCGGCGCGACATCTATCCTGCCGACGCAATCGTGAACTACACCGATGACGACGCGTTTCGCGTCGCCGAGGTCGTGTTGCAGGTCGTGAAAAGCCTGAATCCGCTGTACGCAGCGGCGAAACCGAAAGATCGCAAGGCGCTGGTCGACGAGTACAGGCTGGTCGTTTCGTCGTATCTCGCCGCGCGCCTGCATT
>NZ_JAWRXU010000757.1:0-269 GCF_046534895.1 Paraburkholderia sp. SIMBA_053 | reverse complement strand
TGTGGCTGTTGGCAGCAGTCGAGATAATGCGCCTTCCATGCGGAGGATTGCAACGCGCCTGCGAGCAGCACCATCACGCCGGCTATAACGGGCACAGCATGCGAGAGCGCCGGCACTCGCATTTGAAGCGTGGCGAAGGCCGCGCCTAGCGCGAACACCACCGCGCCCAATGCAGCCCATACGGCGAAATAGCCGATGCCTGCGAGCCAGATCAGCCATGTGAGCGCGGGTGCCCGCGCGCGCCCGTGCCGCGCGCTGTCGAGCGCTTC
>NZ_JAWRXU010000756.1:0-269 GCF_046534895.1 Paraburkholderia sp. SIMBA_053 | reverse complement strand
TGAATGGTCGCCGGTTCCGTCTCCATTGCATCAAAGCCGATTTGCCAACCTGAACATCTCTGGGTATTGGACTTGCTAATGACCTCGGACACGCGTTAAGCCAATACACTGACTAACCGAGAACGTTAGTATTCCTGTAATACTGCTATCGATTTGCGGGGCAATGCACGCGCGATCCAAGCTACGCTCATCGATGAACGATCCTCCGGCGTGCGACGAGGCGATGAATTTGCGCACCTTCGAGAGTTCTGGGAACAGGCTGGGGAACA
>NZ_JAWRXU010000111.1:0-455 GCF_046534895.1 Paraburkholderia sp. SIMBA_053 | reverse complement strand
CGGCGCAACTCGAAGCCGACTGACACGCGCGAGTTGTTTTCGTCGCCCATCTCGGCGATCTGCTGGCCCTGTCGAACGATCTCGCCGGTTTTGACCAGCAGTTTGCGGTTATGCGAGTACGCGGTCAGGAAGTCCTTGTTGTGCTGCACGATGATCAGACTGCCGTAGCTGTTCAGGCCCGTGCCGGCATACATGACCTTGCCGTCGGCGGCCGCGCGAACCGGATCGCCCGCCTTGCCGCCAATCTCGATGCCGCGCGTCTCGCCCGGCTGGAAGGCTTCGACGACCCGGCCGCCCGCGGGCCATGCCAACGACAAGCCGTTTGCGTGACGCATGCTTTGTTGCGCGACTTCGCGCGCTTCGGCGGCACTGGGAGCGGGCGAAGGCTGCGCGATAGCTGCCGATGGCGCCGACGCCTGCGCGCCAGACGCACTCGACGCCGCCGCAGCTTTTGC
>NZ_JAWRXU010000755.1:0-269 GCF_046534895.1 Paraburkholderia sp. SIMBA_053 | reverse complement strand
GATGTTGACTGGATTCATCGTGAAGGTATCGCGCGCAGTTGAGTCGCGATGCGTACGCATGCTAACACCGGGATTACGCGCGTCGTTTCACGATGGGATGAAACAGCAAGAATCGACAATTCGCCCGTCAGGATTGGCGCTATCAGGCGGGCGCGCGGGCGCGAAGCGTGTCGCGCCCGCTCTGGCAACGATCAGGCGTCAATGCGGAATCATCCATTGCAGCACGTTCTGCTGCAGCCACACGAGAATGCCGAGCAGGACGGTCAGCA
>NZ_JAWRXU010000754.1:0-269 GCF_046534895.1 Paraburkholderia sp. SIMBA_053 | reverse complement strand
ATCGCTATTGAGATTCGCGGCCGCCGTCAGCAGGTCTTGCACTTCCTGTGTTGCAAATACTTTGATACTCATGATTCTGCCTCCATGTTGTATTGGGAAAGCGGCGTGGGCGCGCGTCAGTACATCGCGCGCTTTGTCGGCCTCACGCGTCGCCGGTACGAACGGAAGAAGGATGACGGCACAACGGCGTGACGGAAATTTTCATGTACGGATACAACGGCAAGGCCATCAGAATGTCGTGAAGCTCAGCGTTGCCTTCCACGTCGAAC
>NZ_JAWRXU010000753.1:0-269 GCF_046534895.1 Paraburkholderia sp. SIMBA_053 | reverse complement strand
CCGGCCGGCTCTGACGCCGCCATGGCCGCGCTGAATTCCGCCATCGCGGCCGCCAGTACGCTGTATGAAACCCTGCAGGGCGCAAGCCAGCAGGCGGTCGAAGTCACACGGAGCAACCTCGACATGGCCGCGGCAGCCGCGAAGAGCGCCCGACGTGCGATTGATCCCGTATTGCCTGCAGCAAAGCGATAGCGGGCCGGTGCCGTCTCTGACGGCGAAAGTCGCTCAATTTCAAGGAATCCCTGACAGGGGCGTCACCGGCTGATGGC
>NZ_JAWRXU010000752.1:0-269 GCF_046534895.1 Paraburkholderia sp. SIMBA_053 | reverse complement strand
GACGTCAAATCGGCTCGACGACGACCGGTTCGCGTTCGGCTCCGAGCAAGCCTTCAGCAATGCTTGTCTCTGCATTCGCGATATCGTCCAGTGACGCTACGGATAGTTGGTCGTCCAGAATTGCGAATGCGACGCAAAGTCGCGAGTAGTCGGCATCGTCTATACGCCATACGCGGTCCTGCTGTTCAGTGGCATCCATCCGTACCACCGCCGCCCGTGCCGCTGCTATGTGCCCGATTGCGTCTGACTGGTGTCCGAGGCGGCAAAGC
>NZ_JAWRXU010000751.1:0-269 GCF_046534895.1 Paraburkholderia sp. SIMBA_053 | reverse complement strand
ATGAAGGTGGCGGGTCGTAATCCGCGTCCGCGTTATAACGATCTATGGATCGCCGCTCAAGCTCACGAACATCGTTTGCCGCTTCTCACGAGCAATCCTGATGACTTTCGCGCGCTCGACGTGATCGAAGTCATCGAAGCGCCGAAGGCGGCTCATTGAACGCAGGCGTCGCGTGGTTCGCTCCGACGACGCCTTCTCTGTGTCTGGCAGTCTACTGCGCGCGCTGCACCCCAAAGCAGTCGAGCGTCCATCTCTATGCTCTGCTGTCC
>NZ_JAWRXU010000750.1:0-269 GCF_046534895.1 Paraburkholderia sp. SIMBA_053 | reverse complement strand
GCGCGAGACCAGGGCCACGGCGAACGATGCGGATGCGTCGCGGATCGCCGCGGCGGACATCCGGGTGTTCCGTTCGGGCGCAGGTGTGGGCGACGGGGATCGGCTGCATGTGCGCTTCGTCGATCTGGTGCCCTCATCGAAGGCGGCCGTGCTGCGGATGGATCCCATCGCCGACGCCGAGGAGTACAACGCCCTGATCCATGTCGAGCAGGAGGCCGAGAGCTTCGACGCGCGCGACATGCTCCCCGACCTGCGCGCGTCGGACGACC
>NZ_JAWRXU010000749.1:0-269 GCF_046534895.1 Paraburkholderia sp. SIMBA_053 | reverse complement strand
CCAGGTGGTCACGCAAGTGTTCGTGCTGAAGAACGAATCGGCGAATAACCTGTTGCCGGTGCTGCGGCCGCTGATCTCGCCGAACAATACCGTGGCCGCTTATCCGGCCAACAACACGATTGTCGTCACCGACTACGCGGACAACGTGCGCCGTATCGCGCAGATCATCGCCGGTGTGGATACGGCGGCCGGTCAGTCGGTGTCCGTCGTACAACTGAAGAATGCAAACGCGCTCGACATTGCCACGCAACTGAACAAGATGCTCGACC
>NZ_JAWRXU010000748.1:0-269 GCF_046534895.1 Paraburkholderia sp. SIMBA_053 | reverse complement strand
AGGACTATGAGTTGACCGTGTTCACGTCCCCCCAAAATCCGACTCGGCTTGTCATCGATGAGCTGCAGGTAAATGAAGGACGCATCACGCGTGTGCCAGTTACGGTGAACGACCTGCATCTATGCGGCACATGACCGGCGAATGTTGGTCTTGGACAGAGAGAACGTCAGAAATGCTCCGGTTGAACGAAGACTATAACGGCGTTACTGTCAGCTACTCTCGCGGGTCCCAGTGGTCGTCTGCACTTTGCATCGCCGCTGCAGCTATGG
>NZ_JAWRXU010000110.1:0-458 GCF_046534895.1 Paraburkholderia sp. SIMBA_053 | reverse complement strand
GTCCGTCGACGCGCTCGGCATCTTCGCGCTCGGTTTCGTGGCCGCGTTTGTCAGCGCGTTTCTGTGCGTGCGCTGGCTGCTTCGCTATATTGCCGGGCACGATTTCACGGCGTTCGCGTGGTATCGCATCGGCTTCGGATTGCTGATTCTGCTGGTCGGCTATAGCGGCGCGTTGAGCTGGACGGATTGACGACGGCGCGATCTTTTGCGCGAGACAAAAAAGAAGGTCCGCCAATTATGTTGGCGGACCTTTTTGATTGGCCGAGGCCGATGTCCAGGCCGTGAGCGCTTTCGCCTTTAAGCGATCTCGCGCTTGCGGAACACCAGATCCCACACGCCGTGGCCGAGCTTTTCGCCGCGGGCCTCAAACTTGGTGAGCGGGCGGAAGGCCGGGCGCGGCACGTAAGGCGCGGTCTCGGCGGTGGCGGTGTTGGCGTAGCCGGGGGCGGCTTCCATCA
>NZ_JAWRXU010000747.1:0-269 GCF_046534895.1 Paraburkholderia sp. SIMBA_053 | reverse complement strand
CCGGCCAGGGAGCGCAGCCCGGACAGCACGAAGAACACCAGGAAGTGGGTGCACAGGACCAGCAGGGTGTTGCGGCCGATCCATTGCACGCCCGGCCAGCGGCAGATCCAGCCGGCCACGCCCGTCGTCATCGCCGTGCCCAGCAGCGCGACCAGCAGGAACAGCGGCGCCGAATCGCCGAACTGCATCCGGTTGATATCGACCTTGCCGTTGAGCCAGGCCAGCGGCAACCAGAGCGCGGCGACCAGCAGGGTCAGCGCGATGCCGGC
>NZ_JAWRXU010000746.1:0-269 GCF_046534895.1 Paraburkholderia sp. SIMBA_053 | reverse complement strand
GATGACGACTCCGCCAAGGTGCCGTACCGGTTCGCGGCCCCCGTTGTCTGGTCGCGTTACAACCAGGTGATCGTCGATCCCGTCGATATCTATCGGGGCAATGACAACCAGTTCGGGGATATGAAAGATGACGACAGGGCGGCGCTCGCTGGCTACATGGGCAAGACGTTCGCGTCGAAACTGTCGAAGCGTTTCGAAATCGCCGCACAGCCTTCGCCTGCAACCCTGCGCATCAAGCTCACGCTGACGGGCGCGGAACAAACCACGAC
>NZ_JAWRXU010000745.1:0-269 GCF_046534895.1 Paraburkholderia sp. SIMBA_053 | reverse complement strand
AACCGAGACCCGAAAACTCGCCGGCATTGCCACGATGGTATGTGGTTCGATGGTGACGTTCGGCGCACACGCGTTCGAACAGGGCGCGCCTGCTGCGGCGCCGGTGGTCGCGCCGGATGTCGCTGGCGTAGCGGTCGAGCCGCTGGTGTTGCGCGACGCCGCGTCTGCGGCGGATGCGACGGATGCCATTACGCAGGCTGTCGTCGATGCATTGTCCACGCAAAAGCCGCGCGCATTTTCCGACGATGGCGACGCCGATGGCATGCGCC
>NZ_JAWRXU010000744.1:0-269 GCF_046534895.1 Paraburkholderia sp. SIMBA_053 | reverse complement strand
ACGACGACACCGGCCAGCTGATGACCGGCTTTTCCGGCATCACGATGATGCTGCCCGTATGACGTTCGAGATTGATGTCGACATAGCCGGCGCCGTAGCCCGTGACGGTGTTCAGGGCGCCGCTTGAATCCTGGTGTAATTTCAAACTGGTTTTCCGTGGTCGTCGTTAGACATGAAGTCGCGGTTCGACCGGCATACGCAAGCTCGGGTTCAATGCCACAGGGACAGTCGAGACTCCGGGCAACCCGCGCGAACGGCGGCTGCGGCAC
>NZ_JAWRXU010000743.1:0-269 GCF_046534895.1 Paraburkholderia sp. SIMBA_053 | reverse complement strand
CGTCCGCGCAGGCGGATGCGCGCGCACAGGTCGCAGAAGTCACGCATGAACTGTGAATCTCGCGCGAGCGCTTCTGACGTGAAACGGCACAACGCGGCGCAGTCAAGATCGAGCCGTATGCACTTTTCCATGTCGGGGAGGTTCCCCTCCGCGATACACGAGGACGCGCAGTGATGGCATGCGGCTGCGCAGCGATCGAGCGCGGCCATACAGTCGAGGTATTGGCTCATGTGGGTTTCCTGTCTGTTGTGGTCCTCCAGCAAATCGAG
>NZ_JAWRXU010000109.1:0-459 GCF_046534895.1 Paraburkholderia sp. SIMBA_053 | reverse complement strand
CGGCGAAGCACGTCGAGCGGCTGCGCTTCATCCGCAATTGCCGCGCGCTCGACATGACGCACGACGAAATTCGCGCGCTGCTGCGTCTGACCGACGCGCCGGCCAATGGCTGCGGCGGCATCAATAACCTCATCGACGAGCATATTGCGCACGTCGATACGCGTATCGACGAACTGCAACAGCTCAAGGCGCAATTGCACGTGCTGCGCGAGCAATGCCACGGCGAACAGGCGGTCGAAGACTGCGGCATCGTGCAAGGTCTCAGCGAAATGGACGTCAGCGCGCCGCGCACACGGCACACGCATCTCGGTTGATGCGGCCAGTCGAATCAACAATCGAATCCAGTTGGAGAAGCAACGTGTTTACATGTAGAAACCAGTCCTGCGGCGCGCAGTGGGAGCAGTCGGACGTCATCATCAAAAACGAAGGGCAAGGGCTTCTGTTCCGCTGCCCGCTGTG
>NZ_JAWRXU010000742.1:0-269 GCF_046534895.1 Paraburkholderia sp. SIMBA_053 | reverse complement strand
CTAGTAGGATTAGAAGTGAGTCGTATTGATTTCCTAGATAAAGGGTCGCTCATCGTTGGAAGTATTCTTATTGTCCTTTTAGCACGTTTTCTCGCTGTTTATATCAGCTTAGCCTTTGATAAATCCATTCCAACTTCATGGAAGCATATTATTTCATGGGGAGGGTTAAAAGGATCTCTTTCAATTGCGCTTGTTTTAGGAATTACGCCCGAATTTGAAGGGAGAAATCTTCTACTAGCGATAACCTTTAGTAATGTGGTCTTTTCTCC
>NZ_JAWRXU010000741.1:0-269 GCF_046534895.1 Paraburkholderia sp. SIMBA_053 | reverse complement strand
GGTCGGCGGTCGGCGTGATGTCCACGTCGGCGGGCAGCGACGCGTGCAGTTGCGGCAGCATCGCGGTGACGCGGTCGATCGTCTCGATGATGTTCGCGCCCGGCTGCCGGTACAGAATCACGAGCACCGAGCGCTTGCCGTTGAAGAGGCCGAGGTTGCGCAGGTCTTCGACGGAATCGACCACTTCGGCGACATCCGACAGTCTGACCGCCGAGCCGTTGCGATACGCGATCACGAGGTCGCGATATTGCGACGCCTTGCTCGCCTGG
>NZ_JAWRXU010000740.1:0-269 GCF_046534895.1 Paraburkholderia sp. SIMBA_053 | reverse complement strand
AAGGCAGTTTGATGGCATTGCAGGCGGTGACGGGCGCGAGCCTCGCGTTCGGCATCGGCCAGGCGCTCCACACCGAGCAGGCGTTCTGGGCCGCGATCACCGCCATTGCCGTGAGCCAGCACAGCTATATCGACACGCGCAAGCTGTCGCGCGATCAGTTCATCGGCGCGATGGTCGGCGGGCTGTGCGGGCTCGCGGGCGCGACGCTCGGCGACGGCTATTTCGCGGCCTACGCGGCGACGGTGGCGGCGGCCATCGTGATCTGCTGG
>NZ_JAWRXU010000108.1:0-460 GCF_046534895.1 Paraburkholderia sp. SIMBA_053 | reverse complement strand
AGCAGGCCGACCACGACCAGCAAGGAAATCGCTCAGGTCGCGACGATCTCGGCCAACGGCGAAGAGTCGATCGGCCAGCGGCTTGCCGAAGCGATCGACCGCGTCGGCAAGGAAGGCGTGATCACCGTGGAAGACGGCAAGTCGCTCGACGATGAGCTCGACGTGGTGGAAGGTCTGCAATTCGATCGTGGCTACCTGTCGCCGTATTTCATCAACGATCAGGACAAACAGGTGGCCGTGCTCGATAACCCGTTCGTGCTGCTGCACGACAAGAAGGTATCGAACATTCGCGATCTGCTGCCGGTTCTGGAACAGGTCGCGAAAGCCGGCCGCCCGCTTCTGATCATCGCGGAAGATGTCGAAGGCGAAGCGCTGGCTACGCTGGTGGTCAACAACATTCGCGGCATTCTGAAGACGGTTGCTGTGAAGGCGCCAGGCTTCGGCGATCGCCGCAAGGCGC
>NZ_JAWRXU010000739.1:0-269 GCF_046534895.1 Paraburkholderia sp. SIMBA_053 | reverse complement strand
AGCGACAGGTCTTCCTGCACGCGCAACTGGTCCATCCGCGCTTCGAGCCCGTCGACTTCCATCCCAAGACGCGTATAAGTCTGCGCAGCCCATGCGCGTGAGCCGTCCTGCTCCGGCGCGGTGGTTTTGGCGAGCGCAAGCGCGATGTCCTGCTGAAGCCGCGTGCCGTCGGACGTGAGCTGCGCGAGCGCGCCAGCGACGTTTGGCTGGTTCGCCAGTTGCTCGCGCAGCGCCCTGTCGATCTTCGCAAGCGACGCGGACATCCCTGC
>NZ_JAWRXU010000738.1:0-269 GCF_046534895.1 Paraburkholderia sp. SIMBA_053 | reverse complement strand
ATTGATGTACGGCTCATTCGGGAACTTCGCGTGGAAACGCTTCTTGAAGTCGTTGCTGGCGGGCGTGTCGACTTCCTCGACGTAGTTCGCGGTCACGTACATGTCCTTCAATGCAGGCGGTTTGAAGCGCTTGTGCTCATACGCCTGACCGACGTTCACCGAACTCGCCATTGGCAGATTCAAATGTGCCGAGGCCTGCTGCTCGTAGTACGACGCCTGATTCGCGCCGACCAGCAAGGTCACGACAAAATCGGGCTTGGCCTTCTGGA
>NZ_JAWRXU010000737.1:0-269 GCF_046534895.1 Paraburkholderia sp. SIMBA_053 | reverse complement strand
GCTTCGGCACTGCCCAAAACCAGCGGATCAAGCGGGGGAACTGCGGCGGACGTTGAAAACAGCCCCTGCGCCCGCGCCGCTGCCGGCAGCAGCGCGGCGGCGGTCAGACTGGCAAGGACGGAACGGCGATCTGGCATGTTATCCTCCGGACTTTGCGCCCAGAATCGGGATTTTCCCGCCAAGTGCAACAGGCAAACGAATTGCGCCGGTACAGGGTTGCAGACTTGCCTCAGGGGCCGATCTGCACGCCGGGCGCATCCGGGTTCAGA
>NZ_JAWRXU010000736.1:0-270 GCF_046534895.1 Paraburkholderia sp. SIMBA_053 | reverse complement strand
CAGCGCGACGTCGATGCCATTAGTGGAACTCATCGAGAAAGTCGGCGGCAACAGGCCGCTGCGCCGCGCGCCCGACAGCGGGAACGACAGCCACGGGCTCGCGAACACGGGGACGCCCTGGAAGAACAGCACGCCGTTGTGCGCGACGCCGTCGTCGGCGCCCGTGTCGAAATCGAACTCACTGCCCTTGATGTACCATGCCGGATCTTCCGCGCACTGGCACGCCGTGTAGGTGCCGCGCGTGAACACCGAGCGCTCGTTGTCCAGCAG
>NZ_JAWRXU010000107.1:0-460 GCF_046534895.1 Paraburkholderia sp. SIMBA_053 | reverse complement strand
CCACGCGATGACGGCAAACAGAGCCGTCGCTCTCACAAACCGCTCGAGTGTGCCGAACTGGCGCGCCTCGATACGGCAGCCGCTTTTGAGCACACGGTGCCACGTCTCAATGGTCCAGCGTCTGGCGTACCAGGCCAGCCGTTCGAGAACTTCTTCAAGCGAGCTCGTGGGCACCGAACTCAGCAGCATCCATTCAAGCGGTTCAACGCCGCGCGCGGGATTATCCTCAATAGCATGAATGGCAAAGACGTCCACCTCAGGCAGGCTGCGGCGGCTCGCGCGCGCCCTTGGAGATTGCAGTCGCACGCTCGCACAACGCAACGTCAGTCGCGCTGTGCGCTGAGCAACCTTGCCTCGGGTTGGCACCCGCAGCTCAGTGTGGCCACGGGGCGTGGTAGCCAGAACAGCTTCCCAAAGGTAGCCTTGCGGATGACGCGCTACACGGTTGTGTGTTGCGCGG
>NZ_JAWRXU010000735.1:0-270 GCF_046534895.1 Paraburkholderia sp. SIMBA_053 | reverse complement strand
AGCCCTCAAATCCCTGGAGGTTCAGAGCGCCTTCTCGCGCGAACGTACCGGTTGCGAACTCGTCCGCTTCCAGCGGACCGTTGAACTTCCATGCGCGATCGGTCGGAAAGAAGTAATGTGGAGATATGAATACATTGACTTTCGCGGCTTTTGCGGCCTTGAAGATCCTCAACATGTTTTCGACGGTTCTGTTTTCCGTGACGCTAGCGCCCACCGCACCCCAGTTCTTGCCCGTCGGGCTCAGCACGTCGTTCTGCGGGTCGATGAAGA
>NZ_JAWRXU010000734.1:0-270 GCF_046534895.1 Paraburkholderia sp. SIMBA_053 | reverse complement strand
AAGGCGCAGGCTGGCAGAATGTCAATTGTCGTCTGGTGAAAAGGCAGCCGCTACAGAGCAATTTTGCAGCAGCGGCGATTTAAATCTGTTCAGCCAGCAATTACGGCGACTATGGCAACGAGAAGGGCCAACATCAACCAACCCCGGGGTGTTTGCTTTAGCCGGATTATGCGTTGCGCGAAAAGCGCAGGCTGACATGTAGCGTAAAAAAATTACATTTGGCGGGTAATTGTTTACCAGTCATCTGGAAGCCAGCACCTCTTTACAACC
>NZ_JAWRXU010000733.1:0-270 GCF_046534895.1 Paraburkholderia sp. SIMBA_053 | reverse complement strand
CGACATGAAGATTTTCTTGTAGTGAAACAGGGGAATAGAGGAAAATACTACATATATCATGATTCTTTAAAAGTCCTTAAACTTATTAAAAAACTTTATAGCGACAATAAAAATGAAATTGAAGTAAACGAGTATCTTGAAGAAAATGGAATAGCTATGGTTATCAATGTTTCTGACGAAGAAAACACTGATAATAGGGATGAAACGTTATCTGTAAATATGGTAGACATGGTAAAAACATGGAACGAACGGTTTGATCAGCTAGAAAAA
>NZ_JAWRXU010000732.1:0-270 GCF_046534895.1 Paraburkholderia sp. SIMBA_053 | reverse complement strand
CCTGGCCAGTCAAAACAGCGCACCGCCGTTACGCTGCTGCGCACATGCGCGCTTGCGCTCGTCGCCACCTTAGGCATCGTTCATGCGGCGCATGCAGCGAGCGCCGAGGAAATCAAGGCGCGCGGCTATCTGAGCGTCGCGACCGAGGATGACTACACCCCGTTCGAATTCGTTGCTGAAGGCAAGAACACCGGCTATGACAACGATCTGCTCGCGCTGGTACGCAAGAAGATCGGTGTGGACGTGAAACAGCAAGTCATGCCGTGGTCC